>DATGVL010000014.1:0-52560 GCA_035300445.1 Steroidobacteraceae bacterium
CACGGCTCACGACCCTGTCGGCGCAGATCGGCGCGGCCGGCTACTTCGTCTTCACCCTCACGCCGGGCGCCGCGGATCACCTGACCGAGTCGCGCATGTTCTGCCCGGCGCTCGGCATCGCCGAGGATCCGGTCAGCGGCAACGCCCACGGGCTGCTCGGGGCCTATCTGGCGCAGCTGCGGCTGCTCACGCGCAGCGGCGAGCGCGCGCACTTTACCGGCATCCAGGGCCACTCGCTGCATCGGCCCGGGCGGGTCGAAGTCGAGCTCGAATTCAGCGGCGAAGCCCTGGCCGGCGTCTGGATCAGCGGCCAGGCCGTATCGATATTCGAGACCGAGATCCAGTTCTAGGATGCCATGCCGCAGTTCGAACCCGCACTGAGGCTCGCCGAGGTTCCGCCGGGAAGCATGCGGGCCTGTGTCATCGGCGGCCGCGAGATCGTGATCTGTCACACGCGTGAAGGGGTGTTCGCCCTGGATAACATCTGTACCCACGCGCATGCGCGCCTGTGCGAAGGACGGCTGCGCGCCACGCGGCTGGTGTGCCCGCTGCACGGCGCCTCGTTCGACATCCGTGACGGCCGCGTGCTCGGGCCGCCCGCGGAACTGCCGCTGCCGACGCACGCGGTGCGGGTCGTCGGCGACGCCATCGAAGTGGCGCTCAGTCCGCTGCCGCCCTAGGTGCAGCGGTGCGCACCCGTCGCACCAGCCACGCGGCCGGCAGGGTGACGCACGCGCCGACCAGAAAAGGCGCCGCCGCTCCCAACAGCTCATAGATCGGACCGGACGTGAAAGGTCCGATCACGCGCGCGAGACTCGCGCTTGCCACGTACGCACCCAGCACCGCACCGCGGTCGTGCCCGCGCGACTGCTTGGAGGCGAGCGCGAACGCGCTCGGGTTGTAGGCGCCGAGCCCGGTGCCGCACAACATGAGCCCGATCACGGTGACGGCCAGCACGGGCGCCTGGGCGAGGGTGATGAGTCCGCTGACGTAGGCGAGTACCCCGAACATCGCCAGGCGCGACTCCCCGAGCCAGGGCGCGAGGATGCGCACCGCCCCGCCCTGCATCAGCAGCGCCGGCAGTGCGACGCCGAACAACAGAAAACCGACGGTGCGCGGCCCGAAGCCGTACTTGTGCAGCGCCCAGATGGCGACAATCGATTCGAGGATCGACTGCGAGTAGGTCACGGCCAGCGTCGCGGCGGCGAGCAGGGCGAGCGCCGGGCGCTCGCGCAGCAGCCGCCATGATCCGCGCCGTGGCTCCTCGGCGTGCTGGCTGCGCTGCGCGGCGCCGTGACTCTCCGGCAGCACCCATTTCACCAGAGCGATCGCCAGCAAGCTCAGGCACGCCGCGACCACCGCCGGTGCCACGAAGTCAGCGCGGGCGGCATCCTGGCCCGCCAGCACACCGCCCAAGGGCGGGCCGAGCGTGAAGCCGAGGCCGATGGCCGCGCCGATCAGGCCGAGAGTGGCCGTGCGCTGCGGCGCCGCGCTCACATCCGAGGCGTAGGCGAAGGCCGCGGCGATGTTGCCGGCCATGAATCCGGCGAGCATGCGCGAGGCCAACAGCCACCAGACGTTGCGCGCGCAGCCGAGCAACACGTACGAGACGCAGGCACCCGCGAGGCTGCTCATGAGGATCGGCCGCCGACCGTAGCGATCGCTCAGGCGCCCCCACACAGGCGCCGCCAGCAGCTGGCACAGCGAGTAGCTGCCGAGGATCGGGGTGATGAATGCGGGCGCCACGCCGAAGCGGTCGGCCATGTACGGCACCAGCGGAACCAGGATGCCAAAGCCGAGCGTATCGATGATGCAGAAGAGAAACAGCGCTCCGAGCTGTCGGCGCACCTTGCCTCGCTCTTAAGGTTTGTGGGCGGGGACCAGCGCCGACACGTCCGCGCCGGGTTGGGCAGGCGGCAGGTAGTCGCGCGCTGCGCGAATGATCAGGTTGGGGATGCGGCTGTCGTCCCAGGCGGCATCGCGCCCCGCGGGCGCGGTGCGCAGTATCGCCACCCCGGCGGCGATTGCGCCGATGAGCACGGCCGCCGCCCCAGGGCTGCGCACGTACGCCCTCACCGTGTCGCCCCGGCGACCCGCCGGCGCCGCTCGAGGAGCGGGCGGATCGGACCGCCGTACAACGCGCAACCACCCGCCAGCTCGAGCTCATGGCTTGCGCAGCCGAGCCAGTCGCCCGGGCGATGAGCGCTCATCACCACGGCCGTCCCGCCGGCCGCCAGCGCCAGCACGCGTTCCAGCAGGGTGCGGCGCGTAGGAGCATCGACGCCCGCAAAGGGCTCATCCAGCAGCAGCAGCTCGGGCTCGCGCACCCAGGCGCGCGCAAACAGCACGCGACGCGACTGTCCGTAGGACAGTTCGCCCAGGGGGCGTGTCGAGAGCCTCGTCAGACCGAACAGCGCCAGCGTGCGCCGCGCGACGGATCGATCGGCGGCGCTCGGCGCATCGTTGAGACCGACGCTCGCATGGCGCCCGGACTGCACCACCTCGGCGACCGTGAGCTGCGCCGGATGATCGGCCTGCAGATGTGGAGCGATGAGGCCCACCCGTTTCCTGAACACCTCCAGGGCCACGCCAGGACCCACGCCGGCGCGCTCGATCGCTCCGCCCACGGCGACGCCGTGATCGCCGTACAGAGTGCGCAACAGCGTCGTCTTGCCTGAGCCGTTGCGCCCGTGGATGACCCAGCACTCACCGGCGCGCACCGTGAGGGAGATCCCGTCGAGCACGCGGCGCCCCTCAAGATACACGCGCGCGTTGGTGAGCCGCACGAGGCTGCGACCGCCGGGGCGTGCGGCACGGCGCGCACTCTCGGGGCGCGACTCGCGCGGTTGCGATTCGAGCCAGCGCTTCAGCGGCGCACCACGCAGCACGCCGCCGTACACGATGCGTCCGCGGCTCAACACCAGCGCGTGCGTGGCACTCGACGGCACATCCTCGAGGCGGTGCGTGGCGAGCACCCACGGCAGGCGGCCCGTCTGGCGCCCGAGCCAGCGCAGCATGCGCGCGCGGTTGATCTCATCCAGTCCGTTCAGCACCTCATCGAGTAACAGCAGCCGCGGCCTCGATACCAGAGCGCGCGCCAGCAGGATCACCCGCCGCTCCCCGTACGACAGCGACAGCAACGGGCGCGGCGCCAGATGCGCCACCGCCAGACGCCCGAGCGTGCGGCGAATGCGACGGCGGTCGGCCCCGCTCAACCTATCGAGGGGAATGTCGGTTCGATACAGCCCCGTGCCGACGATGCGCTCGACCGGCATGTTCCAGCCGTAGCGCTGATACTTGTCGTGCCGCTCCGCCCCGAGGTAGGCGATCTCGTCCTTGATCCCGAAGGGCGTGCTGCTGAGCTGCCGGCCGAGCAGGTAGTGGCGCGTCGCGCGCGCCGCGGGAGCGGGCCACACGATTCCGGCGACGAGTTTCAACAGCTGCGTCTTGCCGGCGGCGTTGGCTCCGGCCAGCACCCAGCGTTCCCCTGGCCGTATGGTCCAGCTGATGCCCTTCAGCACGGTGCGCCCGCCCCGGTGCAGGCTCAGGCGCGCGAGGCGCACTTCGATATATCGCGTGCCGGCGCTGCTCATCGGGCGCATTGGATCATAGCCGCGCGTCGCGAATGGGTTATTCTTTATGCTACAAGGCCTGCGCGCAGACCTTTAGGGGGTGCAATGCGACTGCGGCTGCTCGCGCCCCGGTACTGGCTCACCTGGGCGGGTTTGGGGTTGTTACGTGTAGCGGCGTTGCTGCCGTTCCCATGGATGGTGGCGATCGGAAGTACGCTGGGCGCGGTGCTGCGCCGCCTGCCGATCGGCTTCGTCAAGACCGCGCGACGCAATCTCGAGTTGTGTTTTCCCGAACTGTCCGCGCAGGCGCGCGAGCGACTGCTCGATCGGCACTTCGGGAGTCTGGGGATCGCGCTGCTGGAAATACCGCTCGCCTGGTGGCTCTCGCCCGCGCGCCTTGCGCGCATCGTGCATGTCGAGGGCGCCGAGCATCTGCGGGCCGCCGTGGCCCGCGGCCGCGGCGTGATTCTGCTCACCGCCCATTTCACCCCCATGGAAATGGCGGGCCGCGCGCTCGCCAGCGTGGCGCCGGTCAGGTTTCTGTACCGGCCGACCCGCAATGAGGTGCTGGCGTACGCGCTCAAGCGCTTCCGCAACAATTATGGCTCCCAGGGGATCCCCAGGGACGACATCCGCGCCTTCATCACGGCGCTGAAGAACAACGAGTGCGTGTGGTATGCCCCCGATCAGAGCTATCGCAAGAAGGGCGCGGAGATGGTGCCCATGTTCGGCATCCCGGCCGCCACCAACACGCTCACTTCGCGCCTGGCGCGCATGACCGGGGCCGCGGTGTTGCCATACTTTCTGCGGCGCCTGCCGGGAGCGCAGGGCTACCGGGCGATCATACATCCGCCCCTCGAGGACTTCCCGAGCGACTGCCCTGCGGCCGACAGCGAGCGCTTCAACCGCATGATCGAGGCGCAGGTGCGTACGGCCCCCGAGCAGTACCTGTGGATTCACCGCCGCTTCAAGGGACTCTCCCGGGACTATCCGGACTATTACGGCCAGCAGGCGCAGCGCCGGGCGTGAGCGACCTGACGGCGGCAAGCTACGACCTGCTGGTCGTCGGGGGGGGAATCAACGGCACCGGGATAGCCCGCGACGCGGCCGGACGCGGACTTAAAGTGCTGCTGTGCGAGCAGGACGATCTGGCGGCACACACCTCCTCCGCCAGCACCAAGCTCATCCACGGCGGCCTGCGTTATCTCGAGGAGTTCCACTTCTCACTGGTGCGCAAGGCGTTGCAGGAGCGCGAGGTGCTGCTCGGCGCGGCGCCGCACATCATGCGGCCGCTGCACTTCATCATGCCGCACGCCGCGCACCTGCGCCCGGCATGGATGATCCGCGCCGGGTTGTTTCTGTACGATCACCTGGCCGCGCGAGCGCGGCTGGCGGCTTCCGCATCCGTCGACCTGCGCAAGCATATCGCCGGGGAGCCGCTCAAGGCGGGCTACCGGCGCGGCTTCCTGTATTCCGACGGGCAGACCGACGATGCGCGACTGGTGGTGCTGAACGCACTCGATGCGCAGGCGCGCGGCGCCACCATTCTCACCCGCACCCGCTGTGAGCGGCTGGCCCCGCGCGGCGCCCTCTGGAGCGCAACGCTCGACTGCGGCCGCGAGCCGCGCGTCATCGAAGCGCGCGCGGTGGTGAACGCCACCGGTCCCTGGGTGAGTCGTTTCCTCACCGAGGCCACGCCGGTGCACGCGGTGCGCCAGGTGCGCCTCGTGAAGGGCAGCCACATCGTGGTACCGCGGCTGTTCGCTCATCGCTTCGCCTACATCTTCCAGAACGAGGACCGGCGCATCGTGTTCGCGATCCCCTACGAGCACGACTTCACTCTGCTCGGCACCACGGATGTGGATTACCACACCGATCCGGCGGCGGTAGCCATCGACGCCGCGGAAGTGTCTTACCTGTGCACGCTCGCCAACCGCTACTTCAGGCAGCAGCTCTCGCCGGCCGATGTCGTGTGGAGCTACTCGGGCGTGCGGCCGCTGCTCGCCGATGAGGCGACCGACCCCATGCGGGTCACGCGCGACTACGCCCTGGAGCTCGATCAGCACCCCCTCCCCCTGCTGTCGGTCTTCGGGGGCAAGATCACCACCTACCGCCGGCTGGCGGAGGACGCCGTGAACCGTCTCACCGCGGCACTCGGTGTGCGCGCCGGCCCCTGGACCGCGGGCGCAAAGCTCCCCGGCGGTGACCTGCCGCAAGGGAGCCTTGCGGTGTTTCTGCGCACGGTGGAGCGGCGCTATCCCTGGCTGCCCCCGCGCATGCGCTGGCGCTGCGCCCATGCATACGGCACGCGCCTCGAGCGCGTGCTCGGCACGGCCGGCACGCTCGCGCAGCTGGGGCGCGAGTTGTTGCCGCAGCTGTACGAGCGCGAGGTCGAGTACCTGTGCCGAGAGGAATTTGCGCGCACCACGCCGGACATTCTGTGGCGGCGGACCAAGCTCGGGCTGCACCTGCTGAACGCGGACTTGAGGCCGCTGGAGCGCTGGCTCGAGGCTGCCGGCGCCCCGCTCTAGCCACGCGTCGCGCTCACGCGACAGGGTGCGGCTGTGACCAGCATCGCGATTTTATGTTTCTCCTGCCGCCGCGTCTTCGACCCGCGGACGCGCCGTGCTAGCGTGGCGCACCGAGAATTGAGGTCGCCCCGTGTTGACCATGCCCGATTCAGTGCTTGCCGCCATCATCGCGGGCACCGCAACGCTATCGGCGTCGTTGCTGCAGCTGCGATCCGCCCTGCTGCGCGAGGCGACGCGCAGCCAGTCGGCCACCCGCCGCAAGGGCCGGATCCAGCTCATCATCCTGCTCGTCGTGGTCGGCGGAGCGGCCATCGCGGGCTTCGCCCTCTCGCAATGGCTCACCTCAGGCGAGCGCCTGGCTCAGAACACGCTGCAACGGGAGCTGCAGGCGCGCGTCGCGGAGATCAGCCGCACCGCCAGCCAGCTCGAGCTCACCCGCGCCGGGGTGCGCGCCGAGATCGAGGCCGGAGTGCTGCGCCAGATCGGCACCGACGGGGTGGTCGTCACGGCCACAGTGGCGGCGTGCCGGCCGGCATTGGTGGTCAGCGCGCCCGGCACCTCCTCACCGCTCGGGGTGTCGGCGGAAGGCCCCACGCCGGCCATCCGCGCCTGCACCGAAGCCGAGGCGAGCCCGGTGACGCTGTGCGCCACCATTCCGGGCAGCGCCAAGGTCACGGAGCTCGAGCTCTTCAGCCGGCCCGCCGACAGCGATGCATCCTGGAGCGCGAACCGATTCGTCCCCGGCGAGGAATCAGGGCAGGCGCGGTTCGCGGAAAAGTACTCGCAAAGCACGCCCGAGGGCGGCACGCAACAGGTCTGCCAGGCATTCACGCACTGGTCTGCCGATCGCGCTCGTCTGGTGCGCATGATCGTGCGCTACTCTCTGTAGCCCGACGTACGCATAATTGCCCCTTGCGAGGTCGACCCTTGTGGGGGGCTGTTGATTTCTCCGCCGCATCCATCCCTGTCCGCGCATTCCCTGGGTGTGCTCATCGTGCTGGCGCTGGCGCCGCTGTGGCTGTCGGGCATGTTTGGCCGCGGCCTGTGGACGCCCGATGAGCCGCGCGAGGCGGACATCGCCTGGCGCATGAGCCGGCAGACTGACCACACCTTGCCGCAGCTCGCCGGCACGGCGTTCCTCGAGAAGCCGCCGCTGTCGTACTGGATGTCGGGGGCTGCCATTTCGCTGTTCGGGGATTCCGCCGCCGCCGCACGCGTCCCCAACCTGCTGTACGCGTGTATCACCGCGCTGGCGGTAGGCGCGCTGGCGCTGGCGATGCAGACCGATGCTGTCTCGGCGCTGCTCGCGGCGCTCATCGCCGCGAGCGCACTGACGGCGTTTCGCGTGAGCAGCTGGCTCGCGCCCGACGCCTGCCTGCTGGCCGGCAGCGCGCTCGCACTGCTGGGCGCGTGGCGCGGTTACAGCGCCAGCACCGGCCGGCGCAAAGCGGCGGGCTACACGCTGATGCACCTCGGCGCGGCGATCGGGTTCATGGCCAAGAGCGCGCCCGGATGGCTGGTGCCGGCACTGGCGCTCATCACGCTCGTGGTGTGGGAGCGGCGCTGGTCGGAACTGCGCCGTTGGGAGCTGTACGCGGGACTGCTGCTGCAAGGGCTCATCATCTGCCCGTGGCTGCTGGCGGTCGCGCGCACCGAGCATGGTGCGGAGGCGCTGCGCGCGCTCTTCTGGAACAACGTCGTGGGACGATTCACCCAGGTGGCCGCTCCCGCCGCCCTCGACTACACGAGCGGACACCGCAACACTTCCGGCAAATACCTCCTCGAGCTGCCGCTGTACCTGCTGCCGTGGACGTTCGCGGTCGCGGCGGCGCTGTGCCGGGCCTGGAGCCGGGTGCGCGCGGCGGGTCTTGCCGGCACGGCGTGGCGCTTCGCGGTCGCATCGAGCCTGCCGTTCCTCGCGCTGCTGTCGGTGGCGGCCACGGCGCGCGACATTTACGCAGCGCCTGCACTCCTTGGGTTCGGCGTTCTCACCGGGCTGTGGGCGTGTGAGGCGCAGCGCGCGCCGACGCGGCTCGACCAGCTGGCGGTGACCTCGACACGCGTCCTCGCCAGCGCGCTCGGCGGGGTGCTGGTTGCCGCGCTGACCCTGCTGTTCGCCTCGGGCGCAGGTGCGCCGATCGCATGCCTGGCGGCGGCGCTCGCCGCCGCCATCGCGACGCTCGCGGCACTGATGCTTGCCACGCAATCACAGCGCCGCGGGGATCTGCAGCGCAGCCTCGCCTGGACCTACAGCGGCTATGCCGCCGCGCTGTGTTTCACCGCGCTCGCAGTGCTGCCGGTCATCGATCGCTGGCAGGATCTGCCGGGGCTCGCGCGCCGCATCCATGCCGACTGCGCACGACAGGCGCTCGCGCTCCTCAATCCGGACGAGACGACCATCGCCATGCTCGACCACGGCTTCGACGCCGGCTTCAGCATCCTCACCAGCAACGCGCAGGCGCCGCGCGGCGCCGTGAGCGGCTGGTTTCGCGCCCACGGTCGCGAGGCGCGGGTGCTGGTCCTCATGCCCGGTCACGCGCCCGGCCCGCTCACGCGCTGGCTCGAGCGCTGGCACGCGCATGACCCCGACGGCGACGGCGTCGCGGGGAGTCTTGCGGCATCCGGAACCGCGACGCTCCTGCGGCGCTACGAGCTGCCGCAGGGACGGCGTTACGCCTTGCTCGGACCACCGCCGGTGCCGTGAAGCGGCAAGCCGGCAACAACAGTCACGAACACATCGGAGCACTCATGTCGCAACCCGGCTCTGACCTCTCGCGCAATCTGCGCAACCGGCACATCCAGCTCATCGCCATCGGCGGCACGATCGGCGTCGGCTTGTTCCTCGGCTCCGCCAAGGCGATCCACAACGCCGGGCCCGGGCTGCTGCTCGCTTACGCCCTGGGTGGCGTGGCGATTTTCTTCATCATGCGCGCGCTCGGCGAGCTGCTGACCTATCGTCCCGTGGCCGGCTCGTTCGCCACTTACGCCGACGAGTTCTGCGGGCCGTTCGCCGGATTCGTCACCGGCTGGTCCTACTGGTTCATGTGGGTCGTCATGGCGATGGCGGAGCTGACGGCGATCGGAATCTACGTGCGCTACTGGTTTCCAGACGTACCGCAGTGGTTGCCGCCGTTGATCGCGCTCCTTGCGCTCTACGGCTCGAACCTGCTGGCGGTACGCGTATTCGGGGAGCTGGAGTTCTGGTTCGCCCTCATCAAGGTCGCGACCATCGTGGCACTGATCCTCGCCGGCCTTGCCGTGATCGTGCTGCACGCCGGCAACCTCGGCGCCACGGCCAGCTTCACCAACCTGTGGGCGCACGGCGGTTTCCTGCCTTTCGGCATCAAGGGCGTGCTGCTGACGCTGCAGATCGTGATGTTCGCCTACGCGGGTGTCGAGCTGATCGGGGTCACCGCCGGCGAGGCGCAGGATCCGGCGGTGGCGCTGCCGAGGGCGACCAACGGCATCATCGCGCGAATTCTCATCTTTTATCTGGGGGCGCTGCTGGTCATCATGGCGGTGGTGCCCTGGGACCAACTGAGTCCGAGCGTGAGCCCGTTCGTGTTCGTGTTTGACAAACTCGGCGTGCCGGCCGCGGCCAGCATCATCACCGTGGTGGTCATTACCGCAGCCTCCTCCTCCTGCAACAGCGGCCTGTTCAGTACCGGGCGGATGCTGTGGTCACTGGCGCAGCGTGGCCAGGCGCCACGCGCCTTCCGCGCGCTCAACCCGCAACACGTGCCGGCCGCCGGCATCCATGTGTCCGCTGCCTTCATGCTGCTGACGGTGATTCTCAACTACCTCGTGCCCAAGGAGGTATTCACCTGGGTCACGAGCATCACGCTCATCGGGACGCTGTGGACCTGGGGCATCATCATGGTGTCGCATCGCAACTACCGGCGTGCGGTTCAGGCCGGACGGGCGGCGGCGGCACCGTTTCGCATGCCCGGCGCGCCGTGGGCGAACTGGGCGGTGCTGGGGTTCCTGGTCGTGGTCAGCGGCCTGCTGGCGCTCGATCCGGACACCCGGGTGGCGCTGTACGTGGCTCCGGTGTGGTTCGCGATCCTCGGAATCGGTTACTACGCCCGCTCCAGGCGCGTGAGCCTGGCGGACGCGGCGCGGTAACTACTGCGGTGCTGCTGCAGTGCTGCTGCAGCGAGGATGCCGCGGCGCTACATCAGCGGCTCGCCGCCACCGATGAGACCGCCGCCGTCCACCACCAGAGTTTGCCCGGTGATGAAGCTGCCGGCGCGCGAGGCGAGCAGCACCGCCGTGCCGGCGACATCGTCCGGTTCCCCGAGGCGGCGCAACGGATTGGCGCGCGCGAAAGCCGCGGCGCGCCCCGGATCCGCCCACAGTGCCTTGGAGAAATGGGTGCGGATGATGCCGGGCGCAATGCAGTTGACGCGGATGTTGTGCGGCCCCCATTCGACCGCGAGATTGCGCGCCAGCTGCATGTCGGCCGCCTTGGAGATGCAGTAGGCACCGAGCAACGCGCTGCCCACGAAGCCGCCCACCGAGGAGATGATGATCACCGCTCCGTCCTTGCGTTGCGCCATCCCCGGCAGCGTCATGTTGCACAACCACAGGTTGCTGTGCAGGTTGGTCTGGATGATCTTGTCGAACACCTCGTCGGGGGTGGCCGCCGACGGGCCAAAGTGCGGGTTGGCGGCCGCATTGCACACGACGATGTCGATCCGGCCCCATTTCGCGATGCTGGCATCGACAAGTGCCTGCAGCTCGGCCTTGTGTCCCACGTGACAGGCGTGTGCGAGCGCCGTGCCGCCGGCGGCGGTGATCTCCGCCGCGGTTGCCTCGCAGCTCTCGGGCTTGCGGCTCGAAATGACGACGCGCGCGCCGTGCAGCGCCAGCTGCATCGCGATCGCCTTGCCGATACCGCGGCTCGAGCCGGTAATGAGGGCCACCTTGCCCGACAGGTCGAACATACTCATGTACTGAGGTCCTCACCGGCGGATTTGCCGTGCATTCTGCCCGCAGCACCAGCGCTTGGCGAATGTACCCGCCGTTACTCGAGCACCGGGTTCGCAGTAGAATCCGCGCGCCGCGCCCGTAGCTCAGTTGGATAGAGCATCAGGCTTCGAACCTGAGGGTCGGGAGTTCGAATCTCTCCGGGCGCGCGAATCTCATAGTCCGGATGGATCTACCACACGAAACGCTGCTGAAAAGCAGCGCCATATAGAGTGCCTCCCGTGGCCTAGATAACACATGCCCGGCGCGTAGCAGGTCGCTACCGCCGCCGGTGCAGGGCCACGTGTTCTGCCGAACGAGGTCTCGGTCTCATCTGATTCACTGTCGCGCCGCCCGACGTCAACCGCACGTCACCCCAATGGCCGCGATACGCGGACGGCGTGAGCACGAGAAGGGCAAACGAGGAAACGCCAAGGAAGAGGAGGAGAAACGTATGAAGAACCACCACCGTGCAGCAACGACAGCGGGTGCGCTGCTGTTGGCGAGCTTGGGCTTGTCATCATGGCCGACGGCCGGGCAAGCGCAGACTACCGCCAGTACCGCCAGCGGACAGGCCAGCGCTGCGCAGGTCGTGCTTCTGGGACTGCTCGGAACGGCGACTTCGAGCAGCCTCGCCAGCACCGGAATCTCGGGCACGAACGCCGAAAGCGACGTGGGTCAGCTGACCGGGAGCATCCTGTCCGTGCTGAGCGCTGAAGTCCCCAACGCAGCCACGTACAGCTATGCCAATCAGGTTGACTCCATGGCCTCGATGGGGAACGTCGGTTTGACCCTCGCGGGGGTCACCATTGCGGCTGACTCGGTTGTCGCGCAGGCCTCGCAAGTGCTGGGAGGCGCGGGCGTCGGCAGCGCCTCCATCGATAACCTGGTAATCAATGGGATGCCGGTCGCCGTGACGGGAAGTCCGAATCAGATCATCGCGATCCCGGGCGGCCAGATCGTGCTCAATGAGCAGACCATCTCCTCAACCGGCAGTGCTGTGGTGAACGCTATTCACGTCACTCTCAACGGTATTGCCGATGTGGTACTGGCCTCTGCCAACGCGTCAATTTCCTAGTTTGAAGGGATAAGGTCATGAGCAAGGAGCGCAGAACGATCACCCGGTGGATGTTGACACTTCTCGTCGCGGGTCTCACGGCTTCGGTGGTGATTTTCACCGGCACTCGGGTAGCGAAAGCCCATATCGTTCCAAGTCCGTGCGACTTCACTACCGGCGGCGGATTCGTGATCACGGACAACGGCAATCACGCGAACTTCGGCCTCGTCGGAGGGTGCAAGCACGGCGGGTTCTTCGGCCACGTGAACTTCGTGGACCACGACACGAGCGGAGAATTCGCCCGCCTGCACGTGAGCAGCGACAGCATCGACGCATACTTCGAGCCGGCCCCGGGCTCGAACGTGCGCGATATCTGCGGCACCGCCGACACCAACCTTTTCGGCACGGTCAAGTTCAGGGCCAGAACGGAGGACAACTCCGATCCGAGCCCAGCTGATGGCAGGGGAGTGGACAAGTTCGGACTGAAGCTGACGGGTGTCAGCCCGCCCTATACCGGTATCAGCGCTGTCATCGTGTCGACGCGGGTATTGGCGGGCGGGCACATCGAGCTGCACAAGCCGAACCCTTCGACCACCGGCCCGAGCGTGCCGCCGGATGAGATCACCGCTTGCGGCTCGGACGATTCCGGATTGGGCTACTGAGGCCAGAATAAAGCGCGCGAATCGCAGATGCGGCACCGGCCTGATCCGACCGGCGGTGCCGGTGCCGCATCTGGGCGGTCCGAGCGGTGAGCGAGGGACGAGCCGGCGCAGCCCGCAAGCACGCCGCCGTGGCGGCGAACGCCCGCAAGGCCGGCCCCGCAGGGGCGAGGCGCACAGCGCCGAGTAGTCTCTTCCGCAGGATGCGGGCCAGCGCCTTACCCCGTACTGGGTGGCGCGCGTACTGGGCTATCTAGGAAGAGAACCGGAGCGCGCTGCATCCAGGATTCCGTCGTACAAAGTCAGAATCTGGCGAGTCGCCTCGGCGACCTCATCGTCACTCATCGCTTCGATGGCGATTTCCGCATCAAGCTGCTCCCCGTGCGTCAGGGTGTCGCGCAACTGCACGAACTTGGCTTGTTGCGATATCGGCAGTTCCGCATCCTGGAGATCGCTCAGGTGATCCAGGTATGCGCTCTCTAGTCGTTTCCGCTGAGGAGCGGCGCCGATCAGTGCACGCAGCGCCTCATGGAATTTCTCTTCGGCGTGGTATGGAGCGGGCATGGCAGTCTCCGATTGCGTCCGCCCTCGGACATTCGCATTTTCGCGCCAAATTGACCCGATATCCAGCAGTGCCGCGGCCACCCCTGTTTTCGTCACGCGTCCATGCGGTGCCGGCGAGCGTTCAGCAAGCTCACGGGGTCTGCGGCCGTCGCAACGTCGACTCGGCGATGCGCGCCTGCTGCTCTTCCCGCACCTCAACCAGAGTCAAGCGGGTGTCGCCGGCAATGACCTCGAGGATGGGGTGGGCTGAATCGGCCGGCATGCGCAACCCGTGCACCTTCTCCCACGCCCGGATGCGCACTTTGGGTGGATTCAGATCCGAGCGCTGCTCTTCCAGGTCGATGCGTCTTCGCTGCGCGCGCTCCTCCTCTTCCAGGGCACGACGCGCGCGGTAGTCGTTGTTCAGATCACCGACGCCGCGATGCGGGGAGGTATCGTTGGCAGAAGGCAAAGACGTTGGGGCCACTGGCTCTCCTGGTTGACGCTCGGGATGCGGGCTCGCACGGCGTGCCCTCGACGAGCGAACGAGTCTGCGCTTGTCACGCGAATATTGACAGTAAAATCCTCACTGCGCTCTTTCGACCCCGTTGCACTCGTGCTTGACTTGGGAACCGCTTGCGATGCCGCTGCTCGCGCGATCTTGAAAGTGAAAGGGACATGTGACTGACAAATCCCCGGCGGCCAGCGGGCGCCAGGCTGGCAAACCCCGCTGCGGGTGGGCGCGCAGCGCCGACGCCGATTACGTCCGCTATCACGATGAGGAATGGGGACGGCCGGTGCACGATGACCGACTGCTGTTCGAGATGCTGACCCTCGAGGGCGCGCAGGCGGGCCTGTCGTGGTCGACCATCCTGCGCAAGCGCGCCGGCTACCGCCGCGCGTTCGCCCGCTTCGAGCCGCGCAAGGTCGCGCGCTTTGATGCACGCCGCCGCGCGGCCCTGCGCCGCGATGCCGGCATCGTGCGTAACCGCTTGAAGATCGAGTCCACCGTCAGCAACGCGCGGGCGTTCCTCGCGGTGCAGCGCGAGTTCGGCTCCTTCGACCGCTACCTGTGGTCGTATGTCGCGGGTAAGCCGATCGTCAACCGCCCGCGCGGCGGTGCGGTGCCCGCGCGCACGCCGCTCAGCGACCAGGTTTCGCGGGACCTCGTGAAACGCGGCTTTCGCTTCGTGGGCACGACCATCGTGTACGCGTTCCTGCAGGCGGTCGGGGTCGTGAACGATCACGCCCGGGGTTGCTTCCGCTGTCCGCCGCGGCGCGCACCCGGGGCCCGGCGCCTCGCGCAGCGCCCCAGCCAGAAGTAGCGTCGGGCGGCGGGCGCCTCTTAAGATAGCGGTCCGACTCATGGGTTTTCAGGATCTGGTCATGAAGGCACTCTTTGCGATGGCGCTCACCGCGGCGCTCACGGCGGCACCGGTGTACGCCGACTGCCCCTACCCGGCAGCTCCGGACAAGCTCCCGGACGGCTCCTCCGCGACCCTCGAGGAGATGGTTGCGGGACAGAAAGCCGTCAGGGCATACGACAAGGCGATCAACGACTACGTGAGCTGCATCGACCACGAGCTCGATGAAGCCATCAAAAAAGGGGGCGACCAGCTCAAGCCGCAGCAGAAGTTGGACATGCAGCATGTCGAGGCCCAGAAACACAACGCCGCGATCGATCAGCTGCAGAACATTGCCGACCGTTTCAACGAGCAAGTGAAGGTCTTCAAGGCGAGGACCGACAAGAAGAGCTGAGTGCTCACACCGGCCGAGGCGGATCTGCTGATCGGGCAGCACCTACAGTGCCTGCCCATCGAGTCGCTGCCTCTGACGCAGTGCGCCGGCACGGTGCTGCGCGAGAACATCTACGCCGAGCGCGACCAGCCGCCCTTCGACCGCGTCGCCATGGATGGCGTGGCGGTCGACAGCCAGACGGTCGGCGCCGGCACGCGCTCGTTCCGCGTGCAGGCAACGCAGGCCGCCGGCGATCCGCCGCTGACGCTCGCTGCCGCCGGCGACTGTATCGAGGTCATGACCGGTGCGGTGCTCCCGGTGGGCTGCAACAGCGTGATACCCGTCGAGGAGCTCGCGGTCGCGCGCGGGCAGGTGGCCCTCGCGCCGGGCGCACGTGTCGAACCCTGGCAGCACGTTCACCGGCGCGGCAGCGACACGCGCCAGGGGACGCTGCTCCTGTCGTCGGGCGTGCGGCTGCGCGCCCCGGAGATCGCCATCGCCGCCTCCGCCGGCATGGCACGCATCCGCGTGAGCAGTCAACCGATGCTCGCCGTCATCTCCACCGGTAACGAGCTGGTCGAACCCGGGGAGCCGGTGCTCGCTCACCAGGTGCGCCGCTCGAACGCCTACGCGATCGTGAGTGCGCTGCGCGAGCGTGGCTTTCAACGCGTCGCCGACGATCACATCCACGACGATCCCCGCGAGCTGCGTGAGCGGCTCAAGTTTCACCTGGAAACCCACGACGTGCTGGTGCTGTCGGGCGGCGTGTCGATGGGCAGGTTCGACCTCGTGCCCAAGGTGCTGGAAGAGCTCGGCGTGCGGGCGGTCTTCCACAAGGTGGCGCAACGGCCCGGGAAACCGCTGTGGTTCGGCGTCGCGCCCTCGGGAGCCGCCGTGTTCGGCCTGCCCGGCAACCCGGTCTCGACGCTGGTGTGCCTGACACGCTATGTCCTGCCGGCGCTGAGCGGCAGCCTCGGTCAGAATCCGCAGCCGGTGGAGCGCATCGCGCTCGGGGCGCCCGTGACGGTGACCCCGCCGCTCACCTACTTCCTGCCGGTGCGCCTCGAGCAGGACGACTGGGGGCGGACCTGGGCGGCGCCCGCCCCCACCAACGGCTCCGGAGACTTCACCGCGCTCGCCGGGACCGGTGGCTTCGTCGAGCTGCCACCGGGCCCCAACACCTACGCCAAGGGGTTCGTGACGCGGGTCTATCGCTGGTCGTAACCCCTTCGACCGATAGCCATCGCCCCCGGCGGTGCGCATACTCTCGCTGGCCATGTCCAACCGTGAGGTCATCGTCCCGCTGAACGCGCTGCCCGCGCCGCGGGACACGTTCGCTCGCCCGATGCGCGACCTGCGCATCTCGGTCATGGACCGGTGCAACTTCCGCTGCCCGTACTGCATGCCGCGCGAGACCTTCCACGAGCAGTACCGCTTCCTGGGATCGCACGAGCGGCTGTCGTTCGATGAGATCGTGCGCCTGGCGCGGCTGTTCGTGCAGCTCGGAGTGCGCAAGCTGCGCCTGACGGGCGGAGAGCCGCTGCTGCGTGCGAACCTCCCCGACCTGGTCGGCGACCTGACCACCATCCCGGGCGTCGAGGACGTCGCACTCACCACCAACGGGGTACTGCTCGCTCGCTACGCGAGCGAGCTCAAGGCGGCGGGCCTGAAGCGCGTCACCGTGAGTCTGGACAGCCTGGACGCCGGGGTGTTCGCGCGCATGAGCGGCGGTTTCGGCGGCGTCGATGAGGTGCTCGCCGGCATCGAGCAGGCGCGCCGCGCGGAACTCACTCCCGTCAAGATCAATGCCGTCGTGCAGCGCGGGGTGAACGATCACACGGTGCTCGAGCTGGTGGAGCGCTTCCGCGGCACCGGCGTGATCGTGCGTTTCATCGAGTACATGGACGTGGGCAACCGCAACCATTGGCGCTCGGAGCTGGTGGTGCCGTCGAAGGAGCTGGCTGAGCATATCGGCCGGCGCTGGCCGCTCAGCGCGCTCGAGCCCGGCTATCGCGGGGAGGTGGCGCGGCGCTACGCCTTCACCGACGGCGAGGGCGAGGTGGGATTCATCTCGTCGGTGTCGCAGCCCTTCTGCGGCGACTGTTCGCGTGCGCGCCTGTCATCGGACGGCGCACTCTACACCTGCCTGTTCGCCACCCACGGCACCAGCCTGCGCGATGCCCTGCGCGGCGGCGCGAGCGATGATGCGCTGCTCGAGCTGATCCGCGGCGTGTGGTTGAAGCGTTCCGACCGCTACAGCGAATTGCGCGCCAGCCGGCACGCGTCGCCACCCGAGCAACGCAAGGTCGAGATGTTCTACATCGGTGGCTGATGGCGCGCCGCCGCCTCACGCATCTGGATGCCCGTAACCGCCCCGCCATGGTCGACGTTGGCGCGAAGGAGGTGACGCAGCGCCTGGCGGTCGCCGAGGCGCGGATTCTCCTGCCGCGCACCGTGGCGCTCGCGCTGCGCGCCAGCGGCCACCGTACCAGCAAGGGGCCGGTGTTCGACACCGCCATCGTCGCGGGCGTCATGGCGGCGAAACGCACGCACGAGCTGATCCCGTTTTGCCACCCGCTCGCGCTCGAGGACTGTCAGATCGAGATCGCCCCCGTCGGACGCGCGCAGATCGCGGTGCGTTGCCGGGTCGCGGTTCATCACCGCACCGGGGTGGAAATGGAGGCGCTGACGGGAGCTGCGGTCGCGGCACTGACGATCTACGACATGTGCAAGGCGCTGTCCCACGACATCCAGATCACCGGCGTGCGCCTGTTGGAAAAATCCGGCGGCCGCCGGCGCTTCGCCCGCGCCGCCGGCCGGTAGTGGCTCATGGATCCGCTGGCCGCCGGGCGCTTAGCTCCCCCGCCGCTCTACGGCCTGGTGCTCGCCGGCGGGCGCAGCACGCGCATGCGCCGCGACAAGGCCGCGCTCGCCTACCAGGGGCGCACCCAGCTCGAGCGGGCCATGGCGCTGCTCAGCGCGCACGTGGCGCGTGCCTTCGTGTCGGTGCGGGCCGACCAGGGGAGCGACGCGGTGCGCGCGCGTTTTGCGCAGATCCGCGATGCGCACGAGAACCTCGGTCCCATCGCCGGAGTGCTCGCCGCGCAGGCGCAGCACCCCGAGGCCGCCTGGCTGGTCCTGGCGTGCGATCTGCCGCTGCTGGATGAGGCCACGCTCGCGCACCTGCTTAGCGCACGCGACCCCGCTCGCACGGCTACCGCCTACCGCTCGAGCCACGACGGACTGCCCGAGCCCCTGTGCGCGATCTACGAGCCGCGCAGCCGCGAACCGCTCGCCGCGTACGTCGCCGCCGGCAAGCAGTGCCCGCGCAAGTTCCTGCTGGGCGCCGACACGCTGCTGCTCGATGAGCCGAACCCGCGCGCACTCGACAACATCAACACACCCGAGGAGTATGGATCGGCCATGGCGACGTTGACTGCTGAGAGCTCTGCGACCACCCGGCACATCACGGTGCAGTACTTCGCGCTGCTGCGTGAGCAGGCCGGACGGCGCGAGGAGGCGCTGGTGAGCGCCGCGCGCACGCCGCGCGAGCTGTATGCGGAGCTGGCCGCACGCCATCCGTTCACGCTGGCCCCGGACGTGCTGCGAGTCGCGATAAACGCCGAGTTCAGCGAGTGGTCCACACCGCTCGCGGACGGTGATGCGGTGGTGTTCATTCCGCCGGTCGCCGGTGGTTGAGGCCGCGCCCCCTCAGACCCCATGTTCCGCTTCACCCACACGCCCATCGACCCACAGGCGCTGCGCGCGCAACTCGCCGATCCGGCCTGCGGCGGATACGCGGCGTTCGAAGGCTGGGTGCGCGATTCCCACGAAGGCATGCGCGTGCGGCGCCTGGAGTACGAGGCCTTCGAGGCGCTCGCCGTTCGCGAAGGTGAGCGCATCCTCGCCGAGGCGATCGCGCGCTTTGGCGTGGCGCACGCCGCGTGCCTGCACCGCGTCGGCGAGCTTGCGATCGGCGAGCTGGCGGTGTGGGTGGGAGTGAGCGCACCGCATCGCCACGAGGCGTTTCTCGCCTGCCGCTACATCATTGACGAGGTCAAGCAGCGCGTGCCGATCTGGAAGAAGGAGCACTACCTGAGCGGTGACTCCGGCTGGGTCAATTGCGAGCGCTGCGCCGCCCCGCCCGCGCACGCAGCTGGCGTGCACCGGCACGACTAGCCCCTCAGGGGCGCACCTGTCCCGCGCCGCGCACGACGTACTTGTAGCTGGTGAGTTGCTCGACCCCGACCGGCCCGCGGGCGTGAAAGCGGTCGGTGGAGATGCCGATCTCCGCGCCCATGCCGAACTCACCGCCGTCGGCGAACTGGGTGGACGCGTTATGCAGCACGATGGCGCTGTCGACGCGCTGCAGGAAGCGCTCGGCGGTGGCGCGGTTCTCGGTGACGATCGATTCGGTGTGCGCGGAGCCGTAGCGCGCGATGTGCGCGATGGCCGCATCCACGCCCTCGACCACGCGCGCGGCGATGATCGCGTCGAGGTACTCGGTGTACCAGTCCTCCTCGCTCGCCGGGCGCACGCGCGGATCCACCTCGAGCACCGTGGCATCGCCGCGCACCTCGCAGCCGGCATCGAGCAGATCGCGCACGATCGGACCCAGGTGTGTGCCCGCGCAGGCGCGGTCGACCAGCAGCGTTTCGGCGGCGCCGCAGATGCCGGTGCGCCGCATCTTGGCGTTGAGCGCGATGGTGCGCGCCATGCGCACGTCGGCGTCGCGGTCGATGTACACGTGGCAGTTGCCCTCCAGGTGCCCGATCACCGGCACGCGCGCTTCCTTCTGCACGCGCTCCACCAGGGTCTTGCCGCCACGCGGCACGATGACGTCGAGGTATTCGCTCATGCCGGCGAGCATGTAGCCGACCGCCGCGCGATCGGTAACCGGCACCAGTTGGATGCATTGCGCCGGCAGCCCTGCGCTCTGCAGCCCGTGCGCGAGGCACTCGTGCAGCGAGCGGCTGGAGTGCTGGCTCTCGGAGCCCCCGCGCAGGATCGCCGCGTTGCCTGACTTCAGGCACAGCGCGCCGGCGTCGGCGGTGACGTTGGGGCGGCTCTCGTAGATGATGCCGATCACACCGAGCGGCACGACCACGCGCTGGATCTTCAGTCCATTGGGCCGTTCCCACTCCGCGATGGTGCTGCCGATCGGATCCGGCAGCGCGATCACCGCGTCGATGCTGGCGCCGATCGTTTCGATGCGCCGCTCGTCCAGGCGCAGCCGCTCCAGTCGCGGTCCGCTCAGGTGCGCGGCGCGCGCCGCCGACATGTCGCGCTCGTTGGCCGCGAGAATCGCCGCACGCCGCGCGCGCACCGTCGCCGCGGCCGCCGCCAGTGCCTCGTTCTTCTGCCGCGTGGGGGCGAGCGCCAGCACGGCCGCCGCGTCGACGGCGGCCTTGCCGAGCCCTTCCATCAACTCACCGATGTGATCCGCGTCCACGGCGCCTCTAAGGTAGCGGTTGCGCGGCGGGCACGGCTTCGGCGGCGCCGGCGGCTTCCTGGCGCATGAGCACCAGGTCATCGCGATGGATCATCTCGTCACGGCCGCGAAACCCCAGGATATCGGCGATCTGCGAGGACCTGCGTCCCATGATGCGGGCGGCATCCACGTCGGAGTAGGCGACGATGCCGCGGGCGATCTCGGCACCGTCAGCGGCGAGTACGCTGACGGTGTCGCCGCGGTCGAAGCGTCCGCGCGCCGCGGTGACGCCCGCGGGCAGGAGGCTGCGGCCTTCGAGCAGCGCTCGCTGCGCTCCCGCATCGATGGTGATGGCGCCGGCGGGGCGCAGCGTGCCGGCGATCCACTGCTTGCGCGCGGCGGCCGGCGTCGCGCTCGGAACGAACCAGGTGCAATCCGCACCCTCTTCGATGCGCCGCAGGGGGTGGCGGTGCACGCCGGCGGCGATGCACATGTGGCAGCCGGCCGCCATCGCGATGCGCGCCGCGGCAATCTTGGCCGCCATGCCCCCGGAACCCACCTGGGAGGCGGAGCGCCCGGCCATGGCCTCGATCTCGGGCGTGATCTGGGGTACCTCGTGAATGAAGCGCGCACCGGGCTCGCGGTTCGGATCGGCGCTGTACAGCCCCTCGACGTCCGACAGCAACACCAGGCAATCCGCGCCTGCCATCTGCGCGACGCGCGCGGCCAGGCGATCATTGTCGCCGTAGCGGATCTCGGCAGTGGCCACCGTGTCGTTCTCGTTGATCACCGGCAGTGCGCCGAGCGCGAGGAGCGATTCGAGGGTGGCGCGCGCGTTCAGGTAGCGGCGGCGGCGCTCGCTGTCCTCGAGAGTGAGCAGCACCTGCGCCACGGTCACATCGCACCCCTCGAGCAGCTCCTTGTAGGCATGCGCGAGCCGGATCTGTCCCACCGCGGCGGCGGCCTGACTCTCCTCCAGCCGCAGGACGCCGGGCTTGAGCCCGAGCCGACGCCGCCCGAGCGCAATGGCGCCCGATGACACCAGGATGACACGCTGGCCGCGCTTGCGCAGCCGCACCAGGTCCTCGACCAGGGTCTCGAGCCAGGCGCGGTTGACGCGCCCGGTGTCGCCATCCACCAGCAGCGCCGAGCCCACCTTCACGACGATCCGTCGTGCCTGCGTGAGGGGCGCTGACGAGTCCGGACGGCGGGTGTTCATGGAGGAAAACTATACGCAATCGAGCTGCGTTGCCCAACCCGACCGCAGCCCCTACACTTATCGGCGGCGGATGATGACAAGGGTGGCTTTCGCGGTGAGCAGAGATTACGAGCCCGTGCCCTCCCAGTGGTACGAAAACGTCGAAGAAGAAGAATCGTTCCGCGTGCTGTCGGTTGACGAGGACTCCGAGCTCATAGAGATCGAGTACCTCGACGGCGACATCGAGGAACTCGACCTCGAGGCCTGGCACGAGATGGACCTCGAGAAGATTGCCCAGCCCGAGGGCTGGTCGGAGTCCGACGACGAGGACACCGACGAGGACGAGGAGTACGACGAGGAAGACGACGAGGATGAGGATGACTGGGACGACGACGAGGACGAGGATGAGGACGACGTCGACGAAGAACGGGACGAGTATTGACCGCCTCCGGCGTCGATAGCTGGTACCACGAGAAAGAATCGGCCTGGCTGTACCGGCGGGTCGCCGCCGCCGAAGCCGATCCCGGCAAGAGCGAACTGTTCCTGAAGCTCGCCGCGGCCGCGGAAGAACAGGCGGCCAAATGGCAGCTCGCCGCGCGGCGCGCGGACCCGGGCGCGCACGCCGGAGTGCGGGCGTTTGTGCCCTCGCTGCGCGCGCGCATCGTCGCGCGTCTGCTGTCGCGCTTCGATCCGCGCTCCCTGCGTGCGGTGCTCGCCGCCATGAAGCTGCGCGGCCTGTCGGTCTACAGCGCCCCGGCGAGCGTGGCCGGGCACCCCATGCCGACCACGCTCGCGGAAGTCGGTGCGCGCCATCGCAGCGCCCTCGGTGGGAGTCTGCGGGCCGGGGTGTTCGGAGTGAACGACGGGCTGGTGTCGAACGCCAGCCTGGTGCTCGGTGTCGCGGGCGCGGGCGCGGCCAGCGGCTACGTGCTGACCACCGGGGTCGCGGGATTGCTCGCCGGCGCGCTCTCCATGGCGGCGGGGGAATATGTCTCGGTGCGCTCACAGCGCGAGATGTACGAATACCAGATTGCGCTGGAACGCGAGGAGCTCGCCGAATACCCGCAGGAGGAAGCCGAGGAGCTCGCGCTCATTTACCAGGCGCGCGGCATGGATCTCACCCGGGCGCGCGAGGTGAGTCAGGCGTTGCTGGCGCACCCCGAGCAGGCCCTCGATGTGCTCGCGCGCGAGGAGCTCGGCCTCAACCCCGATGACCTCGGCTCCCCGTGGCGCGCGGCCGGCGCCTCGTTCGTCGCGTTCGCGGCGGGCGCCGCGCTGCCTCTCATCCCCTTCCTCGCAGGTCTCGCGGGCGTGCGCGCCATCGCGACCGTGGCCGGGGTCACGCTCACGGCGCTGTTCGCTGTCGGCCTGGGACTGTCGCTGTTCACCGGCCGCAACGCGCTGCGCGGCGCGTTGCGTATGGTGCTGATCGGCGGCGGCGCGGGCGCGGTGAGCTTCCTCGTCGGGCGGACCCTCGGCGTCGTGATCGGCTGACGGCTCACCGGTAAGGGCTTGAAAACGCGGGCCACGACCCCACGCTGGCGAGGGTAAGGCCGTAACGGTAGAGTGCCGTTCGCGGAAATCGCTTAGCCTCAACCACTTACCTTCACCCAAGGTTCCATAGCCGCCATGAAGCGCATCGTGTTGTTCCTCGCCACCAACCTCGCGGTCGTGCTGGTGCTGTCGGTCGTCGCCCGCCTGCTCGGGCTCGACGCCTATCTGGCCGTACACGGCCAAAGCCTCGCGGGCCTGCTGGTGTTCGCGGCGTTTTTCGGCTTCGGCGGCGCGTTCATCTCGCTCGCCATGTCGAAGTGGATGGCGAAGAGGACCATGGGGGTGCGCGTCATCGGCCCCTCGGGCGATGCCACCGAGCAGTGGCTGCTCTCCGCGGTGGAACATCACGCCCGCGCCGTGGGCGTGCGCATGCCCGAAGTCGGGATCTTCGATTCTCCGGAGCCGAACGCTTTCGCCACCGGCGCCAGCCGTAACGGCGCGCTGGTCGCGGTCAGCAGCGGGCTGCTGCAGCGCATGAGCCGCGAGGAGATCGAGGCGGTGCTCGGCCATGAAATGACGCACGTCGCCAACGGGGATATGGTGACCCTCACGCTCGTGCAGGGCGTGGTCAACACCTTCGTGATCTTCCTGGCGCGCGTCATAGGCAACATCATCGACCGCGCCGTGTTCCGCTCCGAGGATGGCCGCGGCATCGCCTCCTTCGTCACCATCATCGTCCTGCAGCTGTTGCTCGGGATCCTCGCCAACATGATCGTCATGTGGTTCTCGCGGCGGCGGGAATTCCGCGCCGACCGCGGCGGGGCGCAACTCGCCGGCACCGGCAACATGATCGCCGCGCTCGAGGAGCTCAAGCGGGTGCACGAGCCGCTGCCCTCACAGCAGTTCTCCGCCTTCGGGATCGCCGGCGGCGGGGGTGGCCTCACGCGCCTGTTCATGAGCCATCCGCCGCTCGATGAGCGCATCGCCGCGCTGCGCGCCCTCGGCAGCCATTGACAGCGCCCGCGCCAGCCCTGGTAGGCCGGCTGCGCGAGATCCTCGGCGTTGACGGCGTACTGACGGATCCGGCTGACTGCGCCCCGTTTCTCGTTGACCACCTCGGGCGCTGCCGCGGGCGCGCCGTGGCCGTGGTACAGCCGCGCTCGCCGGCGCAGGTTTCGCAGCTGCTGGGGTTGTGCGACAGCGAGCGTATCGGCGTGGTGCCGCACGGCGGCAATACCAGCTACTGCGGCGGCGCCATCCCGGATGATTCCGGGCGGCAGCTGGTGCTGTCGCTCCAGCACCTGAACCGCATCCGCAGCGTCGACGTCACCAACTACTCGCTCACCGCGGAGGCCGGCTGCATTCTGTCGCAGGTGCAGCAGGCGGCGGACGCGGCCGGGTGCTTCTTCCCGCTGAGCCTGGGCTCGCAAGGCAGCTGTCAGATCGGCGGCAATCTCTCGACCAATGCCGGCGGCGTGAACGTGCTGCGCTACGGCATGATGCGCGACCTGGTGCTCGGGCTCGAAGTGGTGCTGCCCGGGGGGCGCGTGCTCGAGGGCCTCTCGTCGCTGCGCAAGGACAATACCGGCTACGACATCAAGTCGCTGTTTCTCGGCGCGGAGGGCACGCTCGGGGTGATCACCGCCGCGACTGTGAAGCTCTTCCCGCAGATCCGCGCCCGCGCCACGGCGCTGGTGGCGCTGCCGGACGTGCGCGCCGCGGTGACGCTGCTCGGGGAGCTGCGTGCGGGGAGCGGCGATCGCATCAGCTCCTTCGAGCTCATCTCTCGCCCCGCCCTGGAGCTCGCCACGCGCCACATCCCCGGCGTGAGCGACCCGCTTGGCGGCGCGCACCCCTGGTACTTGCTGTGCGAGCTGTCGTCCGCGCGCGCTGCGGAGCCGCTCGATGAGGTGCTGGAGGAGGCGCTCGGCGCGGCCCTTGCGCGCGCTACCGTGCTCGATGCGGCACTGGTGCGCAGCGAGCGCGAGCGCGCTGCGCTGTGGAAGCTGCGCGAGAGCATCCCCGAGGCACAGCGCCACGAGGGCGCCAGCCTCAAACACGACATTTCGCTTCCGATAGCGGTGCTCGCGGATTTCGTCGCCCGTGCCGCGTCCTGGATCGGTGCCAACGTTCCCGATGGCCGGCTGGTGGCGTACGGCCACGTGGGCGACGGCAACCTGCATTTCAACATCAGTCAGTCTGCAGGCAGTGACCGCGAGCGCTTTCTCAGTCGCGCCGACAGCGTGCGGCGCGCCGTGCACGAGCTGGTACACGAGTTCGGCGGCAGCTTCAGCGCCGAGCACGGGGTGGGTCGGACCAAGGTGGCGGAGCTCGAGCGCTACGCCTCCCCGGTCGAGCTCGCGCTCATGCGCGCCGTGAAGCACGCGTTCGACCCACACGGCATAATGAATCCGGGCAAGGTCCTGCGCGAGCCATGAAGGAGCCACGGATGGTTTACGCCCGGGTGGCCGGCTGCGCCGTGCTGCTCGGCGCCGTGGCGGCCTGCAGCCGGCACGGCCCCGCCGACGCCGTGCCCGCAACCGCGGCCGCCGGCGGGGACGAAGGTCCGCGCATCGCCATGTCTCCCGACGAGGTGCACATCGACTACCGCGTCTATGGACACGGCGACCCCGCCGTGGTGCTGGTGCACGGCTGGGCGAGCGACGCCAATTACTGGAACGCCCAGCTCGAGGCTCTCAAGTCGCGCTACACGGTGGTGGCGCTGAACCTCGCCGGCCACGGGGCTTCGGGCAACAACCGCAACGACTGGTCGATCGCCAACTACGCGCAGGACGTCGCGGCGGTGGCGCGACAGATTCCCAACCCACGCCTGGTGCTGGTCGGGCACTCCATGGGAGCTGCGGTGTCGCTGGCGGCAACCCCGCTGATCGGTACGCGCGTGATCGGCGTGATCGCGGTCGAGGCGCTGCGTTCGGTCGGGTTGCCACCGCTCGGCCCCTCTGAGATCGAGCAGCGCATCGCACCGTTTCGCGCTGACTTCGTAGCTGAGACACGCAAGCTGGTCGCCGGCTCGCTGTTCACGCGCGACGCGAACCCGGTGCTGGTGCAGAAGGTGGCCTACGACATGTCGCTCGAGCCCCCCGCGATCGCCGTTGCCAGCATGCGCTCGCTCCTGACGATGGATTTTGCAGCGGTGCTGCCGGGCGTTCACGTGCCGGTGTTCGCCATCAACTCGGATCTGCTGCCGACGGACGCCGCGCGTATCCGCAAATCACTGCCGGATTTCACCCTCGACGTGCTCGAGCACAGCGGCCACTTCCTGATGCTGGAAGCGCCGGCGCGCTTCAACCCACTGCTGCTCAAGGACCTCGACGCTCTCAGCGCACGCGCCGCTCACTGAGCGAGCTCGTCCGAGTCCGGTACCATCGAGCCGCAACGCACCTCGAGCCATCCCAACTCGAGTGCGATGTGCTGCGCGCCCAGCTGCGCCCAAGCGGTCGCGAAGGGTGTGTCATGGCCCTGCTCCTGCAGCAGCAGAATGAGAGCATCGCGGTCCACGGCGAACGGCCAGTCCCGGCCGTGCAGCGTCAGCTCGAGTGCGCGTCCGTCGGGGGTCACGAAGCGGCTGCGTCCGCCCTCCTCATACACGTCGAGGGTCAGGAGCGGGCGCAGATCGCGCGACGCGCCGCTGGCGGACCAGGCGATGCGGCAGGCGTACAGGCGCGCCTCATTGGGCTCGAAGCGGTTGAAGCCGATCACCTCCTCCTGCAACTCACCGTCGCTGTGCCGTAGCGTGCGCCGGCGATACCAGTACAGCTCGTGGCTGATGACCAGCTGGTAATCGAGGTAGCGCGAGTCGCCGGGGCTGCCATCCAGGCAGTGGCGCCCGAGCGTGCCGCCCTGGAACTGCTCGCCGGCCCGCGTCAGAGTCAAATCACAGCCCGGGGAGGCAACCAGGTCGCGCCACGCGAGTCTCGCCGTCAGCCGCGGGCGGTAGTTGAGATGCATCCAGTGGCGCGGGCGTGCGAAGGTGAACAATCGCACCCGCACCGCATGCGCGGGCGTGCCGGCCGGCTCGAGCGCGAGCAGCAGCTGGCGGCGCGGATCCTCGGGATTGTCCTCGAGAAACTCCTCCAGATACAGCACGTGCACGCCGAGCCAGGCGACGCTCACGGGGGCGACGATGGTGCGCACACGCTGCTCGCTGAGCAGCGGCCACGCGCCAGCGCCGCGCTCGGCGCTCATCACCACCTGCTCGCTGGAGTCGCGCACCCCGGACCACAGTCGCTGCAGAGCCTCGACATCGGCGCCGTCCGCCGCCGCCGCGGCAAGCAACACTCCCAGGAGCGCAGCCATGAGTGTGGCGGCCTGTGGGGGCTCAGGATTCCTTCCTGGCGCGGACCAGACCTTCCTGGGCCGCGCTCGCCACCAGCCGGCCGTCGCGCGCGAACACACTGGCCCGGGCGAAGCCGCGGGCGCCGGATGCGCTCGGGCTCTCCATGGCGTACAGCAGCCAGTCATCCACGCGCAGCGCGCGGTGAAACCACAGGGCGTGATCGATGCTGGCCATCACCAGAGTGGGTTTCAGGACCGAGGTGCCGTGCGGCAGGGTCGCGGTATCGAGCAGGAAGAAATCCGACACATACGCCAGCAGTCGCCGGTGCAGCATCTCATCGTCACCCAGGGCGTCGACGGCGCGGAACCAGATCTGGCGCTCCGGTGGCGCGCGCTGCGGGTGCAGGTAATCGATGCTCTGCACCATGCGGAATTCAAACGGTCGCGGCTGCTCGAAGAAGCGCCGCACCCGCTCCGGCAGCCGTGCGAGCAGCGCGCCCGGCGGACCGCTCGTGTCCGCGAGGCTCTCCGGCGGCGGCACGGGCGGCATCGCGATCTGGTGATCGAAACCCGCCTCGCTCGCCTGGAACGAGGCAGCCATGGTGAAAATCTGCTGCCCGTGCTGGATGGCCACCACGCGACGGTTCGCGAAACTGTGGCCGTCGAGACTGCGATCGACCTGATAGACGATGGGGGCGTTGCAGTCACCGCGCCGCAGGAAATACGCGTGCAGCGAGTGCACCACGCGACCCTCGACGGTGGCGGCTGCGGCGCTGAGCGCCTGCCCCAGCACCTGCCCGCCGAACACCTGCGGGGCGCCGATGTCACGGCTCTCGCCGCGGAACAGGTTGACCTCGAGCTGCTCGAGCTCGAGCAGCGCCAGCAGATCGGCCAGGCGTTGATCCATGGGGCGCCGCGCGCTGCGCGCTTGCCGTCAACCGAACTTGAAGGTGCCGTGCATCAGCGCATTATGGCCGGGGAAAGTACACAGGTACTGGTAGGCGCCGCCTTTCTTGAGGATCGAAGTCGCAAAGGTCACGCTGGTGGTCTCGCCCCCGCCGATGGTCTTGGTGTGCGCGAGCACCCGCTTGTCACCCGGCGCCAGGTAGTCATTCGGCAGCCCCGCGCCCATGCCCGCGGTGGCCACCGCCGTCACGTCGGCCGCGTTCACCAGCACCCAGTTGTGTCCCATCGCTTCCCTCGGGAGCTTGCCGATGTGGTGCAGCGTGAGCGTGATCTGCTTACAGGTCGCCGGTGCGCTCAGCTCCGGCTTGTCGTACTGCATCAGATCGTTGCCACTGATCTCGAGCTGGCACGGGTCGGCCGCGCGTGCGTACGGGGCCGCCGCGAGTGCGCCGAGCACGGCGACGGTGGCGAGGGTGTTGTGCATCAAGGTCATGGCGTCCTCCTTCAAAGGCCGAGGTCAGTCCGGCACTCCCAGCCGCCTGTGCATCACCGGGCTGGTGGTCGTGTACTGCAGGAACTGTTTCTTCTGCGGATACAGATGATGCTGGATCGCGAACGCGGCCAGTGCCGCCTCGTGGAACCCGGACAGGATGAGCTTCTTCTTTCCCGGGTAAGTGTTGATGTCACCCACCGCGAATACTCCCGGCAGGCTGGTCTGGAACTTCTCGGTGTCGACCGTGAGGGCCTTCTTTTCCAGCGCCAGGCCCCACTCCGCGATCGGTCCGAGCTTCGGATGCAGGCCGAAGAACACCAGCAGCTGATCGGCCGGCAGCCCCTGCAGCGCCCCGTCGGGGGTGCGGATGTTGACACCACGCAGCGCGCCGTCGTCGATGATCAGCGAATGCGGCTGCGCCTCGAAGCAGCGCATACGCGCGGCCGCCACCTGCTCCTGCATCCGCGCGACCGAGGCGGGCGCGGCGCGGAACTCGTGCCGGCGATGCACCAGCACCAGGCTCGCGGCCCGTGGCAGCAGCTCGAGCGTCCAGTCGAGCGCCGAGTCGCCGCCGCCGAAGATCACCAGATGCTTGCCCGCCAGCTCGGCTGCACTCTTCACCCGGTAGTTTATGGTGCTGCCTTCGAAAGCCTCCGCGCCCTCGAGTCCGATGCGCCGCGGCTGAAAGGAGCCCACGCCCGCCGCGATCACTACGGTACCGGCGTCGAAGCTCACGCCGCCCGCGGTGCGCAGGTGGAAGCGCCCGCTATCGCGTCGCGCGAACTCCACCACTTCGTGGCCGAGGTGCAGCTGCGGATTGAAGGGCCTGATCTGTTGCATGAGCCGGTCGACCAGCTCCTGGGCGCCGCACACCAGCAGCGCCGGAATGTCGTAGATCGGCTTGTCGGGGTACAGCTCGGCGCACTGCCCGCCGGGGTGGCGCAGCGAATCCACCACGTGGGCGCTGATCCCGAGCAACCCCAGCTCGAACACCTGGAACAGCCCGCAGGGACCTGCGCCGATGATGACGACCTCGGTGGTGATGGCCGGCGCGGAGGTGGCATGGGTCAGAATTTGGCTCAAGGCGCTCGCTTTCGCGTCCCGATGTTGCGGCCAGACATTGTAGAGGGTCTCTCCGCCCCTGGCATGAGGCCTGCCCCGGAAGAGGCGGGAGGGTGCGCGCCGCTCGCGGCCGGCCGTATAGTACGGGTGGCGCAGGACGCGCCGGCACGCCAAACAACTGGCTCCCGCGTTGGTGCGATGCGCTGGTGAAGGGGGTTCAATGACCAAGCTCAATGTCAACGGCAAGGACACCGAAATCGATGTCGATCCCGACATGCCGTTGCTGTGGGTGTTACGCGACACGCTGGGCCTGACCGGCACCAAGTTCGGCTGCGGCATGGCCCTGTGCGGGGCGTGCACCGTACACCTGGATGGGCAGCCCATCCGCTCCTGCGTCACGCCCGTGAGCGCCATCGGTAGCAAGGCAGTGACCACGATCGAAGGCCTGTCGCCCGATCGCAGCCATCCGGTGCAAAGGGCGTGGATCGAGCTGGATGTACCGCAGTGCGGCTACTGCCAGTCCGGTCAGATCATGTCGGCAGCGGCACTGCTGGCACACACCGCGGAGCCCTCGGATGCCGACATTGACACGGCGATGTCCGGCAATCTGTGCCGCTGCGGCACCTATCAGCGCATTCGCGCCGCGATTCACCGCGCCGTGCAACTGAAATCCGGCCGCTGATCGCAGCACTGCAGTACCGTGCAGAGGTCAACATGAGCCTCGATCGCCGCGAATTCCTCAAGAGTTCCACCTACCTCTCGGGCGGCCTGGTGATCGCGCTGCACCTGCCCGGTTGCAGCAAGCCAGCGCGCGTCCCGGGGGAAATGAAGACCATCGCGGCAAACTCCTGGCTGCGCATCGGCACCGACAACACCATCACCTTCCTGTGCGATCGCTCGGAAATGGGCCAGGGTGTGTACACGGCGCTACCGACGCTGCTCGCCGAGGAGCTGGGAGTGGGGCTCGAACGCATTCATGTTGATTTCGCCCCCGCGGGGAATGAGTACACGAACAACCTGCTCGGCACCCAGATCACCGGCGCCAGCAGCAGCGTGCGCGATGCGTGGCAGAAGCTGCGCAAGGCGGGCGCACAGGCGCGCAGCATGCTGGTCAGCGCCGCGGCCAGGGAGTGGGGCGTCTCAGCAGCAAACTGCAGGGTCGAAAACGGCTTCGTGGTCTCCCCGCACGGCAAGCGCGTGAGCTTCGGGGAGTGTGCCGAGGCCGCCGCCAGACTCCCGGTGCCGCAGGACGTGAAACTCACCGAGGCCGGCAAGTTCCGCCTCATCGGCACGAGCATCAAACGGCTCGACACCCCGCTGAAGGTGAACGGCAGTGCGCGCTACGGCATCGACGTGCGCCTGCCTGACATGCTGTACGCGGCGCTCGCCCAGCCGCCGGCGCTCGGCGGCAAGGCGCTGAGCTTCGATGACAGCAAGAGCCGCGCCATGCCGGGCGTCAGGGCGGTGGTGCAGACCTCGTCGGGTATTGCGGTGGTCGCGACGTCCTGGTGGCAGGCGCGCCAGGCGCGCAACGCGCTGGCGATCAAGTGGGACGACGGTCCGAACGCGGGCCTCAACGACGCGGCAATCCTGCACGGCCTGCAACACGCCGCCGGCGCTGGCCAGAGCGCCCGCAAGGACGGCGACGTCGACGCCGCCATCAAGTCCGCCGCCAGGGTCGTGACGGCACAGTATCAGCTGCCGCTGCTGGCACACGCCACCCTCGAGCCGCAGAACTGCACGGCGGACGTGCACGCGCAGGGGTGCGACATCTACGTGCCGACGCAGATTCAGCAGGTGGCGCAGCTCGCGGCCGCGGGAGCCGCGGGCCTCAAGCCCGAGCAGGTGCGCGTGCACACGACCTTCCTCGGCGGGGGCTTCGGCCGAAGGCTCGACGTGGACTTCATCCCCGCGGCAGTCGAGGCCTCCAAGGCGGTCGGCAAGCCGGTGAAGCTCCTGTGGACGCGCGAGGACGACACCACGCACGACGTGTACCGCCCGCCGGCCTTCGACACCGTGGTCGGCGCGTTCGACCACAGCGGCAGACTCATCGCCTGGAAGCTGCATCTGGTCGGTCCCTCGATCACCGCGCGCATGTTCCCGGCGGTGGTCGAAAAGAGCATCGACCCGTTTGCCATCGAGGCGGCGGCCAACTACCCGTACGACGTACCGAATGTGTCGGTCGATTATCTGCGGCATGAAATCGGCATCAACGTGGGCTACACGCGTTCGGTGAGCCATGCGCTCAACTGCTTCGTCGCCGAGAGCTTCATGGACGAGCTCGCCGCCAGCGCCGGCAAGGATCCGGTGGAGTTTCGCAGGACGCTGCTCGCCAGGCAGCCGCGCTACCTCAGGGCGCTGGAGCTGGCCACCCAGGAAGCCCGCTATGGCGCCGCGCCCCGGGGGCACTTCCACGGCGTGGCCGTCATGGAGGGCTACGGCACCTACATGGCCCAGGTCGCGCAGATCTCGCTCGAGAGCGGCAAGGTCAAGGTGCACCGTATCGTGTGCGCGGTGGATTGCGGACAGGTCGTGAACCGGGACATCGTCACCGCACAGGTGGAGGGCTCCATCATCTTCGGCCTCACCTCCACGCTGTGGGGCGAGATCAATATTCAGCGCGGCCGCGTGCAGCAGACCAACTTCGACACCTACCGGCTGCTGCGCATGAACGAGACTCCGCGCATCGATGTGTTCATCCTCGACAGCACGCAAGCCCCGGGCGGTATCGGCGAGCCCGCCACGGCGCTGGTCGCGCCCGCGGTCTGCAATGCCATTCATGCCGCCAGCGGCCGGCGCCTGCGGTCGCTGCCGCTGACGCGCCACAACTTCGCCTGAGTCTTGCAAGGGGAACCGCCTTGACGTCGAACGCCGAACTGCATGCCCGCCGCCAGCAAGCCGTGCCCCGCGGCGTCACCAACTCGCTCGCGGTGTACGCCGAGCGTGCCGCCAACGCCGAGATCTGGGACGTCGAGGGCCGGCGCTATATCGATTTCGCCAGCGGCATCTCGGTACTCAACACCGGCCACCTGCACCCGAAGGTGCAGCAGGCGGTCGCGCGGCAGCTGGAAAAACTCGTACATGCCTGCTTTCAGGTGACTCCGTACGAGAGCTACATCGCGCTGGCCGAGCAGTTGAACGCGCTCGCCCCGGGCGCCGGTCCCAAGAAGACCATATTCCTGACCACCGGCGCGGAGGCGGTGGAGAACGCCATCAAGATCGCGCGCTTTCATACCAAGCGCTCGGCCGTGATCGCGTTCTCGGGTGGCTTCCACGGCCGCACGCTGGCGTGCATCAGCCTCACCGGCAAGGTGCAACCCTACAAGGCCGGCTTCGGACCGATGCTCCCGGAGGTCTACCACCTGCCCTACCCGATGCCGTATCACGGCGTCACGCTCGAGCATTCACTGCAGGCGCTCGAGCAGCTGTTCAAGGCGGACGTGGACCCGGCGCGCGTGGCGGCGATCATCATCGAGCCGGTGCTGGGGGAAGGCGGGTTCTACGCGGCGCCGTCGGAATTTCTGCGGCGGCTGCGCGGCCTGTGCGACAGCCACGGTATCGTGCTGATCGCCGACGAGATCCAGAGCGGATTCGGCCGCACCGGGCGCATGTTCGCCATCGAGCACGCCGGGGTTGAGCCGGATCTGATCACCATCGCAAAGAGCGTGGCCGGCGGGGTGCCGCTGTCGGCCGTCACCGGCAAAGCCGACATCATGGACGCGCCGGGCCCGGGCGGGCTCGGCGGGACCTTTGCCGGCTCGCCGCTCGCTTGCGCCGCGGGCCTCGCGGTACTCGAGGTGATGCGCGAGGAGCAGCTCATGAGGCGCGCGCAGGAGATCGGGCGCTTCATGAGCTCGCGCCTGAAGGGGCTGCAGGTGCGCTTTCCGTGTGTGGGCGACGTGCGCGCGCTCGGCGCCATGGTGGCCATCGAGCTGGTGAAGAACGGGCGCGCCGAAGCGCCGGATGCCGAGCTCACCAAGGCGCTGGTGCAGGCCGCCGGCCGGCGCGGGCTGGTGATTCTCTCCTGCGGGGTCTACTCCAACGTGATCCGCTTCCTCGCGCCGCTCACCATCCCCGACACGCACCTCAAGGAAGGCTGCCACCTGTTCGAGCTGGCGCTGGAGGAGGTGGCGGGAGCGGGGGTGAAAGCGAGCACCGCGGTGTGACTCGCCCGCACCCGCAGCGCGCGGGCGCGCCGCGCGCTCACGCGCGGCCGGCGTTGGCGTCGGTGGGCGTGTGGAAGTATTCGCTCTCGGAAGCCAGCTGCCCGAGGAGGCGGTTGAGTTCCGCCATGCGGCCCTGGGCGGTACTGATGGGCATGCAGTCCTGGCAGCGCGGATCCCCGCACGGCTGACGCGAATACAACCAGTATTGGATCGCACCGGCGAGCAGCCCGTCGGCGATGTCCCACAGGTCGGCGTCCTTGTCCTTGTCTGCGATCCGGTTGCCCAGATCGACCGCCTTTGAAAAAGCCGCGTCAAAGGTATCAGCAAGCTCGGTCATGCTCTTGGGCCGCCCTTCATCGTTCGGCGCCTAGTATATGGCAAAGAACGTGACGACCGACACGAACGACCCGCCTCAGGCCCGCTCGCGCACCCGGCGGGCCGCCGCGTATGTGCTGTATTGCGATGCCGGCCACGGAAGCGCGGCGCGCGGCGCGCGCATCATGCGCAGGTTGGAATGACTGTGACACAGGTCCCTATCTGCCGGCCGCGGTTTATGTCGCATGCGAAAACCGATCGCTGAAACCGCCCGGCCGAGCGCGCCGCGCCCGCTGCCCGCGCCACGCGTACCGCGCGGCTGGCGCTTACGCGTGCCGCGACTGGGGATAGGCTGGCGCCTCGGCCTGGGCCTGGCCGCGGTCACGACGGTGCTCATGCTCGGAGAGGGGCTCGCCACGCGCACTACCCGCGAGGCGCTCGAGGCGGTTCGCAGCATGCAGAACGAGCACGAGCCGCTCGCCAACAGCGCCAACGCCGTGCTGGAAAAACTCCTCGCCTACGATCGTGCTGTGGATGAGGACCTGCAAGCGCACAACCCTTACGAGTTCCGCGTCATGACTGAGGCCGGGGACGCGCTCGAAGCGGCGGTCGCCGCCTACTTCGGCGCCTCGCCCCCACCGCCGCTCACGGCGAGCGGCACCCGCCTGCGCCTGCAGCTCACCCGCCACATCGCCGACGCACGCCAGCTCACCCGCCGCGCCGCGCAACGCGCGAACTGGGTCGCGAAGCGCCAGGCGGACCTCAACCAGGTCTACCAGCGCATAACCTCCGCCGGCGGCTCCGGACTGGCCATCAACGGCACCGAGGTGGTGGCACGGCGCTCGCTCGCGGAGCTCGAGGAGGCCTTCAACGCGGTGCGCGGCGACGTCGCCACGCCCACCGTGACCGCACGGCGCGAGCGTGACTTCACGGCGGTGCTGAACGCGCACGCGGCGGAGTTCGAAGCCTCTCCCGGCCGCGCCTGGCTCGGCCTGGTGCGGCAGGACTCTGCGCAGGCCGCGCGCCTGCGGCGCGAGATCGAGCGCTATGACGCGGACAGCGGACCGCAATGGCACAGCCTGCGCGAGGACAGCGCCGCCCTCACGCTCGGCGTGCAGCAGCACCTGCAGATGCCCGCGCGTCTCGGCCTGCTGCAGGCGGCGCAGCACGCCGCCACCGCAGCCGAAGGGGCCGAGCATACGCTCAGGAACACCGCCGCCGCGGTGCTGGGGCTGGTGCTGCTGGTGTCGCTCATGCTGGCGGTGAGCATCAGCGTGCCGGTGCGCCGCCTCACCGCGGCCACGCGGCGCCTCGCGGGCGGTGACCGCGGGGCCCGTGCGCCGCGCGGCGGCTCGGCCGAGATCGATGAGCTCGCCGAATCCTTCAACACCATGGCCGACCGCATCGCGCACGCGGAGGCGGAGCTGCGCGCTCACCAGGCGGAGCTCGAGCATCACGTCGCCGAGCGGACCCGGCAGCTGCATCATCTCGCGCACCACGATCCGCTGACGCAGCTCCCCAACCGCCGCAAGCTGTCGGCGCACCTGGCGAGCGCGCTGGCGCGCGCCGGAACCCGGCAGCGCCTGGCGCTGCTGTTCGTGGATGTGGACAATTTCAAATCGATCAACGATACCCTGGGTCACAGCTTCGGCGACCGGGTGCTGCAGAACATCGCCGAGCGCCTGCACGCCGCCACCGGGGCCACGGGCCTGCTGGCGCGTCTGGGGGGCGACGAGTTCACGGTGCTGCTCGAGGACGTGCAATCGAGCGATGAGGTCGAGAGCCGCGCGGCACAGATCGTCGCGACGCTCCAGGAGCCGCTCATCGTCGACGGGCGCGTCCTCACCACCAGCGCCAGCGTCGGCGCGAGCCTGTACCCGGATCACGCGACGGACGCCGAAGGGCTGCTGCGCGCGGCGGACGTGGCGCTGTTCCGCGCCAAGGAGCTCGGACGCAATCGCTTCGCCCTCTACAGCCCGGCGCTCTACGAGGCCGCGGCACAGCGTTTTCGACTCGAGCAGTCGCTGCGCCGCGCGGTCGAGGCCGGCGACCTGCTGCTCATGTACCAGCCCCAGGTGGCGCTGCACAGCTTCGAGTCGACGGCCGTGGAAGCACTGCTGCGCTGGCGCAAATCCGACGGCCGCATCGCCAGCGCCGCCGAGTTCATCCAAGTGGCCGAGAAGACCGGCCTCATCCACGATCTGACCGACTGGATATTGCATACCGCGGCTGCGACCGCCGCGGGGTGGCGCGCGGCAGGCTGGCACCGCGCCAGCGTGGCGATCAACGTCTCGGCACCGCAGTTCTTCGAGAGCGATTTCGTCGAGCACGTGGCGCGCACGCTGGAAGCGACCGGGCTGCCGGCGAGCGCGCTCGAGCTGGAGATCACCGAGACGGTCTTTCAGACCGGCCCCGCCACGGTCGCCTCGCTGCGCCAGCTGCGTGCGCTGGGCGTGGCGATCGCGCTCGATGATTTCGGCAGCGGCTACTCCTCGCTCACCTCACTCGAGCAGCTGCCCATCTCGCGCGTGAAGCTCGACCGGCTGTTGATAGCGGCCGTGGACAGCAACCCGCGCTCGGCGGCGATCGTGCGCTCCATAGTCGCCTTGTGCCATGGCCTGGGTCTGCAGGTGGTGGCGGAGGGCGTCGAGCGAGCGGCGCAACTGGAGTTCCTGTCGCGCTGCGGTCCGATCGGCGTACAGGGTTTTCTGCTGGGCAATCCGGTCGAAGCGAGCGCCGTCGCAGCCGAGGCGCAGGCCGCCAGCGCGCGCGCGCGGCTCACCCTGGAGGCGGCCGCGCAGCTGCCGCGTCGCGAGGGAGAATCCCTGGTGTTCGTCGGCAGCTCGGGCCGGCGGCGCGCCACCTGAAGGCCGTCCCTGCGCCGGCGTGGCGAGCGCGTCAGGCGCACCGCGCCGTGGCTGACAGCAGCACGGCCGCACGCGACTTGCTAGACTTCCCGCGTGCTGCTGACGGAACAGGACATCTACCACTTCCGCGAAGGCACTTACTTCCGGGCGTACGAGAAGCTCGGAGCCCACGCGGTACGCGCCACGCAGGGTGCACCCGACGGCACGCGCTTCGCCGTCTGGGCGCCGAACGCTGCCGCGGTCACGGTCGTCGGCGACTTCAACGGCTGGGACCGCCGTCGCCATCCGCTCAACGCGCGGCCGGATTCTTCGGGAATCTGGGAAGGGGTGGTGGCGGGTGTGGGCCCGGGGACGCTCTACAAGTACCACCTCGCCTCCCCGCAAGCGGGCTTTGCGGTCGACAAGGCCGACCCGTACGCGTTCCGCACCGAGCTGCCTCCGCGCACCGCCTCGGTGGTGTGGGATCTCGCCTATCAGTGGCAGGACGGGGAATGGATGCGGCGCCGCGCGCACGCCAACGCGCTCGGCGCGCCCTGGTCGATCTATGAGCTGCACCCCGGCTCCTGGCGGCGCGTGCCCGAGCAGCACGATCGGTTCCTGAACTACCGCGAGCTCGCGCACGCGCTCGGCGACTACGTGACGGAACTCGGCTTCACTCACGTGGAGCTGATGCCGGTGATGGAGCATCCGTTCTACGGCTCCTGGGGTTACCAGGTCACCGGCTACTTCGCCCCGAGCAGCCGCTACGGCACGCCGCAGGACTTCATGTACCTGGTCGACCACCTGCACCAGCGCGGCATCGGCGTGATCCTCGATTGGGTACCGTCGCACTTCCCAACCGACGAGCATGGGCTGGCGCGCTTCGATGGCACGCACCTGTACGAGCACGCCGATCCGCGCCAGGGATTCCATCCGGAGTGGAGCAGCTCGATTTTCAACTACGGCCGCGCCGAAGTGCGCAACTTCCTCGCCAGCAGCGCGCTGTTCTGGCTCGACACCTACCACATCGACGCGCTGCGCGTGGATGCCGTGGCCTCGATGCTGTATCTGGATTACGGGCGGCGCGCCGGGGAGTGGATCCCCAACTCCTTCGGCGGGCACGAGAATCTCGACGCGGTGGAGTTCATCAAGCAGCTCAATCTCGCCGCCTATCGCGATCATCCCGACACCCAGACCATCGCCGAGGAGTCGACCGCCTGGCCGATGGTGTCGCGCCCGATCTACCTCGGCGGCCTGGGGTTCGGTCTGAAGTGGAACATGGGCTGGATGCACGACACCCTCAAGTACTTCCAGCAGGACCCCGTGCACCGCAAGTATCACCACAGCCGCCTCACTTTCAGCCTCTGGTACGCCTTCAGCGAGAACTTCGTGCTGCCGCTGTCGCACGACGAGGTGGTGCACGGCAAGGGCTCGCTCATCGGCAAGATGCCCGGCGACGAGTGGCAGCAGTTCGCGAGCCTGCGCCTGCTGTTCGGCTACATGTGGACCCACCCGGGCAAGAAGCTGTTGTTCATGGGGGGCGAATTCGGCCAGCGGCGCGAGTGGCAGCACGACGAGAGTCTCGAGTGGCACGTGCTGCAGTACCCGTTGCACGCCGGCGTGCAGCGCTGGGTGCGTGATCTGAACCACCTCTATCGCAGCACCCCGGCACTGCACCAGCTGGACTTCTCCGACGCCGGCTTCCGCTGGGTCGACTGCGACGACGCCGACGTCAGCGTGATCTCGTTCCTGCGCCAGGGCACGGGGGACGAGCTGGCGCTGGTGGCGTGCAACTTCACGCCGGTGCCACGCCCGGCATACCGCATCGGCGTGCCGCGTGGCGGGCGCTGGCGCGAGCGCCTCAACAGCGACGCCGCCGACTACGGCGGCAGCGGCCAGGGCAACCTCGGGGCGCTGCAGGCCGAGGCGCTCGGCACCCAGGGCTTCGATTACTCCCTGAACGTGCGGCTGCCGCCGCTCGCGGTGGTGGTGCTGACGCCGGATTAGGCGGCGCATGAAGGCGCAGCGCAGACAACCCCCCGGCGGGGATCCGCTGTGGTTCAAGGACGCCGTCATCTACGAAGTGCATGTGCGCGCATTCTTCGACGGCAACGATGACGGCTGCGGAGATTTTGCCGGTCTCACGCGCAAGCTCGAGTACATCCAGGATCTGGGCGTCAACACCGTGTGGTTGTTGCCGTTCTATCCCTCTCCCGGGCGCGATGACGGTTATGACATCGCCGACTACCGCAACGTCCACCCGCGCTACGGCACGCGCGCCGAGTTCCGCGCCTTCGTGCGCGAGGCGCACCGCCGCAACCTGCGGGTCATCACCGAGCTGGTACTCAATCACACCTCCGACGCGCATCCCTGGTTCCAGGCGGCGCGCCGCGCCGCGCCCGGCTCGCTCAAGCGGGACTACTACGTCTGGAGCGACACCCCGGAGCGTTATGCCGGTACCCGCATCATCTTCCGCGACACCGAGACGTCCAACTGGGCCTGGGACCCGCAGGCGCAGGCGTACTACTGGCACCGCTTCTTCAGCCACCAGCCGGATCTGAACTTCGACAACCCGCACGTGCTGCGGGCGATGCTGCGCATCATGGACTTCTGGCTGCGCCTCGGCGTGGACGGCTTCCGGCTGGATGCGGTGCCGTACCTGGTGGAACGGCCCGGCACCAGCAACGAGAACCTGCGCGAGACCCACGAAATCGTCAAGATCATCCGCCGCGCGGTCGCCGACAAATACCCGGATCGCATGCTGCTGGCGGAGGCCAACCAGTGGCCCGAGGATGTGCGCGACTATTTCGGTGACGGCCTGGACGAGTGCCAGATGGCCTATCACTTCCCGCTGATGCCGCGCATGTACATGGCCATCGCGCAGGAGGATCGGCACCCGATCGTGGAGATCATGGAGCAGACCCCCGACATCCCCGACACCTGTCAGTGGGCGATCTTCCTGCGCAATCACGACGAGCTGACCCTCGAGATGGTCACCAGCCGCGAGCGCGACTACATGTACCAGTCGTACGCCGCCGATCCGCGCGCGCGCCTCAACCTGGGGATCCGGCGGCGGCTCGCGCCGCTGCTGGACAATGACTTCGAGCGCATCAGGCTCATGAACAGCCTGCTGCTGTCGATGCCCGGCTCGCCGATCATCTACTACGGCGACGAGATCGGCATGGGCGACAACGTGTTTCTGGGCGATCGTAACGGCCTGCGTACGCCGATGCAGTGGAGTCCGGATCGCAACGCGGGCTTTTCGCGCGCCGACCCGCAGCAGCTGTACCTGCCGCCGATCATGGATCCGGTGTACGGCTATCAGGCGGTGAACGTCGAAGCCCAGACGCGCGACCGCTCCTCGCTCCTGAACTGGATGAGACGCCTGCTGCAGGTGCGCAGCGGCTCACAGGCTTTCGGCCGCGGCACGCTGCGTTTCATCCGCCCCGGCAACCGCCATGTGCTGGTGTACCTGCGCCAGTACGGGGCCGACACCATCCTGTGTGTGGCGAATCTGTCGCGCTCCGCGCAGCCGGTCGAGCTCGATCTTGCGGAGCACAGGGGCGCCGTGCCGATCGAGCTGCTCGGGCGGGCGCCGTTTCCGCCGATCGGCGATACGCCTTATCTGCTCACGCTCCCCGGCCATGCGTTCTTCTGGTTTCGCCTCAGCCGCGAGGCCGAGGCGCCGCCGTGGCACGGGGAGCGCGTGGCGCGCGAGGACCTGCCGGTGATGGTGCTGGTGCAGGGATGGAGCAGCTTCTTTCCGGAGCGCGTGGCGCCCTGGCGGCAGGCGCTCGCCAGCGGGCTGCGGGCGCAGCTCGAGGGGCGCGTGGTGCCCGGATTTCTCGCCACCCAGCGCTGGGTGGCACCCGCCGGCGTGGCGCTTGCCGAACCGGCGGCGGCGCGCGGCACGGACTTGAGCGGCGCGACGCTGGCGGACTGCGTCATGCCGCAGCTGGATATGGAGCGCTGGCTGCTCGCGATCTTCGAAGTTGCCGGCGGCGTGTTGTCGGGCCAGTACTTCGTGCCGCTGGCGATCGCCTTCGAGGACAGCGAAGAGGCGCGCTGGCGCAAGCTCCAGCCCGCCGCCCTGGCGCGCGTGCGCCAACAGGCGGCGGTGGGCGTGCTGGCGGACGCCGGCGCGGACGAGGACTTCTGCCGCAGCCTGGTTGCGGGCATCGCAGCATCGCAGCTGTGGCCGACCCGGCACGGACAGGTGCGCTGCCACCCGACCAGCGCCTTTGCCGCACTGCGCGGCACCCAGGCCGCTGATCCCGTGGTCGCCCCGGCGGGCGCACAGGGCGGCAACACCACCGTCAGGGTCGGGGAGACGTTGTTCCTGAAGATCTGCCGCAAACTGCAGCCGGGCATCAATCCCGGCGTGGAAATCGGCCGCTATCTCACCGAAGTGGCGCACTTTCCCAACAGCGTGCCGCTGGCGGGCTTCATCGAGTATCGGCGCGGGGATGGCACTATCTGCACGCTCGCGCTGCTGCAGGCGTTCATCACCAACCAGGGCGATGGCTGGGATTACACCGTCAATCACCTGGTGCGTTTCCTCGAGGAGCGCGTGACGCCGCCCGCGGATGCGCATGGGCTGCATCTCGCCCTCATGAAGACCCTCGCCACGCGCACCGCGCAGCTGCACGCGGCACTCGCGGCCGCGAGCTCCGACCCGGCCTTCGCGCCCGAGCCGATCAGCGCCGAGGATCTGAGCGCCTGGCGCCGCGCCACGCGCGCGGCCGCCACGGCCACGCTGCAGATGTTGGCCGAGCATGCCGCAACCCTGCCGGCCGCAGCGGCTTCGCACGCGGCTACTGTGCTCGGTCAGCGCGCAGCGCTGCTGCGCAGCATCGGCGCCGCCAGCCGCACCGCCCCGCGCGCTGTCAGGACGCGCTGCCACGGCGACTACCATCTGGGCCAGGTGCTGCTGAAGCGCAACGATTTCATCATCACCGATTTCGAAGGCGCTCCCGGTCAGAGCGCCGCCGAGCGGCGACGTAAACACTGCCCGCTGACGGACGTCGCCGGCATGCTGCGCTCGTTTGCATATGCGCGTCACATGGCGTTACAACAATGTTCGCTGCTCTCCGCGCACGAGCGCGGCAAATGGGAGCCGCAGCTCGAGGAGTGGGAGCAGCAGGCGCGCCGCGTATTTCTCGCGAGCTACGACGAGATCGCGTGCGCGAGCGGCCTGTACGCATCGTTCGAGGAGATGGCACCGCTGCTGCGCCTGTTCGAGCTCGACACGGCCCTCGCCGATCTGCGTCATGAGCTGGTCCACCGGGTGGAATGGGCCGAGGTGCCGCTGCGCAGACTCACCGCCCTCGCGCGCTGACGGCGGGACCGCATGCAGCCGCAGATCCGGCGCCAGCACCACATGCCGTTCGGGGCGCAGCTCACCCCCGCCGGAGCGGTGCGCTTTCGGTTGTGGGCGCCGGCGGCGCGGCAGGTCGACCTGATGCTCTATGACACCGGCGGCACGCAGCCGCTGGCGATGCGCGCGCTCCCCGGCGGCTGGTTCGAGCTCGAGACCGGCGCGGCCCGCGCCGGCAGCCTGTACCGCTTTCGGCTCGATGGCGTGCGCGAGGTCGCCGATCCGGCCTCGCGCCGCAATCCTCAAGGCGTGCACGGGCCGAGCGAGGTCATCGATCCGTGCGCCTTCGCCTGGGATGACGGGGACTGGCGCGCCCCGCCCTGGCCCGCCGCGGTCATCTACGAGTTGCATGTTGGCGCCTTCAGTCCCGAGGGTAGCTTTGCGGGGGCGGCGGCACGGCTGGAGCACCTCGCGCGCCTCGGTGTCACGGCCGTCGAGCTCATGCCGGTGGCGGCGTTCCCGGGCGCGCGCGGCTGGGGCTACGACGGCGTGCTGCCCTACGCCCCGCACGGCTCGTACGGTACGCCGCAGCAGCTGAAGGCCCTGATCGCGGCCGCGCACCGCTGTGGCCTCGCGATGCTGCTCGACGTGGTCTACAACCACTTCGGCCCCGAAGGCAATTACCTGCACTGGTACGCGCCGCAATTCTTCAACGAGCGGCACGTCACCCCCTGGGGACCCGCGATCAACTTTGACGGACCGGACAGTGCGGCGGTGCGTCAGTTCTTCATCCACAACGCGCTCTACTGGCTCGAGGAATACCACTTCGACGGCCTGCGTCTGGATGCGATTCACGCCGTTCACGACGAGAGCGAACCTCACATCGTCACCGAGATCGCCCGCGCGGCGCGCGCGGCCGAAGGCCGCAACCGCACGATCTACCTCACGCTCGAGAGCCTCGACAACGCCGTGCGCTTTCTCGGTGCCGCGGGCGCTGCCACGACCTGCGACGCGCAATGGAACGACGACGCACACCACTGCCTGCATGTCCTGCTGAGCGGCGAATCGGGCACTTACTACGCGGACTACGCGCGCCAGCCTCACGCCCTGCTGTGCCGTGCCCTGGCGGAGGGCTTCGCCTACCAGGGCGAGCCCTCGGGCTACCTGGGCAGGCCGCGTGGAGCAAGCAGCCGGCACCTGCCGCCCAGCGCCTTCGTGAACTTCCTGCAGAACCACGACCAGATCGGCAATCGAGCCCGCGGCGAGCGGCTCACCGCTCTGGTGCCCGATGAGGCACCGCTGCGCGCCGCGGCCGCGGTGCTGCTGCTTGCGCCCGCACCACCGCTGCTGTTCATGGGTGAGGAGTGGGCGGCCACCGAGCCGTTCCCGTGGTTCTGCGACTTCGAGCCGCAATTGGCGGCACGCGTGTCTGCGCATCGCAGCGGCGAGTTCCCGGGCAGCGCGGATCCGGCGGCGGCGGCGACCTATGCGTCCGCGCGCCTCGACTGGCGGTGCCTCGAGGAGCCGCGGCACGCGCGCGCGCTGCAATACTACCGGCGGTTGCTCTCGATCCGGCGCCGCGAGATCGTGCCGCTGATTCCGCGGCTGCGCGCGGGGAGCTGCACCAGGACCGAAGCCGGTGCGGCCTTCACGGTGCAATGGGCGGCGGGCGAGCAGGTGCTGCGCCTGAGCGCCAATCTCAGCGCGACCGCAGCGCCGCTCGTGGGCAGCGCCTCGGGGCGCGTGATCTTCGCAACCCAGGACGCTGGCGCCGCGCTGACCGCGCGGCAACTCGCGCCCTGGAGCGTCCTGTGGCTGCTGGAGCACGGCCGTGAATCGCGCTGAGCGGCGCGGCCCGCCACGGCGCCGCGCCAGCGCCGCCGACGCGGCTGAGCTCGTGATTCCGCGCGCCACCTATCGGGTGCAGCTCAACGCCGGCTTCACGTTCCGCGACGCGACGGCGATCGTTCCGTATCTGGCGGCGCTCGGCATCAGCCACGTGTACTGCTCGCCGTATTTCCGCGCCCGCGCGGGCAGCACGCACGGCTACGACGTGGTCGACCACAACTCCTTCAACCCGGAGATCGGTGAGCGCGATGATTTCGAGCTGTTCGTGGCGGCCTTGCGTGCGCACGGCATGGGTCACATCCTCGACATCGTGCCGAATCACGTCGGCATCCTGGGGGCCGACAACGCCTGGTGGATGGACGTGCTGGAGAACGGCGAGGCATCGATGTATGCGGCGTTCTTCGACATCGACTGGGCGCCGTCCAATCCGGACCGCGCCCACAAGGTGCTGGTGCCGGTGCTGGCGGATCCCTACGGCACGGTGCTCGAGCGCGGCGAGCTCGAGCTGCGCTTCGAGCCGCACTCGGGGTCCTTCGCCGTGTATTACCAATCGCATCGTCTGCCGCTCGATCCGCGCACCTACCCGCGGATCCTCGATCGCGTGGCGGCGCTGGTCTCCAACACCGAGCTCGAGAACATCAGGCGCGCGCTGGCAGCGCTCCCCGACCGCCAGGTGCTCACGCCCGAGCAGGTGGCGGAGCGCTGCCGCGAGAAGCAGCGCCACCAGCAGCGGCTCGCGGCACTGACGGCCGGCAACCCCGAGGTCGCCGCCGCGATCGAAGCGGCGGTGCGCAGCTTCGGCGGCACGCCGGCGGAGCCGGCGAGCTTCGATGCGCTGCACGAGCTGCTCGAGCTGCAGGCCTACCACCTCGCCTACTGGCGCGTCGCGGCCGAGGACATCAACTACCGGCGGTTCTTCGATGTGAACGATCTGGCGGCGTTGCGGGTCGACAATGAAGCGGTGTTCGAAGTCACGCACCGCCTGGTGCTGCAGCTGATCGCCGCCGGCATGATCGACGGCCTGCGCATCGATCACGCGGACGGGCTGTACGACCCGGCCGGGTATGTTCGCCGCCTGCAGGAGCGCATCGCCGCAGTCACCGGCCGGCGCGGCGCGCGGGCGCTGTACCTGGTGGTCGAGAAGATCAGCGCCTCATTCGAGCACCTGCCGCCGGACTGGCCGGTGCACGGGGAGACCGGTTACCACTTCGCCAACGTCGTCAACCGCATGCTGGTGGATTCCGCCACCCGCGCGCGCATGGACCGCGCGTACCGCGCAGTGATCGACGAGCCACTCGAATGGCGCGACGTGGCCTACGAGTGCCAGCAGCTGGTGCTGCGCCGCTCGCTCGCTTCCGAGCTGAACGTCGCCACCAACCAGCTGGCGCGGATCGCGCGCGCCGACCGGCGCACGCGCGACTTCACTTACAACGGCCTGCGCACCGCGCTCGCGGAAGTCATCGCCTGTTTCCCCGTATACCGCACTTACGTCGCGGCAACGGTTGCCGACAGCGACCGGCGCTACATCGAATGGGCCATCGCCACCGCCCGGCGGCGCCGCGCCGCGAACGAGGCGTCGGTGTTCGATTTCGTGCGTGCGGCGCTGCTGCTGGAGCTGCCGGCACCGACCGATGAGCTGCGGGGCCGCATACGCGGCTTCGCCATGAAGTTCCAGCAGATCACCGCGCCGATCACCGCCAAGGGAATCGAGGACACCGCGCTGTTTCGCTTCAACCGCCTGCTGTCGCTCAACGAGGTCGGCGGCGAGCCCGGCAATTACGGCGGCGGCGTGCGCGCGTTTCATGCGGACGCGGAGTACCGCGTCCGCCACTGGCCGCACGAGATGCTCGCCACCTCCACCCACGACACCAAGCGCTCCGAGGACGTGCGCGCGCGGCTCAGCGTGCTCTCGGAAATGAGCACGCCGTGGCGCGAGGCCGTGCGCCGCTGGAGCCGCATCAACCGCTCGCGCAAGCGCGAGGTCGAGGGACGGCAGGCACCCTCGCGCAACGACGAATACCACTTCTACCAGACCCTGGTGGGCACCTGGCCGCTGACCGAGCCGGACACGGCGGGCGCCGCCGCCTATCGAGAGCGCATCGAGGCTTACATGATCAAGGCGGCGCGCGAGGCGAAGCTGCGCACCAGCTGGACCGAAACCGACGCGCCCTACGAGGAGGCGCTGTTGCAGTTCGTGCGCAGCGCGCTGGAGCCGCGCGACAACAACCTGTTTCTAGGCGACTTCGTCGAGTTCCAGCGGCGTGTCGCGCGCTTCGGCCTGCTCAATGCCCTGTCACAGACGCTGTGCAAGCTGACCGCGCCGGGCGTGCCCGACATCTATCAGGGGAACGAGATCTGGGATTTCTCGCTGGTCGATCCCGACAATCGGCGCGCGGTTGACTATCGCCGCCGCCGCGCCCTGTTGGCCGAGCTGCAGCATGCCGACCCCGGCACCGCGCCGCGCGCGCTCGCGCAGCGCATGGAGGACGGGCGAGCTAAGCTGCTGCTCACCTGGAAGGCCCTGCAGCTGCGGCGCGCGCACCCGCAACTGTTTCGCGACGGCGACTACCGGCGGCTGCGCGTGCGGGGAGTGCGGGCCCAGCACGTGTGCGCCTTCGCGCGTCGCTTGCGGCAGCAGTCCCTCGTGGTCATTGCGCCGCGGCTGTACCGGCGCCTGCTCGGCGACGAAGGTGGGCTGCCCCTCGGGCAGGCGGTATGGGGCGAGACCCTCATCGAGCTGCCGCGCGAGGAGCGCGCGCGCGCGTCGTTCCGTAATGTCCTTGACGGCGCGCAGCTGCTGCCGGTGCGGCAGGGTGAGAGCGTGGGCGTGCTGGCCGCGCACGCCCTGGCCGATTTCCCGGTGGCACTGCTCACCGGCGGTTGCGATGAGCCGGGTGCCGGCCCTTGCGGGTCAACGCCGCACGCCGCCGCCGGTTGAGCATCGGGATCACCTCCACCGCAGGTGCGGTGTACTCGCGCCTGGATTCGGTGCCCACCGGCCGGTGGCATGAAGGCGGATCTGCGCGCTCAGCGGTAACCGCGCGCCTGCAGCGTGAACAGCTGCGCGTAGCGCCCGTTCAGTTGCATCAGCTCCTCGTGGCTGCCGCGCTCGATGATGCGGCCCTGATTGAGCACCGCGATCTGATCGGCCATGCGCACGGTCGAGAAGCGGTGCGAGATGAGGATGGTGATGCGCTCGCGCGCCAGCTGGCGGAAATGCTCGAAAACTTCCGCCTCCGCCTGTGCGTCCATGGCCGCCGTCGGCTCATCCAGCACCAGGATGTCCGCGCGGGTGCGCATGAAGGCGCGCGACAGCGCGATCTTCTGCCACTGGCCGCCGGAGAGCTCGCGCCCGTCGCGGAACCACTTGCCGAGCTGTGTGTGATAGCCCGAGGGCAGGGTTTCGATGAACTCGCTGGCCCGCCCCTTGTCAGCCGCCGTGCGCCAGCGCGCTTCGTCCTCGAAGAACCGCTCATCGCCGGCGCCGACGTTTTCACCCACCAGCATCTGATAACGGGCAAAATCCTGGAAGATGACGCCGATGCGCTCGCGCAGCGCGCGCTCATCCCACAGCGCCAGATCCTGCCCGTCGAGCAGGATCCTGCCCGCCGTGGGTGCGTACAGGCGGGTCAGCAGCTTGATCAGGGTGGTTTTGCCCGAGCCGTTTTCGCCCACCAGGGCGAGACTGGTGCCCGGGGTCAGGTACAGCGTGACGTGCTCGAGGGCCGGCTCCTCGGCCCCCGGATAGCTGAAGCTCACGTCCTCGAAGCGCACGCCATCCTCCGGATGCGGACCGCGCACCACGGTGCCGGCCGGCGGCGGCACGTGGGTTTCCAGGTACTCGTAGAGCGTCGACAGGTACAGATTGTCCTCATACATGCCCCCGACCGCCGCCAGCATGGCGGACACGGCCGCCTGCCCCTGGCGAAACAGCGCGATGTACATGGTCATCTGGCCGAGTGTGATGAGGCGCCGCACGGCGGTGACCGCGATCCAGGCGTAGGCGCCGTAGAGCGCCGCGGTGGCGATGAGTCCCAGTGCAAAGCCCCAGGCATCGCGCCGCATGGTGAGCGCGCGATCCTCCCGGTACAGCCGCCGGAAAATGTCGCGGTAGCGCTCGAGCAGGCGGGGACCCAAGCCGTAGAGCTTGACCTCCTTGGCGTGATCCTCGCGGGCGATCACGGTCTCGAGGTAGATCTGCATGCGGGTCTCGGGCGAGCGCCAGCGGAAGAGGCGAAACGCATCACCGGAGAACTTCGCTTCCGCGACGAACGCCGGCAGGCCCGCCAGCAGCAACACCGCGACCGCCCAGGGCGAGAAGCGCGCCAGCAGCACCCCGTAGCTCACCAGCGAGATGCCGTTCTGCACCAGCCCGAACGTGCGGGTGACCAGACTCAGCGGGCGGGTGGAGGCCTCACGGCGCGCGCGCGTGAGCTTGTCGTAGAATTCCGAGTCCTCGAAGTGCTGCAGCTCGAGCGTGAGCGCCTTCTCCAGAATCATCACGTTGACACGCTGGCCGAGCTGCGCGCGCAACAGTGACTGGCACAGCGACAGCCCGCGCTGCGCCGCCGCAATCCCCGCCACCAGGATCCCTTCCAGGATCACCAGCTGCACGACACGGGTTGCCGTGCCGCCGTCGCTGCGGATGGCGGCCACGACCGCATCGACGATGAGGGAGCCGACGTAGGCGACCGAGGCGGGCAGGATGCCGGCGGTGAGGGTCAGCAGGGCGAGCGCGAGCGTCAGCGCCCGGTTGGTGCTCCACACCAGCTCCAGGGCGCGCCGGCTGTAACGGAACACGCCGAAGAAACCCCGCAGCGTCGTGGCCTCGCGGCCGCCGGCCGCGACGCCGGTGTGCAGTGGCGGATGAACCGGTGTGGCCATCAGGAGCGGCGCGGGGGTGATGCCGGGGTACCCGGAGCGAGCGGCTGGCGCAGCTCCCCGGGGGCACCCCGCGTGATCAGGCGCGAGCTACGCCGGGAGAACACATAGCCGTAGATCCAGGAGAACAGCACCGCCAGGCGGTTACGAAAGCCGATGAGCACCGTGAGGTGCAGCGCCATCCACGCGAGCCAGGCCAGCAGACCGCCGAAATGCGCGCGGCCGATCTCCACCACTGCGCGCCATTTGCCGATCGTGGCCATGGAGCCCTTGTCGCGGTAGTGGAATCCGGCCGCGCGCTCGCTGGTCACACCGCGCAGCTCCGCATCGATCACGCGCGCGACATAGCGCCCCATCTGCATCGCCCCCTGCGACACGCCCGGCACCGGCCGCCCGCTGGCCGCGTCAACGAGGTAAGCCGCATCCCCGATGACGAACGTCTCGGGGTGCCCGGGGAGCGAGCAGTCCGGCGACACCCGCACGCGGTCGCCGGGTCCGAGCGGCACACCGAGTGTGGCGGTGAGCGGCGCGGCGCGTACGCCCGCCGTCCAGATGACGTTGTGGCTGCGCAGCCGTTCGCTGCCGAGCTCCACCCCGTCGGCGAGCACCCGCGTGACCGGCGCGCCGAGCCGCACTTCCACGGCGAGCTCGTGCAGCTGCGTCAGCGCGCGCGCCGAGGAATCGGCGTGGAACGCCGGCAGCACGCGCGTGCCCGCCTCGATGAGGATGACGCGTGCGCGGCGCGTGTCGGCGACCCGGAAGTCGCGCGGAATCACATCCACCGCCAGCTCCTTGATGGCCCCCGCCAGCTCGACCCCGGTGGGGCCTGCGCCGACGATGATGAAGGTCAGATGCGCGGCGCGCTCGCCATGATCCGCCTCGATTTCCGCGCTCTCAAAGGAGCGCAGCAGGCGCGAGCGGATGAAAGTGGCCTCCTCCACCTCCTTCATACCCGGCGCAAACTGCCGCCACTCCTCGTGACCGAAGTAGTTGTCGACCGCACCGGGGGCGAGCAGCAGGTAGTCGTAGGGCACGCGCTGGCCGGCGGCCTCGAGGCAACGCGCCTCAAGATCGATGCGCTGCACCTCGGCCAGCATCACGCGCGCGTTCTTCTGGTGGCGCAGGATGGTGCGGATCGGCTGCGCGATGTCCGCCGGCGCCAGCGCCGCGGAGGCGACCTGGTACAGCAGCGGCTGAAACAGGTGGTAGTTGTTGCGGTCGATGACCAGCACGTCGGCCGCGGTGCGCGCGAGCGCCCGGGCGGCGAACAAGCCGCCGAAACCGCAGCCGACAATGACAATCCGCGCTCGCCCCGGGCCGTGCAACGCGCCCCTCCGCCGTAAAACCTGAGAAGAATGTGGGGACGATTATCGGCTATTCCAGCTCAGGAACTGCTGGCGCGCCGGCACAGATCCTCCACCCACGCCTCGCACAGCGCCACCGCCTCCGCGGGCTTGAAGGCGCTGGGCTCCAGACACCATTCGAGCCACAGGCCATCCAGGAGCGCCGTGAGTCCGATGGCGGCGAAGCGCAGGTCGGGCCGCACCACGCGCGATGTGCGTCGCGGTCGGCGGCGCCGCGGCGCGCGCGCCTGCGCCAGCAGCTCGGCCAGCATCCCGCGCAACAGGCTCACGTAGCCGCGGTAGGTCTCACGCTGCACCCGCTGGATCAGGCGCGAGTGGCGATACAGTCCCCAGAACACCACCCACACCGCGAGCGCATCCTGGTCGAGATTCGGCGGGCAGAAGGAGGCCTCGAGGAAGGCGCGCATGCGCGCGCGCGGCGAATCCGCGGCCCGCGCCACCGCCGCCTGCAGGCCGCCGACCAGCTCGCTGTTGAAGTGCCGATAGGCTGCCGCGATGAGTTGGTTCTTGTTGGGGAAGTGATGATTGATGAGACCGACCGACACGCCGGCCTGGGCGCTGATGGTGCGGATCGACAGTCCGTCGTGACCGTAGCGCTTGAGACATTCGATGGTGGCGTCGACCAGCGCCTGGCGCCGCCGCTGCGGCAGCTGGCGCTCGAAACGCGGCTGGCGCGCCCGCCCGGCGCGCGTGCGCGGCGGCGAGCCGCCGCGGCTCACGCCACCCGCCGCAGTCGCCCGCGGCGAAAATCGCTCAAGATCTCGCGCGCCGCGTTGTGACCCGGAGCGCCCGTCACGCCCCCGCCCGGATGCGTGCCGGCGCCGCACATGTAGAGCCCCTGCAGTGGCCCGCGGTAGTTGCCGTAGCCGAGCATCGGGCGCGCGCAGAACAGCTGATCGAGGCTCAGGGTACCGTGGGAGATATCCCCGCCGATGAGGCCGAAAGTGCGCTCCAGATCGAGCGGACTCATGATCTGACGGCCGAGCACGGCGGCCTTGAAGTTCGGCGCGTAGGCGTTGACCGTGTCGATCATCAGATCCGCGACCCTCTCGCGGTGCGCGTCCCAGGACTCACCGCCGGGCAGTTGCGGCGCCACGTGCTGGCAGAACAGGCTCGCCACGTGCTTGCCCCGGGGCGCGAGCGTGTCATCGAGCGTCGAGGGAATCACCAGCTCGATGATCGGCGCCCGTGACCACCCCAGGGTGCGCGCATCGAAGTAGGCCCGCTCCATGTAGGCGAGTGTCGGTGCGAGGATGATACCCGCGGTGTGATGGTCCGCGGGCGTCCTTCCCGGCAGACAGCTGAAATCCGGCAGCTCGGTGAGCGCCACGTTCATGCGGAAGGTCCCGGAGCCGCAGCGCCAGTGACTGATGTGCTCGCGAAACTCCGGCGGCAGGGCCTGCGGCGCGAACATCTCCAGATACAGGAGCTTGGGGTTGAGATTGGAGATCACGGCCGCTGCGCGCAGGCTCTCGCCCGACTCGGTCAGCACGCCGACCGCGCGATCGCCCTCGACCAGGACCTCGCGCACCGCGGTCGCCACACGGATCAGCGCGCCGCGCGCCGTCGCCGCCCGCGCCATCGCCTGGGTGATGGCGCCCATGCCGCCGATCGCGTGACCCCACACGCCGCGCTTGCCGTTCACCTCGCCGAACACGTGATGCAGCAGGACGTATGCGGACCCCGGCATATAGGGGCTCGCGTAGTTGCCGACGATGCCGTCGAAGCCGTACACGGCCTTGATCGGGTCGCTCTCGAACCAGTTATCGAGGTAGTCGCCGGCGGACATGGCGAACAGCGCCAGCAACTCGCGCCTCGAGCTCATGTCGAGCCGCCGCAGACGGCCGCCGACGCGCGCGGCGCGCACGAGCTCCGG
>DATGVL010000015.1:0-95978 GCA_035300445.1 Steroidobacteraceae bacterium
TCACCGCCGAGGCTCGAGAGTGCCCAGAACGGCGCGTTGCCCGCCGAGGGCATGTAGCGCGCCGCCGCGTGCCAGGCCAGCGTGAGGTCCGGGCCGAGAGCCCAGTAGTGACGCGCGTCCGCGCCGAAGAAGCTGTAGGAGACCGAGCTGCCCACGGCGCGGCTGACGAAGCCGTCGTAAATGATGTAGCGCGCCCCGCTGTGTGGAATGACGAGCGCATCACGGGTGTCGTAGGTGAGCATCGCGCTGTGCTGCAGCTCGTGCTCGCTGCCGACGCCCTTGAGTCCCGGAAACAGTGTGCCGATCGAGGGCAGCCCGCGCAGCACCGCCGGCAGCACCTCGACATAGCGGGGGCGCACGACGTAGGCGAGCTGCAGCCTGGGGGTGAAATTGTGCCCGATCGATGCGGCTACCAGAGCCTGGTTATCGACATAGGAGGTCTCGTTCGTCCGCACCGACTCGTTGCCGAGACCGAAGAAGCGCGGCGTGCCGCTGCGGTCGTAGATCGCCTCGATCGACCATGACAGCGCGCCGGTGCGCGTCTGGCCCGTCACGTAGCGGCCATCGAACTCGCGCTCGACGCGCTGCTTGAGCCCCCCCACCACCGACCACTGCGTGTCCGCGGACGGGTAGCCGAGAACCCGCATGCGGCTGCCCAAGCCGAAATACTGGCTGTGGATGATGTCGGGAGCGACGATCCGCTCGATCTCGTCGCGGCTGTTGGTGTGCAGCCAGGTGGGAATGACGCCCAGCGTCAGTCCGTTGTGTGGCTCGGTGTCGAACTCCGGGATCGGGATGAAGGGCGCAGTCGCGGGATTAAGCCAGCGTGCGAGCCCTGAGGGCGGGGGCGCAACCGCGGCAGCCGGCGCCGCACGCTCCGGCGCGGGCTCCTGCGCACGCGCGCCGCATGCGCCAGCCAGCAACGCGAGCGCGCAGGCCGCGGCGCATCGCCCTCGCCCCTTACGCCACGGTACGGTCGCGATCGCCTCAGCGCGCCGGGTTCCAGCGATGGGTTCCCTCGAGGGTCCCGTAGGCGCCCCGGTAGTTGATGACGTCCTTGATGACATTGATTGGATCTCGTCCTGCCAGGCATAGTCTGCCCGCAGCAACAGATCCCCGGCCGGCGTCGGGACCTGGTAGCTGCCGGCAAGCAGTGCCTGCAGCCGCGGGGTCTGGTAAAAGGCATTGCCCGAGAGTAGCGCGCATCCGTCCAGTTGTATCTGCCGTAACAGCGCGACCAACACCGGCTTCGCCGTGGGGGCGGGAGCGCAAGTCAAGTTTCTCCAGCCCGGCGGCACACGTGGCCGGAATTGCGGCTTCAGTGTATAAACCGGGCACCACTGACAGGGACGGACGGGGAGGTTGCGATGCAATCCGTGGCTGTCCTGCACCCTCATCTGCTGATCTGGCGCGAGCCGCCCGTGTGGCCCTTCGTGTGGCGCGGCCTGTTGCCACTCGCCGCCCTGGCGTTGACGGCCTCATTCGCAGCGGGTCCCGTGGCGCGCAACTGGATCGAAGGCGCAGTGCAACGCGAGACGCGCGAGCAGCTCGACGCCGCGGGATTTGGCTGGGTGGGTCTTTCGGTCTCCGGGCAGAGCGTGACGCTCTCGGGCGAGGAGCCGGCCCCGGGGGCGGGCGGGCGCGCGATCGCCGTGGCGAAGTCGGCCCGCTGTGGCACGTGGATCGGCCGCCGCACCTGCGCGGTGAGCGTTGCGGGCGGCTTTACCGCACCCGCCCTGCCGGCGAGCGCCGCCGCAGCGCCCCCACGGACGGCGGCGCAGGCCTGTGAGCGCTCATTAGCCGGCGTGCTGGCGGGCGGGCAGATCGAGTTTGCCAGCGGCAGCGCCGCGATCGAGGCACGCAGCGGTCCGCTTCTGGATCGACTGGCGCAGGAAGCCCGCGGCTGTCCCGGTACCCTGCGCATCGAAGGCCACACCGATCCGGTCGGGCGCTCGGGGTTCAATCGCCGCCTGAGTCAGGCGCGTGCAGCGGCGGTGCGCGATGCGCTCATCGCCCGCGGCGTGCCGGCTGAGCGGCTGCGGGCGCGGGGGTTTGCGGCGCGGCGACCGATCGCCGACAACACCACCGAGAGCGGTCGCGCACGCAACCGCCGCATTGAATTTCACGTTGTGAGTGCCGAGTGACTTTCCCGGGTGGAGGGGCGACATGGGCTTTCTCTTGGCGAAAATTCTGTTCCTGCTGGTGCTGGCCGCCGCCTGCGGCGCCTTGTTCAGCTACTGGTGGTTCCGCCGCCATTACGAGGACGTGACGCTCGAGTACGCGCGCTCGCGCGATGAGTGGGCGAGCTGGCGCCGCGGCTTCGAAGCGCGCCTGGCGGCGCTCCCGGAGGTCGATCTGCAGCCGCTGCGCGAACAGATGGCGGCGGTGGGCGAGGCGGTGCGCAACATCGATCTACCCATACCCGAGCGCGTCGACCTGGCGTCACTGCATTCGCGCCTCGATGACATCGAGCGGCGCATCGGCGACCTCCACCTGCCGGAAGCACCCGATCTGAAGCCGACGGAACAGCGCTTGATCGCGATTGAGCACGCGCTGTTCCCCGTGCAGACCCGCCTGGATGAGCTCGAGAGCGCCGTGCGGGCGTTTCGCGTGCCGGCGCCCCAGACGGTGGACTTCGGTCCCGTGCTCGAGCGGCTTGGCACGCTGCAGTCGCGTCTGGAGAATCCGCCGGCGCCGAAGGCCGCGGTACGCGAAGGCAGCCGCAATCTGCTGACGCACCCCGGGCATGGCAAGCCGGACGATCTGACGCAGATCAAGGGTGTGCCGAAGGTTCTGCAACGCAAGCTCCATCGGGTCGGGGTGTTCTACTTCTGGCAGATCGCCGAGTGGTCCCCCGAGGACGTCAGGTACGTCGACGGCAAGCTCGCGGCCTTCAAGGGTCGCATCGAGCGCGATGCGTGGGTGAGTCAGGCGAATGAGCTGGTGGCCACGCCGAGCGCTGCGCCGCGGCCCACCGAGCACTGATCGACGGGCTTACCGCGCGCCTCTCAATGCTGCGCCGCGCGCAGCTGCAGGAACTCCTGGTAGACGGCCTCGATCGGGATGGCGAAGCCGATGCCCTGCGCCCCCTGCAGCACCAGCGTATTGATGCCGACCACCTCACCATTCTCGCGGATCAGCGGGCCGCCGCTGTTGCCGGGATTGATCGGTGCGTCGGTCTGCAGGAAGCGCTCCTGACCGGCACCGCGATTGCCGGAGAAGATTCCCGACGTCACGCTGTAGGCCAGCCCCGAGGGGTTGCCGATGGTGTACAGGCGCTCGCCCTGGGCGAGAGTGCCCGAATTCCCCGGCTCGAGGTGCGGACAGTGCTCGGCGGGCAGTTGAAAGATCGCCAGGTCGCGGTTGTCGGCGTACTGGGCGTGGAGCGAGCTGAACGCGGTGCCGTCCACCACTATCGCGGTGAAGCCGCTGCGGCCTGAGCCTTCTACTTTATCGCTGATGGCGTGGTTGATGCGTGCCGGCAGATCGGCGAGCTCCTCCTTCATGACCTGGATGCGATCGTCGATTTCGATCAGCTGCAGGTTCGTGCCGGGCTGCCCGGCGAGCGAGCGCCGCAACTGCAGCTGCTGGGTGATACCCGCGCGCAGCTGCTGCTCGGCGACGGCGATGCGCGTGCGCATCTCCACACTCGAGACCACCGTATCGGCCACCCGTGCGCCGTCGGTCTCCACCACGTGCCGATTGGTGATCACGTGACAGTCCGCATCGATGATGAAGCCGGACCCCATGCCCCAGCCGGTCTTGATGAATACGGTGGCATTGCGCGCGGTCTCGATGGCGTTGCGCGCCGGAAAGGTTCTCGCCAGCTGGGCCTCGAGGCCCCGCAGCGCCTGCGGCAAGGACCCGGCTGCTGAGGGCGCTGGCGGCGCGGCCCCGCTCTGCGCGGCGCCGCTCGCCGCAGTGGCAGGCAACGCGGGCGTCGCGGGAGAGGTCGCATGGCCGCGCAGGACGTACCAGGCGAGTGTCGTGCTCACGATGGCGGTGAGGGCGAGCGCCTTCCAACCGAAACCACTGACAGGAAGTTCATCGTGCGCCGCGCCTGCGCGGCTTGCGATCAGCGCCTGTTGTTGGGCGAATTTCGCGAAATAGATCCCGCACGATGCGCATTTGACCGTGTCAGCCTGCTGATGTCCGCACTTCGGACAGTCCATGATCCAGCGCTTATACCGCCTCCCCGGCGGGCCGGCCTGGGGCCAGGTCCCAGTTTTGCGCCCGCAGGCGCAGCGGGCGCCCATTGTGGCGCCCTTTATAATGAGGGCATTGCACCGAAGGATCCCATGAGCTCACCGGCCGAGCGTCCCATCGAGCGCGCCGTATGCGTGTACTGCGCCTCCAGCCGCCTCGCCCACCCCGACTATCGGGCCGCAGCCCGGCGCCTGGGTGAGGTGCTCGCCGGACAGGGAGTTGGGATTGTGTACGGGGGCGGCGCGGTCGGCTCCATGGGCGCACTCGCCGACGGCGCGCTCAGTCAGGGCGGCAGGGTGATCGGCATCCTGCCGCGATTCATGGCCGAGCTCGAGTGGGGGCACAAGGGACTGACGGACCTGCAGCTGGTCGAGGACCTGCGCACCCGCAAGCACATGATGCTGACGCTCAGCCAGGCGGCGATCGCTCTTCCCGGCGGCTCCGGCACGCTCGAGGAGCTGCTCGAGGCCATCACGCTCAAGCGTCTCGGGCTGTATCTGAATCCCATCGTGCTGGTGAACACCCGGGGATTCTTCACCCCCCTCCTCGATGTGCTCACGCGCGCCGTCGAGGAGCGCTTCATGGACCCGCGGCACCTCATGATGTGGCAGGTGGTCGCCACACCGGAGGAGGTCCCGGAGGCGCTGGCCAGCGCGCCCGCCTGGAGCGCGCAGGCCCGCAGCTTCGCCGCGGTGTAGGCCGCGAGCCGCTCAGGCGTGGGCGCGGCGCGCCGCCGCCAGGTCAAACGGCAGCGTGTGCAGCCGGATCCCCGTCGCCGCCCGCACCGCGTTGGCTACCGCCGGTGCGATCGGCGGCGTCCCCGGTTCCCCGACACCCGAGGGCGGATTCGTGGAGGGCACGATGTGCACCTCGATCACGCGTGGCATGTCGTTGATGCGCAGCACCTGATACTGGTGGAAGTTGGTTTGATCGACGTGTCCGTCGGTGAGCGTGATCTTGCCGTGCAGCGCCGCCGACAGGCCGTAGCCGATGCCGCTTTGCATCTGTGCCCTGATGACGTCGGGCGTGACCGCGATGCCGCAGTCGACCGCGCACACCACGCGATCGACCGTGATCTTGTCGGCCTTCACTGTCACTTCCGCGACCTGCGCCACCACCGAGCCGAAGGACTCGTGCACGGCGACGCCGCGCCCGCGCCCCTTCTCCTTCGGGAACGGCGCGTCCCATCCGGCCTTCTCCGCCGCCAGCTTGAGCGCGCCGATGTGACGCGGATGTTTGCCGAGCAGCGCCAGCCGGAAAGCGACCGGGTCCTGTCCCGCCGCGTGCGCCAGCTCATCGATCATCACTTCCTTGGAGAACGCCATGTGCGTGTTCTCGACGGATCGCCACCACAGGACGGGCACGCCGACTTGCGGCTGCGACCAGCTTATGTGTGCATCGGCGAGGTCGTACTGCTCGGCGGCGCTGCCCCCGACCGCGGTCGGATCGACGCCGTTCTTGACCATCATGGCCTCGAACGGCGTACCGATGATGATCGACTGACCGACGACGCGCTGGCGGTAGGCGACCTTGCCGTCCTTGCCGATGGCTGCGGTCACGCGGTGATAGTTGAGCGGCCGGTAGCGGCCGCCGGTGATGTCGTCCTCGCGCGTCCAGATGAGTCGCACCGGATATTTCCCGCCGGTCGCCTTGGCGATCGAGGCGACTTCGGAAATGTAGTCCGACTCCGGGTTCGCGCGCCGCCCGAAGGTGCCGCCGGCGGCGAGCGTGTTGATGGTCACCTGCTCGGGCTTGAGGCCCACGGCCGCAGCGGCGTTCGCCTGGTCCACCGTGTGGAACTGGCACCCCGCCCAGATCTCGCACTTCTCGGGGCTCAGGCTGCATACCGCAGTCAGCGGCTCCATCGGTGCGTGCGCAAGGTAGGGAAACTCGAACTCCCCCTCCACGCGCTTGGCCGCATGCGCCAGGGCCGCCTCGACATCGCCCGCCTGCACGACCGTCACCGCCTCCTTGCCGCGCGCGAGCGCCCGGTACTGCTTCATGAGCTCGGCCGTGCCGCGTTTCTCGGCGCCTGACTCGTCCCAGGTCACACTCAGCGCCTCGCGGCCCTTCCTGGCCGACCACATGTCGCGTCCCACCACCGCCACGCCGCGCGGTATCTGCACCACGTCGACCACGCCCGGGAGGGCCTTGGCCTTGCTGGCGTCGAACGAAATCACCTTGGCTCCGAAGCGCGGCGGCCGCATGACCACCGCCGTCATCATGCCGGGCAGCATGACGTCGATCGCGAACTGCTGTTTGCCGGTGGACTTGGCACGCGCATCGAGCCGCGGGAGCTTCTCGCGGCCGATGATCTTGAACGTGCCGGGATCCTTGAGAGTGACCTGCGTCGGCACGGGCTCCTTTGCGGCCAGGCCGGCGAGCTCGCCGAACGTAGCCTTGCGGGCCGCGCCGGCGTGTGACACCACTCCCTCGCTCACCTTGATCTCACCCGCCGGCACACCCCACGCCTTGGCGGCTGCGGCCACCAGCATGGCGCGCGCCGTGGCGCCCGCCTCGCGCAGCTGCTGCCAGGAGTTGGCCACCGCTGTCGAGCCGCCGGTGAGCTGGACTTTGCCCCCCATAGCGAGATTGCCGTACATGGGCACCCTCGCCGGTGCGCTCTCGACGCGCATCTGCTCCCAGGACGCATCCAGCTCCTCGGCGACGATGGCCGGAAGCCCGGTCCAGACGCCCTGGCCTGCCTCCAGGTGTTTGCAGATCACGGTAACGGTGTTATCGGGTGCGATGCGCAGAAACGGCATCGCCAGAGGCCCTGATGCAGCGCCGGCGCCGCCGGGGCCGGTGCCGCATCCCGGCATCAGGATGCCGAGGGTGAGTCCCGAGCCTGCAAGGGTGGTGAGCCGCAGGAACTGACGGCGGGTCATCTCGGAAGGCGCAACCGCCGCGGCGGACGCTGCGGCGACTTCGGTATGGCGGAAGTACATGGTGCACTCCTCCTAAGCGGTGGCGGGCGCGCCGGACGCCAGGGTTTGGGCCGCCTGATGGATGGCGGCGCGAATGCGCACGTACGTGGCGCAGCGGCAGATGTTGCCGGCCATCGCGGCATCGATATCCGCATCGCTAGGCTTCGGATTGCCCGCCAGCAGCGCCGCGGCCGACATGACCTGCCCGCTCTGACAATAGCCGCATTGGGGAACGTCGAGTCCGATCCACGCGCCCTGCACGGCGTGGCCCGCGGCCGTGCTCAAGCCTTCGATGGTGGTGATCGGCTTGCCCTGCACGGCCGCCACGGGCGTGACGCACGAGCGTGTCGCCTGACCGTCGATGTGCACCGTACAGGCGCCGCACAGGGCCATGCCGCAGCCGAACTTGGTGCCGGTGAGCTGCAGATGATCGCGGATGGCCCACAGGAGCGGCATCTGCGGATCGATATCCAGCTCGCGGGTATCACCGTTCACGGTCAGTTTGATCGACATGTGAACGACCTCCGTGTGAGGGGCGGCAAATGAAGCGGAATTGTTCGCGCGCGCACGGAGCGTACGCCATCTCCCGTTCGAGAGACCAGTGCGCGGCGCCGGCTGACACGCCGTGCGCCGGTGCCGCACCGCGGGACGAATAAGGCCGGCTTCCCTGCGGAAGCCGGCCTTTGTTCAAAGTGAGCCTGCGTCCGTCAGAATTTCTTCAGCACTGAAACGCCGATAGTCCGGGGCTGATTGGTCAGGAAGCCGACGCGGGCACGCCGCCCGCGCTCGCGATCGAGTGACAGGGACGCGCTCTCGTCGGTCAGATTGTTGATGTAGGCCGCGTACTCGAGCCCCTGGGATCGCAACCCAAGGCGGAAATTGATGATGTGATACGCGGGCAGCTCCGGGTTGAAGCTGAAGCTCGAGATGGTTGGATTGCCGAACCTGAAGAACAGGCTCGCCGGGACAGTACCGAAACCCGTCACCTCGTCCCCGATTTGCGTGAAGGAGCTGCCGACGTACTGGCCGGTCGCGTTCGCAAAGAAGTCCATGCTGTGAACCAGGGCCGGCAGTGTGTAGCCGACGCTGGCGACCCCCTGGAACTTGGGCGCCGTCGGCATGCGCGCTCCGTCCTGAAGCCCACCGATCACGGTCGGAACTCCGTTGACGGGTTCGAGGACCGTTCCACTCAGCTTTGCGTCCGCGTAGGTTGCCGACACCCCGAAGTCCCAAGTCTGGTTGGGGCGGGCGAACAGCTCGGCCTCCAGGCCCTTGACTTTGGCCGGCACGTTCACCGTCAGGCGCGACGAGCAGTTGCCCGCATCGACGCCCGCCTGCAGATCCTTGATGTCGGTGTAGAACGCCGCGACGTTCAGTGTGACGCGGTGGTCGAGGAACTGCATCTTGGTGCCGAGCTCGTAGTTTGTCGCCCACTCGTTCTTCCACTTGACCGGCAGGCCCCCGTAGGTCGCGAAATCCACGGCGCCGCAGATCGGCGTGTTGATGGGATCGTTGATGCCTCCCAGTCGGAAGCCGCGCGAGACTTGCAGGTTGAGCTTGACGTCCGGGGTCGCGTCATAGGTAAGGATGAGGCGCGGCGCCACGCCGCTGGAATCCGTCGATCCCAGGACTGGTGCCAGCGTCGCAGCATGGTTGCTGAACAGGCCAGCAAAGTAGACGGACTTGTCTTCGGTGAATTTGAAGCCGCGGATGCCGCCGGTCAGCGCCCACTGATCGGTGAAGCGGTAGGTGGCCTCGCCGAATAGCGCGGACTGCTTGAAGTTGTAGTGCAGGTCGGAGAAGAACGGGGTGTCGGCCGGCGCCCCCTGGTCGGCACTGGAGAGCCCCGGGCCGAGCAGGCGCAGAATGATCGCATCGTAACCCGGTGTCGGCAGATCCTGTCCGTACACCCGATTCAGGTGCTCGAAGAATGCGCCGGCCACCCACTGTAGAGGACCCTTGCCGTTGGAAGACAGCCGCAGCTCCTCGCTGAAGGACCCGATCGCGTTGTGGTCGATCAGTGGCGAGTTGGTCCGGACGTCGGTCGAGGTGCCGCCGAACTGGTAGGTCACGCTACCGGTCAACTGACTGGCGTCGCGCAGCACGACAAGCTTGCGATCGGTATACGAGGTGATCGAGGTCAGCGTGAACAGACCCAGATCCGCCTCGAGCTTGACGTCATAGAGCTTGAAGTCGTCGTCGATCCCCTCGCGGAACTGCCGGTACTGGGTCCGGTCGCCGAGCGGCACCGCCGGCTCGGTGGTCGTGAAAGGGTTGCCGAGGATGTTGTAGAAGTCCGTTCGCGGGTAGCCGTCGGTGTGCAGCTTCTGATAGACGAAGCGCGGCGTGACGCTGATCGTATCGCTCGGCTTCCACAGCAGCGCGATGCGCGTGCCCGTTTTGCGGCCGGTATTCGCGGCTGTTTCGACCGCGCCGTTGGGGCCGAAGGCGTCGATGAAACCGGGCAGGTCGTCGTTGTAACCCACGAGTCTGAGCGCCGTCGTGTCCGTCAGTGGCAGGTTCATCTCGGCCTTGATCTGCCCGGCGCTGTTACCGTGCTTGACGCTGGCAAGGTCGCCCGCGATCGCCCCGTCTGTGACGCCGAGCTTCGGCTGTGCGGTGATGTAGCGCAGCGTGCCCGACTCCGATCCGGCGCCGAACAGCGTGCCCTGGGGACCGCGCAGCACCTCGACACGCTCCAGGTCGAAGAGCTCCAGGTCGGGCGTGAAGAGTGCAACCGAGATCGGTGATTCGTCCAGATAGACGCCCACCTGTGGCTTCACACCCGGCTGATCGCGCACCACCTGACCTGAGCTGATGCCGCGGATTGCGATCTGGCTCTGACCGGGGCCAATGTCCGCGATCGTGAGTCCGGCAACATTGCGCGCCAGGTCGACGATGTTGTTTGCGCCGCTCGCACGGATATCGTTCTGGGTCTGCGCGGCGACCGAGAAGGGGACGTCCTGGAGGGACGTCTCGCGCTTCTGCGCCGTGACGATGACTTCCTGCATCGCGACCTGGTCCACCTGTTGCGCAGTGGCCACAAAGGGCAGGCCGGCGAAGCCGGCAACGGCGGCGGGTATTGTCAGGCTCCTGATAAAGCTTGCTAGAGTGCGCGCCATCTAGATTTCTCCCGAAAAATGCGAGCAGCCAGCTCTATCGGCCGGTGTCTCTCGCTTGTTGTTTGGCTCCGCCGGACCGTCGGCGGATTTCGTAAGTGCGCTCATGATACACACCTACGTGTCTTCGCTGCCACAGGTGCCGGAGGCTCAGGCGTCCTCTTGTACGTGCGCGACACGGAGCTTGAATACCTCGACTGCGCGCGAACGCAACGCGCGGTGCAGGGGAATGAACAAGTAGTAGGTGGCGAGAAACCACACCACGCGCGCAAGCGTGGGAGTGCTCGCCGCGGCGGGCCAGAACGCGTGCCCCGCCGCGGGGGCCACGAGCCAACCCAACACGAGCACCCCCCCGAGCACCGCAAAGTAGATGCGGCCCGCGCGGGTGAGCAGCAATCGCTCGCGCCCGCGCGGGTAGTGCATGCGCGTGCGCAGCCACACCATCCCGACGATGAACACCGCCGTGCCCGCGGTGAGCCAATCCACAGGCGTCATGGCGCGCGAACATCCACGCTCGCGTTCTTCAAGCGTTCAAGAGCCGCCCGCTCGAGTCATGGCCGCGCGGTCGAGTCGATGAACGCGTCGAGGTCGCGCTTCATCCTGGCCATCGAGGGCGGATGCACGTACATCATGTGGCCGGCCTCGTAGTACTTCATTTCGATGCGCGCGCCCAGCCCCGGCGGCAGACCCAGGTGCGCCATGACGTACTCGGTCGCGGAGAACGGCGTGGCGAGATCGTAGTAGCCGTTCAGCACCAGCACGCGCAGGTTGGCGTCCTTCACCAGCGCCTCGGCGAGGTCCACGCCTGAATTGACCATCGGCTGCTCGCCGTGCTCGGTCTTGTGGGTCCACTTCCACTTTTCCCCGATGCTGGAGTTGGTGGTGCGGTAGGTGCTGCCCTGCCCGAACTTGAGATCCCCGTGGTAGTAGTCGAGGAACGCCGCCGCGAAGGCGGCGCTGATCGCCGATGACTGCGGGTCATAGTCGGTGTACTTTTCCAGCAGGTCCATGGTGGGTCCGACGAAGCGCCCGTCGAGGCGGCCGATGGTCTTGCGCTGCGCCCTCAAGAGCTCGTGTGCGAACGCAATCTCCGACACGCGCAGGTTGGCCTCTTTCAGGTACTCGACCGGCAGCCCGGTGTACTCGTGCACCTTTTGCGCCACGGCTTCGCGGTCGGCATCGGCGAGCGCATCGCCCTTCAGAAGCGCCGCCGTGAAGGGGCCCATGGCGTAGGCGCGCACTTCGGTGAGGAACGGCTCGAGCGCGGCGGGCTGGCTGGGCAGCATGTGGTGGTACCAGGCCACCGCTGCGTAGCCCGGCAGGTATACGGCGTAGGGCCGGTCGTTCCCGGGCAGCTCGGCGAATATCGCCTCGATGTCGGTGGCGACGGACACCAGTATCAGACCGTTGAAGGCGAACGAGCGCCGTGCCCGCAGGTAGTTGACGATGGCCGCCCCGCGGGTGGTGCCGTAACTCTCGCCCAGCAGATACTTCGGCGAGGTCCAGCGATTGTTGTCGCTCACGTACTGCGCGATGAAACGGCTGACGGAATCGATGTCCGGATCGACCGCCCAGAATTCATCGTCCTTGTGATCGCAGACCGCGTGGCTGACGCCGGTCCCGACCGGATCGATCATCACCAGGTCGCTCTTGTCGAGCACGCCGAATTCGTTGTCCACCGTGCGATACGGGCCCGCCGGCGTTGGACCCGGATCGGACACCACGACGCGCTTGGGTCCCAACACGCCCATGTGCAGCCACAGCGACGAGGATCCCGGTCCGCCGTTGAACGCGAACGTCAGCGGCCGCGCGCCGCTGCCCTTGAGATCGTGTCGCACGTAAGCGATGTAGCCCATGCTGGCGATCGGCTTGTCCTCGTCGTCGCGGATGATCAGCGTGCCGGCGGTGGCGGTGTAGTCGAAGGACTTGCCGCCGGCGCTCAGGCGATGCTGAGTGACCGAGCTCTCCGCGTTCGGCAGCCGCATCCACTGGTCTTTCTTCTCGCCCCGGATGTCGATCCTGCACAGCCGCCCGTACAGAGCCGCCCCGGGCTGCTCCCCCGCACGGGCGGACTGCTCGACCGCATGGGATGCTTCTTCCGCGTGCGCGCGCTCCTGCGCGAACGCCACCCCGCACGCGCTCACCAAGGAGATGATGGCCACCGACCACGACTTCGACATTGCCTGACTCCCTGTTTGCCGCGGGCCGCTCCCGCACCGCGCGCGCTTATACCATGATCGCGTCGGTGCGCGCCCGTCACGCAGGGCGTGCGGGAGACACGCCTGCCACGCTGTAAGATCCGTCCAAGAGATGACCGCGACCGAACACCCACGCTCGATCCGCTCCTTCGTGACCCGCGGCGGCCGGATCACGGCGGCGCAGGAGCGTGCACTGAGCTCGCTGTGGCCGAAGTACGGCGTCGCGTTCGGGACGCAGCGGCTCGAGACCCGAGCGCTGTTCGGGCGCGAGGGCCCGTGCATCATCGAGATCGGCTTCGGCAACGGCGAGAACCTGCTGTCGCTCGCGGCCGCACATCCCGGGCGGAATTTCCTGGGCGTCGAGGTCCATCGTCCCGGGGTCGGCCGGCTGCTGCTCGGCCTCGAGGAGCGGGGGCTCGCCAACGTGCGCGTCATCTGTCACGACGCGGTCGAGGTCTTCGAGCGGCAGGTCGCCCCGCACTCCGTGCACGAGATCCTGGTGCTGTTTCCGGATCCCTGGCCGAAGAAACGCCACCACAAGCGGCGTCTGATCCAGCGTCCGTTCGTTGACCTGGCGGTGACCCGCCTCGCGCACGACGGCGTGTTGCGCCTCGCCACGGACTGGCAGCCGTATGCGCTCGAGATGCTCTCGACCCTGATGGCAACGCCGGAGCTCGAGAATCTCGCGGCCGACGGCGCCTTCGTGCCACGGTCGGCGGAACGCGCGCCCACGCGCTTCGAGCGGCGCGGCGAGAGCCTGGGCCACCAAGTGTGGGATCTGGCCTTCCGGCGAATCTGAAGACCGGCGCCGGCGCGCCCTCAGCCGACGCCGAACGCCTGGCGCAGTCCGTCGAGCACGAACTGCACGGCGAGCGCGCCCAGGACCACCCCCAGGAGCCGGCCGGCAACATTGGCGCCGGTCACGCCGATCACGCGCATCAGCGGATCGGCCAGCAGCATCAGCACCAGTGCGATCGCCAGCACCGCCGCCGCCGCGGCCAGCAGCGCGCCGAAGAGCGCCGCCTGGCCGGCAAGATGCAGCGGCCCGAACCACAGCAGCATGGTGGCGAGCGCCCCGGGACCTGCGATGAACGGAAACGCCAGCGGAAAAACCGAGATGTCCGCGCGCCGCCGGCTCTCGGCCGCTTCGCTGCTGGAAGTGCGCGTGCCGGACTCGCGCGCAAACACCATCTCCAGCGCGAGCAGAAACAACAGCAAGCCGCCGAATATGCGAAACGCCTCGAGGCTGATGCCCATGAGCGTGAGGAACCCCGCCCCGCCGAGCGCAAACAGCAGCAGGATCACGGCGGACACGCCGACCGCTTTCAGCGCCATGCGGCGCTTGTACCGGCGGGTGGCGCCGGCGGTGAGCCCGGTGAACAGCGGAATGAGCGACACTGGCTCGACCACCACGAAGAATACGACAAAGAACTTGAGTGGCTGCTCGAGCATTGATGCCGTGCGCAACGGGCGGGCCCGCGGCGAAATCCCCGATAGTTCTTGAAAGCGTCAAGGACGAAGCGCAACATCGATTGTAGAGCGCACTGGGTGTCCGCAGTACCAGGGAATGCTTCGCGGGAGGTGGGCGACGATGGCGACTCCTCAACCGGCTATCGGCGATTGGTATCGCTCAAGCGGCGGGGTGTTGTTCGAGGTAGTGGCCCTCGACGACGACGACGGCACCATCGAGATCCAGTACTTCGACGGCACGGTCGAGGAAATGGACATTGAGGACTGGGAGACGCAGTGGGAGGACGGCGCGCTGGAAGCCGCCGAAGCCCCCGAGGACTGGAGCGGCTCGGTCGATGTCGAGCCCACGGACGAAGGCCGCGGCTCGGGCTCGGACTCCCTCGCGGAGGACCGGGACCTGCGGGCGGGTTCGCTCGACGGTATCGATCTGTTCGAATGATCCGCGGCCCGCTGCGGCCCCCGCATCGTTAACTGGCTGCCTGCGCGAGTGCGCTCACGTCCACGTTGTCGGCCAGCAGGACGTATCCGTATCTCATCTCGAGCGCCACGGGGGTGAGCGAGCGCCCGGGGCACGGACCCGCCACACAACGGCCGGTACTCTTCTCGAACAACGCGCCGTGCGAGGAGCACTGGATGAGCGCGCCGTCGGGGGTAAGGAATCGGTCCGGCAGCAGATTCAGCGGATGACCGGCGTGCGGACAGCGGTTCACGTAGCCGCACACCGTATCCCCCACCCGCACGACAAAGCCCCTGAGCGGCCAGTCGCCGGCCCCGATGGTGAAGGCGCGTGCGCCCTGGCGCTCGAGCTCGGTGAGGCGGCACACGACCCGCTCCAGGTCGAATGCCGGCGCGCCCTGCAGACAATCGCCCGCGCTCACGGCCGCTCTTCCGAGCGCCGCCTGTCGAGCGCATCGATCTGGCGCCGCGTCAGGTACACCATCGCCAGCCCCGGCAGTGCCAGAACGAAGCTCATCACGTAGTAGGTATACCAGCCCCCGTGGTCGGCAACCCAGCCGGCCGGATATCCGAGGCTGTAACGCGGCAGCAGCGCGAGCACCGACAGCAGCGCGTACTGAAATGCGCTGTAGCGCACGTCGCACAGCGCCATGATGAGCGCGACCAGCGCGATGCCGCCCATCGCGGCGGCCACGTGCTCGATGGTCACCGCCGCCACCATGATGGGCCAGCTCTTGCCCGCGAGCGCCAGCGCGCAGTAGAGCAGGTTGCTCACGCCTTGCAGCACGCCGAAGGCGAGCATCGAGCGCAGCAGGCCAAGGCGCACCATGAGCACCCCGCCGAGCACTGAGCCGGCGAGGCTGCTCGCCGTGAACAGCGCCTTCACGATGATCCCGACTTCGGTCTTCGAGAACCCGACGTCCATCATGAACGGCGTGAACAGCTTGTTGGCGAATGCATCCCCGATCTTGAACAGCAGCACGACTCCCAGGAGCGTGAGCGCACTGGGCGTGCCGAGAAGCTCCCGCAGCGGTTCCAGCACCGACTCGGACAGCGAGCGCGGCTGGTAAGTGTTGTGCGTCGTCGGGGCGCGCACCGTCGCCACGCCAAAGAGCAGCATGGTGACGGCGAGGATCAGGAACGCCAGCCGCCAGCCGAAATGATCGGCGACCACGAGCGCCACCGCGAGCGCGATCCACGAGGCCGAGCGGTAGCCGAGATTGGAGGCCGCCGCCGCCAGTCCCCGCTCGCTCGGCAGCGACACGTCCGTGCGGTAGGCGTCGATGGCGATGTCCTGGGTCGCGGAGAAAAACACGATCGCCACGGCGCAGGCTGCGATCGGCGTGAGGGAGACGCCGGGGCTCTGCAGCGCGAACAGCGCGATGGTGGCCGCGAGCGCAACCTGCATTGCCAGCATCCAGCCGCGGCGCCGCCCGAGCAGCGGCAGCGGATAGCGATCGATGAACGGCGCCCACAGGAATTTCAGCAGGTAGGGCAGCGCCACGTACGACATCACGCCGATGGTGGTGTTGGTGGCTCCCGCGTCCTTGAGCCAGGCCTGCAGCGCGCTCTCGGTGATCTGGTTGGGAAAGCCGGAAGCCGCCCCGAGGAACAGGATCGCCAGCATCTTGGGGCTCGCGAGCACCGCGCGCAGCCGCGGCGCCCCGGTGGCGGGCGATGCGCTCAAAGATCGTAGTCCATGGTGAGCGGCGCATGATCCGAGAAGCGCCGCTCCTTGTATATGGAGGCGGCGCGTGCCTTGCCGGCGAGCGAGCCGCTCACCACCTGGTAGTCGATGCGCCAGCCGACGTTATTGGCGCGCGCCCGCCCGCGGTTCGACCACCATGTGTACAGATCCGGCTCGGGGCGCACCTCGCGGAACGCATCCACGTACCCGCCCCGACCGAACAGGCGGTCCATCCAGGCGCGCTCCTCGGGCAGGAACCCGGAGTTCTTCTGGTTCGACCTCCAGTTCTTCAGATCGATGGCGCGGTGCGCAATATTCCAGTCGCCGCTCAGGATGTAGTGGCGGCGCCGCCGGCGCAGGCGTCCGAGGTGCGGCGTGAACGCGTCCAGAAAGCGGAATTTGGCGGCCTGGCGGTGCGGGCCCGCGGAGCCGGAGGGCAGATACAGCGATACCACCGACAGCTCCCCGAACTGCGCTTCCAGGTAGCGTCCTTCGCGGTCGAACTCGGTGACCCCGAAGCCGCGCACCACGCGCTGCGGGGTGTGGCGCGTGTAGAGCGCAACCCCGGCGTAGCCCTTGCGCTCGGCGTCACAGAAGAAGCTCTGATACCCCGGCAGCGTCACGGCATGGCCGGCGAGCTGCGGCTCCTGGCTGCGGGTCTCCTGCAGGCAGATGAAGTCCGCGTCCTGGCGGCGCAGCCAGCGGAATAGCCCCTTGGCCGCCGCGGAGCGGATCCCGCAGACGTTGACGGTGATGACGCGCATGAGGCAATGATAGGACATGCGCCAATACCAGCTCACGTTCATCGACCTGGCTCTGAAGCGCGAGGCGCTGCGCTTCGGGAACTTCGCGCTCAAGTCCGGGCGCGAAAGCCCGTACTTCTTCAATGCCGGCTTGTTCAGCGACGGGGAGGCGCTCGCGACACTCGGGCAATGTTACGCCGCGGCCGTGGTGCACTCCGGGATCCGCTTCGACATGATCTTCGGCCCGGCCTACAAGGGCATTGCACTGGCGGTCGCGACGGTGATGGCGCTGTCCGGCGAGCACGGCCGCAGCGTCCCCTACGCCTTCAACCGCAAGGAAGCCAAGGACCACGGCGAGGGCGGTAACGTCGTGGGGGCGCCGCTTGAGGGGCGCGTGCTGGTCGTGGACGACGTGATTACGGCGGGCACTGCAGTGCGCGAATCGCTCGAGATCATTCGCGCCGCGGGCGCGCAGCCGGCGGGCGTGGCGCTGGCGCTCGACCGCCAGGAGCGCGGGCGGGGTACCACGAGCGCCGTGCAGGAGCTGGAGCAGCAGCAGGGCCTCCAGTGCGTGAGCATCCTCACACTGGCCGAGCTCATCGAGGCCCTGTCGCGGCCGCCGGCGGACGGACGCGCGCGCATTTCTGCCGAGCAGCTCACAGCCCTGCGTGCCTATCAGCAGCGCTACGGCGCCAAGTGAGCTTGCCAGCCGCGCCGCTGAGGCGGGAATATAGCGGTATGTCCTCCCGCGCCCCGCGTCCCCGGTGTCGCTGGCTGCTCGCCTGCACGGCGCTCGCCTGGGCCGGTGCGTGCGCCGCCGCTGCCAGCCCATCCTCGTCCAAGCAGGGGATCGCCTACCGCTGGATCGATGAGCAGGGCGTGGTGCACTACGGTGACCACATTCCGCCGCAGTACGCCAACAAGGAACGCGCCGTCCTCAACGCTCAGGGCGTGGAGGTCGGGCGCCTCGAGGCGCAGAAGTCTCCGGAGCAGGCCTCTGCGGATGCGCGCGCGCGCGAGACGCAGATGAAGCAGCGCCAGCACGACGCCTTCCTGATCACCACCTACACCTCGGTCAAGGACATCGAGGCGCTGCGGGACCTGCGGCTCGATCAGCTCAGAGGTCAGCGCGCCGCGGCCGAGCAGTACACGGAGAGTCTGCGCACGCGCCTCGCCACCCTGCACACGCGGGCGCTGAACTTCCAGCCCTACAGCTCACGTCCCGAGGCGCGCCGCATGCCCGATGACCTGGCGGAGAATCTGGTGCGCACCGTGAATGAGCTGAAAGCGCAGGACCGCGACCTCGCCGTCAAGATGCAGGAAGAAGCGACGCTGCGCGCGCAGTTCCAGGCCGATATCGAGCGCTACCGCGCGCTGCACACCATCCACACGCAGTAAGGGCCGGCGGGCGCTCCTACAACGGGCTCCAGGTGAGGGCGAGCGACAGCAGATCCGGGTCGCCGCTGCTCGAGTGGATGCGCTCGTACTCGGCTCGCACCGCCAGCGACGCGAGCTTCACCTGCACGCCCGCGCCGTAGGCGAAACGCGTGTCGCTGCTGCTGGCGGAATAAGGCGGAATGATGACCTGAATGCAATTCAAGCCGATCGGGCAGGTCGCCTGCGCATTGGCATTCACGCTGGATTTCAATTCGGCCACGCCCGCCTTGGCGAAAATATCCAGATAAGGCAGCGGAATCGGCAGGTAGCCCATCGCAAACAGCGCCGGCGCCTTCGGATGGGAACTGGCCGTCGCGTTGAGGCCACCCGACAGCGCCGTTGCGGGGATGCTGACGGAGCCCGAGGCGCTGCCGAAGTCGAGGTACTCCGCTTCCGCGCCGATGATGGACAGGGGCCGAACGCCCAGGATGGCCTTCCAGCCGGTTTTGGTCCCCGTGGTGCTGAAGCCCCCGGATAAGGGCGCGCCAAAGGCGCTGAGTTTGATGTCGTTGCGCACACGCGATTGACCGACGCCCGCGCCCATGTAAAACCCAAGGGCATCTGCGGCGCAGGCTGAGCCACACGCCGCGCCAATGAGGATTCCGACGACTGCGTACCCTGCTCTGCGGCTGTGCGTCATGGGAGCCTCCCTGACTCGCTTACTCCGTGACCGTGCTTAAACGGCGCGCTTCGCTCGCCGTTGACCGCAGACTCACGCGCTTTCAGTGCTGCCCGGAGTGACCGAAGCCGCCCGCCCCGCGCGCGGTCCCGGCGAAGTCCGCCACGACCTCCAGCTCCACCTGCACCACCGGCACCACCACCAGTTGCGCAATGCGCTCGCCGGGCCGGATGGTGAACGGCTGCGCGCCGCGGTTCCAACACGACACCATCAGCTGTCCCTGGTAGTCCGAGTCGATCAGGCCGACGAGATTGCCGAGCACGATGCCGTGCTTATGGCCCAGGCCCGATCGCGGCAGGATGACAGCCGCGAGTGTCGGATCGTCCACGTGGATCGCGATCCCGGTGGGGATCAGCTCGGCCCGGCCGGCCTCGAGCACCAGGGGGGCGGCGAGGCAGGCGCGCAGATCGAGGCCGGCGGAACCGTCGGTGGCGTAGGCCGGGAGCGGGAATTCCGTGCCCATGCGCGCATCCAGGATGCGCACCTTGAGCGCGCGGCGCGCGGCAGAGCGGGTCAAGCGCGCGCCGTGCCGCGCGTGCGGGCGCCGGCGCGTGCCGCGAGATCTTCGGCGATCAGGGTGACGAGTCCACGGGCGAGAGTGAGCTTGCCGGCCCGGCCGAGCTCGTGGCGCCCGTTGCGCGACAACACGATCAGCTGGTTGTCCTCGCAGTCGAAGGCCTTGTCGTGGCCGACTTCGTTGGCCGCGATCATGTCGAGATTCTTCTTCATGAGCTTGGTGCGCGCGTTCTGCTCCACCGCTTCGGTCTCGGCGGCGAACCCCACCACGAACGGCCGCTCGGCCCGGGCCGCCACGGTGGCGAGCACGTCCGTAGTGCGCTGCATCGCGAGCTCCATGGTTTCGCTGCTCTTCTTGATCTTCTGTTCGGCGGCGCGCGCCGGCCGATAGTCCGCGACCGCGGCGGTGGAAATGAAGATGTCGGTCCCGGGCAGCTCGGTGAGCACCGCGGCCAGCATGTCGGCGGCGCTTTCGACATCCACGCGCCTCACGCCGGCGGGTGTCGGCAGGCTCACCGGTCCGCACACCAGCACCACCGCGGCGCCCGCCTCGCGTGCCGCCTGCGCCACCGCGAAGCCCATCTTGCCGGAGCTGCGGTTGCTGATGAAACGCACCGGGTCGATGCGCTCGCGCGTGGGGCCGGCGGTGATGAGTACGCGCCTGCCGGCGAGCGCACCGCTCCCGGAGAACAGCGTGCCCACGCGCTCGGCGAGCTCGAGCGGCTCGAGCATGCGGCCCTCGCCGACCTCGCCGCACGCCTGATCGCCTTCCGCCGGTCCGAACACCTGCACGCCGCGCTGTGTGAGCGTGACGATGTTGGCGCGCGTGGCGGCATTGGCCCACATGACGTGGTTCATGGCCGGCGCCACCGCGATCGGCGCCTCGGTCGCCAGGCACAGCGTCGCCAGCAGGTCATCGGCCTGCCCGGTGGCAAGGCGGGCGAGAAAATCGGCGGTCGCCGGTGCGATCAGCACGGCATCAGCCCAGCGCGCGAGCTCGATGTGGCCCATGGCAGCCTCGGCGGCCGCATCCCACAGATCGCTGCGCACCGTGCGTCCCGAGACTGCCTGGAAGGTGGTGGGTGTTACGAACTCGCGCGCGCCGGCGGTCATGACCACCTGCACTTCCGCGCCGCGCTCGAGCAGGCGCCGCACGAGGTCCGGACTCTTGTAGGCGGCGATGCCGCCGGTGACACCAAGAAGAATGCGTTTGCCTTGCATGGGAAACCCAGTTCGCCTCCAGGGCAATTATCGCACCGCGCCTGCCGGAACGCGCAAACCAGCGCGCGAATAGTGGGCAATTGCGCTACTTCGGGCGCTTTCTCCCCCTCCCGCCCGGGGGAGGCGGGTCCTTAGACTGGCGGCCCACGGTCGTTAGAACTGAAGGTAATGAGCATCCGGCACTGGCCCGGCGCGGAGCGGCCGAGGGAGAAGCTGCTCGAGCGCGGCGCGCACGCGCTCTCGGACGCCGAGCTCGTGGCGCTGCTGCTTGGCTCCGGGACCCGGGGGCGTAGCGCGGTCGAGCTGGCGCGCGGCCTGATCGCGGACTTTGGCTCGTTGCGCGAGCTCCTGAACGCGGAAGCGCAGCGCTGCTTCGCACAGACGGGCATCGGGCCGGCGCGCTACGCGATCCTCAAAGCGGCGGTGGAGTTGGCACGGCGGCATTTTCGCGAGGCGCTGCGCGTGGGACCCACGCTCGCGGCCCCCGAGGCGACGCGCACCTTCCTCCTGGCGCAGCTGCGTGATCGGCCGTACGAAGTCTTCTGCTGCCTGTACCTCGACAACCGGCACCGGCTCATCGCCTTCGAGGAGTTGTTTCGCGGCACCATCGACCGCGCCGGAGTGCATCCTCGCGAGGTGCTGCGCCAGACGCTGCTGCACAATGCCGCGGCGGTCATCTTCGCGCATAACCACCCCTCCGGAGTGCTCGAGCCGAGCCAGGCGGACGAGCTCATCACGCGGCGGCTGAAGGAGGCGCTCGGCCTGGTGGATATCCGCGTGCTCGATCACTTCATCATCGGCGACGGACTGTGCTTCTCATTTTCTGAACATGGACTTATCTGACGGGTGAAGCGCACTGGCCACTGCGCCGGCACACGAGGCGGGTAAGCAGCCGGCGGGCGGCTGGAACGCCGCCCGCCCGCGCTGTGCCTTACTTCAGCAGTGCTTCCTGCTGGGTCCGTGAGCCGAGTACTGTGCGGATCTTGGCGCGATCCGCCTCAGACTGAGCAGCCTTCTCGACCGAGCCTTCGACCTGGGCGCTGACCTGGTCGAACTTGCCGCCGAGACGGTCGAGCGCGGCCCAGTTCTTGTATTCAGTCACCAGGTAGATATCCGGATCCTGCGCGGTGCGAGCCTCGACGACCATCACGCGATAGCTGGTGATGAGTCCGGCGGTCTTGGCCGCCTCCTGCTGCCTCTTATAGGTGGTCGCGAGCCAGTGCATGTATTCGTCGAAATGGCCATCGACGGTGCGGATCGAGGCAACATTGATGACCGGGCCGTCGTTCCAGTCGCGGCCGTCGGCCTGGGCTACGGTGGCGAGAGCCGTGAGCGACAGTACAGCGCCGCCGGCGCAGAAGAGTCGAGTCATGAGTGTCATGTGGTTGATTCCCAAGGTGTTGGATTGATTGTTGGAGTTGGACCGAGAGCCCGCGGACTTTCAGTTACCGCCGGGCATCGGGGGTGGCGCACCGTACGCTGATCCTTGGCCACCTGCAAACCGGCTGACTTGTGGTCGCGCCGCCGGACTGGTATAAAGCGCGGTTCGGGGGAACCTCCTCGATTCCAAGCTACTGTAATCTCTCAAGGTAATCGTATGTCCCGCGTTTGCGAGGTCACCGGCAAGAAGCCGGCCGTGGGGAACCGAGTCTCCCACGCCAACAACAAGAAGCGCCGGCGCTTTCTGCCCAACCTGCACACGCAGCGCTTCTGGGTCGAAACGGAAAGGCGCTGGGTGACCCTGCGGCTCACCACCAGCGGCATGCGCACCGTCGAGAAGCGCGGCATCGACAAGGTCGTCGCCGAGCTGCGCGCCCAGGGCCGCAAGCTCTAGGCGCCCGCCACAGGAGCCACCATGCGTGAGAAGATCAAGCTGCTGTCCTCGGCCGGAACCGGGCACTTCTACGTGACCACCAAGAACAAGCGCCTGCACCCCGACAAGCTGGAAGTGCGCAAGTTCGACCCCATGGCTCGCAAGCACGTCGCCTACAAAGAGTCGAAGATCAAGTAACAGTGCGCTCAGCAGGCGCTTGCCCGAACTGCCCGAAGTCGAAACGACGCGCCGGGGCCTGAGGCCCTACGCGCTGCGGCGCCGCATCGTCGCGCTCGAGGTCTACGAGCCGCGGCTGCGCTGGCCGGTGCCGCGCGACCTGCCGGGAAAGGTGGCCGGCCAGCGCATCGTGGGCACCGGACGGCGCGCCAAGTACCTGCTGCTCGAGCTCGAGTCGGGCACCCTGCTGATGCACTTAGGCATGTCCGGCAATCTGCGCGTGGTGCCGGCGCAGGCGCCGCGAGTGAGCCACGACCATTTCGACCTGGTGCTCGATTCGGGGCTCGCGCTGCGGTTCAACGACCCGCGCCGCTTCGGCAGCCTGCTGTACACCCGCGGCGACCCGCGGCAGCACCCGCTGCTCGCCGCTCTCGCGCCCGAGCCGTTGACCGCCGCCTTCGACGCGGATTACCTGTGGCGCACGACCCGGAACCGCCGCGTGGCCATCAAGCAGCTGCTGATGAACAGCCGCCTGGTGGTCGGCGTGGGCAATATCTACGCGAGCGAGGCGCTGTTCCGCGCGCGCATCAGACCGCAGCGCCGCGCCAGGACCCTGTCGCGCGCGGACGCCGCGCGGCTGGTGCGCGGGGTGCGCGCGGTGCTCTCGCAGGCGATCCGCGCCGGCGGCACGACGCTGCGCGACTACCTGGGCGCGGATGGCGCGCCGGGCTACTTCCGCCAGCGGCTCTATGTGTATGAGCGCAAAGGCAAGCCCTGTCGCCGCTGCGGCACCGCGGTGCGCGCGGTGACCCAGGGGCAGCGCTCCACGTACTATTGTCCGTCATGCCAGAAGTGACCGGCGTCAACGAGGAGATTCTCGCGCACCTGTCCAGGGCGGATGCGGTGCTCGGGGGCCTGATCCGCGCCGTGGGAGCGTGCAAGCTCGCCGCGCCGCAGGATTGCCACCCCTTCCAGGTACTCGCCCAGGCGATCGCTCACCAGCAGCTGAACGGCACCGCCGCCAACACCATTCTGAAGCGCCTCGTCGACTCCTGCGGGCAGGGCGCGTTTCCAACACCGCATCAGGTGCTCAAGGCCTCGGCGCAGAGCCTGCGGGCCGCCGGCTTCTCCTTCGCCAAGGTCGCCGCGCTCAAGGATCTCGCCGCGAAGACCCTCGCGGCGGTGGTCCCCGATGCAGCGGTGCTCATGCAGCTGTCGGACGAGGAGATCATCGCGCGCCTCACGCAGGTGCGTGGCGTCGGCCGCTGGACGGTGGAAATGTTGCTCATGTTCCACCTCGGGCGCCCGGATGTACTGCCGGTCGATGACTTCGGGGTGCGCGCCGGGTTTCGCGCCGCCTACGGCCTCACCCGCATGCCGCACGCCAAGGCGCTCGCCGCCTGGGGCGAGCGCTGGAAACCCTTCAGAACCACCGCCGCCTGGTACCTGTGGCGGGCGCTGGAGTTGAAGCGCGCCGGCACCTTGCCGGCGCCCGCGGAGCGTATCCGCCTGCCGCGCGTGAAGAAGCTGCGCCGCGCCGCGCGGCGCGGGGCGGCCGGACCCAAGCGCGGCAAGCCTCGCGCGCGCAAGCTGGTGCGCGCGCGTCGCGTCCCGCCTGCCGGGGCGCGCGCTCCACGCTCCGCGCCACGCGGCCGGCGCGCCAGGAAAGCTAGGAAAACAGGATAGCGGCGCGGGTGTAGGTGATGCGCAGCAGCAGCTGATCCTCCCGCGGCTGCATGTTCGCCGGGCGCTCCCCGCCCTCCAGGTCATAGCACACGGTGAGCTCATCGCCGCGTAACTCGTAGATCGCGCGCATCGTGTGTCCGGCGTGCGGGCCGCTGCGCCCGACGATGTCCAGGGTCGCCGGCGTCAGCTGCTCGTTCACCCGATAGCAGCCGCCGTCGACCACGTGGTTGCTGCGATCGATAATGCTGTAGCCACCGGCCTCGAGCAGCAGATAACGCACCCGCAGCTCATCCACGGTCACGCGGCTGCCGGCGACGCTGGCCGCGATCGGCACCCAGGCGCCCTCGAGCTGACCACCCGGGGCGTGATCCGTGGAGGCGAGCGTCGCTGTGCTTCTCATACGCGCCGCTGCTTCTTCAGCTCGGCCTCCACGATCGGATGGACGAACTGACTCACGTCCCCGCCCAGCACCGCGATCTCGCGCACCAGGGTCGAGGAGATGAAGGTGAAGTGCTCCTGCGGCGTGAGGAACACGGTCTCGAAGTTGCGGTCGAGGGCACGCGACATGTTGGCGAGCTGAAACTCGAACTCGAAATCCGACACCGCCCGCAAGCCGCGCACGATCACGGTGCCGTGGTGCTGGCGCGCAAAATCGACCGTGAGTCCGGAGTAGCCCAGCACCTGCACGTTCGCGAGGTCGCTCAGCACGCGGCGGGCCAGCTCGACGCGCGTTTCCAGCGGGAACATCGGTGTCTTGTGGGTGTTGGCCGCGATCGCGACGATCACCTGGTCGAAAATGCCGGCCGCGCGCCGCACCAGGTCGTGGTGGCCGTTGGTGATGGGATCGAAGGTGCCAGGATAGACGGCGTTGCGTTTCATTCGGTGTCGGCTGCCAAAGGCGCAGTGCGCGCAAACAGATGATAACCGACCTCGCCGGCCTGCTTCGCTTTGAGCTCGCGCCACGGCGCCGGGAGCGGTGGGAGGCCCTCGCGGGCCGCGCACTCCACGTAGATGAGCGCCCCGGCCTCAAGCCAGTGGCGCTCCTCGAGCATGCGCGCCGCCTCGCCCAGCAGCCCGGAGGCGAACGGCGGATCCAGAAACACCAGGTCAAAGGTGCGCGCCTCGCCGGCGAGGTAGCGCAGCGCGTCGGCGCGCGCCACGCGGGCATCCCCGGCGTGCCATTCGGCGAGCCGCGCGCGCAGCTCGTGCACGGCCGCCTCATCCTGCTCGACGAAGGTAACATGGGATGCGCCGCGCGAGAGCGCCTCGAGCCCGAGCGCCCCGCTGCCGGCGAACAGATCCAGCGCACGCGCTCCGGGCGTGCGCGCCCCCAGCCAGTTGAAGAGCGTCTCGCGCACGCGGTCGGGGGTCGGACGGATGGCGGCGGATGCCGGGAAGCGCAACTTTCTGCCGCGCCACGTTCCCCCGATGATGCGCAGAACGCGCGCCCGGCCGGCGCGCCTCACGGAGACGGCTGCGCGGCCGCCTGACTTGCCAGCGGACATGGCCGCACCTTGCCACTGTTCTTGCCGTAAGCGTACCCTAGCTCGCCTCGTCCACGCTCAATCAGGGACATGAAGAAACTCATCGCCGCCGGCCTGGTCTCGGTTGCGTGGCTCGCGGGCGGTTGCTCGGGCGGGGGTTACGGCACCGTCGGTTCGTCCAGCCTCACGATGCTGAACGGCAACCCGGGAGGCTCGACCCCGGTCACGCCACCCTCCAGCAACACGGCACTGTTTCACCCGGCGGCGGGAGTGCTGCCGTACCCGACCGACCTGTATTTTGCCGGCTCGACGGATGGCACGCTGAACATCCAGCCGGCGAACGCGCTCATGCCCAACCAGGCGGCGGTGAATGCGCTCGATGGCTTCTCGACCACCGCGGTGATCCGTGAGCGCTTCGGCGGCGCGCTGAACCCGGCCTCCTTCACCGCGGCCTCGATCATCATCGTCCCGGTGACCACCGACAACCTGACCAAGGCCACCACCGGAGTTCTCGCAGCCCCGCTCACCCTGGGGACGGACTTCTCCGCCGGCCTCGGGCAGGAGGCGCTGGTTGGAAACACGATCCTCGAGATCAAGCCGCTGCATCCGCTCCTGCCGAGCACCTGCCTGAGCGGTGGCATGTTTCTTGGTCCGAATTGCGCCACCGGCACTGGTTACCTGGTGTTCCTGATGGATGGCATCACCGATTCTTCCGGGAACCATGCGGTACCGGACGCCGATTACGCCACCATCAAGGCGGCGCTCCCCAGCTGCGCCATGATCAGCGATGCGACGCTGCACGGCATCTGCCGGCTGACCGGCGCGCACATGCTGATCGCGCAGGGGCTGGGGCTGAACCCGGCGCATATCGTGCTGTCCTTCAGCTTCACCACCGAATCCACGGTCGACACGCTCGCGCTGATCTCCGCCACCGCGACCGCGCAGACCATCACGGTGCAGCACCCCCCGGGGTTCACCACGGCTGCCCTCGGATTGGGTCTTCCCGGCCACGCCGACCTGTACGTGGGCGTGCTGAATGTCCCGTATTACTCGAGCAAGACCGCGCCGCTCACCGAGTACTGGCACGCGCCGCCGTTTCCTCTGGATACCACCAGCACCTTCGTCACGCGCTTCAACCCGCTGCCGGCGCCGACCGCGACCCTGCAGATCCCGGTGCTGGTGAGCGTACCGAACGCCGCGTCCGTGTTCGGGGCGGTGAGTCCGACCGCCGGCTGGCCGCTGCTGATCTTCCAGCACGGCATCACCCGCAATCGCGAAGACATGTTCGCCGTGGCGGATTCCTTTGCCGACGCCGGCTTCGTCGTGGTAGCGATCGATCTGCCACTGCACGGCATCACCAACCAGTCCGACCCCCTGTACGCCAGCGGCGCCAATCCGCTGTACGCCGGCCTCGGGCTGCCGGCGAGCGGCTCCATCGAGCGCACCTTCGATTTGAGCACGGTCCCCGGCGTGATCGACCCGTCCGGCCTGCATTTCATCAACCTCGCGAGCCTCCTGACCGCGCGCGACAACCTTCGCGAGGGCGTCGCGGATCTCATCACGCTCGCCCGCTCGGTGCCGCACGTGAGCCTGGGTGCCGCCGGCGGCATCAATCCCCTCTCCATTCATTACCTCGGGCACTCACTCGGCGGCATCGTGGGCGGCACGCTCATGGGCGTCCTTCGCCCGGCAGACGTCGGCACCGCGACGCTCGCCAATCCAGGTGGCGAGGTTGCGCAGCTGCTGCGCGACTCGCCCACCTTCGCGCCCGTGATCGACGCAGGGCTCGCGGCTCAGGGGCTGTTGCCGGGCACCACGCTCTATGAGCAGTTCTTCCGCGATGCGCAGACCGTGGTCGATGCCGGCGACCCGATCAACTTCATTGCGCTGGCGACGAGCAGCCATCCGATTCATCTCATCCAGGTGGTGGGCAGCACGACGCCACCGCCCGCGGCGCTCTGTCTCGCACAGCCCACGCCCTCGGGATGCCCCGACCAGGTGGTGCCGAACTCCGCCACGCAGCGCCTGATCCTCGCGGGCGGGCTCACCCAGGTGCACCCTCCGGGCGCGGCGGGCACCGCGGCCCTGCATGTCTACGTGAACTTCACCGCCGGAGTGCACGGCTCCATTCTCGATCCGACCTGCGGGGTGAAGCCTCCGCTATCCCCGCCGGCGGAGTGCGTGGCGGCCACCACCGAGATGCAGACCGAGGCCATCGCCTTCGCGCTGACCTCCGGTACGCAGCTGCCGGTTTCCGCGCTGGCGCCCGTCCAGTAGGCGCGAGCGCCCTGATCGCAACGCACGGCGGCCGTTCGGCCGCCCTCGTGCGTTGCCCGCTACAATGTCCGCTCTATGTCCAGACACGCACCCGAGCACGCTGCAGCGAGCGCCGACGAGCGTCCCGGCTTCGTCGCCCGATTGCGCGCCCGCCTGAACCGCGGCAACTCCTGGCTCACGTACGATCTCACCGAGCTCTTCAAGGGGCGCGACATCGATGCCGCGATCCTGGAGGAGCTCGAGACGCGCCTCATCAGCGCGGACGTGGGCGTGGAGGCGACCGAACGGATTCTCAGCGCACTGCGCGCGCGCGTCGCGCGCCGGGAGCTCACGGATGTGGGCGCGCTGATCGGCGCGCTGCGAGAGTGCATCGTGGAGATTCTTGCCCCGTGCGCGCAACCCTTGACAGTCGATGCGGCTCACCGGCCGTTCGTCATCCTGGTGGTGGGCGTCAACGGCTCGGGCAAGACCACGACCATCGGCAAGCTCGCGCGGCGTTGTGCCGCCGCGGGACGCAGTGTGCTGCTCGCCGCCGGGGATACCTTTCGCGCCGCCGCGATCGAGCAGCTCGAGGTGTGGGCAAAGCGCTCGGGCGCTGAATTCGCGGCGCAGCTGCCGGGTGCGGATCCAGGAGCTGTGGTATTCGACGCCCTGCAGGCCGCGCGCGCGCGTGGCATCGACGTCATGCTGGCGGACACCGCCGGGCGCTTGCATAGCCAGTCGCACCTGATGGAGGAGCTGAAAAAGGTCCGGCGCGTGATCCAGCGCGTCGACCCGAGCGCTCCCCACGAGGTGCTGCTGGTGCTCGATGCCAATCAGGGACAGAACGCGCTCACCCAGGCGCAGCAGTTTCAGCAGGCGGTGGGCGTGACGGGACTGGTGCTGACCAAGCTCGACGGCACCGCCCGGGGCGGCATCGTGATCGCCATCGCGCAGCAGCTGCGGATACCGATCCGTTTCATCGGTGTCGGCGAGAGTCTCGAGGACTTCGGGGAGTTTGACCCCGCGGCCTTTGCCGCGGCGCTCCTCGAAGGGCCGCAGGCGGGCTCCGCCGCGGCCGGCCAGGCGGGCGCGGCATGATCACCTTCGATCGGGTGAGCAAACGCTACCCCAACGGGCGCGAGGCCCTCACCAACGTCAGCTTCAACATCCACAACGGCGAGATGGTGTTTCTCACCGGCCGCTCCGGCGCCGGCAAGAGCACGGTGCTCAAGCTGATCGCACTGCTCGAGCGCCCGACGCGTGGCAACGTGGTGGTGCACGGCCGCAATACCCGCACCCTCAAGACGCGGCACATCGCCGCCTTCCGGCGCCGCATCGGCGTGGTGTTCCAGGACCACCGGCTGCTCGCCGACCGGCCGGTGTTCGACAACGTCGCGCTGCCGCTGGCCGTGGCCGCAACGCCGCTGAAGGAAATCGACAAACGCGTACGCGCGGCGCTCGACCAGGTGGGCCTGCTCGGCAAGGAGCGCTCGCTGCCGCTCGAACTGTCGGTCGGCGAGCAGCAGCGCGTCGGCATCGCGCGCGCGGTGGTGAGCAAGCCGCCGCTCCTCATCGCCGATGAGCCCACCGGCAATCTCGACCCGGACCTGTCGCTCGAAGTCATGCGCCTCTTCAGGCGCTTCCAGGACGTCGGCGTGACGGTGGTGGTCGCCTCCCATGATCTGCACCTCGTGCGCGAGTTCGGTCAGCGGGTGATCGTGCTCGAGAACGGCCAGGTGCAAGGCGGCGATGCGCCCGACACGCTGCCCTCCGTGGTGGCCCGGCGATGAGCCTCGCGGTCGCCGGCGCCCGGCATCTGCAGGCGCTGCTCGGCTCGCTCGGCAGGCTCGCGCGCAGCCCGCTGTCGACGATACTCACGCTGCTGGTGATCGCGCTCGCGCTCGCGTTGCCCACCAGCCTGCGGCTCCTCGTGGCCAATGCACAGCTCGCCACCGGCAACTTCGCCAACGCCGTCGATGTGTCGGTGTATCTCAAGACCGACGTGCCGCTCGCCAAGGCGCAGCAGCTGGCGCAGGCCGCCGGGCAGCGCGCCGACGTGGCCGCGGTGACGGTGATTCCGGCGGACAAGGGACTCGAGGACTTCCGCACCTACTCGGGATTCGGGGAGGCGCTGCAGGCGCTCAAGGAGAATCCGCTGCCGCACGTGCTGCACGTACGGCCCAGGGCCGAGGATGTTTCCGCCGCAGCGCTCGAGTCGCTGCGCCGCTACTTAAGCGCCTGGCCCGAGGTGGAACTGGTGCAGGTGGACTCCGAATGGGTCATGCGCTTCAACGCCATTCTCGAGGTGTTGCGGCAGCTGCTGCTGATCGCCGCGGCGCTGCTCGGCCTGGGAGTGCTCGCGGTCATCGGCAACACCATCCGTCTCGAGATCCAGGGGCGCCGTGCGGAAATCGAAGTCACCAAACTCGTGGGCGGATCCAACTCCTACGTGCGCCGGCCGTTCCTGTACACGGGCGTGCTCTATGGAGTCGGCGGCGCGCTGCTCGCGTGGGGGATCGTCGCGATCGCCGTCGCAGTGCTCGGGGACTCGGTGGCGACGCTCGCCAGGCTCTACGGCAGCCGCTACGTGCTGCGCGGCCCGTCGCGCGATGACATCGGGATTCTGCTCGGCGCCGGGGCGGTGCTCGGATGGCTGGGCGCGTGGATCTCGGCGGCGCGGCACCTGCGCAGCATCGAGCCGCGCGCCTAGGACCTGGAGGGTGGCGTGCGGGTCAGGTGATCGCCGGTGGTGCCGGCGTGGGCTGCGTCAGAAGCGTCGCCTCCATCCACTTGCGGATGCGGCGTGCGTCGGCCACGCGGGTGTGCTTGCCGAAGGAATTCAGCAGCACGATCACCACGGTGCGCTCCTCGATCACCGTCTGCATCACGAGGCAGCGACCCGCCCGCGAGATATAGCCGGTCTTCTGCACCTCGATCTTCCAGTCCGGCCGGCTCACCAGCGAGTCGGTGTTCCCGTAGCGCATCATGCGCCGGCCAACCCGTACCTCGAAGCGGCGGTCGGTGGAGTATTCACGGATCTGGGGGACCTTGGCCGCGGCCATCACCAGCTTGGACAGATCCTCGGGACTCGCGACGTTCTCGACCGACAGCCCGGTCGGCTCGACGAAGCGCGCATTCGTCATCCCGAGCTCGCGGGCCTTGGCGTTCATGGCCTCCACGCAGGCGGGCAGGCCGCCCGGATAATTGCGACCGAGGGCGTGGGCGGCGCGGTTTTCAGAAGACATCAATGCCACGTGCAGCAGCTCACCACGCGAGAGCGCGGTTCCGGTAGCGAGGCGCGAGACCACGTGACTGCGCTGACGGCCGTCCTCGGCGGTGATCTCGAGCTGCTCATCGAGCGGCTGCGCAGCCTCCATGACCACCAGCGCCGTCATGAGCTTGGTGATCGAGGCGATGGGGACGGCGACATCCGAGTGGCGCGAATACAGCACCGAGGAGTGCGTGGCATCCAGAACAAGCGCGGCGCTCGAGCGCAGCGCGGGCGCTGCCGGCGAGGCACGCCCGGCGTACTTCAGGTGCACCGGCAAGGCGGTGCCGCCGGATATGGCGGCCTGGGAAGCCGCAGCCGCGAGCAGCAGGCCGGCGAATGCCGTGGTCCGCAAACCCAGATGATTCATCGACACGCCGTACTCCCACTGCCCTGATTTTCGAGTCTATCAAAGCATTCCTTATGTCGCCCATACGTGACGGATTCTCAGGTTTTGCGCGCCGGATCAACGGGGTATGTATTTCCCCTCACGTCATAACCCAACCGCGGTCATAACGCTGCGACGCGTGTGACGCACTCCACTCGGGTTGCACCTCCGGGCGAGACTTGGCTCGCACCGCTGGCGTCTACCGCGGCCACAGCCACCCGAACGTCCCCGCCGTGAGCAGGCCGTAGATCAGGCCGTCGAAGCACGCCTTGAGCGTCAGGCCCCAGGATCGCCGGTACCAGATCGACAGCTCGCACAGCGCCAGCGAATAGGCGACGAACGCGGTTGCGCCCACGATCTGGAACACGCGCATGTAGGGCGTGCCGGCGGGCAAGGTCCGGCTGGCGATGTAGGCCACGAAAATTCCGACCACGATCAGGAACACGAACCACTGCGCGAGCGGTCGGCCCATGGAAATCGGGCCGTTGGGCATCACGGTCAGCAGGGCGACCGGACCCTGCTTCATCTTTTCTTTGAACTCGGGCGAGCGCATCTCCTGCATGCCGGCGGCGCGCGGGATGAAGTAATCGCCCGGGGGGATGGCGAACGGGCGCAGGGCATTGAGCAGCTCCGCCTCCCGGGGCACGTTGGGAAAATCGCTCTTGTGCCACAGCGGCGTCATGTGGATCACCGAGCTCGCCACAAACACGATCACGGCCGAGAGCAGGATCGGCAGCCACAGCGACAGCAGACTGACCATGGAGACTCCCTCTATATCTATTGTTACTTCTGGTTGCGCTGTGGCCCGTGCAATCGAGCGGCGGCGCCGGGCGGAACTTTAACCAAAGCCGCCCCGCCTAACCAAATGACCCAACCCTGGGGCGCGCCGTCCCGGCTGGGGCCTGCCCTCGGCCCGGGGCCTGCCCGCCGGCGGGTGTGCCTCCGCCCGGGACACCGACACTGTCAAGGTTCCGCTCAAGCGCCGGCCCCCGGATCCCCGTGCCCCCCCATCGGGCCTGCGCCGACCCCTCGGAAGGGGCATTTCGCAGCGGGCCAGCGTGAGCGCAAGCTACTGTTTGAAAAGCGCAAATGCGGGACCTGCGGGGAACTCCCGAAGGCTTTAGCACTCTAACGAGGTGACTGCTAGAATGCCCATCCGAACCACGGGAGATCACATGTCAGGTACCGCATTGGTTGCCCGCATCGGCGACCAGGCTTTGGCCGGTCCGCTGGGGAGTCTCGACGCTTACCTCGAGCGGGTGAGCCGTATTCCCGTGCTCACGCGTGATGAGGAGCGCGCGCTCGCCGAGCGCTTCCGCTCAGCCGGCGACCTCGATGCTGCGCGGGAGTTGGTGCTGTCGCACCTGAGGTTCGTGGTGCACATCGCGCGTGGCTACAGCGGCTACGGACTGCCGGTCGGGGACCTCATCCAGGAGGGCAACGTCGGCCTCATGAAGGCCGTCAAGCGCTTCGACCCCAGCTTGAACGTACGGCTGGTATCGTTCGCGGTGCACTGGATTCGCGCCGAGATCCACGAGTACGTGCTGCGTAACTGGCGTCTGGTGAAGATCGCCACCACCAAGGCGCAGCGCAAGCTGTTCTTCAATCTGCGCCGTCTGAAGAAAAACCTCACTTGGCTATCGGCGGAGGAAACGGCCGCCGTGGCGCGCGACCTGGGTGTTTCCGTGGCCGAAGTCACCGAGATGGAGAAGCGGCTCGCGGCGCGCGACCTGTCGTTCGATCCGGCGCCGGACGCCGAGGACGAGGAAGCCTACAGCCCGGCCGCCTACCTGCCCTCCCCGGATGCCGATCCCGCCGGGCAGGTGGAAGAGGCGGAAAGCGCCGACGACTCCACGGATCGCCTGCACGGCGCGCTGAGCCGCCTCGATGAGCGCAGCCGCGACATCGTGCAGCGGCGCTGGATGTCCGAAGACAAGGCCACCCTGCACCAGCTCGCCGACAAGTACGGCGTATCCGCCGAGCGTATCCGCCAGATCGAGTCGAGCGCGCTCGGCAAGCTTCGCGGCCTGATGGCCGCCTGAAGCCCCGGGGGCGTCTGTAAGTTGCGAGGCGCGCGCGCCGCGGGTAGCGTTCCGCGCATGCGCAGCGTGACCGACTGGCTCGGCGAGTACGGGCTGAGCCACCAGAACCCCGTCAACAAGTTCCTGCACTGGATCTGCGTGCCGCCCATCGTGCTGGCGGTGATGGGCCTCTTGTGGTCGGCGCCGGTGCCGGCGGTGTTCGCGGATGTCTCGCCATGGCTCAACTGGGCCACCCTCGCAGCCGCGGCGGCGCTGGTCTACTACCTGTTGCTCTCGCCGGCGCTCGCCGTGGGCGTGCTCCTCGCCTTCACGGTGCTGCTGTTGATCACGCAGCGCCTCGCGCAACTGCCCTGGCCGCTGTGGCTCACCTCGGTGGTGATATTCGTCGTCGCCTGGATCGGGCAGTTCGTGGGCCACGCAGTGGAGGGCAAGCGCCCGTCCTTCTTCAAGGACCTGCAGTTTCTGCTCATCGGTCCGCTGTGGCTGCTCGCCGCGGCCTATCGGCGTTTCAGCGTTCCGTACTGAAAAGCGGCGCGCGGCGAATCTCAAGCGGCGCGTCTCAGGCGAGCGCGGTCGCCTCCGCCGCTGCCTTCACCGCCGCCGCCACCTGTTCGTGAAGAGCCTTGTCGAGCGGGTCGGGGACCAGCTCGTCCCCGCGCGCAAGCCCGGCGATGGCATTGGCCGCGGCCATCAGCATCGCGTCCGAGAAGCGCCGCGCGCGCGCCTCGAGCGCGCCCTTGAACAGTCCCGGGAAGGCGAGCACGTTGTTGATGCCCTTGCCGTCGGCGGCGAAGGCGGCGCCCTGTTCGCGCGCCACCAGCGGCTCGATCTCCGGATCCGGGTTCGACAAGGCGAGTATCACCTGACCCTTCCTCACCCACTGCGGCCTGATGAGGCCCTTGACCCCGGTCGTGGCGATCACGATGTCGGCGCGCTGCATGAGCGATTCGAGCGGCACGCCCTCCCCGCCCGAGGCGATGAGCCGCTTCACGGCGTTCGGATTGCGGTCGGTGCCGAGCACGCGCTGCACACCATAGGCGCGCAGCAGGCGCACGATGCCGCTGCCGGCGGCGCCGAGGCCGATCTGCCCGACGGTGCTGTGGCAGAGGTTGACGTCCGAGCGGCGCGCGGCGTTGAGCAGGGCGGCCAGCGTCACCACCGCGGTGCCATGCTGGTCGTCGTGCAGCACCGGTTTCTGCAGGCGCGCCTGCAGCAGCTGCTCGATCTCGAAACACTCGGGAGCGGCGAAGTCCTCGAGCTGGATGGCGCCGAAGGAAGTCGCGATCCCCGCGACGATATCCGCCACGCGCGCCGGCTGCGTTTCGTTGATGAGGATCGGCACGCCGTTGATGCCGACGAGTTCCGCGAACAACGCCGCCTTGCCCTCCATGACCGGAAGCCCCGCGAGCGCCCCGATGTTCCCCAGGCCCAGGACCGCCGTGCCGTTGGTGACGATCGCGACGGTGCGGCCGAGGGCGGTGAAATCCAGCGCCGCCTGCGGATCCTTCTGGATGGCCAGGCACACGCGCGCCACGCCCGGGGTATAGACATCGCGCAGCACCTGCCGGGTGTTGATCGGCAGGCTCGCCACGGTGCGGATCTTGCCGCCGCGGTGGCGATTGAACACCCGGTCCGACTTGCCGACGAAGCGCGCGGTCGGCAGTTGCCCGATGCGCTCATACAGCGAGCGGTCCGCCTCCTCGTCCATCTCGAGCGTGATCTCCCAGAGCGTACGGCCCTGGTCGCGTCGCAGTGCGGTCAGGTGCTCGATGGCCAGTCCCGCATCCGCGATCACCTGCAGCACCTTGGCGAGACTGCCGGGCTGGTGAACGGTCTCGACCAGGAGAATTTCCGGGATCTTCATGCGTCAAGCGTGCACCAACCTCCAGCGTGATTCCAGCTGCGGCAGGCGCGGATGTCGCCTCCCTTGGATACCCGCTATCATGCGCGCCCCCGACCGGGGGAGCCCCTTTGCAGGAGAGCACCGTGGCCAAAGCCGCCGGTTCCACCAACGCTGCCGCCGGCGACGCGGCACGCGCCGCGATCGACCCGCTGGATCTGTACGCAGTACGCGCCGCGCTCTCGGACGAGGAGCGCATGGTGCAGGAGTCGGTCGCACGGCTGATCGATGCCGAGGTGCTCCCGCTCATTCAGCGCTGCTTCGAGGAGCACCGCTTTCCGACGGAGTTGATCCCCCATCTCGCCTCGCTCGGGCTCCTCGGCTCCTCACTCACCGGTTACGGCTGCGCGGGACTGAATGCGATCTGCTACGGCCTGATCTGCCAGGAGCTGGAGCGCGGGGATTCCGGCATCCGCAGCTTCGTCTCGGTGCAGTCCTCACTGTGCATGTACCCCATCTGGGCCTTCGGCTCCGAGGAGCAGAAGCTCAGGTACCTGCCCGCCATGGCGCGCGGGGAACTCATCGGCTGCTTCGGCCTCACCGAGCCGCACGGCGGATCCGATCCCGCCAACATGAAGACCCACGCCAAGAAGCGCGGCACCGACTGGGTGCTGAACGGCTCGAAGATGTGGATCACCAACGGCTCGCTCGCCGATGTGGCGCTGGTGTGGGCCATGACACCTGAGGGGATCCGCGGCTTTCTCATCGACAAAGGCACGCCCGGGTTCTCGGCCCCCGCGATCGAGCACAAGTTCTCGCTGCGCGCTTCCGTCACTTCCGCGCTGTTCCTCGACAACGTGGTGGTGCCCGAGGAGCAGGTGCTGCCGGGTGTGCACGGACTGAAGGGCCCGCTGTCCTGCCTCACGCAGGCGCGCTACGGCATCTCCTGGGGAGTGATCGGGGCGGCGCAGGCGTGCCTCAGGCAGCTGCTGGATTACACCGCCACCCGCACCCTCTTCGGCCGGCCCTTGGCCGCCAACCAGATGATCCAGGTGCGACTCGCCGACATGGCCCGGCGGATCACCACCGCGCAGCTGCTGGCGCTGCAACTCGGGCGCCTGAAGGACTCAGGCGCCATGCAGCCGGCGCACGTGTCGCTCGCCAAGTGGAACAACTGTCGCATGGCACTGGATGTCGCCCGTGACTGCCGCGACATGCTCGGCGGCTCCGGCATCAGCGCCGAGTACGTGCCCATCCGCCACATGCTCAATCTCGAGAGCGTCATCACCTACGAAGGCACCGAGACCATTCACCAGCTCACCATCGGGCGCGAGCTGACCGGGCTCAACGCCTTCTGAGGCGCGCACCGGGCGGCATGCGCCGCCCGGTCCGGGGGCTCACTCTCAGCCGCCGCTCGCCGGCAGCGTCATCACCGCCGGACGCGCCAGGTAGAACCCGATCGCGAGCAGGATCAGGTAGGCGAGCAGAATGAAGGTCCAGCCCATGTTGTGGCGGATGACATCGCCTTCCTTGCGCACGAACTTGCTGGTCGACACCCCGACGCTCGCGGTTTGCGGCGCTATCGGTTTGCCGATTTCCGCGCCGACCGAATTCAGGGTCGGCAGCAGCAGTGGCGGCATGCCGAGCTGCGCTCCGACCAGCGCCTGGAACTTGCCGAACATGGCATTGGTCGAGGTATTCGAGCCCGACAGGGCCACGCCGATGAAGCCGAGCACCGGGGCGACGATGATGAACGCGGTGCCCATGCTCGAGAAGCCTTTCGCGAGCGATGCCGCCATGCCCGAATAATTGAAGGTGTACGCCAGCCCGAAGATGAACACGCCCACGAGGCACGCGCCCCACATCTGGTGGAAGGTACGGCGGAAAACTTCCCCGAGCTGAGCACCCTTGAGCCTGCCCATCGCCAGCAGCAACACGGCGACGATGATCCAGGAGGCGAGGATGGCGCTGCCGCCGATATAGGGCGCGAAATTGAACACGGCGGTCACGTTACCCTTGGCCGGGCAGCTGCTCGCGAGCGAGGAGCAGGCGATCGCCGTGGCCTTGAACCAGCTCACCTTCGGCAGCGGCGACCACGGGCCCGTCCAGGCCGCCACGACGATCAGCAGCACGGCGAACGGCAGCCACGCCTGCAGCACCTCGCCGGTCTTGAGCCCGTGTCCGCGGGTCTGCGTCGCCGTCGCGGCGCTCACCGGTACACCGCCATAACCCAGCACGGTCTTCGGCTGCCACACTTTCAGCAGCGCGAGCAGCGCGATGAAGCAGACCATGGCGCCGGTGATATCGGGCAGGTACGGCCCGAGGTGACGGGCCACCGGATACTGGCCGGCGATATAGCCGAGCGAGCCGACCACGGCGAGCGGCCAGCCGCCTTTCATGCCTTCCTTGCCCGAGACCAGGTACAGCAGCACCCACGGGGGCAGCAGCGCCAGCACCGCGACCACGGTGCCGACCGAGCCCGACAGCGCCAGCAGCGGATAGCCGGTCACGGCGGCGAGCGCGATGATCGGTGCGCCGAGCGCGCCATAGGAGACCGGTGCGTTATTGGCAATGGCCGCGACGCGGATCGCGTTCAAGTCGGAGATGCCGAGCGAGATCAGGATCGGCGCCACCACCGCCCACGGATAGCCGAAACCGACCAGGCCCTCGAGCAGCGCCCCGAAGGCCCACGCGAACAGCATGGTCTGTACGCGTACGTCCATGCCGCCGAGTGCGATCAGCCAGCGGCGGAAATTCTCGAACAGGCCGCTCACCCCCAGCGTGTTGAAGAGCACCATGCCCCAGATGGTGATCCAGTCAACGTTCCACACGCCGGTCGCCGCCCCATACACATAGGCGTGCGAGCCGTTGTCGAACGGCATCTTCCATACCCAGCTCGCGAGCGCGAAGGTGATGATCGAGCCGAGCAGCGTCGCCAGCCACGCCGGCAGGCGGAACACCGCCAGCATGACAAGCAGCGAGACTACGGGAATCAACGCCACCAGGCAGGTGAGCGTCAGGTTGTCGAGCGGGTCTATCAGTTGCGTGAACATGATTGCTCCCTCGATGTGCGGCGCGGTGTGTGCGTGTTATGTGTCGGGGGCGCCGCGGTTTGATTCTTATACTTGCGACTGTACAACCTAGCACGGGCGGCGGGCCGGCTCAAACTGGCCCGCCACGCGCAGCCCCGCAGCCCGGTACGCGCGGCCGCGCGGTGCGCGCGGGCGGCGCCGTTCAGCCAGCCTTCTTCATCCCGGCTGCGATCTTCTCGCCCTTTTCCATGAACCGCCGGTACGCCGGACGCTGCTGCACCCGGTTCGAGTACTCCTGGAACACCGGGCGGGACTCGAGAGCCTTCGTCATCATCCCGAAGCCGATCTGCGAGCCGATGTAGACATCGGCGGCACTGAAGTGCGCACCCAGGATATAGGGTCCGGGCGTCAGGGCTTTTTCCAGCGCTGCCACGGTGTCCTCGTAGCAGCCGTAGCCGAGCGCGCCCGGACGCGAGGCTGGCGGACGCGACAGCATGCGATCGATCACCGCCGGTTCGACGCAGCACCCGCCGAAGAACATCCAGCGGTAATAGGTGCCGCGTGCCGGGCTGTCCAGGGGTGGCGCGAGCCGCGCGGCGGGAAAGGCGTCGGCAAGGTAAGTGATGATGGCCCCGCATTCGGTCACCACGGTGCCGCGGTGCACGATCGCCGGAACCTTGCCCATGGGATTCACCGCCAGGTAGTGGGGCTTCTTCTGATCGCTCCTCTCCAGGTTCACCACCTCGAACCGGTAGGGTGCTCCCACTTCTTCCAGCATCCAGTGCACCATGCGCCCGCGGGACATGGGACTGCTGTAAAAGACGATTTCCTCGCTCATGTGTGCGCCCCCCTTGCCGGAATGTTACCCGAAGGTGCCGGCCGGGCGCAGGGTCGGCCTGGCGTGTTGTCTGGCGCTACCAGACGATGCCGAGCGCCAGCAGCGTCAGCAGCGCGAGCCAGTTGGCGAGTATCTCGCGGCTGATTGCCGGCTGGTGCACGTGCGGCGACAGCGAGGTCATGGAAGCTCCGAGGCTTGTGGCTACGGGCGTATTGGGCCACAACCGGGCGCTGCGTCCCGGGGCGCAAAAGTGCCGCGGCCGCGAAGAATTGTGGCGCAAAGTGGCAGCGCGGGCGCTTTAACCGCGCGTGCCCAGGCTGTAGCCTTGGCTCCATGAAACGCCTGGTCGCCATTGTCGAGGATGAGGCGGCAATCCGCGACAACTACGCGGCAGCGTTCCTGCGCGAGGGCTATGCGGTACGCACCTACGCCAACCGCGCGCAGGCCATGAGCGCGTTCGCCGCGCGCCTACCGGATCTCGCGGTCATCGACATCTCCCTCGAGGACGAACCGGAGGGCGGCTTCGAGCTGTGCCGGCAGCTGCGCGCGCTGTCCGCGGAGCTGCCGATCATCTTTCTGACCGCGCGCGACAGCGAGCTCGATGCGGTCTCGGGACTGCGCCTGGGTGCGGATGACTTCCTCACCAAGGACCTGAGCCTCGCGCACCTGATAGCGCGGGTGAATGCGCTGTTCCGCCGTGTCGAGGCGCTGCGCCGGCCCAACACGCCGGACGAGATCGTGCGCCGCGGCGCGCTCGCGCTCGATGCCGAGCGCATGCAGGCGCAGTGGGACGGCCAGGTGGTGCTGCTGTCGCTCACCGAATTCTGGATCGTGCATGCGCTGGCGCGCCACCCCGGGCACGTGCGCAACCGCCAGCAGCTGATGGACGCCGCCAACGTCGTGCTCGATGACAACACCATCACCTCGCACGTGAAGCGCATCCGGCGCAAATTCCAGAGCATCGATCCGAAGTTCGACGCCGTGCAGACCGTCTACGGCATGGGTTATCGCTGGGTCGAGTGACCCTCGCGGCTCATGTCGCTGCGCCTCAAGCTGCTGCTGCTCGGCCTTGCGACGCTGGTACTGCCCTGGGGCGGATGCCAGTACGCGCGCGAGATGGAGTCCGCGCTGCGCGAGGGGGAGCAGAACTCACTGCAGGCGGTCTCCCAGACCATCGCCGCATCGCTCCAGGGGCGCACGGATCTTCTGTACCGCGAAGCGCCGTTGCCCGCGGATGCCGCCGGCGCGCCGCCCGATGAGAACGCCGGCCACGCGTTCCTGCACAGCGGCCCCTATGACCTTAAGCCCCTGGCGCTGACGGCCGCACCGCTCCTCGACGGCTATTCCGACGACTGGCCGCACGATCCTTCCGCGTGGGCGTACTTCGCCAAGGACGATCGCCACCGCTTCGGCATCCTCACCGGGGTCTACGAGCGCATGCTGTACGTGCTGCTCGAGGTGCGCGACGAGCACCCGCTGTTCGATGCCCCCGGCACCAACCCGCTCGACCCGGCGAGCTTCGGTGACCGTGTGTGGCTCGGATTCCAGGACAGCCAGGGTGAGGAGCGGCAGGTATTTCTCGCCGCGCCCGGTCCGGGCGCGGTCACGGCGCGGCGCATCGAGACCGGAGAGTACGGCCAGCAGAGCGCGCCGATCGAGCCGCGCATCCGCGACGCCTGGCAACCCATGAGCCACGGCTACCGCATGGAGCTGCGGGTTCCGCTGTCGATGCTCGGCAACGGCTTCGGGGTGCTGGTGGATGATCGTGACGCGCGCGGCGCCGAGCCGGTGAGCTACGGCACCCTGCGCAGCGATGACCTGCACACCCTCGGCCGCCTCATCGTGGCCGCCCCCGAGCTCAGCTCCTACCTCGCGCAGTTCATGCAGCCGGGGCTGAAGCTCGCCGTCACGGACCCCGACGGGCGGGTGCTCTCGCGTGCCGATGCGCTCGCGCAGCTGACCGGGCTGGGTTCCGAGACGCCTATGCTCGCGCGGCTGTACCGGCGCTTCGTCGACCGGCCCGGCACGAGGGCTCTGCTGGAATCCTCGGCCCCGATCTACGACCGTGATCACAAGGCACTCATCGGCAAGCTCGAGGTGACGCAGACCGCGAATCGCTGGATCCGCCTGCGCGATCACGCGCTCATGCGCATGCTGAACTTCAGTTTGAGCACCAGTGCGGTGGCGGTGAGCCTGATGTTCGCCTTCGCCGCCTGGCTGGCACTGCGCCTGTCGCGGCTGCGCCAGGCGAGTGAATCGGCCCTGACGCGCACCGGGCTCGTCACCAGCTTTCCGGAGACCGACGCGCGCGATGAGCTGGGAGATGTCGCCCGCGGCTTCTCCACGCTGTTGCAGCGGCTGAACGAATACACCAGCTACCTGCGCACGCTCGCGGGGAAGCTCGCCCACGAGATCCGCACGCCGCTCACCATCGTGCGTTCCTCCCTCGAGAACCTGGAGTCCGAACAGGTGCCGCCGGCCGCGCGCACCTACCTCGAGCGTGCCCGCCAGGGGAGCGAGCGCCTCAACGCCATTCTCATTGCCATGGGTGCGGCCACGCGGGTCGAGGAAGCGATCGGCAGTGCCGAACGGGTGAGTTTCGATCTGGTGCGGGTGCTTCAGTCCGCCGTGGCCGCCTACCGCGGCGCCTTCCCCGAACGCACTTTCCGCGCCGAGCTGCCCGCTGAAGCCGTGGTGATCCGCGGCGCCCCCGACCTCATCGTGCAGATGCTCGACAAGCTCATCGACAACGCCGTGGACTTCAGTCCCGCGGCAGCGCTCATCAGCGTGCGGCTGCGCCTGGATGCGCAGGCGGCGCTCATCGAGGTCGACAATCCCGGGCCCGCCTTGGCCGCGCAGCTCGAGGGGCGCCTGTTCGAGTCGCTGTGGCAATCGCGCGCCGGCGCCGACAGCCGGCCCCACTTCGGTCTCGGGCTGTACATCGTGCGACTGATCGCGGAGTTTCACGGCGGCGAGGCCTCGGCCGTCAACCTCCCCGACGGCAGCGGCGTGCGTTTCATGGTGAGCCTGTCCCGCTGAGTGCTGTGTTTCCCGGTGGGGCATTCGCTGCACGGCCCCCTGGGGAGTAGTACGCAGGGGGTTGTCAGCAAATTGCGACATAGAGATTTTCTTTGGAATTAGTATAATTGCATGAGGAAAACACCGTCCGAACAATAGTTTCCGACACTGAGCGGGTGGGTTTTCGAGACACTGGTGATGCGCAGAAGCTGCACGAAATCTGGAAGGACATACCAACAGAAACCTGGGGATCGACGCGGGCACGGGTAACGACAGCTGCTAACTTGTTGTAGTTGTCCGGAACGTTTGACGCGCGGATGAACACGCGGGCCTCGCAATAGAAGCCGGAGCATCGGCTCCAACGTTTCAGCCGGAAAGTTTAATGCTCGTGAAGACGCGACGTGCGAGAGCGCTGCGCGGATTCAGTTGAATCCGCGAGGTGCGCTGCGTACGAGCTGACAGCGACCTACCCGGTCGTCGAACGATGAAGCAGCAACCCTCAAGCCCCGCCACCTGAGCGGGGCTTTTTTTTGCCTGCGATAATCCTTCAGTGGGGTCACAGCGCAAGGGTAGGTGATGATGAGCCAGCTGGCGGCCGGCGGCGTCGGATTGCTGCTCGCGCTCTCGGTGCTCGGGATCGTCGCGCGCCGTGCGCTGGGGAGCCGCCTCCTCTACGCAGCCTGCTTCGCTGTCTGTGCGGGCCTTGCGGGCGTGGCGCTGCTCACGCTGCTCGCGCCGGGCGGCGGGTTCGAGATGCTCGCGATTCCCCTCGGGCTGCCGCTCCGCCGCACATTCCTCGGCCTGGATCCGTTGAGCGCCGCCTTCGCCGTCATCGTCAACCTGGCCGCTGCGATCGTGAGCGGCTATGCCATCGGCTACGCGGCGCACGCGCGCGAGCCGCAGCGGGTCCTGCCCTTCTACCCTGCCTTCATCGCCGGCATGAATCTGGTGCTGCTGGCACAGGATGCGTTTTCCTTCCTGGTCGGCTGGGAGCTCATGTCGCTCGCCTCCTGGGCGCTGGTGCTGAGCGAGCACCGCTCAGCCGAGAACCGCCGCGCCGCGCTGGTTTATATCGTCATGGCATCCGGCGGTGCCCTGACGCTCCTGCTCGCGTTCGGTCTGCTCGCCGGCCCCCAGGGCGGATACTCGTTCGAGGAGATCCGGCGCGTGAGCGCCCCCGGCGTGGGCCCGATCGTTCTGCTGCTCGCGCTGCTGGGAGCCGGCTCCAAGGCGGGACTGGTGCCGCTGCACGCGTGGCTGCCGCTCGCGCACCCGGCCGCGCCGAGTCACGTCTCCGCATTGATGAGCGGGGTCATGACCAAGGTGGCGGTCTATGGCTTCGTGCGGCTGGTGTTCGACCTCGCCGGTCCCCCGGCATGGTGGTGGAGCGTTCCGGTACTGGTGATCGCCGGCGTCACCGCACTCATGGGCGTGCTGTACGCGTTGATGGAGCACGATCTGAAGCGCCTCCTCGCGTATCACACCGTCGAGAACATCGGCATCATTTTCATCGGCCTGGGGCTCGCCCTGGCGTTCGAAGCGAACGGACTGGGCGCCGCGGCGGCGCTGGCGTTCGCGGCGGCGATCTTCCACGTATTCAATCACTCGCTGTTCAAGAGTCTGTTGTTCATGGGTTCGGGCGCGGTGCTCAATGCGAGCGGCGAACGCGACATGGAGCACCTCGGCGGACTCATTCATCGCATGCCGGTGACGGCCGTGGCGTTCCTCGCCGGATGCATCGCCATCTCGGCACTGCCGCCCTTCAACGGCTTCGTCTCCGAATGGCTCACGTTCCAGGCGATTCTCCTGAGCCCGCAGCTGCCGCAGTGGGTGGCGAGACTGCTGGTGCCGGCCGTCGGCGCGACGCTTGCCTGTTCGGCTGCGCTCGCCGCGGCATGCTTCGTCAAGGCGTTCGGCATGACCTTTCTGGGGCGCCCCCGCTCGATGCCGGCCGCGGCCGCGGCCGAGACCGACCGCTTCTCGCAGATCGCGATGCTCCTGCTCGCGCTGCTGTGTCTGCTCACCGGGATCCTGCCCGGTTTCGTTCTCGACAGCCTGGGCGCCGTGACGCAACTGGCGGTCGGTGCGCGGCTCGCGCCCCAGTCCGGGGCGGCGTGGTTGCGCATCGTGCCCATCGACATCGGCCGCAGCGCCTACAGCGGGCTGTTCGTGTTCGTCATGATTGTGCTCGCCGCCGCCACCACCGCCTTCGCGGTGCGCCGCGTGGCCTCGCACGCCCTGCGACGCTCTCCCGCCTGGGACTGCGGTTTCCCGGATACGAGCCCCGCGACGCAGTACACCGCGGCAAGCTTCGCGCAGCCCATCCGGCGCGTGTTCGGCAGTGTCGTCTTCCGGGCGCGTGAGCAGGTCACCATGCCGAAGCCCGGTGATACCGCGGTGGCGCGGCTGCAGGTGCAGCTTCGCGACACGGTGTGGGATGCACTCTACGCGCCCGTCATCCGGCTCATCGAGGCCACGGCCGAGCGATTGAACCGGATGCAGTTCCTGACCATCCGCAACTATCTGACGCTGGTGTTCGTGGCGCTGGTCGCGCTGCTGATCATCGTCGGGACCTGGCGATGAGCTACTCCGACTGGCTCATCCAGCTGGCGCAAACGGCTCTGGTCCTGGGGACAGCTCCGCTCTTGTCCGGCGTCACGCGCAAGATCCGCGCCCGGCTCCTGCGCCGCCAGGGCGCCTCGGTCCTGCAGCCCTATCTCGACCTGCTGAAACTGATCCGCAAGGAGGCGGTCATCGCCGAGAACGCCTCGTGGCTGTTCCGTGCCGCCCCCTACCTGATCCTCGCCACGACCTGGGTGGCCGCCGCACTGGTGCCGACGTTCGCGAGCGGTCTGCCGGCGGGAGCCGCCGCCGACATCATCGTCATCGTCGCGCTGCTCGGAACCGCACGTTTCCTGCTGGCGCTCGCCGGGCTCGATGTCGGCACGAGTTTCGGGGGCCTCGGCTCGAGCCGCGAAATGCTGTTCGCCTCGCTCGCGGAGCCGGCCATGCTGATGGCGGTGTTCACGCTGTCGCTCTTTGCCGGCTCGACGCAGCTGTCGTCGATCTCGGCCTACATGCTCGGACCCGGCGCCGGCGTCAACATCTCCCTCGCCCTCGCCCTGGTGGCCCTCATCATCGTCTCGATCGCAGAGAACGCCCGCATTCCGGTCGATAATCCCGCCACCCACCTCGAGCTGACCATGGTTCACGAGGCCATGATTCTCGAGTACTCCGGCCGTCACCTGGCGGTGATCGAGGCGGCCGCGGCGGTGAAGCTGCTCTTGTACCTGTCGCTCATCGCGTGCGTGTTCACGCCCTGGGGTACGGCGGTGGCCGGTAGTGGAGCGCTCGCCTACGCCATCGGGCTCCTCGCCTGGGCGGTGAAGCTCGCGGCGCTGGCGTTCTTCCTGGTGCTGTTCGAGACCGCCATCGCCAAGATGCGCGTGTTCCGCGTGCCGGAGTTCCTCGGCATCGCCCTCATGCTGGGGCTACTCGGAACGATCCTGCTGTTCGTCTCGAGGGTCTCGCGATGAGCCCGCTGGACAGTGATATCGCCCATCTGCTGGCCGGCTCCATGGTGCTCTTGAGCTTCTTGCTGCTGTATCAGGACCGGATGTTTGCGCTCCTCAACGTGTTCGCGTTCCACGCCTTTGCGCTCGCGGGCTCGGTCGCCTGGCAGGCCTATCTGCAGCGCGCGCCGCACCTGTTCATCACGGCGCTCATCGCCCTGCTGTTCAAGGGCGTGATCATTCCCATCGCCCTGCGCCGTATCGTGGTGCGTCTGGGGATTCATCGCAGCATCGAGACCGTCGTCAGCATCGGACCGACGATGCTGTTCGGCATCGCGCTGGTGGGGCTGTCGATCGTCGTCATGCTGCCGGTGACACAAGCGGAAGGGCCCTTCGTGCGCGAGGATCTCGCCTTCGCCCTCTCGGTGCTGCTGCTCGGATTCCTGATGATGGTGACGCGCCGCAACGCCGTGAGCCAGGTCATCGGATTCATGTCGCTCGAGAACGGTCTGGTGCTCGCCGCGAGCGGCGCGCGTGGCATGCCGCTGGTGGTGGAGATCAGCGTCGGGTTCTCGGTGCTCATCGCCTTCATGGTCATCAGCATTTTCCTGTTCCGCATCCGCGAGCGCTTCGACACGGTGGATCTGCAGGCCCTCGACCTCTCGCGCGGTGAGTCCTCATGAGCGCCTCCATGGGACAGCTGGCGCTCACCGCACTGCTGTGCACCCCCGCCCTCGGCGCGCTGCTGCTGGCGGCGATCCCGAGGTACCGGCTCGCCGCGGCGGTGAACGTGAGCGTGTGCGCACTGACGCTCGCCAGCGCCGCGGCGCTCTACCGGCACCGGCCGCAGCCTTCGCTGTATCTGCTGGTCGATGACCTCAATACGGTGTTCCTCGTGGTCGGCGCGCTGGTGGGCTTCAGCACCAGCGTGTTCAGCGCCGGCTACATCGCGCACGAGCTGCAGACGCGCCGCCTGAAGGTGCAGGATCTGCGCTTCTATCACGCCATGTACCAGCTGCTGATGTTCGCCATGAATCTCGCGCTGGTGTCGAACAACATCGGACTCATGTGGGTGGCGATCGAGCTGGCGACCCTCACCACCGTGATGATGGTGGGCATCTACCGCAGCAAGGAAGCGCTCGAGGCCGCCTGGAAATACTTCATTCTCGGCTCGGTCGGTATTGCGCTCGCGCTCTTCGGCACGATCCTGGTGTACCTCGCCGCGCAGGAGCACCTGGGCCAGGGCATGGCGGCGATGGCCTGGGACCGCCTCGCGGCGAGCTCGGCGGGCTTCGATCCTTCGCTGCTGAACCTGGCGTTCGTCTTCCTGCTGCTCGGCTACGGTACCAAAGTGGGCCTGGTGCCGGTGCACGCGTGGCTCCCGGACGCGCACGCCGAGGGCCCGACGCCCATCTCGGCGGTGCTCTCCGGCCTGTTGCTCAACGTGGCGCTGTTTGCGCTGTTGCGATTCAAACTGATCATCGCCGGAAATTCGCACGTGCTCGCGCCCGGCCCGATGATGGTGACCATGGGCCTCACCTCGCTGCTGTTCGCGGGCTTCATGCTCTACCGGCGCCGCGACATCAAGCGCCTGTTCGCGTATTCCTCGATCGAGCACATGGGCATCATCACGCTCGCGTTCGGCCTGGGCGGGCCGCTGGCGAGCTTCGCAGGTCTCCTGCACATGACCATGCACAGCCTGACGAAGTCCGCCATCTTCTTCGGCGTCGGCTACATTTCCCAGCTCGAGGGCACGCAGCGCACCGCGGACATCCGCGGGCTCACGCACAGTCAACCGCTGCTCGGGTGGCTCTTGGTGTTGAGTGTCGTCGCCATCGCAGGCATGCCGCCGTTCGGGATCTTCACCAGCGAGTTCCTGCTGGTGACCTCCACCTTCCCACGCTCGCCGTGGCTCGCGATCGCGCTGGTGGCCGGGCTCCTGATCGCCTTCAGCGCCCTGGCGCTGCGGCTTCAGGGCCTCGCCTTCGGCGACACCGACAAGCGACACCGGCTGCCGGCCTGGCGTCTCGCGCCGATGACGCTGCATCTGGCGCTGGTGGCGGCGGCGGGGGTCTACTTGCCCGGACCCGTGGTCGCCTGGTTCCGCCACGTGGCGAGCCAGCTCGGGTAAGGAGGCATCTGTGCTCAAGGCGCTGTTCGCAGATTCCGTACCGGATGGCGCGCATTACGGCTGGCCGCGCGTGCCGGTCGACCCTGATGTGTGGCGTGCGATCGGTGCCGCCTTGCGCGAAGGCAAGCTCGACCTGCTCGGGCTGTGGGGGGATCTGGGCGCGGTGCAGTGCGTGCTGTATGAGCCCGCCACGCGCCAGATCGCGAGTGCTTCGCTCGATGCGCGCTCGGGCAAGGTGCCCTCGCTGGCACAGTTCCACGCCCCGGCATCGCGCCTGGAGCGCGCGGCGAGTGATCTGTTCGGCATCGAGTTTACGGGGCTTCCCGATCGACGGCCGTGGCTCGACCATGGGCGCTGGCCCCTGCGGCATCCCTTGGCCGAAGTGTCGCATCCGGGCGCGGCCCTGCCGCCCTATCCGTTTCTCAAGGCCGAGGGCCCGAGCCTGCATCAGATCCCGGTGGGTCCGGTGCACGCGGGAATCATCGAGCCCGGTCATTTCCGCTTCACGGCGAGCGGGGAAACGGTGGTGCGGCTCGAAGAGCGCTTAGGCTACACGCACAAAGGCATCGAAAAGCTCCTGGCGGGCAAGTCGATCGACGAAGCCGCACGGCTTGCGGCGCGGGTGTCCGGGGACAGCACCGTGGCGTACTCGCTGGTGTTCGCGCGCGCGGTGGAAGCCGCGCTCGAGTCGCCCCCGCCGCCGCGCGGGCTGTGGTTGCGGGCGGTGATGGCCGAGCTCGAGCGGATCGCGAATCACCTGGGCGACGTGGGAGCGATCTGCAACGACGCCGCGTTCTCGATGATGCACGCGGAGTGCGGCATCCTGCGCGAAGAGACTCTGCGCGCCTGCGCCAGCGCCTTCGGGCATCGCCTGATGATGGACTGCGTCGTACCGGGCGGTGTCGCCGCGGATCTCGAGCCCGCCGGCGCTGCGGCCATCCTCGCCCTCACCCAAAGCCTGCGCGGGCAATTCCCGGAGCTGGTGGAGCTGTACGAGAACACCGCCTCGCTCCAGGATCGCACCGTCGGCACGGGCGTCGTGTCGGGCGCGCTCGCGGCGCAGTTCGCCGCACCCGGTTATGTCGGCCGCGCCTCGGGGCGCGCATTCGATGTACGCATCTGCCTGCCCTATCCCCCGTACGATGCGGCGCCGCTTAAGATCGCGGCCCGCTCCGAAGGAGATGTCGATGCGCGCGTGTGGGTGCGCATCCAGGAGATCCAGCACAGCATCGGCTGGCTCGAGCGCGCGCTCGCCTCGCTCCCCGCCGGCCCGGCGCATCTGCCCGTGCGGGCCGTGCCCGCTGTCAGCGTCGAAGGCGCGGCGCTGGTGGAAGGCTTTCGCGGCGACGTGCTCGGCTACGTGCGCATCGGTCCCGGACGGCGCATCGAGCGCTGCTACCTGCGCGATCCCTCGTGGCTGCTGTGGCCGCTGCTGGAGGCGGCGATCGAGGGCAACATCGTCGCGGACTTCCCCCTGTGCAACAAGTCCTTCAACTGCTCCTACTCCGGACATGATCTGTAGCTCCACCGGCACTCGCTAGGCAATCATGCGCAGACGTCTGTTCAAGAACCTCATCACGGCACCGTGCACGGAAGCGCTGGGCGAGGCGACCGAGCGCTTCGAGGCCGCGGGTGAGGAGCTGCGCGGCGTGATCGCCCGCACGCTCGGGCGCAGTCTCGCGATCCGCGAAGTGGATGCCGGCTCGTGCAACGGCTGCGAGCTCGAGATCCACGCCCTCGGCAACGCCTTCTACGACATCGAGCGCTTCGGTATCCGCTTCGTCGCCTCACCCCGCCACGCCGACGTGCTCTTGGTGACGGGCCCCGTCACGCTCAACATGCGCGAGGCCCTCGAGCGCACGTACGCCGCCACGCCCGCCCCCAAGTGGGTCGTGGCGGCCGGGGACTGCGCCGCCGGCTGCGGAGTGTTCGCCAACAGCTATGCGTGTGTCGGCGCGGTCTCGAAAGTCGTTCCGGTCGACCTCGTGATCCGCGGCTGCCCGCCCACTCCGACGCAGCTGCTGCAGGGATTGCTGTGGCTGCTCGGCCGCGCGCCCGCCGCCGTCAGCCGACCCGTAGGTAGTTGAGGATTCCGCGCGCCGCCTCGCGCCCTTCGAACACCGCGGTTACCACCAGGTCGGCACCGCGCACCATGTCCCCGCCGGCAAACACCTTCGGGTTGGTGGTCTGAAACGGTTGCGCAGGGTGCGCCGACACACGTACCCGCCCGTTGTCGTACAGGCGGATCTGATGCGCGTCGAACCACTGCGGCGGACTGGGCAGGAAGCCGAAGGCGATGATGACTGCGTCCGCCGGCACGATCTGCTCCGAGCCCGCCACGGCCTGGGGCACGCGCCGCCCGCGCGCATCCGGCTCACCGAGGCGCGTTTGCACCAGCTTCACGCCCTCAACCTGCTCGGCGCCCACGATCTCGATCGGCTGACAGTTGAAGAGAAATTCGACCCCTTCCTCACGGCTGTTGCGGTAGTCGCGCCGCGAGCCGGTCATGTTGCCCTCGTCACGCCGGTAGGTGCAGGTCACGGACTGCGCCCCCTGGCGGATGGCGGTGCGGTTGCAGTCCATGGCGGTATCACCGCCCCCCAGCACCATCACGCGCTTGCCGCGCAGGCTGATGAGCGAGTTGGCGCTGCCCGGGAACCCCAGCTCGTGGCGGATGTTGGAAATGAGGTACGGCAGCGCCTCGTACACTGCCGGCAGATCCTCGCCCGGAAAACCGCCCCTGACATAGGTGTAGGTCCCCATGCCGAGGAACAAGGCATCGTATTCTCCCAGCAGGCTCCCGAAGGCCTCGGCGCCGACTTCGCTACCGAGGCGAAACTCGACCCCCATGTCGGCCATGATCTCGTGGCGCGTCTGCAGCACCTCCTTCTCGAGCTTGAAGGGCGGGATGCCGAAGGTGAGCAGTCCGCCGATGCGCTCGTGCCGGTCGAACACCACCGGCTGCACGCCGTTGCGCACCAGGATGTCGGCGCACGCGAGGCCCGCCGGTCCCGCGCCGACGATGGCGACGCGCTTGGTTGTAGGCTGCACGTTCGACATGTCGGGCCGCCAGCCGGCCTTGAGCGCCTCGTCGGTGATGTACTTCTCGATCGCACCGATGCTGACCGCGCCCAGGCCGTCATTCAGCGTGCAGGCGCCCTCGCACAGGCGATCCTGCGGGCAGATGCGGCCACACACCTCGGGGAGCGAGTTGGTCTTGTGGGACAGCTCCGCCGCCTCGAACAGATTCCCCTCCTCGATCAGCTTCAGCCAGTTGGGGATGTAGTTGTGCACCGGGCACTTCCACTCGCAGAAGGGATTCCCGCAGGCGATACAGCGCCCCGCCTGCTGCGCCGCGCCGCCCGCATCGTAGGAGCCGTAGATCTCGCGAAAATTGCCTACCCGCGCCTCGACCGCCGTCTTGGGCGGATCCGCGCGCGGGATGTCGAGGAATTGCAGGTTCTTGTCGGCCATGCGTTGCGCAACTCTCAGGCCGCGCGCCGCAGGCTGTCGACCAGCGAGTCGATGGAGGCCGCCTTGGGCTTTACCACCCAGAACTTGGGTAGAAAGGTGCGCAGGTCATTCACGATCTCCCCGGCCCAGACGCTGGCGGTCTCGGCGACGTGCCGCTCGAGCAGCGCCTCGAGATGCTGCACGTTCGATTGCATGGCCTCGGGGTGAATGCGGCTGATATCGATGAGCTCGTGGTTGTAGCGATCGACGAAGTTGCGCTCCAGGTCCAGCACGTAGGCGAAGCCGCCGGTGAAGCCGGCGCCGAAGTTGATCCCGGTGCGCCCCAGCACGCATACCGCGCCTCCGGTCATGTACTCGCAGCAGTGATCGCCTGAACCCTCGATCACCGCCACCGCGCCTGAATTGCGCACCGCGAAGCGCTCACCGGCGCCGCCGGCGGCGTACAGCTCCCCGCCGGTAGCGCCGTACAGGCAGGTGTTGCCCATGATGATGGTGTCCTTCGCCACGAAGCGCGCGCGGCCTGGGTGGCGCAGCACGATCCGGCCGGCCGCCATACCCTTGCCGACGTAGTCGTTGGCATCCCCTTCCAGGTACAGGTTGAGGCCGCCGGCATTCCATACGCCGAAGCTCTGTCCGGCGTTGCCGCTGCAGCGCACGGTGAGCGGGGCATCCTCCATGCCGTAGTTGCCCCAGCGCCGCGCGATCTCGCCCGAGACGCGCGCGCCGATGGAGCGGTTGAAGTTGCTGAGCTCGTAGTGCCATTCGCCGCCGCTCCGGTTCTCGATGGCACTGCGCATGTCGCGCACCATGCGCTCGGCGAGCTCGCCCTGATCGAAGGGCGCATTCGAGGGCGTGGTGCAGAACTGCGGTGCATCCGCGGCCATGCCGCCCGCGGACAGGATGGGGGTGAGGTCGAGCTTGCGCTGCCGCGAGGTAGCGCCGCCGTGCGCCTGCAGATACTCGGTGCGGCCGATGAGCTCCGCGAGCGTGTGCACCCCGAGGGAGGCGAGGATCTCGCGCACCTCGAGGGCGACGAACCGGAAGTAGTGGATCACCATCTCCGGCAAGCCCGTGAAGTACTTCGAGCGCAGCACGTTGTGCTGGGTGGCGATGCCGGTGGTGCAGTTGTTCAGATGGCAGATGCGCAGGTACTTGCACCCGAGCGCCACCATCGGCGCGGTACCGAAACCGAAGCTCTCCGCGCCGATGATCGCCGCCTTCACCACATCGAGCCCGGTCTTGAGCCCCCCGTCGGTCTGCAGGCGCACGCGGTGGCGCAGATCGTTGCGGCGCAGCGTCTGATGGGTCTCCGCGAGCCCGAGCTCCCACGGCGTGCCGGCGTACTTGATGGATGACAGCGGGCTCGCGCCCGTGCCGCCGTCGTAGCCGGAGATGGTGATCAGGTCGGCGTACGCCTTGGTCACCCCGGCGGCGACGGTGCCCACCCCGGGCTCCGCCACCAGCTTCACCGACACCAGTGCCTGGGGGTTGACCTGCTTCAGATCGAAGATCAGCTGCGCCAGATCCTCGATCGAGTAGATGTCGTGATGCGGGGGCGGGGAGATCAGCCCGACCCCGGGGCGCGCGAAGCGCAAGGTCGCGATCATGTCGTTGACCTTGTGACCGGGGAGCTGCCCGCCCTCGCCGGGCTTGGCCCCCTGGGCGATCTTGATCTGCAGCACCTCGGCGTTGATCAGGTACTCGGGGGTCACGCCGAAGCGCCCGGAAGCCACCTGCTTGATCTTGGAGTTGCGCTCGGTGCGATAACGCGCCGGATCCTCGCCCCCCTCGCCGGAGTTGGAGCGCGCACCCAGTCGGTTCATGGCAATCGCCAGCGCCTCGTGCGCCTCGGGCGAGAGCGCGCCGAGGGACATGCCGGCGCTGTCGAAGCGCGCGAGAATCGCCTCCGAGGGCTCCACCTCCGCGAGCGGGATCGGTCGCGCGGCGCTCTTGAGCGCGAGCAGGTCCCGGAACGTGGAGGCGGGACGCTCGTTCACCAGGCGCGCGAACAGCTTGTAGTGCTCATAGTCCCCGGAGATCACCGCGGCCTGAAGCGCCGCGATCACGTCCGGGTTGTACATGTGGTACTCGCCGCCGTGCATGTACTTGAGCAGCCCCCCCTGCGCGATCGCCTCGCGCGGATTCCACGCCCGCGCGGCGAGCTCTTTCAGGTCGGCCTCGAGATCCTCGAAGTCCGCGCCGGCCACGCGGCTCGCGGTGCCCGTGAAGCACAGCTGCACCACGTCCTCCGCCAGTCCCACGATCTCGAACAGCTGCGAGCTGCGGTAACTGGCGATGGTGGAGATGCCCATCTTCGACATGATCTTGAACAGGCCTTTTCTAAGTCCGGCACGGTAGCTGCGCCCGAGCTCGAGGCGCGCCGCGAAGTCGAGCTTCACGCGGCCGCGGCGCATCATCTCGAACAGCACCTGGTACGCCATGTACGGATACACCGCGGTCGCCCCATAGCCGATCAGGCAGGCGAAGTGATGCGGCTCGCGCGCCGTGCCGGTCTCGATGAGCAGGTTGCACTTGCAGCGCAGGCCGGTCTTCAGCAGGTGCTGGTGCACCGCTGCGGTCACCAGCAGCGCGTGGGCGGGAATGCGGCCCCTGACCAGGTAACGATCCGACAGCAACAGCACCAGCTTCCCCTCGCGCACCGCGCTCTCCGCCTGCGCGCACAAGCGCAGGATCGCCCGGCGCAGCCCCTCCGCGGGCTCGTACTGCAGGTCGATGAACTCGTGCGTCACCTCCTCGATCGCCAGGATCTGACGGAGCTTTCTTTGTGAGAGGATCGGGGAGCCGAGCACGATCTGGCGCGCGTGCCCGGGCGCGGGCTGGAAAATGTTGCATTCCGGTCCGATCTGCGTCTGCAGCGACATCACGATCGATTCGCGCAAGCTGTCGATGGGCGGATTGGTGACCTGGGCGAACTGCTGGCGGAAGTAGTCGTAGAGGGAGCGCACCGTGTGCGACAGCACCGGCATGGGCGTGTCATCGCCCATCGAGCCCACCGCTTCGTTCTCGTCCTGCGCCAGCACGCGGATGATGTCGTCGCGCTCTTCCTGCGTGACGTTGAACATCTTCTGATACAGCGACAATGTGTCGCGATCCATGGGCTCGGCCGCGAGCCGCGCGTCCACCAGATCGCTCTCCAGATAACGCACGCCCTGGCGCAGCCAGCTCTTGTAGGGGTGGCGCTTCTTGAGGATCTCATCGATGTCCGGGGAGGCGAGCAGCGTGCCGCTGTGCAGGTCGAGCGCGATCATGTCCCCGGGTCCGAGCTTGCCCTTCTTCACCACGTCCTCGGGCTGGTAGTCCCACACCCCGGTCTCGGAGGCGACGGTGAGCACACGGTTGCTCGTGATGCAGAAGCGCGCCGGGCGCAGGCCGTTGCGATCCAGCGTGCACAGCGCAAAGCGGCCGTCGGTCAGCACCACCCCGGCCGGGCCGTCCCACGGTTCCATGTGCACCGAGTAGTACTCGTAGAAGGCGCGCAGATCCGGGTCGAGCGAATCCAGGCCGTGCCAGGCCGGCGGGATGAGCAGCCGCATGGCATGCAACGGATCGAGCCCGCCCATCAGCAGCACCTCGAGCATGTTGTCCAGGCTCTGGGAGTCCGAGCCGCTCATCGATACCAGCGGCAGCGCCTCCTGCAGGTCGGGCAGGAGCGGGGAGCGCAGCAGCGGTCCGCGCGCCGTGGCCCAGTTGCGGTTGCCCTGGACGGTGTTGATCTCGCCGTTGTGGGCGAGGTAGCGATACGGGTGTGCGAGGCGCCACTGCGGCAGGGTGTTGGTGGAGAAGCGCTGATGGAACACGGCCACCGAGCTCTCGAGGCGCGGATCGGCCAGATCCGGATAGAACTGCGCCAGGTACTGCGGCATCACCATGCCCTTGAAGACGATGGTGCTGGCCGAGAGACTCGGCACGTAGAACACCGGATCCCCGGCCAGGGCTTTCTCCGCGAGGCGACGCGCCATAAATAAGCGCCGGTTGAACGCCGCCTCGTCGATATTCTCGGGCCCGGCATTCACGAACAGCTGCTCGATGAGCGGCAGCGTCCTCAGCGCTTGCTCACCACAGGCGCCCGGGTCCACCGGCACCACTCGCCAGCCGGCGACCTCCAGCCCCTGCCGCGCGAGCTCCGCGGCGAGCGCCACGCGGGCCTCGCCGGCTTGCTGCGCATCGCGCGACAGAAACACCAGCCCGGAGGCGAAGCGCGGGCCGAGCTCGATGCCGGCCTCCGCGGCCACCGCGCGCAGGAAGGCTTCCGGTCTCTTCAGCAGCAGGCCGCAACCGTCGCCGGTCTTGCCGTCGGCGGCGATCGCGCCGCGATGCGTGAGGCGATTGAGGGAGGTCATGGCGGTGCGCACCAGCCAGTGGCTCGGCGCATCGTCGAGGCTCGCAATCAGGCCAAATCCGCAGCTGTCGCGCTCGTACGCGTCTTGATGGAGTCCTGCGGGCGGAGCGTGCATGAGGCGGCCTCGTCTTGGTGCAGCTGCAGGTACGTCTGCCCTGCGGACAAGCGGCCGCTGGGCGAAACGATCCGGCAATTCATGCGCTCAGGAGGTCCGCAGGACCCTTGGGTCCGCGAATGTCAGTCGAGGCCCGACGGGGTGAGACCCAGGCCCTCCCGTCGATCGACTGTCTTACACCATCACTATGCTTTCGATAATACCGGCCCGCGAGGGGCTTGCAAGAGCGTTCTGCTAGGGACGCCGGCGGATGAAAGCGGGAATCAGCCGTGCCTTGGCCGACAGCTGTACCAGCGTATGCGCACGCTTGAGGCGCGTCGCCTCCAGGCGGGCGCTGAGCACCCACCAGGTCGCCGCCCGGCGCGGGCTGTAGCGGATGGTGTAGCGCTCCTCGTCCACGCGTTTGCGGATGCCGTCGCTACCGACTCGGGCCAGGTGATGCCCGGCTTGCCGGCGGCGCGCTTGTAGAAACCCACCACGAGCTCCCCAGCGGTGCCGTGATGGCGCTGCAGCCATTGGCGGAACTCGGCGGCTGTGCGAAAGAATTTCGGCGTCATGCGAGCGTGGAACTTATCGGCGTTGATCTTAGCGCGTTGTGTGAAACGCCTCTTGCACGGGGGCGCCGGCTGCTCCAAGATCCGCGCCGCCGTATCTTCAGCGGCGATCGAGGTGCTGGCACCGAAATGAAGCAGCGCAAAGTGTCGACTGACAGCGACCCTGGGCCCCGCCTTCAACGTCTGAACGAGTACCTGGAGAGAAATTTCCCCGATTTCTTCGCCGAGGCGCGCTTCCAGGTCGGGGACGATGATTACTTTCTGTACGCCCGCTTCGGGCAGTACCTCGCGCGCAGCATCGAGCAGAACCGCGCCTCGGGACGGCTCATCAGCCGCGGCTTTGCGGTGCTGAACCGCATGGCGCGCGCCTCAAGGCGCAACCCCCGCATCCGGCAGATGCTGGTCTCGGGACCCCTCGAGTACATCCTCGACGCGCCGCGGGCGCGGGCCCTGGCGCGCAAGCGGCTGTGCGCCACGGCGCAGGGTTATCTCGAGAGCCTGTGCGAGTAAGGGCTTAAGACCGAACCTCTACGGCGGCTCGCGCACCGTGAGTGCGATGTTCACCCGCTGCGTGCGGCGCACGACCTGCAGATTGAGCGTGCTTCCGGGCGCCACGCGGCTCAAGCGCCGATGCAGCGCATCGACGCCGTCGACCGGCTGATCGTCCACGGCCACGATCAGATCCCCGGGCTGCAGATCCGACTCCGCCGCCGGTCCCTGGCTCTCGCGCGACAGCACTTCGACCGCGCGCGCCGCGGTGAGCCCCAGCGCCCGCACCAGTCGCAGATCGATCGGCCGGTCACGCGCCCCTACGCCGAGCCAGGCGCGGCGCACGCGTCCCTGGGTGAGGATCTCCGTCAGCACCCATTGCGCGGTCGAGGCGGGGATGGCGAAGCCGATGCCCTGCGCAATGGCGATGATTGCGGTGTTGATGCCCACCACGCGGCCGCGCGCGTCCACGAGCGGCCCGCCGGAGTTTCCGGGATTGAGCGCCGCGCTGTGCTGCACGACGCCTTCGATCAGGCGGCCGTGGCGGCTGCGGAGCGAGCGTCCGAGCGCGCTCACGACGCCGGCGGACACCGTCGACTCGAACCCGAATGGATTGCCGACCGCCACCACGAGCTGCCCGGCACGCAGGCGCTGACTGCTGGCGAGCTGCGCGTAGGGCAGCGCCCCGGCCTGCGCACGCAGCACCGCCAGATCGGTGGCCGGATCGCGGCCGGTGACGACGGCCGGTACGCTGCGACCGTCGATGAACGTGACGCGCGCCTGCGCGACGCGCTGCACCACGTGCTCGTTGGTGAGGAGATACCCGTCGGGCGTCACGACCACCCCCGAGCCCGCGCCACCGCGCGCCTGCTCGGCTTCCGCAGCGCCTCCCACGTACACGCTGACCACCGCCGGACCCACCTCATCGACCGCGCCCACGACAGCGGCCGAATAGGCGTCCAGGGGCTCGGGCGTGGATGAGGGCTCCGGCGGCACGGTATCGAGCATTGCGCAGGCATTGGGACCGGACGGACAAAAACAAGGGCTGGCTGCGGCAGAGCGAACCGCGCCCTGAGCCGGCGCTGCCGATTCCTGCGAGAATCCTAACCTGGCCATGATCTCGCTCGCCCAAACCGCCATCCTGCTGGCCGCGGCCGTCGTCGCGGTGTCGCTGTTTCGCTTCGCGAGACTCAGCTCGATCCTCGGCTACCTCGCCGCCGGGCTCGTGATCGGACCCTGGGGCCTGAACCTCATCGGTGACATCGACCGCATCATGCAGGTGTCGGAGTTCGGCATCGTGCTGCTGCTCTTCATCATCGGACTCGAGCTGCAGCCGACGCGGCTGTGGGTCATGCGGCGCGTGGTGTTCGGGCTCGGCGCCGCGCAGGTGGCGCTGTGCGCCGTGCTGCTCGGCGCGTGGGCCTGGGCGCTCGGTGAGCCGCCGGTCGCGGCGGCCGTCATCGGCTTCGGCCTGTCGCTGTCCTCGACGCCGCTGGTTCTGCAGGTGCTCGCCGAGCGCGGCCAGCTCAAGACGCAGTACGGGCGCGCGGCGTTCGGGATTCTGCTGTTCCAGGATCTCGCCGTGCTGCCGGCGCTCGCCCTGCTGCCGCTGCTCGCGCCGCCCACGGGGACTCAGCAGGCCGGCGGCCCCTGGTGGATGGGACTGCTGAAGCTCCTGGGGGTGATCGCGGTGGTCATCGGCGGCGGGCGGCTGGCGTTGCGGCCGGCGCTGCGCATCGTCGCGCGAGTACGGGTGGGTGAGGTGTTCACCGCCGCAGCGCTCCTCACCGTCATCGCCACCGCGCTGCTCGCCAACCTCGTGGGCCTGTCGATGGCGCTGGGCGCGTTTCTCGCCGGTGTGCTGCTCGCCGACAGCGAGTTCCGGCACGAGCTCGAGGCCGACCTCGAGCCCTTCAAGGGGCTGCTGCTCGGGCTGTTCTTCGTTTGCGTCGGCATGTCGGCGAATCTGGGACTGCTCAAGTCCGAGCCGGTGACGGTGCTGGAGCTGACCGCGGCATTCCTGTTCGTCAAGATCGTCGCAGTGACCTTCCTGGGCCGGCTCGCCCGCCAGCGCGGGGACTCGGCGCGGCGGCTGGGGTTCGCGCTGCCGGCGGGGGGCGAGTTTGCCTTCGTGCTGTTCACGCTCGCGGCGCGCCAGCGCATCCTGGATGCCGCGACCGCGGATCTGCTCATTCTGGCCGTGACGCTGTCGATGATGTTGGGTCCCCTGCTGCTGATCGCGCACGAGTCCCTCACCAGACGCTGGCTCGCTCCGCCGCAGCAACCCTACGACGCCATCGAGGACCACGAGGTTCCGGTGATCATCGCCGGCTTCGGGCGCTTCGGCCAGATCGTGGCGCGCGTGCTGCGCGTGAAGGGCCTGCCGTTCACCGCGCTCGACAGCAGCCAGACGCACGTAGATTTCGTGCGGCGCTTCGGTAACAAGGTCTACTACGGCGATGCCTCGAGGCTGGATCTGCTGCGCGCCGCGGGCGCCGAGAGCGCGCGCATCCTGGTGCTGGCGATCGACGACGTCGACGCCTCGACCCGCACCGCCGTGCTGGTGCGCGAGCAGTTCCCGGGTCTGAAGATCTACGCCCGCGCGCGTAACCGTCAGCACGCCTTCGCCCTCATGGACGCGGGCGTCACCGCGGTGATCCGCGACACCTACGCCTCGAGCCTGGAGATGGCGGCCTCGGTCCTGGAGGCGCTCGGGGAAACCCCGGCGGCGGCGCGCGAGGCGGTGCGCCGCTTCCGCGCGCACGACGAGGCGACCCTCGCCGCCCAATATGAGGTCAGGGAAGATGAGACCAAGTTCCTCGCCACCACGCGCGCGGCCGCGGAGCAGCTGGAGAAGCTGTTCGAGGCCGACCGCACCGACTCCGGGTAGCCCATGGACGAGGCGCTCAGCGTGCGCGAGTTCTGGTTCGGCAGGCTGCCGCTGTCCGCGGACGCCCTGAATCGCCGCATGCCCTTCTGGTTCGGAGGCCCGCCGTCCGAGTTCGGTCGACTGCGCGATGAGCACATCCGCGAGCGCTTCGGTGAGTTGCTCGAGCAGGCCGCGAGCGGGGCTCTGGCGAGCTGGGCGGACGGTCCGCGGCGGCGCCTGAGCCTCATCCTGCTGCTCGATCAGTTCCCGCGCAACATGTTCCGCGGCAGCGCGCGCGCCTTCGCCTACGACGCCAAGGCGCTCACCCTTACGCTCTCGGGCATGCAGTCAGGGGCTGACGCCGCGCTCGATCCGGTCGAGCGGATGTTCTTCTACATGCCGTTGCAGCACGCCGAGAGCCGCGAGGTGCAGGATGAATCGGTCGCCGCCTACCGGCGACTGCGCGTCGAGGCGCCCCAGCAGCTGTTCGGCCCCTTCGCCGGGGCGGCGCGCTCGGCCCAGAATCACCGCGCGATCATCGAGCGCTTCGGCCGCTTTCCTCATCGTAACCGGCTACTCGGCCGCGACAACACGCCCGCGGAAGAAGAGTGGCTGCGCAAGGCAGGGGCAAGCTTCCCTCAGTGATCGCTCGCCAGGCGCTCGAGAGTGCGGATACGCCGCTCGAGCTCGCGCTGGGCTTCGAGCAGCTCCAGCGCCAGCGCCGCGCCGCTGACATTCACGCCCAGATCGCGCATCAGCCTGCCGATGACGCGCAGGCGCGGCAGCGCCGTGGCCGGAATCTGCCACTCGCCCGGCAGTGCTTCGCGCGGCGCCACGACCCCGAGCTCGGCGAGCTCCATGACCGCGCCGAGATCGAGCCAGCACAGCTGGCAGATTTCGGTCGCGCCGATCCAGTCGCCTTCGCTGAGCAGGTGGGCTTCGAACCCCTGAATCACCCCTCCCATGTATCACCTCGCAGGTTCGCGCGCGGATCGAAGTTGAGCTTGCTGCGCATCTCCTCATACAACGCCTTCGCTTGCGGGGAGTTCGCGGGCGGCAGCACCACCTTCAGCTGCACGTACTGATCCCCGGGGGAATTTCCGGGCAGGCCGCGGCCGCGCAGCCGCAGCTTCTGACCGGACTGGGCGCCGGCGGGAATGTGCATCTCGACCGGGCCACCGAGAGTGGGCACGGTGACCGAGGCGCCGAGGGCTGCTTCCCAGGGGGCGACCGGAAAGGTGAGCGTTACATCGCGCCCCTCGAGCGCAAACAGCCGGTGTGGCTGCACGTGTACCTCCAGGTACAGGTCCCCGGCCCGTGCGCCGCCCGCTCCCGGTGCGCCCTGGCCGGCGAGCCGGATCAGTTGTCCCTCGGTGACGCCGGGTGGAATGGTGACGCGCACGGTGTGCGTGCGTAATTCCACCGAGCCATCGGGTTTCACTTCGGGGCGCCTGAGCTCGAGCGTGCGCGTGGTGCCGCGGTAGGCCTCCTCCAGATCGACGCCGACCCGCGCGTGATGATCGCGCGCGGCGCCGCCAGCGCTCCCGGCGAACGGGGAGCTGCCACCGAACAAGGAGGAGAAGAAATCACTGAAGTCCTGTTCGGCAGACCCGCCGTCCTGCGCAGCGGCACCGCTCCATCGCGCCCGGCCCGCTCCCCGCCTGGCGCCTCCGGCACGCCCCGCGCCGCCGGAGAATTCAAAGCCGCTGCCCCAGTCCGGGGGCGGCCGGAACTGCTCGCCGGCTTTCCAGTTGGCGCCGAGCTGATCGTATGCGGCGCGCTTCTCGGGGTCCTTCAGCACCTCGTAAGCTTCCTGCATTTCCTTGAAGCGCGCCTCCGCGTTCGGCTCCTTGCTCACATCGGGGTGGTACTTGCGCGCCAGCCGCCGGTAGGCGGCCTTGATCTGATCCGCGCCCGCCGCGCGCTCCACGCCCAGGACCTTGTAGTAGTCGCGGAATTCCATGCCCGCCGATTCTAATGCGGCGCACTGCAGCGGTGCGTAAACCTACCGGCGGCGCCACCTTGAAGCACCGCCGGCCGGCACCCCTCGCGCTGCGCGCGCGTGCTCTTCCCTGGCGGGGCACGGAACTTGCTTCAACGAGGCTGGCGCCACCGGAGGGGGACCACAGATGCGCTTGTCCCGACCCCCGCCCCTGAGAAACCTGCGGGCCTTCTGCGCGGCGGCGCGCCAGGGCAGTTTCAAGTTCGCCGCCGATGAGTTGTGTCTGACGCCCTCCGCCGTGAGCCACCAGATGAAGGAGCTCGAGGCGGCCCTGGGGTTGCGCCTGTTCGAGCGCAAGACGCGCTCGCTGGAGCTGACCACCGCGGGTCTGCGGCTGCTGGAGGAAGTCGAGCCGCTGCTCGAGGCGCTCGACCGTGCGCTGACGCAGCTGGCGCGCAGCAGCGGCCGGCAGACGCTGCGCGTGCGGCTGCCGGCGCTGTTTGCGAACGAGCTGTTCATTCCGCGCCTCGCGAGCTTCTGCGAGGCTCATCCGCTGATCGACGTGCAGCTCGACACGCACGATCCGCGCCCCACGAGCCATCCCGCCACCGCGGATGTCTCCATCCTGGTCACCGACTCGGTGCCGCCGGGACTGAAGAGCGAGCGGCTATTCGCGAGCGCGCTCGTCGCGGTGTGTGCACCCGATCACCTCGCCAGCGTCGCACAACTCGGACGCGAGGTGTTCGGCGCGCTGGCGTTGATCGTCGACCGCACGCGGCCGTTTGCGTGGACCAGCTGGGCGCAGGAGGCGGGTCTCGAAACACCCGAGCCGAAGCAGGTGATCGAGCTCGACACCATGTCGGCGGTGGTGCGCGCGGCAGAGCGCGGCTTAGGCATCGCACTGGTGCCGACGCTGGTGTGCGACTCCTGGCTGCGCTCGGGCGCCTTGGTGCGCGTGTTTGCGGTGGAGCTCCTCACACGCGACGCCTACTTCCTGGTCAGCCGGCCCAAGGATGCGGACCGGCCGCAAGTGAAGGCGCTCACCCGCTGGGCGCTCGCGCAGTACCAGCGTGGATGAGACCTGGTCATGCGTCGGGTCAATTCTTTTCGTTTGTCGCCCTCTCCCGGCGGTACGTATCGTGTCTGATAGACAGCCGAAATGACCGGAGCGGGAGACGAGGTGTCCTATTCGATCCCCCTCGAGCGTACGCCTCGTCTCCCCTCCGATCACCGCCTGAAAAAAAGGCGCCGCGAGGCGGGGGAAATCGCGTCGCGGCGCACAGAAGCGAACACGGGGATTTGTTCGCAACCTGTACAGTAAAGAGCAAGGGCTATGCCAGGTCATATAACCGCGACAAAACAATGAGTTATGGCTTCGTGCGCGCAGGATGGGGGGTGACGTGAATTGTCACTTTGGAGCGGGCCGGAGCCACCATTGCCCCGCCCGCGCCTGAGGCGGACGGCGCGCGGCGTGTCAGGGAGGGCGGGCGGTCAGCGTGGCAGGACGGGCACGCAGGGCTGCGAGCGCTCTCTGAGGGAATCGCACAAGGCGCGTGCCTGCGCCTCACCAGCCGCGGGGGCCTGCAGCCGATAGACGGGACCGGAGGTGTTGCCGGCCGCAACGATCCGCGGTGACAGGCCGCCGAGCTGCGCGCCAAAGCGCCCCTGGAGCCGCCGCCATTCGCGGTCCGCGCTCGCTTCGCTCCCGAACGCACCCAGCTGCACGCCGTACGAATTGCCCGCTGGGCGGGCGGCGCTGACTCGTGCGGGCGCCGCCTCAGTAGGCTCGGCTCGGGTCAGCCGTGGAACCGCAGGCGGCGCGGCGCTCTCGTGCACGGTGGGTGGCGCCATCGCGGTCGCGAGCTGCAGCGCGCGTACGCCCGAGGGCCCCTGAGCCGCGCCCCCCGGCTGTGCCGGTGTCGAGGTCGAGGGCGCGAGGCGCGGCGCGGATCCCAGGGAGAAGGCCTCGATGCGGATGCGCGCCTCCTCGGACCATCTGCCGCTCGGGTGCTCGGCCAGGAACCCCCGATAGGCGTCCGCAGTAGCGATTTTCCCCGCCTGCGTCCAGTCGCGCTCTTCCGCGAGCTGCGCGAGCCGGGCGCGGGCCTGGACGGCGAGCTCGCTGTCGGGATGCTGCTCGACGAAGCGTCCGTAGGCCTCGCTGGTATCGGCGGCTTCCGCTGAGCGCCAGTCCTGCTGCTCACGGCTGCACCCCGCCGCCAGCAGCGCCAGAACCGTGATCAGGGCGACTCCTCCGGCACCGAATGTGGTCATGATCGGCATCCTCAGACGACGGACGTTACGTATTATGACCCCGGCGCACCTCAGGGAGCACCGATGAGCGAGACCATCAAGCGCAGACTGATCGATCAGATCGGGGATTCGCCGACCTTTGTCGCGGAGGGCTCCCTCCTGACCGGGGATGTGGAGACCCCTGGCCCCCTGGTGATGTGCGGTATCGTTCGCGGGGATGGCCGCGTCGGCGGCACGCTGCGCATGGCCGTGACGGCGGAATGGCACGGGGAGATCCACGCGCACGCGGCCGTGATCGCCGGCAGAATCTCCGGCAGGCTCGTGGTCGAGAACAAGCTCGAGGTCGGCGCCACGGCGGTGATTCGCGCCGACATCGTCGCGCGCAGCATCGCGGTCGCCAAGGGCGCCGTCATCGACGGCACCGTGACGGTCACCAGCGGTGAGCCGGTGGTGCGGTTCGAGGAGAAGCGCGCGGCGCGGCGCGGCCCCTAGGGAAGGTCTGTACGGAAATCTACAGCTTATAAGCTGTGATTCTGTGGACTTTTACCGGTTAAAGGCGGTACGATTTGCGTCCTGCCCCGACCGGGAAAGCCCATGGCACTCTCACGCACTCACCTTCTCAGCGCCTCGCAACTGGACCGCAAGCTCCCCGCGCTACGCCAGGCGGCGTCCGCCCTCGCGCATGCCGCACCGACGATCGGCTGGATCAAGGCACTGCGCCAATCCCTTGGCCTGACGACCGGGGCGTTAGCACGACGGCTGCACGTGGCACAACAGACAGCGGCGGACCTGGAGAGCCGCGAGCGCGCCGGGACAATCACGCTCGCGTCTCTGCGCCGCGTCGCCAACGCGCTCGATGCGGAGTTCGTGTACGCGCTGGTGCCACGCAAGAACCTGCGCCAGACCATCTCCGAACGTGCGCATGAGCTCGCTCGCGAACGCATAGCTCCGGTTGCCGATTCCATGCGGCTTGAGGCCCAGGGTCTCACACAGAAGGAGCTTGCGGAGCAGACGGATGAGCTGGCGCGCGAACTCGAACTGCGACCGAGAGATCTATGGCGCTGACTGGATCACACGCCCCGGGTGCGACACCCCTCACGGAGGAGGATCTTCAGGGATTGAGGATCCCCTCCGTCAGAACTCACGGGGAACTCAACGAGGTCGAGGCCGCAAACATCATTCGCGGCCAGGAGTGGGCGTTACGCGCCCGCGGCATGCGCTTGCCCGGCATGCTCTCGGATACCTTCCTACAGCGACTGCATGCAGCGATGTTTGATGAGGTTTGGAAGTGGGCCGGGCAATACCGTCAGCACGACACCAACATCGGAGTGCCGGCGCACGCGATTCGAGTCCAGTTGCGGCATCTCTATGACGAGGCGCGCGGCTGGCTGGAATACAAATCCTATGAGCCCGAAGAATTCGCCGTTCGGCTGCATTACCGCGTCGTAACCGTGCATCCGTTTGCGAATGGCAATGGCCGACACGCCCGCATGCTGGCGCACCTGGTGATGGTTCGACACTTCGACCTGCAGCCATTGCCATGGGGCGGAAGTCTGTTGGGGGGCGCCGATGCGAACCGCAAGGCATACGTCGATGCACTGATCGCAGCGGATCACCACGACTTCGCACCGTTACTCGCCTTCGCTCGTTCACGCAGGGCTCGGAACGGGTAGGGCCCTTCAAGCCTGCCCTTCTAGGTCATCTCGCGCGCCCCCACCTCCGCGGCGGTGCCCGGCGCCGGTTCGGGTCCGCCGGAACCGAGCTCGGCCAGGATGCGCCGCTCGAGCCAGGTGGGACCGGTGAGCTGCTGGAAGAATCCGCAGTGACCACCGTAGCGGGTCACGCTGATCGACAGGGCCGCCGGCCGCGCGAGCCGTGCGAGTGCGCCGGCGGGAATGATCGGGTCGTCGAGGGATGTCAGGATGAGCGCCGGCACTTCGAGCCGTGCCAGGCGAGCGCCGGTGATGGCGTAACCGTTCAGGTAGTCCTCGAGCGTCGGAAACTCGGTGTAGCTGCGCACCAGCTCTGCAGTCATGCGTCGCAGGTCGCGCAGCCGCGCCAGCTCGCTGAAGTCGTAGCTGTCGGGCCAGGCCGCCTGTTTCCGGCGCAGCGAGCGCAGCCACTTGCGCACGAAGTAGCGCTCGTACCCCGGCACGCCCCGCTGCAGCGCGGTGAGCGTCTCGCCCGGATCGAGTACCGGTGACACCGCGATCACCCGGGTGAGGTCGAGCCCGGCCTCGCGCGCCTGCGCGGCCACCCGCAGCATGAAATTGCCGCCGAGGGAGAAACCCACCAGCTTGAGCGCGCTGCCCGCGAAGTGCGGTTGCAGGGCGCGCACCGCGCCGATCACTTCCGGCAGGCGGCAGGAATGGAACAGCTCGCGATTGAGGTGATGCGTGTCGCCGTGATCGCGCAGGTTGAGCCGCAGCACCTCGAAGCGCTGCGCGAACAGCAGCTGCGCCAGCGACAGCACGTACAGCGAGTCCGCGCTCCCCTCCCAGCCGTGCAGCAGCACCACCGCATCGCCGCTGCCGTGTGGCGGACTCGAGCGAAAGCACTGCAACCGCACGCCCGCGCCGCAATCGAGCAGCAGCTCGCGCTGCGCAGCGAGCAGCGGCGCGGCAGCGCGCAGGATGCGGCCGCGCCGCCAGGCGGTGCTCGCCAGCATCGACTGCAGGTGACGGTTGCGTAACCAGCGCGGCGGCCGGAAGTCGTCCTCGACGTGCTGCACCGGGGGTATCGTGCGGCTCAGTGCGCCTCAGTGCACGCGGATTTCGACGCGGTTGTTGGCACCGGCGGCGCGGTTCCAGTCCCCCGCGGTGAGCTCGCTCACCACCAGCGGATACGGCGCGAGCACGCTCCCGGCATCGCCCACGGCCACCTGCACCTGCAGCGCCCCGTGGGTGGAACTGCGGATATCGCCGATGAGATTGGCCAGTGCGAGTGGCGTGCGCTGGCTGCCGGGGAGTGCCTCGTCCGAGGGGTTACCGACCACGTCACACCTGGCAAACAGCGTCTCCTCCGGCGCGAGCGAGTACCCATCGAGCGCGTTACCGACGAGGCAGAAGCGTCCGGGGAATGTCCTGATATCCACGACGCCCGCCACCTTCTGCCGCGCCAGGCGGTAGAGGAGCTTGCCGATGAGCTCGAGTCGCGCGCCGCCGAATGCGTCGGCCCCGTACGGCACCGGCACCAACAGCGGCTTGCTGTCGCTCGGGATGAGGGTCGCCGCGGCGGCCGGGGCAGAGCGCGCCGCTGCCGCAGGCGCCACGGCTTCGGGCGCTGCGGCTGCGGGCGCTGCGGGTGCGCGGGAGGCTGCGCCCGCCCCCGTCGCGAGCGCCTGCGCGTCCTGATGCTCGCGCATTTGCGTCAGTTGGGTCGTGAGGGCATCGAGCACTCTCACCGTGCGCCACCACAGCGCGCCGCTCAGTGCCACGGCGAGCGCCGCGCACGCGACCCACCCCCACGCGGCAGTGGCGGCGCGCCGCGGCGGCGGCGCAGCGACCTCGGGCGGCGGGGGCAATGCTTCGCGCAGCAGCGCGCGCACCTCCGCGGTGATGCGCTCGGTCTGGGTGTCGATGCCGGCGACCAGCGCGCGGCGCAGCTCTGCGAAGTGCTCGCGCAGCGCGCTGTCGGTGAGGGGCTTCGACGCTACCGCGCCGCCGGTTTCCGCCGGCACCCCTTCCACGCGTGGGTTGAGCGGCGTGAAGCTCGTCTGTTCGACAGTGCGCCGCTCGGGAACCAGGTGCAACTCGAACAGCACCTTGGATACGTCGGTCGGCTTGATCTGCTTGGGCAGCACGCCCACCGCCCCCAGCGCGCGCGCCTGCCCCAGATACAGCTCGCCCTCCTGGGAGGTGTACATCATGATGGGGATGGTGGCGGTGCGCGGGTTGTTCTTGATGGCCTGCACGGCCTGCAGGCCGTCCATGCCCGGCATCAGGTGATCCATGAAGATCACGTCCGGGCGGTTGCTCCTCAGGTACGCGATGGCCGCCTCGGCGCTGTCAGCGGCATCGACGTCGATGTCGTACTTCTCCAGGGCCCGGGCAAGGAACACGCGCGCGGACTTCGAATCGTCCACGATCAACGCCCGTTTTGCGCTCATGCCCCCACTCCCAGCGCCGCGCCCGGCATCTTGGGAAAGTGTAGCTCAGATCACCCGGGGTTCAACGCTGTCGCGCAGTGAAGACGATTCCGCGGCGGATCAGACGAGCGTTCGCGGCACGCCGGCGCGCGGCGCAGCGTGCAGCCCGGCGTACAGTTCAGCGAGGCGCCGCGCCATCGCGGCCGATGACCAGTTGCGCGCGTAGACGCGCCCGCGCGCCGCGAGTTCCTCGCGCACGCCCGCGTCGCTGAGCACGCGCACCACCGCGGCGGCGAATTCCTGCTGCTGCTCGGGCACGACCAGCGCCCCGCTCCCCGGGACCAGGATCGAGCGCGTGCCGAGCTCGGCGGTCGAGACCACCGGCACGCCCTGCGCCATGGCCTCGAGCAGCACCAGACCCTGGGTCTCGGTGCGCGATGCAAACACGAACACATCCGCCGCCGCGTAACAATCGAGCAGCGCCGAGTCGCGCTCCAGGTAGCCGGCGAAGTGCACGTGGCCTTCGAGCCCGAGATGCGCCACCTGTTGGCGCAGCGCTTCGCGCGCCGGACCCTCGCCGGCGATCACCAGCAGCGCCTCGGGCACGCTCGCCAGCACCCGGCGGAAGACCTCGACCAGGAAGCCGATGTTCTTCTCGTGCGCGACCCGCCCGATGTAGGTGACCAGCGGGCGCTGCGCGTCGATGCCGGCGCGGGCGCGGAACGCGCGGCCGTCGCTGGCGCGGAAGCGATCCGCCGCGAGCCCGGTCGGCAGCACGTGGATGGGCGTGCTGACCCCGTAGCCGGTCAACACCGCGCGCATCGGCTCAGAGGGTGCGATCAGGGCCTGCACGGCTGCGCACTGTGAGCGCGTGAAGCTGCGCGCCAGGAGTCTGCTCAGGCGCCGTGGCAGCAGCGGCACGTAGTGATGCAGATACTCCTCGAAAAAGGTGTGATAGGTCGCGATGCACGCAATGTTGGCGCGCCGCGCAAAGCGCACCCCGGCATAGTGGGCGAGGAAGGGCGTGTGGATGTGCACCAGATCGAACTCGCTCGCGGGCAGGGCGTCGAGCGCGCGCGTCAGGGCGCGCCAGCGCATGCGGCGGTCCTCCGGATCACGCGGCACGCGCGCCGCCGGCACGCGCAGCACGCCCTGCTCCTCGGGCGCGGCCTCGGGCGGGCAGTCGTAGTGCGGCGCCACCAGGCGCGTGTGCACGTCCCGCAGGGCGAGGTCCTGTCGAAAAGTGCGGATGGAGGTGGAGACGCCGTTGACGCGTGGAAAGTAGACGTCGGAGATGAACAGCACGCGCACGCGCTAGGGGCCGCAGTCCCGCATCACGCGAGCCTACCCCACCGACATGCCCAGCTCCGCCAGCGCGGCGCCGAGCGCGGCCCCGGCGAGCACGTCGGAGGGGTAGTGCAGGCCCAGAACCACGCGCGAGCCGGCGATCAGTGCCGCGAGCGGCAGCAGCAGCAGGCCGAGCTCGGGAAAGTGCGCACTCGCCTGCCACGCGAATGACACCGCGTGCAGGGTGTGACCGGAGGGGAAGCTGTAGCGATCGAGCGGCGCCGCCGCCGGATCGATCGCCGGATGAGTGATGAAGGGCCGCTCGCGCACACACAGGTGCTTCAGCAGCGTGTACAGCGCCACCCCGAGCGCCCCGGTCAGCGCCATGACGATCGCCGGCCGCACACCCGCCGCGCCGTACAGCAGCGGCAGCGCCAGGATCAGCGCGTACCAGATGAGGCCATCCCCCAGGCGGCTCGCGATCTGGAAGATCCGGCGCGGCAGGGCGAAGGCGGCGCCGCGGTTCAGCCTGCGGCACAGTCCGTACTCGGCCGCGTCGATACGCGCCATGAAGGTGTTGAAGCCGGTCGCTTTCATGACGCGCACAGCCTCGCGCAGGCGCACGTCAGCGAGATGACTGAATTGTGAAAGTTTGGTTGCGCCAATGAGTTAGACGCTATTTTTTGTGTTCTTCCTCACATAATCGGGCGAGCGTCGCCGCCACCAGGCGCTGCGCCGAGCCCGGGGCGTGCCCGAAGTACAGGGACGGCTCGGTGAGCTCCAGCTCCAGCACGCAGGGGGCGCCGGCGGCGTCGCGGATCAGATCCACGCGCGCGTACAGCAGCGCGCCGAACGGCAGGGCCGCCAGCACCCGCTGCGCCACGCTGAGCTCATCCGCCTCCGGCGCGCGGGCGGTGATTTCCTCGGGTGCGAACAGCCCCCCGGTCGGGGGCGCCCCGAGCGGCAGCAGCGGACCCTTGCGCACGGCGTGGCTGAAAGCCCCGCCAATGTGGATCAGGGCGGTCTCGCCCTGGGTGTCCACGCCCTCGAGGTAGGGCTGCAGCAGCACGCTGCGCCCGGCGTCGAGGAGCCGGCGCAGGTGCGCGAGCGTCTCCGCGGGGGCGCTGCGTGCGTGGCGGCGCGTGTCGCGCGAGCCGGCGCCCACGGCCGGCTTCACCACGAGCTGCGCGCAGGGATGGCGCGCGAGAAACTCCTCGAGCGCGAGAGCCGGGTCCGCGCCGGCCTCGACGAAGCTGCTGGCCACCACCGGCAGGCCGGAACGTGCGAGCTCGAGCAGGTAGTGCTTGTCGGCGTTCCAGCGCACCACGGGCGGCGGATTCAACAGCAGGGTGAGCGAGGCAACCCGCTCGATCCAGGCGAGAAACTGCTCCAGGCGCTCGGTGTAGTCCCAGGCGGAGCGCAGCAGCGCCGCATCGAAGCGCGCCCAATCGGCGCGCGGCTCGTCCCAGTCGAGGATCTCGGCGTGCACGCCTGCGGCGCTGAAGGCCGAGAGCAGCGGGGGCATGTCCTCGTCGAGGTCGCGCGCGGCGCGCGCGCTCACCAGGGCGATGGCCGTCCTCACTCCCTGATTCCCGCGCCCCGGTTCATCAGTGCGACCGCGACCGCGAACAGCACCGCCACGGCGAGCGCCATCAGCGCGAAGGCAAGCCCGATACTCACATCCGACACGCCCAGGAAGCCGAAGCGGAACGCGTTCACCATGTGCAGGATGGGGTTGACGTAGGACACCTGCTGCGCCCACGGCGGCAGCAGCGTGATGGAGTAGAACACGCCGCCGAAATAGGTGAGCGGCGTCAGGATGAAGGTCGGGATCCAGTTGACCTGGTCGAAGTTCTTGGCGAACAGCGCGTTGAGGAACCCGCCGAGCGCGAAGATGAGCGAGGTCAGGAGGCCCGCCGCCACGATCACCGCCAGGTGCTGCACCTGCAGGTGCGTGAACAGCAGCGACACGACGGTCACCGCCGTCCCCACCAGCAGGCCCCGCACCACCCCACCGGTCGCGTAGCCTGCGACGATCACCCAGTTTGGGAGCGGGGAGACCAGCAGCTCCTCCACGTGCTTGCCGAACTTCGCGCCGAAGAACGAGGCGACCACGTTGCCGTAGGAGTTGGTGATGACCGACATCATGATCAGGCCGGGCGCGATGTACTGCTTGTAGTCGAAGCCGCCCATGACGCCGACCCGCCGCCCGATGAGGCTGCCGAAGATCACGAAATACAGCGTCGCCGTCACCACCGACGGCACGATGGTCTGACCCCAGATGCGGATGATGCGCCCGTACTCGCGGATGACGATGGTCTGGAAGCCGATCCAGCGTACTACGTTGAGATTGACCGGCGGCGCCCCGGGAAGTACCACGCTGCTCATCGCGGCGCACCCGCCTGCAGGGGGGTTGCGCCGGCGGTGCCGGCGGGCGCCGCGGCGGCGGCTCCCCGCCCGCCCTCGCCCGCGGGCCCGCGCCCCTCGACCAGCTGCATGAAGATCTCTTCCAGGCGGTTCACCTTGTTGCGCATGCTCAGTACTTCGATGCCGAGCGCCGACAGGCGCGCGAAGATGCCGTTGAGGTTCTCCTCCTTTGACACCTCGATCTCGAGGGTGTGATCGTCGACCACGGTCGCCACGTAACCCGCAAGAAGCGGCGCGCTGGCGAGCGGCTCGCGCACGTTCAGTACGAAGGTCTGGACGTGCAGCCGGCGCAGCAGGCTGCTCATGCGATCACGCTCCACGATGCGCCCGCCGTTGATGATGGCGATGTTGCGGCACAGGGTCTCGGCTTCCTCCAGATAGTGCGTGGTGAGAATGATGGTGGTGCCGCGGTCGTTGATCTCGCGCAGGAACTCCCACATCGAGCGGCGGATCTCGATGTCGACCCCGGCGGTGGGCTCATCGAGGATCAGCAGCCGCGGCTCGTGCACCAGCGCGCGCGCGATCATCAGGCGGCGCTTCATGCCGCCGGACAAGCCGCGCGAGATACCCTTGCGCCGGTCCCACAGCTGCAGCTGCTTGAGGTACTTCTCGGCCCGCTGGCGCGCCACCGCACGCGGGATGCCGTAGAAGCCCGCCTGGTTGACCAGGATGGTGTACGGCGTCTCGAACATGTTGAAGTTCAGCTCCTGCGGCACGATGCCGATGCAGGCCTTGGCCGCTTCGAGCTCGTGGTCGATGTCGTGACCGAAGACGCGCGCCTCGCCGGCGGTCTTGTTGACCAGCGAGGTGATGATCCCGATGAGCGTGGTCTTGCCGGCGCCGTTGGGTCCGAGCAGCGCGAAAAAGTCGCCACGCTCGACCTCGAGGTCGACGCCCTTGAGCGCCTGCACCCCGTTTCCGTAGGTCTTGGTCAGTCCGCGTACTGAGAGTGCATTCATGGGGAAAGGATCGGGGCTCCGGCGCGCGAGCGCAAGTGAGCGCCGTGCGGGCGGCGCGCCCGCCTCCCTCAGGCGGGGTATTGACTGCGGCGGAGCACCGGGCGCTCGTGAGACAACCAGCCGTCGCGCCCGCGCTCCTTGGCGGCATAGAGCGCCATATCGGCCTCGTGTACGGCGTGCTCGTGAGAGTATTCGCCGTCGGACTCGACCGTGGTCACCCCCACGCTCACCGTCACGCACCCTCGCGTGGTGGAGCCGCCGTGCGTGATCTTCAGGTCCGCCACCGCCTGCAGCACGCCCTCGGCCGCGCCGGCCGCGGCGGCGCGATCGGCGCCGACCAGTATGGCGATGATCTCCTCCCCGCCGTAACGCGCCACGACACCGAGCGGCCGCCGCTGCACCGCGTCGCGGATGGCGGCGGTGACTTCGCACAGGCAGCGATCGCCCGCCTGATGCCCGTAGCGGTCGTTGTAAGCCTTGAAGTGATCGACATCGATCAGCATCACCGACACCGGCAGGCGCGCGGCCTGCGCCTGTTGCCACAGGGTCGGCGCCTGCTCTTCGAGCGCGGCGCGATTGAGGAGCCCGGTGAGGCCGTCGTGCGTGGCGACTTCCGCGAGCCGCCGGCGCTCCAGGAACGCAACGCGGTTGGCGTACTCGAGCGCGTAGCAGCCGGCGCCGCCGATCAGGTTCGCGCACAACAGCACGAACAGCGAGTAGATCGCCACCGGGGTAGCGATCGCGCCCAGCAGTGCCGCCGTGGCGTAGGCGCCGATCAGCAGCAGGTTGGTGCGCAGCGCCGCCGAGAACGACAGCCCGAGCATGAAATAGAAGTAGAACGCGGCGAGCAGCAGCCGCGCCGCCACCAGCGGCAACTGCGCCGCAGTCGCCTCCACGGCCATGAGGACCGTCCCCACGCCGAACAGCGGCGCCGCCGCCTGGATCGCCGGCTGATACCAGCGCTGGTACAGCCGCGGAGCCGTCAGCACCATCATGATCAGCACCAGCGGCAACTGCAGGCCGAAGCGCCAGATGTCCGGGCGCGCAAGACGCACGCCCACCAGCAGCCAGTGATCGATCACCGTAAAGCCCAGCACCGTGGACAGCGCCACCACCAGGCTCATGCGGATCCACGGCCGGGCGGCCGCGCGGTAACTCAGCAGAAACTGCTGTTCCAGCTCCGGTTCGAGGAACCGCAGCTGCAGGGGCCCCACGGGCGTGCGTTCAGGGGTGCGCAAGCGCCGCCCCCGGAACGCGATCGGGCGCCTCTAATGGAACGGGTCGGGTTCGTGCTCCGGCGTCATGCTGGAGGATTCGGAAGATTCTTTGACGCGGGTCCGCCACACCTCGTACGGATTCCAGCCCGGCTGCGTACGCTCCTCCAGGCCGTCCACAGTATCCGCCGTCGCGGCGAATTCTTCGTTCGCCGCCGATGACATCCGGCCTGCCGCGGCAAGTCCTTTTGGTGCTTTTCGTTTCATCCCTCGCTCCTGCTTTTCTCAGGGTTCTGGCAGGGTGGCGCCCCTCCATGCCCCGTCGCCCGTGCATAGTGCGGCCGGGCAGATGAATTTTATGTAGTCCCGGAACCGACAGTGGATGACAGACAGTCTGAAATGTCATGACAGATCGATTGCTTCCGGAACGTTGAGCGGCAGCTGGAGCGTACCACCCGAGCGCTTTAGTCCGCGAAATAGCGGCTTAGGTACTCTTCGAAAGTTCCCCGGTCGCTGGCCTCGATCGCCCGCTGTGCGGCGAGGGACTCCTGGGCCTCCTGCGCGAACTCACGCAGGCGCTCGTCGTTGGGCGGATACAGGTCGAGGAAATAGGCCTTGTGCGCGGCGGAGGTGCGCAGCGCGAGATCGAAGAACGATTCTCCGCCGGCAAGCTCCGCCATGAGCCGGGCGGAGGGGGTGAGCGCGACATCCTCGACCTTCGCCACCTGAACGGCGAGCGCGTGCGAGTAAGGGCGCGCCGCATCACCGCGATCGAGGATCTCGCAGATGCCGGTCATCGAGTCGAGCAGCTCGCGCGCCCACTCGCGCAGCGGCACGCCGGATCCCTCGCGCCACAGGGCGAGCCCCGGCTCGCGGCCGCGGCGCGCCACGGTGAGATGATTCTGATCCAGCGCCGCCTGCTCGGAGTCACCGATCGGGGCACTGTCCTTCATCAGGCACAGGGCGAGAAACGCCTCGAGGAAGCGCAGCTTGTTCTGATTCACGCCCACGGGATCGAAGGCGCTCACGTCGAGCGCGCGCACCTCCACGTACTCGACCCCGGCGCGGCGCAGCGCCTTGGTGGGCCGCTCGCCGGAGCGCGCCACGCGCTTGGGCCGGATGAAGCTGTAGTACTCGTTCTCGATCTGCAGGATGTTGGCATTCAGCTGGCGCCACTCGCCGTTCACCTTGACGCCGAGCGCCTCGTAGGGCGGATACGGCGTGTTGATGGCCCGCGTGAGGTCGCGCACATACTCATCCAGGCTGTTCACCGACACCGCCAGCCCCGCCTGGTTGCGGTTGCGATAACCGACATCGCTCATGCGCAGGCTGGTGGCGTAGGGCTCGTAGGCCGTGCCGGGGCCGAAGTCGGTCAGCCGCAGCTCCCGGCCGCGCAGAAAGGACTTGCACACCACCGGGGACACACCGAACAGGTACAGCACCAGCCAGCCGTGACGGCGGTAGTTGCGCAGCAGTTCGAAGTAGCTCGCGGACATGAACTGCGCGCCGGGCTCGCGAGCGCCGCGCATCGCGCGGTAGGCCTCCCAGAACGGCAGCGGGAACGAGTAGTTGAAATGCACCCCGGAGATCGCCTGCATCATGCGGCCGTAGCGCAGGCCGAGCCCGTTGCGATACACGGTCTTCATGCGCCCGACGTGCGAGCTGCCGTACTGCGCCAGGGGGATGTCCGCGTCGCCCTCGATGGCGCACGGCATGCTGGTTGCCCACAGCAGCTCATCGCCCAGGTGGCGGTAGACGAACTGATGCAGGTCGAGCAGGTACTGCAGCAGCTCCCAGCTGTGCGTGAACGCGGGCGTGACCAGCTCGATCAGCGCCTCGGAATAGTCGGTGGTGATGTGCTCGTTGGTGAGCGCGGATCCGAGCAGCGGCGGGTGAGCCGTAGCCGCCAGGTGCCCGTGCGGCAACACCCGCAGCGATTCCTTCTCCACGCCCTTGCGCCCGCCCTGCAGGATCTGCGGCTCCCCGCCGTTGACCAGCGCGGAGAGGTGTCGCTCGAACACGCGGTCGATGCCGGTGCTGCTCATGGGTGCTGCCTTGGGGTCCGCGCTACCAGCGCATGCGGCCCGTGAGCACCTCGGCCAGCATGGCGAAGTCCCCACGCAGGCTGTAGAGCGGATAGCGGAGGGTGGCCGGCGAGTTGCCCTCGAAGAAAAAGTGCCCCACCCACGCGGGCAGGTAGCCGGCGAGCGGCACCGCCAGCAACCACGCCCAGCGGGAGGTGAGCAGCGCGCCGGCGGCGATCCCGACCGCGAGCAGCGTTCCGGTGACGTGCAGGCGGCGCGAGGTGTGGTTGCGGTGTTCGCCCAGGTAATAAGGATAGAACTCGCGAAAGCTCGCGAAGCGCGGCTGCGATCCTGTCGGCCTGGCTGTCATGCTGATGCGCACGGGCGCAACCTCAGCCGCCGTCCATCAGCTTCAGGAACGCGCGCACGCGCCGGGCGTTGGCGCCGACATCACTCAGGCCCACCCGTGACTTCGACCTGACATCGATGCGCGAACCCGCATCGCTCGCGCGCACCCGCACCACCACGTCGTCCTTGAAGCCGAAGAAGGCGCTGGTGTCGGTCGCCTCGAGGCGACCGTCGGCGGGCACCAAGGCATCGATCTGCCAGCCGAGGCGCTGCGCGGTGCGCTGCGCCGCCTGCAGCGCCGCCGCCGGCGCGAGCGCCAGGCGCAGCGGCTGGATGTCCGGATAGTGCTGGCGCTGCAATTGCGGCACGTCGATGCTCCTGCCGCCCGGCCCGCTCAGCCTGGACACGTATTCGGACGGGTTGACAGCATGAGCGTCGCGCCGCAACGCCGCAACCGCCACGAACGCCGGCGGATCAGTGAGATCGGTGCTGATTTCGTGTATCGGCGGTGCCGCGCTGGCGCGCGCGATCCAGCTGAGCAGATAGCCACTGGCGACCAGGCCGAGCGCGATCCCCGCCACGGCGCGGCCGCGCGCAACACGCATGCGCCGCGCGCCCGCCACCAGCATGCCGACGACGGCGAGCAGCGTACCGGCCAGCAGCAGCAGCAGACCGCCCGCCAGGACCAGCAGCGCGACCCTGAAATCCGCCCACCCCAGGCGGTGCGATGGCCCGCTCACCAGACACAGCAGGAGCCCGGCGCCGATCAGCCACACACCCGCATCGAGCAGGCGCACCGGCCAGGGGGCCGGTCCGAGCGATGGAAACGGTGTGCTCATGATGATGCCCGGTTGGAGTTGTTGTTGCGCGGTGCTTTGAGGCATCTTGCCGCGTAGCGGGGCATCCGCGCAAATGAGCGTCCTTGGGAGCGCAGCGAACCATGATCGGCATCATCGGCGGCACCGGTTTGTACGGCATGCGGGAGTTGGAGACGCCGCGCGCGCGCACGGTGTCGACACCGTTCGGGGCGCCGTCCGCGCCGCTCATGAGCGGAACACTGCACGGTCGCGAGGTGGTATTTCTCGCGCGCCACGGCCTGCAGCACCAGCTGCTGCCCGGCGAGATCAACTTCCGCGCCAACATCTGGGCGCTGAAGAGTCTGGGGGTGCGCACGCTGATCGGCGTGTCGGCGGTGGGGAGCCTGCGCGAGGAGATCCGCCCCGGCGACCTGGCGCTGCCGTCGCAGTACCTGGACTTCACCCGCGGCGCGCGTGCCGCGAGCTTCTTCGGCGGCGGGCTGGTCGCGCATATCTCGAGCGCGCAGCCGACCTGCCGCGCCACCGCCGCGTTGATCGCGCGCGTGGCACGCGCGGGGGGTGTGGCGCTGCACGAGGACAAGACCTACGCCTGCGTCGAGGGTCCGCGGCTCGGCACCCGCGCGGAGAGCCTGTTCCTGCGCAACGCCGGTGCCGACCTCGTGGGCATGACCAACGTGCCGGAGGCATTCCTCGCCCTGGAGGCGCAACTGGGCTACTGCACCATCGCGGTGGCGACCGATTACGACTCCTGGCTCGAGGATCCGACACAACATGCGTCGGCGGAAAGGATACTGCAGCTGTTCCACGCCAGCCTCGGGCGCGTGCAGGCTCTGCTCGCGGCGGCGGTGGCCGAGTACCAGGAGGACGAGTCACGACCCTGCCGCCAGGCGCTGCGTGGGGCGCTCGTCACGCCGCGCGCGCAGCTGGGCGCTGAACAGCGCGCGCTGCTCGAGTTCCTGCAGAGCTGAAAGTCAGTGCCCCCTGCTCTCGCTGCAGGATGCGCCGTACTTGAAGCAGCTGAAGCAGCGATGATGTCCCAGCATGACGCGCCGGCCGAGACTCTCGCCGAGAGTGGCGCCCTGATCGTACGCCGGATCATCGTCCACCAGCGTGCAGGCGTAGACCCGCATGCGCCCGTTCTGCTTGACCACCATCTTGCTGTAGGCGCACATGAATTCGCGCCGCGTGCCTTCGGTGTGATAGCGCGTCATGCAGCTCTCGGTCACGTGCGGCACGGGCGGCTGCGTGCCGGGCGCGCCGAAGTCGGGAAACGCCACGATGTTCAGATCCTGCGGCAGCGCGTACGCGCACATCAGCCGCCGGTAGGCGTCCTCGACCGCGCTGCGGTTCTCCCCCGGCTGGATCTGCCGCGCGATCGAGACGCGAAAGCCGGCGCCGTGCAGCAGCGCGAGTGCAGCCCAGGCCTTGAGGAAATTCCCCGCGCCGCGCCCCGCGTCGTGCCGCGCGCGCTCCGGGTAGTCGATGCTCACGCGCAGCGCGAGCGCGTGCGGCCGCGCCCGCAATTCCGCGAGCTTCGCCAGGCGCTTCGGCACCGCATCCACGCCGTTGGTCAGCACCAGGCACGGCGCACGCTCCAGCGCATAGGAAAGAATGCGCAGCAGATCCTTGATGATGAACGGCTCCCCGCCGGTGAAGGAGAACTGGCGCACGCCGAGCGCGACCGCCTCGTCGATGAAGGGCTGCACGTCCTCGAAGCTCACGCGCCCGAGGCGCCGATCACCGGGCCGCGAGCCCTCCAGACAGAACGGGCAGGCGAGATTGCACGCCGTGCCGGTGTGAAACCACAGCTCCGACAGGGTGTGAGGCTGGATGTAGCCGCGTGCCTGCCCGCCAACGCTCATGGCCGCGCTTCCCGCGCCCGCGAGGCGCGATACCAGCGCTCGAGCGTCACCGGGTCGATGCCCAGTACGTAGGCGAGCGCCAGGATGCGGTTGCGCACCGTGCGCCGCAGCAGCCCGTCGCGCTGCCAGCGGCGCTCCGACACCGTCATCGGCAGGGGTACGGCGACGAAACGTCCGCTGCGCCGCAGCGCGCGCACCAGCGCCACTTCTTCGAACAGCGGCTGCGGGCGGATTCCGGGACTCGCATCGTAGGCCGCGCCGCTCACGAAAATGCCCTGATCGCCGTACACCATCGAGAGCCGGCAGCGCCACGCGATGCACGCCTCCAGGAAGCGTTTCAGAGCGCTGCGCGCGCCGCCGAAGCGGAACCGGAAGTAGCCGCCCGCCGCACCCGCAGCCGTAGCCTCACGAATGGCGTGCGCGCTCGCGGCATGGGGCTCGCAATCCGCATGCACCATCCACAGCACGCCCGCGCCCGCGGCCCGCGCTGCGGCGATGCCGGCAGCCAGTTGCTGCCCGCGTCCGCGCGGGGACGGCAGCCAGGTGCAGCCGGCGCCGCGGCACAGCTCAGCGGTGGCCTCACTCGCGGCGCCATCGACCACGATCACTTGCTCGGGCGCCCTGACGAGCCGACCCAGGAGCGGCAGAAGGCGCGCCAGCGCGGCGTCGTCGTTCAGTGTCGGAACCACCACCGCGAGGCGTGCTGCGGGCGAATCCGCGGCGGCCGGATCCGCCACGGGCGAATCTAAAGAGTGCGTCTCAGCCACCACCTGAGTGTACGCGCCGTGAACGGCGTCAGTCGCGTGCGGCTGTAGGCGTCGAGGATGCGGCGCAGGTACTCCGAGCGCGTCGGGTACGGCAGCACCAGCGAGCCGAGGCGCTTCAGGCCCAGCCTGCGGGTGAGCGCCATCACCAGCGGGGAGAGTTGCTCGCCGGCGTCCCGGCCGACGATGGTGGCACCCAGGATCCGGTCCGAGCCGCGCGCGGTGAGCACTTCCGCAAAACCATCGGCGGCGTCGTCGGTCTGGCCGCGATCGAGCTCGCCGAATTCCACGCGATAGCGATCGAAGGCCTGGCCGGCGCGCTCGAGCTCACGGCTGGTAGCCCCCACGTGCGCGAGCTCCGGTCGGGTGTAGGTGCACCACGGGATGATGAGCGCGTCGGCGCGCGCGCCCCCCGGGAACAACGCATTACGCACCGCGATGCGCGCCTGCGCATCGGCGGCGTGCGTGAACTGCAGCGCCCCGCACACATCCCCGGCCGCGTAGATGTGCGGGTGCGAGGTGCGCAGGCGGGCATCGACGACGATGCCGGCTTGCCGGTCGAAGCGCACGCCGGCCCGCTCGAGCTCGAGGCCCTCGACGTTGCGTGCGCGGCCGGCGGCAACGAGCACCTCATCGGCGGTGACCGCGGTGCCGTCCGCGAGGCTCAGCACCTTGCCGGCACTCGTGCGTGACGCGCCGGTGACGTGCGCGCCCAGACGCAGCCTGATGCCGTCCCTGATCAGCGCGTCCGCCACCCGCTGCGCCGCATCGGCCTCGTCCTGCGGCAGGATCCGTGACCCGAGCTCGAGCAGCTCGACCTGCGTGCCCAGGCGCGCGAAGGCCTGCGCGAGCTCGCACCCCACCGGGCCCGCACCCAGCACCGCCAGACGCCGCGGCTGCGCGGTGAGATCGAACACGGTCTCGTTGGTCAGGGGCGCGATCTCGGCCAGTCCAGGCAGCGGCGGAATGTGGGCGCGCGCCCCCGTGGCGATCACGGTGCGGCGCGTGCGCAGCGTCGCCCCGGCGACGCGAATCTCATGCGCACTGCTGAAGCTCCCCTGCCCGAGGAACACGTCGACTCCCGCTTGAACGTAGCGCTCGACCGAGTCGTGTCGGGCAATGCTTGCGCGCACCGCGTGCACCCGCTGCATGGCGCCTGCAAACGTGAGGCCCGCGGCGGCACCCGCCAGCAGCGTCTTTGAGGGCACACAGCCGACGTTCAGGCAGTCACCGCCCATGGCCTGGCACTCGATCAGCGCCACTCGCGCGCCCAGTCCGGCCGCCACTATGGCGGTAACCAGGCCCGCGGTGCCCGCGCCGATCACGGTGAGGTGGTAGCGCGCCGCGGGCTTAGGGTTGCGATAGTCCGCCGGGAAGACCAGCCGGCGCCACAGCGCGTCATCATCCTCGCTCATGGCGCGAGCTCGTGTTCGAGCCGGCGGCGCGCGACTCGCGTCACCAGGGCTGCGACTGCGACGGTGGCTGCCAGACCAACAACCAACAGGACAGTACCGGTTCTGCCGGTGTGCACGCCTCCCACGATGGCCTGCGCGAGGTCGGCGGCCGCGGATCCGGCGTACACGTACAGCACGGTGGCGGGCAGCATGCCGAGCCAGGAGCCGGCGATGTAGTCGCGCGGCCTTACGGCCGTGACACCGTACGCGTAGTTCAGCAGGTTGAAGGGGAACAGCGGCGACAGCCGTGTGAGCAGCACGATCGAGAAGCCGCGTTCCCCGAGCGCACCGTCCAGCGCCCGGAAGCGGGGCCACGCCGCGATGCGCCTCTGCGTCCACTCACGCGCCAGCGTGCGGCCGATGAAGAACGCGGCGCTGGCCCCGAGGACGCTCCCTGCGGACACCAGCACTACGCCGCGCGCCAGCCCGAAGAGCGCCCCGCCCGCCAGCGTGAGAATGAGGCCCGGAACCAGGCATACGGTTGCCAGCACGTACAGCGCGATGAACACGAGTGCGGAGGGCTGGCGGTGCGCCGTGGCCCAGGTGAGCGCCGCGAGCAGCCACTGTTGCAGCGGCACGAACCACCCGGCGGCCGCGAGCAGCAGCACGGATGCGATCGCCCACGGCACGCGCCCCTTCATGCGATCTTCACCAGCAGCTCATGCAGCCGGCGGCGCGCCGGACGAGGGTCGGCGGCGAGCGCGTGCCGCGCTGTGTGCAGATCGGACAGTTCGTCGACGTCGTACGAATCGGGCAGCCGCGTCACGCTGCGCGCATGGCCGCGGCAACACTCTTCCAGTGCCTCCCCGAGAGTCGGCTCGCTCCACGGCAGGGGCGCCAGATCCGGCCACGGCAGCCGCGATCCCATGAGCGTCACACCTCCGTCGCGCGCCGGAACCAGCACCACATCGGAGGCGTGCAGCGCAGTGTGCGCCGCGGACAGATCGGACACCGTGAGCGAGGGGGCATCGCTGCCTATGAACAGGACGCGCTCGTGACCCAGCGCGCGCACTGCGGCATCGACTGCGTTCAGGCGCTCGCCCAGGTTGCCGGGGGGTTGAGCTTGCACGCTCGCACGCTCGAGCAGGCCGTGTGCCCAGCTCGCCTCGGCCGGATTCTCCGGTGCAATGACCAGCGCACCCGGCCAGGCGCTGGCATCCTCCAGCGCGCACTCCAGCAGCGCCTGCGCGATCGCCAGCGTCCGCGGCGCGCCCAGCGCACGCGCCAGTCGGCGCTTGCCCTCACCGAGGCGCGGGCGACGGCAGAACACCACCAGGACCGGGTCCGGCTTCGCTGCGATCTCCTATCGTGCGGCGCCCACTCCCGCCGGCGGCAGTGTCAACAAATCCCCACGCCACGGCCGGCCGTCGCGGTACGCGGCCAGTCGCTGCGTCATCAGGCGGGTATTCCACCCGAGGCTCTGGGCCTTGCGCAGCGCGATCCGCTGCTGCGCGCTCGCGGCGCGGAAGTCACCGCTGGCCGCGTAAGCGGCGCCGACGACTTCGAACATCTGCGGATCGGATTGAATCTCCCCGGCGGCGAGCTTCACCGCCACGGCGAGCGCCGTACCCGCATCGCGCACGGGATCGACGGCCGAGGCCGCGAGCAGCGCCACCACGTGCTTCCTGACGTAGAAGCTGTCCGAGCCCGCCGCGCGCTCGAGGAGCTCGCGCGCCTGCGTGGCCTGCGCGGCCGAGGGGTCGCCGTTCAGCAGATCCGTGGCCAGCAGCAGCTGTGCCGCAGCGCTGCCGCCGTCGGCGGCGTGGCGCAGCCAGACCGCGCCATTCGGCTCGCCGTGGCACGCGGCGCTGGCGCGCAGCTGGCTCCCCACCCAGTACTGGGCGTGGGAATCGCCGTCGCGCGCGGCTCCAAGCAGCAGCTGCCCCGCCCTCGCATAGGAGATCTGGAGCGAGGCATCCAGGCTCGCCGTGAGCCCTACCAGGTACGCGGCTTGCGGGTCACCCGCGTCGGCGCGCGGCCGGGCTGACCTGTAGGCATCCATCCCCGAGAGGTCACTCCCGGCCCCGGTCGCGAACCGCGACTTGGCCTGCAGCCGCGACTCGACCGGCGCGCCCCCGCGGGAGGCCGGCACGAAGCGCGAGTTCAGCCACGACTCGATGGCCGCGGCCGCGAAACCGCTCTCCGGCACCGCCAGCAGTACCTCCGGGTCGCGGGCCAGGCCGTCGACCCCGATCGTGAGCTCGGTGATCACGATGGCGCCGTGGGTGTCACCGGCGAGGCGCGGGTACTCCGGCGTCGGGGACTGCAGCACACTCGCGGGAACCTCTTCCCGGCAGCTGAAGTCGGGGTTGACCACCCCCTGCGCGTGCAGCGCATCACGACCGTAGCGCGCCACGATACCCGCGGCGGCGCGCGACTCATCGGCGCTCAGCTTCGCCGCAAGGCCGGCCACCTTGTTGCCCACCAGTTGCTCGCAGCCGTTGGCGGCGGCCGCTTCCAGCCAGCCGACCCCGCTGCCGGCATCCTTAGGTCCCCCCTGTCCCTTCAGGGCCATCGCTGCGAGGTTGAACTGCGAGGAGCAATCGCCGAGTTCCGCGAGCGCCAGGAAATGCGCGTGCGCGAGCTCGTAGTGGCCGGCGTTGTATTCTCCGAGCGCGCTCTGGAAATCCGCGTGCACTGGCATGGCGCCCCACAGTGCGCTCACGGCAAGGGCGCGCAAGGTCCTGACACCCAGGGTGCTCATGCCTTCAGCGCTCGAGGATGGCCGTCACGCCCATCCCGCCGGCGGCGCACACCGAGATCAGTCCGCGCTTCGCGCTCGCATCGCCCGCGAGGATCTTGGCGAGCGTGCCCAGGATACGCGTGCCGGTGGCGGCGAACGGGTGCCCGATGGCAACGCTCCCGCCCTTTACGTTGAGCCTGCCCAGGTCGATGCTGCCGAGCGGCGCGGGCAATCCCAACACATCGCGGCAGTACTGCGCTGACTGCCACGCTTTCAGCGTGCACAATACCTGCGCCGCGAACGCCTCGTGAATCTCGTAGTAATCGAAGTCCTGCAGTGTCAGGCCCGCATCGCGCAGCATGGCGGGGACGGCGTAGGTGGGCGCCATCAGCAGTCCCTCCTTGCCGCTGGCGAAATCGACCGCCCATGCCTTGCCGTAGCGCAGGTGAGCCAGCACCGGCAGGTTGCGCTTCGCGGCCCACTCCGGCGTCGCCAGCAGCACCGCGCTCGCCCCGTCGGTGAGCGGCGTGCTGTTGCCGGCGGTGAGCGTGCCGTCGGCGGCGAAGCTCGGCCGCAGCTTGGCGAGCTTCTCGGCGCTGCTGTCGGCTCGGATATTGTTGTCGCTCTTCAGTCCCCGGTACTCCACCACCAGGTCGTCGTAGAACCGGTCGCGCCAGGCGGCCGCGGCCTTGACGTGGCTCTGCTGGGCGAGCTGATCCTGCTCGGCACGCCCGATCTGCCAGGCCTTGGCCATGATCTCGGTGCTCTGCCCCATGGACAATCCGGTGCGCGGCTCGACGACCGCGGGCAGTACCGGTATGAAGTGCCGCGGTCGCAGCCCGAACCACGGCGACAGCCGCTCCCAGGCGTTGCGGCCGCGGTAGCTCGCGAGCAGCAGCTGCTGGTACGAGCGCGGGTAGACGATCGGCGCATCGCTGATGGAGTCGGTGCCGCCGGCGAGACCGGCCTCGATCTGTCCGAGCGCGATCTTGTTGCCGATGTCGATCGCGGCCTCCAGGCTCGTGCCGCAGGCCCGCTGCATGTCGAGCCCCGGGGTGTGAGGATCGAGCCCGCTCGACAGCACGCACTCGCGCACCAGGTTGTAGTCCCGGGAGTGCTTGAGCACCGCGCCCGCGGCCACATCCCCGAGACGCTCACCCTGGAGCTTGAAGCGCTCGACCACGGCGCGGAACACAGCCGTGAGCATGTCCTGGTTGCTGGCGGTGGCGTAAGCCCCATACGAGCGGGCGAAGGGAATGCGCAAGCCACCGACGATGGCCACGCGCCTGACCGCGGATCCGACCAGCATGACTCCTCCACACAGCGTAACGGGTTAGAATACCAAGTCCATGGGCGAGTACTCCACCATCATGGCCCGCGACGGCCACGAGTTTCAGGCGTGGCTCGCCGCTGCCCCCGGACGCCCGCGCGGCGCAGTCGTGGTGATCCAGGAGATCTTCGGGGTCAACAGCCACATCCGCAAAGTGACCGACGGCTTCGCCGCCGACGGATACACGGCCATCGCACCCTGCCTGTTCGACCGGGTGCGCCGCGGCATCGAGCTCAGCTACACCGCCGCCGACATGCAGGAGGGCTCCGGCTACGTCAAGCAGCTCACCCCGCAAGACACGCTGCTCGACCTCGCGGCCGCGATCGCCGTGGTGAGACGCTCGGGCCGGACGGCGACCGTGGGCTACTGCTGGGGCGGAACCCTGTCCTATGTTGCCGCCTGCCAGCTGCCCCTCGCCTGCGCGGTGGTGTATTACGGCAAGCTCGCAAGCTACCTCGAACAGAAACCCCGCTGCCCGGTCCTGTATCACTACGGCAGCGAGGACCGCAGCATCCCGGCCGCCGACGTCGCGCACATCAGGGCGGCGAACCCGCAGGCGCCCCTGTTCGTCTATGAGGGAGCAGGCCACGGTTTCAACTGCGAGCAGCGCGACTCCTACAACCCGCAGGTCGCCGCGCTGGCCCGTGCACGCACTGTGGATTTTCTCAACCGTCACGTGGCCGGCGGCGAGCCCGTCCAGGGTTGAGATGGGGAGGGGCGCCAGATGAAATTGCGAGATCCGGATCTGCTGCGTACCCGCGCCTTCATCGGGGGCAAGTGGGTGGACGCCATGAGCGGCGCCACGCGCGAGATCGTGAATCCGGCGACGCGCGAACCGATCGGCGCGGTGCCCGAGATGGGCGCCGCCGAGACACGACGCGCCATCGAGGCAGCAAGCCAGGCCTTCCCGGCGTGGGCCGGGCAGACCGCCAAGGAGCGCGCGGCGGTGCTGCGCCGCTGGTACGAGCTGCTGATGGCGAACCTGGAAGACCTGGCGACGCTGATGACCGCCGAACAGGGCAAGCCGCTCGCGGAGTCCCAGGGCGAGATCGCCTACGCGGCCTCCTTCATCGAATGGTTCGCGGAGGAAGGCAAGCGCCTGTACGGGGACGTGATCCCGGGGCATCAGACCGACAAACGCATCCTGGTGCTGCGCCAGCCCGTGGGGGTGGTCGCGGCGATCACGCCGTGGAATTTCCCCCTCGCCATGATCACGCGCAAGGCGGGACCTGCGCTCGCGGCGGGCTGTACCTTGGTCTGCAAGCCCGCGAGCCAGACACCCTACTCGGCCCTCGCCGCCGCGGCGCTCGCGGCGCGCGCCGGGGTGCCGGCCGGCGTGCTCAACGTCATCACCGGGGATGCGGTCGCGATCGGCGGGGAGATGACTTCCAACACCAGCGTGCGCAAGGTCACGTTCACCGGCTCCACCGCCGTGGGCAAGAAGCTCATGGCGCAATGCGCCGGCACGGTGAAGAAGCTGTCACTCGAGCTGGGCGGCAATGCCCCGTTCATCGTGTTCGAGGACGCTGACCTCGATGCCGCGGTGGCGGGGGCCATCGCCAGCAAGTACCGCAACACCGGGCAGACGTGCGTGTGCGCCAATCGCCTGCTGGTGCAGGCGCCGGTCTACGAGGCCTTCACGGCTAAGCTGGTGCACGCCGTGGCGCAGCTGCGCGTGGGCGACGGCCTCAAGGGCCCCACCGACCAGGGTCCGCTGATCGATACCAAGGCGCTCGCCAAGGTGGAGCAGCACCTCGCGGACGCCGTGAGCAAGGGCGCGCGCGTCGTGCAGGGCGGCAAGCGCCATGCGCTCGGCGGCACGTTCTTCGAGCCGACCGTGCTCACCGACGTGACCGCCGCCATGTTGGTGGCGCGCGAGGAGACCTTCGGTCCGGTCGCGCCCCTGTTCCGATTCGAGACCGAGGGGGATGCCATCCGCATGGCGAACGATACCGAGTTCGGCCTGGCGGCCTACTTCTATACCCGCGACCTGGCGCGCTCGTGGCGCGTGGCGGAGGCGCTGGAGTACGGCATCGTGGGCCTCAATACCGGGATCATCTCCACCGAGGTTGCCCCTTTCGGGGGGGTCAAGGAGTCGGGCACCGGCCGCGAGGGCTCGAAGTACGGAATCCTTGACTACACCGAGCTGAAGTACCTGTGTGTCGGCATCGGCTGAGAGTGGCGGGATAGGCCGCGGCGCGGCGCTTGCGGTATCGTGAGGTATGCGCTACGCGAACCCCGAACGCATCGGCATCCTGCTGGTCAACTCCGGAACCCCGCAGGCCGCGGATGCAAGCGCCGTGCGCGCATTCCTGGCGCGCTTCCTCGCCGACCCGCGCGTGGTGGAGCTGCCGCGCGCACTGTGGCTGCCGCTGCTGTACGGGGTGATCCTGCCCTGGCGTCCGCGGCGCGTGGCACGCAAGTACCGCCTCATCTGGACGGCCTCCGGTTCCCCGCTCCGCGACCTGTCGGAGCGCTTGCGAGCCGAGCTGGCCGGCTCGCTCGCGCAACGCATGCTGGCGCCGCTGTCGGTGGAGCTCGGCATGCTCTACAGCGCTCCCGAGGTGCGCGGCGCACTCGCTCGATTACGCGACAGCGGCGCCCAGCGCATCCTGGTGCTGCCGATGTTCCCGCAGTATTGCGGTGCCACCACCGGTGCGGTGTACGACCAGGTCAGTGCGGAGTTGCGCGGCTGGCGCGCTCTGCCCGAGCTGCGCTTCATCGCGGACTATCACGAGCACCCGGGCTATATCGAGGCGCTGCGCGCCAGCGTCACCGAGCACTGGCTGGCTCACGGCCGCACCGCTCACCTGCTGATTTCCTTTCACGGCATTCCGGAGCGCTACGTCCAGCAGGGCGACCCGTACTTCTGCCGCTGCCAGACCACTGCGCGCCTGCTGGCGGATGAGCTCATGTTGCGCGACGGGGAGTGGAGCGTGAGCTTTCAGTCGCGCTTTGGTCCGACCGACTGGCTGAAGCCCTACACGCGCACGGTGCTCAGCGGCATGCCCGCCCGCGGCGTGCGTGAAGTGACGCTGGTGTGTCCGGGTTTTGCCGTGGATTGCCTGGAGACGCTCGAGGAGATCGATATCGAGAATCGTGACGCCTTCATGCGCGCCGGTGGCCAGCGCTTTCAGTACGTGCCGGCGCTCAACGCCCGCGCCAGCCACGCGCAATGCCTCGCGGACCTGATCGAGCAGCACTGTCAGGGCTGGACGCACGCCGGGCATGGGCGCCTTCCCAGCGCCGCACGCGGTGCGTCCGCGTGATGTCCCACGCGCCGTTGCCCCTCCTGGGGACCTTTCACGAAGCCAGCCTCGCGGTCGATGATGTGCGTGGCTCGCTCGAGTTCTACGAACGCTTGGGCTTCACCCAGGCCCCGACCACCGATACGCTCACGCATCCGTACGGAGTACTGACCGACGGGCGCCTCTTCATAGGCTTGCATCAGCGCAGCGGCGCCTCGCCGGTTCTCACCTTCGTGCGTCCGGGCATCGCCGCGTGCGTGCGGGAGTTTGCCGCCGCCGGCATCAAGCTCACGCTGTGCCGCACCGGGGAAGAGGTATTCAACGAGATCGGTCTGATGGACCCGTTCGGCCACGCGGTCGCGGTCCTGGAAGCGCGCACCTACTCGCCCGTGGCGCGCGGGGATGCTTCGCTGTGCGGTGACTTCGCCGAAGTGAGTCTGCCGGTCACCGACTTCGCCGCCGCGCAGGCCTTCTGGGAGCCTCTGGGCTTCGTCGCTGCCGGGGAGGTGTCGGCGCCCTATCCGCACCTGCCTCTCACCAGTGATTACCTGGACCTCTCGTTTCATCCTCCGGGGGTGTGCGAGCGTGCGATGCTCGTGTTCCGCGATCCTGACATGCGCGCACGCATTGCCCGGCTGCGCGAGCTGGACGTGGCCCTGTCCGCCATCTCTGCGGACGGCGCCGGGGGCCTCGGCAACGCGCTGCTGGAGAGCCCGGACGGCACACCGCTCATGCTGCTCGAATCAGAAGGCTGAGGCTCGAAGGATCCCATGCGCCGCAGCTGTCTGCCCGCCGTGCTCGTGCTCCTGGTGTCACTTCTGGTCCTCGCGCCACCGCCGGCGCGCAGCGACGCCGGCATGTGGACCTTCCACGACTTTCCGCAGGATCTGGTGAAGCGCCAGTACGGCGCCGACATCAGCCCCGCGTGGCTGGATCGGGTGCGCATCGCCACGCTGCGCTTATCGAACTGCACGGCATCCTTCGTATCCCCCGACGGACTGATCCTCACCAATCACCACTGCGCGGAAGCTTGCCTGGATGAGCACTCCACCAGCGAGCAGAACCTCGTGCGCAGCGGCTTCCTGGCGCGCTCCCGGGAGCAGGAACTGAAGTGCGGCACGCAGATCGCCGACGTGCTGATGAGCGTCGAGAACGTCACGGAGCGGGTCGCCGCGGCGGTCCGCGGACTCGATGACCGCGCGGCCAACGACACCCGCAAGAAAACCCTGACGCAGCTCGAGCAGGCTTGCGAGCAGGACAGCCGGCAGGCGAAATCCGGGCCGCTGAAGTGCGAGTCCGTCGACCTCTACCAGGGCGGGCAGTACTGGCTCTACAAGTACCATCGCTACGACGACGTGCGCCTGGTGTTCGCCCCCGAGCGCGGCATTGCCGCCTTCGGCGGTGACCCGGACAATTTCCAGTTCCCGCGCTGGTGCCTGGACATGGCGCTGCTGCGCGCCTATGGCCCGAACAGCAAGCCCGCCGCGACGCCGCAGTTCCTGCGCATCCGGCCGCAGGGGCCGCAGGCGGGCGAGCTGGTATTCGTGTCGGGGCATCCCGGCTCCACCGACCGGCTGTTGACCGTCGCGCAGCTCCAGACCCTGCGCGACGTGGACCTGCCGCGCTGGCTGCTGCGCGCCTCGGAGTTGCGCGGGCGTTTCATCCAGTTCGGCAAGACCGGCCTCGAGGCCGACCGCATCGTGGAGGATCCGCTCAACAGCCTGGAGAACTCCATCAAGGTGCGCCGCAGGCAGCTCGACGCGCTGCTCGATGAGCGGCTGCTCAAAGCCAAGCGCGACGAGGAAGCGGCGCTGCGGACCCGGGTCGCCGCCGACCCGCAGCTCGCCGCCGCGACCGGCGATCCCTGGTCGGACATCGCCAGGGCGCAGCTGAGCGAGCACGAACTCTACCTGCCCTATACGTTCCTCGAGCTGGGCGCCGGCTTCAACAGCCGCCTGTTCACCTATGCGCGCACCCTGTTGCGCGGCGCCGCCGAACGCCCCAAACCCAACACCGAGCGGCTGCGCGAATACCGCGACGCGGCGCTGCCGCGCATCGCGCAGCGCCTCACCGCCCCGGTACCGGTGTATCCGGCGCTCGACAGGCTCACGCTGTCCTTTGGGCTGGAGCGCATGCGCGAGTGGCTGGGGCCGGACGACCCGATCGTGCGGGCGCTCTTGGCGAAGGATTCACCCGACACACTCGCCGCACGGCTGGTGGACGGCTCGCAGCTCGCCGATCCGAAGCTGCGCCGGCGCCTGTGGGAGGGCGGCGCGGCAGCGCTCGAGGCCGCGCACGACCCGATGATCGAATTCGTGCGCAGCGTGGATGGCCCGGCCCGTGCGGTGCGCAAGAGCTATGAGGACGCGGTGGAAGCGCCCATCGACGCGGCTTCCGAAAAGATCGCCCACGCGCGCTTTCGCGCTTACGGCACGAGCCTCCCACCGGATGCCACCTTCACCCTGCGCCTGAACTTCGGCACGGTGCAGGGCTGGAAGGAGGACGGACACGAGGTCGAGCCCTTCACGCACCTGGCACGCCTGTTCGAGCGTGCCACCGGCCAGGAGCCGTTCAGGATTCCCGACAGCTGGCTCAAGGTGCAGAGCGCGCTCGATCGAGAGGCCCGCTTCGATCTCTCCACCAACAACGACATCGTGGGCGGCAACTCCGGCAGCCCGCTGATCGATACCGCCGGCCGGCTGGTGGGACTGATGTTCGACGGGAATATCTATTCGATCGCGGGCAGCTACTGGTTCGACCCCGAGTTGAACCGCGCGGTGGCGGTGGATCCGGCCATCATGTTCGAGGCGCTGCGCAAGGTGTACCAGGCGACCGAGCTGCTGGCGGAGCTGGGCCGCCACTAACTATGGAAGCGGCCGCGCGCGCCACGATGCGGAACCTGACGCGCATCTCGTCCTGCACCTGTAATGCACCCAGCAGGGCGCTGAAGGGCGTGAGCCCGAGCTCGCTCTGCTTGAGCGCAGCCTCGCCGGATACGATGAGCGCACCGGCGGCGAACTCATAGCGCACCGGCACGCTGATGGTGCGCAGCTGCCCGCGCACCGTGGTCTGCACGCGCGCCAGCACCCGCGTTTCGCCACCGGCCTCGCCGCCGCTGCCCGGCGCCGGCGCCCCCGCAGACTCCAGCCGCACGGCCCGCAACACGATCTGCGGGTTGTGCTCGGCATCCAGCAGCGCCTCCCCGAGCATGTTGCGCCGCGTCCCCTCGCGGGCGGTGTCCGGCACTTCCGGCGGGAAATCGGGGCTGTGCTCCTGAGCGCGCAGCGCCGGCTCATCGACCGTGAACTCCGCCACCGGGATACGGGCCTCGAAGCTGCTGCGCATGACATCGGCGGGCACGTAGACCGTACCGGTGAGGGCGTGCAGGGCGATCAGATGGTCGTGGCCGGCGCTCGCGAGCGCTCCTGCACGATACACGCGGATGGTGAGCAGCGATTCGCCCGCCTCGATGTCGTAGGGAACCCCCTCGTGAGGCGCGGGAGTCTCGGCCACCACCTGCGGCGGCGCCGCGGGAGCGTGCGGCTGCAGCGGGCAACCGCCGAGCAGGAACCCGAGCAGCAGCGCGCCGGGCAGCCGGAGTTTGCAACTTGCACTCACGCGCATAAGCTTAGCTGCATGGCCATGCGAAACACCACGCGCCGCTGGGGTGCAGTCGCCCAGCTGCTGCACTGGACCATCGTCGTGTTGATCATCGTTCAGTTCACCCTGGCCGCGCTCGCCGAGGATCTGCCGCCGCTGAAAAAGCTCGGCATGCTCGCGCGCCACAAATCAGTCGGCATCACCATACTGGCGCTGGCGATCCTCAGGCTCGCCTGGCGCTGGCTGAACCCGACTCCGGCGCTGCCCGAGACGCTCAAGCCGTACCAGCGCGTGCTGGCGCACTCCACGCACGCCCTGATGTACCTGCTGCTGTTCGCCATGCCGCTGTCGGGGTGGATGATGTCCTCAGCACGTGGGTTTCCGGTCAGCTGGTTCGGGTTCTTTCAGCTGCCCGACCTGGTGCCGAAAAACCGGGCGCTGTACGAGGCACTGTTGACCACTCACGGGACGCTCGCGCTGGTGCTGGGAGTGTTCGTCTCGCTGCACGCCGGCGCCGCGCTCGCCCATCACTTCCTGTTCAAGGACGACGTGCTGCGGCGGATGCTGCCCTTCACCACCACGACTCAAGGACCCGAGCGATGAGCAAGGTAGCGATGACCCAAGGCGCACGGGTGAGGCCCGCGCAGTGGCTGGCGGGGACGGCCGCCGCGATGTGCCTGGCTGCCTGGGCACAGGGCGCAGCGGAGGCCCCCTCCCCCGTCCACTACGTGCTCGATCAGGCCAAGAGCACGCTGGAATTCACCTTCATGCAGGCCGGTGCGCAGAACAAGGGCAAGTTCACCCGCTTCCCAGTGAGCTTCGACTTCGAGCCCGGCGACCTCGCGGGCAGCCGCCTCGAGGTCACGGTCGAGATCGGCTCGCTCGACACCGGCGACAAGGAGCGCGACGACACGCTCAAGGGCGACGACCTGTTCGCGGCCGCCAAATTCCCGAAGGCGCACTTCCTCGCCACCCAGTTCGCCAAGACCGCCGCGGGCTTCGAGGCCCAGGGCAAGCTCACCATCCGCGACCAGACGCGCGACGTGCGCGTGCCCTTCACCTTCCGCACCGCCGTCGAGCAGGGCGCCATGGTCGGCTACATGAGCGGCAAGACCAGCATCCGGCGGCTCGACTTCGGCGTCGGCCAGGGCGACTGGAAGGCCACCGACCAGGTGGGGAACGAGGTCGGCGTGTCCTTCGCGCTGCGCCTCACGAGCGCGGCACACTGATCCTCGCCGCGCCAGCGGCCGCCGCCTTAGGCTTAGTAGGGCGTGCCGTCGCGGCGGGTGAACTTGCCCGGGGCGTGCGGCGGGCTCCAGATGAGGTCCACGTCCGCATCCGTGTAGTAGACGCTGTCCTGCGCGGTGTTGCGGTTGCTGATCTCAAGGTACAGCGCCGGCTGCGTGCCGCGGTTGATGATCTGGTGGCCGTCCGGGCTGCCGGCCGGGAAGCCCGCGCACATGCCTGCGGTGAGCCGCTGCTCGCCGCTGTCGGTGCGCAACATCACCTCGCCCTCGAGCACGTACACGAACTCGTCCTCGTGGGTATGCCAGTGCCGCATGGAGGATTCCTTGCCGGGCGGCAGCATCGTCAGGTTGATGCCGATGCGGGTGAGGCCGAGCGCATCCCCGAGCCGACGCTTGTGGCGCGGCATGACGCGTGCGAGGTAGGGCTGCGGATAACCGCAGCGGGAGATCACCTCGACACCCGCGGGGTCCAGGGCCGGTTTGTTCACTGCCATGCTGCCTCCAGGATTTCTCTTTTCGTTGGTTGACGCGCGCCGCGTGCTTCGGTGAGCATGCCACACCTGAATGCCAGAGGTTTTCGCTGACGTCGGACAGTGCGTCGACGCGGTGCTGCGCCGCGTCGGACCGCGCATCGTGCTGGCGCTGCCGCTCGGGATCGGCAAGCCCACCCCGCTGGCGAATGAATTCTACCGCCGCGCGCTGCGCGACTCGGGCATCGATCTGACCATCCTCACGGCGCTGTCGCTGCTGAAGCCCGTGGCCCGCTCGGCGCTCGAGGCGCGCCTGCTGACCCCGCTCGTCGCACGGGTGTTCGGCAGCTACGTCGAGCCGGAATACGCGCGCGCCATGCACGCCGACACGGTTCCGCCCAACATCCGCATCCTCGAGTTCTTCCTGACGCCGGGCGCGTTTCTGAATTCGCGCCACGCGCAGCGCCATTACCTGAGCGCGAACTACACCCACGTGGCGCGCGATGCTCTGGCGCGCGGCGTCAACGTCATCGCACATCTCGTGGCGCAGCGCTCGTTGAACAGCGCGCTGCAGCTGAGCCTCGGCTCCAATACCGATGTCACCGTGGATCTGCTGCCGCTGATTGAAGCATCGCGCGCCGAGGGCCGCGACATCGTCATGGTGGGGCAGACGCACGCACAGATGCCCTTCATGACCGGTCACGCGCTCGTTGATCCCGGACGCTTTGACTTCCTGGTGGACGATCGGCGCTACGACTACGACCTGTTCTGTCCGCCCAATCCGCCCCTCGGCACGGTCGACCACGCCATCGGCGTGTACGCCAGCGCCCTGGTGCGCGACGGCGGCACGCTGCAGATCGGCATCGGCGAGCTGGGTGACTCGCTGGTGTATGCGCTGCTGTTGCGGCATCAGCAGAACCCCGCCTGGCGCACCGCACTCGAGGGGCTCGGCGGCGCGACGGCCGCGCCGCTGATGCACGAGGCGGGCGGGGATGCGCCGTTCTCCGCCGGGCTGTTCGCCTGCACCGAAATGTTCGTCGATCAGCTGCTCGAGCTGTATCGCGCCGGGATCCTGCGCCGGCGTGTCTACGATTCGCTCCCCCTCGAGAGGCTGCTGAGCTCGGGACAGACGCTCGAGCGCTTCGATGAGCGCATTCTGGGCCAGCTTGCCGGTGCCGTCGCGGGCCCGGTGCTGAGCCGCGCGGAGTTCGCGCAGCTCAAGTTCCACGGGGTGTTTCGCGAGGATGTGGAGTTTGCCGACGGGCGCGTGCGCGCCGCCGGCGGGGCTTGGATTGCGGCCGATCTCGCCGATCCGGCGAGCCGCGCACGCCTGGCGGGGGAGTGTCTGGGGCGCGAGCTGCGCAACGGCCAGGTGCTGCATGCCGGGTTCTTTCTGGGTCCGCGCGGATTCTACGCGGCGCTGCGCGAGCTGCCCGAGAGCGAGCGGGCGCAGTTCGGCATGCGCGGGGTGGCGTTCGTGAACCAGCTGTACGGCGCCGACCAGGAGCTGCGTATCCTGCAGCGGCGCGCCGCGCGCTGCATCAACACCACCATGATGGTGACGCTGCTCGGAGCTGCGGTCTCCGATGCGCTGGAGAGCGGGCAGGTGGTGAGCGGCGTCGGCGGTCAATACAACTTCGTCGCCATGGCGCACGCCCTGCCGGGGGCGCGCTCGATCCTGTGCGTGCGCGCCACCCGCACGCGCCACGGTCGTACCACTTCCAACATCGTGTGGAACTACGCTCACCAGACCATTCCGCGGCACCTGCGCGATCTGGTGGTCACCGAGTACGGCATCGCCGACCTGCGCGGCCGCACCGACGAGGAGATCATCGCGGCGCTCCTGAACGTCGCGGACTCGCGCTTTCAGGACGCGCTGCTCTCGCGCGCCAGGGCGGCGGGCAAGATCCGCGCCGACTACCGCATCCCGGACGCGTTCCGCAACAACCTGCC
>DATGVL010000016.1:0-17367 GCA_035300445.1 Steroidobacteraceae bacterium
CCCGACGACGCCGACCCGCATCCCGGCCTCGATTCGGGCGCGGTTGCACGCGTGGAGCGCGACTGCGAGCGGCTCGATGATCGAGGCGTCGGCCGCGCTGACACTCTGCGGCAGGCGAACGACGCACGACTCGGGCACGGCGACCTCGTCCGCCATACCGCCGTCGGTGAACACGCCGAGCATCGTCGGCGTCGTCTTGCGACAGAGCTGAGGGCGACCGTTGCGACACTGCAGGCAAGCGCCGCACGACACGAACGGATGCACCGCGACCTCGGTGCCGTCGTCGAGCACGGCGCCGGCCGCGCGTCCCTCGCGCGCCACGATCTTCGCCACGGCGCGCCCGGTGCGGATCTCGACGCCGCGCGCCTCCGCCTCGCGGCGCATCGCCTGCGTGATCGCGCCCATGCCGCCGATCGCGTGCCCCCACGTGCCCTTCTTGCCGTTCACCTCGCCGAACACGTGATGCAGCAGCACGTAGGCGGAGCCCGCCGTATAGGGGCTCGCGTAGTTGCCGACGATGCCGTCGAAGCCGTACACCGCCTTGATCGGGTCGCTCTCGAACCAGTTATCCAGATAGTCCCCGGCCGACATCGCGAACAGCGCCAACAGCTCACGCCGCGAGCTCATGTCGAGCCGCCGCAGGCGGCCGCCGACGCGCGCCGCGCGCAGCAGCTCCGGCAGCGCCGCGCGCCAGCTGCCTTCGAGCGCGTTCGGCGGGGTGGTCAGCGCCAGCTCCCGCAGCACGTCCGCGATGACCTCGAGCCGCTCACCGTACTCGGGCAGGCGGGCCGCATCGCGCGCCGAGAAGCGCGCCACCTCCGCCTGCGTGCGGCCCTCGCCGGTGAGCAGATAGCGGCCGTCCGCGGTCGGCAGGAAGTTGGCGGCGCGGCGCTCCACCAGCCGCAGCCCGTGCCGCGCGAGATCCAGATCGCGGATGACCTTCGGGTTCAGGAGCGACACCGTATAAGCGGCGACCGAGTTGCGGAAGCCCGGATAAAACTCCTCGGTGACCGCAGCACCCCCGACCAACGCGCGCCGCTCGAGCACGGTAACCTTGAGCCCCGCCGCCGCCAGGTACGCGGCGCACACCAGCCCGTTGTGTCCGCCACCGATGATCAGCGCATCGCAACGCCCAGCGCCGCGCGGCGTCCCCTCACCCACGGCTCCACCCGCGCGCCGGAGCCCGCGGCAGGACGCTTTCCGGAATCAGGGCGCGCATGCGCCGCGCGAAACTGCGCAGGCATACCTCCCCGTCGCTCAAGGGTCCGCAGGTGTAGCTGCTCGAGGCCATGCCCGCCTGCACCCGCTCGATCAGCGCCTTGTCCTCCAGACTGACGCGCCGGTTGATGCGCCAGTTCAGATAGCGCGCGGCGCGCATCTCGCGGCGCGAATCCGGATGCACGTAGGCGATCTCGCGAATCAGGGTCTCGGTCGGCGACACCGGCAGGAACTGCATGAAGTCGATCTGGTCGGGGTAGATGTCGAAGGCGAGATTCGGCCACAGCTTGAAGTAGGTCCACAGCCGCTGCCGTTCGGGCGGCAGAGCGGTGAGCGGCGGGAGCAGGCGCTGATAGAGCCGCTCCGACCAGTTGGCGGAAGGCGTATCGCGCAGCGTGCCCCACATCTTGTCGATCCAGGGCTGCGCCTCGATGCCATAGCCCTTGCCGAACAGGCGCGTCAGCCCCGGGTGCGCGACATTGATGTGCAGGCCGTCGGAATAGTTGTCCGCGACGTTCTTCCAGTTCACCGCCCGCGGGCGCAGGGTGACGCGCCCGAGCGGCACCAGCTCCTCCATGCGGTAGGGAGCGAACTCGTGCACGTACGGCGCCGCCATCTCCCCCACGCTCGGCAGCCCGGGCGCGAAGCGCACGAAAACGAAGCCCATGAACAGCTCGTGCTCGAGCGGCACGAGCCCGTGCCGCGCCTTGTCGAGCCCGCTGAAACTGTCGCGCTGCGGCACAGCGACCAGGCGTCCGTCGAGGGCATAGGTCCAGGCGTGGTACGGGCAGGTGATGCGGCGCCCGCAATGGCCGCGCGGCCCGTCGAGCAGGCGTGCCGCGCGGTGCCGGCAGACATTGTGAAATGCCCGCACCGCGCCGTCCTCGGCGCGCAGCACCAGCACCGATTCGCCGTAGAACTCGAAGGTATGGAAGTCCCCCGGCTGCGGCACATCGTTCAGGTGGCACACCAGCTGCCAGCTGTTGCGGAAGATCGCCTGCTGCTCGCGCTCGAAGAATTCCGCATCCCGGTAAATCCAGGCGGGTAGACTCATGCCGTCCGTGTCGGCGGGCGCGGCGGGTACGACTGACTGCAGGCGGCTGGGCTTCATGGGGAGTACCGGGCGTAGCGAGGGTACCTTGTTGAACGATCGTACAATAGCACGGACTGCGCCGGCAATATCGGCCGCCGGCCGCGCCGAACGTGCCGTTGCTCGCCCGGGCGGCGGGCCCGATCTGCCTGCGGAGCGTCACGGCTCATGGATATTGCGCGTCTGATCCAGTCGGCGGTTGCGCCGGTGTTCCTGCTGACCGGTGTCGCCGCCACGCTCGGGGTGCTCACCAACCGCCTGGCGCGCATCGTCGATCGGGCGCGCACGCTCGAGCAGCGGCTCGAGGGTCACCCGGGCAGCGCGCAGCACCTGCACGCGGATCTGGCGGTGCTGGCGCGGCGCGCGCGTTACATAAACTGGGCGATCTCCATGTGCGCGATCGCGGCGCTGCTGGTGGCACTGGTGGTGGTGACGCTGTTCGCCAACGCATTTCTGCGTTCCGAGCTCGCGCTGCTGATTGCGCTGCTGTTCGTCGGCGCGATGGTGTGCCTGAGCGCGGCCTTCGTCGCCTTCTTCATCGAGGTGCGGCTCGCCACCGCGGCGCTGCGCATCGGCTCACCAGGGCCCTAGCCCGGCAGTGCGCGAGCCGCGGCCGTAAAACACAGCGGCCGGCGGGCGGATCTGCTACCCTGCGCACCCTTTTCGGACACCGCTCACCCGCAGGCCTTGCCTGCCGGCGCTCGCGGCCCCAAGCCAGCCACCATGAATCGCCCGATCCGCAACATCGCCATCATCGCGCACGTCGACCACGGCAAGACCACGCTGGTCGACTGCCTGCTGAAGCAGTCGGGGACCTTTGCGGCCCACGAACGGATGGGCGAGCGCATCATGGATTCCAACGACATCGAGCGCGAACGCGGTATCACCATCCTCGCCAAGAACTGCGCCATCGAGTATGGCGGCACGCGCATCAACATCGTCGATACGCCCGGCCACGCCGACTTCGGCGGCGAAGTCGAGCGGGTACTGTCGATGGTGGACGGCGTGTTGCTGCTCGTCGATGCGGTCGAAGGACCGATGCCACAGACACGCTTCGTCACGCGCAAGGCCCTGGCACAGGGCCTGAGAGCCATCGTGGTGGTCAACAAGATCGACCGGCACGGCAGCCGCCCGGCGTGGGTCGTCGACCAGACCTTCGACCTGTTCGACAAGCTCGGCGCGAGCGATGCGCAGCTCGATTTCCCGGTCATCTACGCCTCCGCCCTGCAAGGCTGGGCGAGCACCGACTACACCGAGCGCCGCCCGGATATGTCGGCGCTGTTCGAGGCGATCCTCACCCACGTGCCGCCACCGGCGGCGCAGGCCGACCTGCCGCTGCAGCTGCAGATCTCGACCCTCGACTACAACTCCTACGTTGGACGCATCGGCATCGGCCGCATTCGCCGCGGGGTGGTGCGCCCCGGCGAGAGCGTGGCGCTGCGCTTCGGCGATCAGGACCACGGGCTCGCCAGGATCGGCCAGGTGCTGACCTTCACCGGCCTCGAGCGCAACCCGGTGGAGCAAGCGAGCGCCGGGGACATCGTCGCCGTCACCGGCATCGAGTCCGTCAACATCGGCATGACGATCTGCGACCCCGAGCACCCGCTGGGGCTGCCGCCCATCAGCGTGGATGAACCGACGCTGGCGATGAACTTCCAGGTCAACACCTCCCCGCTTGCCGGCCGCGAGGGCAAGTTCGTCACCAGCCGGCAGTTGCGCGAGCGCCTCTACCGCGAGCTGCAGAGCAACGTGGCGCTGCGCGTGGAAGATACCGACGAGCCGGACGTACTGCGGGTCGCCGGCCGCGGCGAGCTGCATCTGACCATACTCATCGAGAACATGCGCCGCGAGGGCTACGAGCTCGCGGTGGCGCGCCCGCAGGTGCTGACCCGGATCGTGAACGGCGAGGTGCACGAGCCCTACGAAGCCCTCACCGTCGATATCGAGGAGGCGCACCAGGGCGCGGTGATGGAGGCGCTCGGCGAGCGCCGCGCGGACCTGACCGACATGAGCCTCGGCCTGGGGCGCGCGCGCCTCGAGTACCGCGTGCCGGCGCGCGGGCTGATCGGGTTCCAGGGCGAGTTCCTGACGCTCACCCGCGGCACCGGCCTGATGAGTCACATCTTCGACGGTTTTGCGCCGCTGAAGGGCGAGATCCCCGATCGCCGCAACGGCGTACTGGTGAGCAACGAGCACGGCCAGGCGGTCGCCTACGCGCTGTTCAACCTGCAGGAGCGCGGCCGGCTGTTCGTCGCTCCCGGCGAGAAGCTCTACGAGGGCATGGTCATCGGGATCCACAGCCGCGACAACGATCTGGTGGTGAACCCGATCAAGACCAAGAAGCTCACCAACATCCGCGCCGCCGGCAAGGACGATGCGATCCTGCTCACGCCACCCATCGAGCTGACGCTGGAATACGCGGTCGAGTTCATCGCCGATGACGAGCTGGTCGAGGTGACGCCCACCTCCATCCGCATCCGCAAGCGCTTTCTGAAGGAGCAGGACCGCAAGCGCGCGTCGCGCGCCGACGCCGCGGCCGCCGCGATCAGCTGAAATTCCACCCCGAGGCTACCCGGGTTGGCATCTGCAGCAGTTGATGCTAGACCTCGCGCGCGCCGGAAATGTCGATGAAGCGCAGGAACTCGGCGCGGGTGCGGGCGTCGCTGCGGAAGGTGCCGGTCATGCGGCTGGTGACCATCGATACGTTGCGCTTGTGCACCCCGCGTGTGGTCATGCACTGGTGCACGGCGTCCACGACCACACCCACGCCGCGCGGCTTGAGCACCTCGGTGATGCAGTCGGCGATCTGCGAGGTGAGCTTCTCCTGCACCTGCAGGCGCCGCGCGTAGCCGTCGACCACGCGCGCGAGCTTGCTGATGCCGACCACCTTGTTGGCGGGCAGATAGCCGATGTGCACCCGTCCGATGATGGGCGCGATGTGGTGCTCGCAATGCGACTCGAAGCTGATGTCGCGCAGCACGATCATCTCGTCGTAGCCGCCGACCTCCTCGAAAGTGCGCCGCAGGTAGGCGGCCGGGTCGATCTGGTAGCCGGAAAACCAGTCGCGGTAGGCATCCACGACCCGGCGCGGGGTGTGGCGCAGGCCCTCGCGGCGCGGATCCTCACCCGCCCAGCGCAGCAGCGCGCGTACCGCGTCCTCGGCGGCGCGGCGCGAGATCCGGGATCGGGCGTTCGCCATTGTGGCAGTGTAGCGGGCGCGGGCGCCCGATACGACCGTGCGGGTGATCCGCTCAGCTGACCCCGTGCAGCATGGCGAGCGTGAGCAGCAGGCTGCAGGCACCCACCAGGGTCGCCACCACCAGTCCAGCCGCGAGCGGGCGCCAGCCGATGCGCCACATGTCGGTGAAGGAAACCGACAGGCCCACCGCGGTCATGCCGCAAGCGAGGAACAGATCCGAGGCGGTGTAGCCGGTGTTGACGAGCGCCTGCCACAGTGCGGCCGAGCCGTGCCAGAGTGTGTCCCCGGCGGTGCGCACGACGATGAAGCCAATGAATGCCAGCACGAAGAGCGGGACCCGGGGCGCGCGTGTGCCGCCCCCCGCGGCGGCCGGCGCCGGCGCGCCCGCGCGCGCCTCGCGCCGCTGCGCCAGCCAGGCGGCCACCGGGAGCAGCACCGCGATCGACAGGTTGCGCAGCAGCTTGGCGACGCTCGCTGCGGCGAGCGCTGCGGGAGCGGCGGCCTGCTGTGAATAGATGAGCGCCGCGCCAATCACCTGCGAAGTGTCGTGGATGGCGGTGCCGAGGAAGATGCCGGCGTGCACCGGGGAGGCGGCCAGGAAGTGGCCCGCCACCCACGGATAAAACAGCATGGCGATGCAGCCGAACAACACCACACAGGTGACGGCGAAGGCCGTTTCGGCATGCCGCGCCCGGATGAGCGGCGCCATCGCCACCACCGCGGTGCAGCCGCACACGGCGGTGCCGATGGCGAGCAGCAGCCCCAGGCGGCGCGGCACTGCCAGCAGGCGCGCAATGCCGATGCCGGCGATGAGCGCCACGGTGAGACAACTCAGGGCGATTGGCAGCGCCGTAGCGGCGATGGCGGTCGCGCCACCGAGGGTGAGGCGCAGCCCAACGAGCGCAATGCCGACGCGCAGCAGCCGGTACATGGCCCAGTTCAGACCGCTGCCCGCCCAGGCGGGTACGCCGATGCTGTTCCGCCACAGCATGCCGAGCAGCACCGCGCACATCACCGGACTCAAGGGGATCTTCGGCAGGCCGCCGACACCCAGCGCCAGAGTGTGGGCCATGCCGCGCGCCACGGCGGCGAGCGCGATGGCGATGAACACGCCCGGCAGCCCCCGGCGCAGCGCCGTCCAGCCCGGCGCGAACGCCCGCAGCAGCGCGGGCACGGCTACAGCGGCAGCCGCTTGTCGCTCGCCAGCGGGTGCAGCGGGAGCTGGCGCGTGGCGATCATCCGCTCGTTCAGCTCGGTGATCGCCTGGCTGCCGGTGCGCACGAACACAAACGGCAGCAAGCCATGCAACAGGCAGGCGATGCCGGCGAGCACCATGCGGGTGCCGAAGCACACCGCCCTCACGAGGTGCTCGCTGTAGCTCTCACCCACGGACGCGGGATGTTCGGTAAAGGCGCGGATCAGATCCATGCTGCATGCTAACCGCGAGCGTGCGCTACACGGTTGCGTTCGTGTGGCAAACCCGGGCCGGCTGCGCAACAATGTTGCGCGTTTCAGGGGGAATGACACACCGCGTTTCATGGACAAGCTGGATGCCAGAATCCTGGAGCTGCTGCAGGGCAACGGCGAGCTGAGCGCCGCCGAGATCGCCGATCGCATCGGCCTGTCCAAGGCCCCGTGCTGGCGGCGCATCCAGAAGCTGCAGCAGGACGGGGTCATTCGGCGCACCGTGGCGCTGCTGGACGCGCATGCGCTCAACGTCGGCACGACGGTGTTCGTGACCCTCAAGACCGGCAATCACAGCGAGGCGTGGTTCGACAAGTTCGTGCGTGCCGTGCGCGACATCCCCGAGGTGACGGAGATTCACCGCATGAGCGGCGACGTCGACTACCTGATCCGCATCGTGGTGCCGGACATCGACGCCTATGACGTCGTCTACAAGCGGCTGATCTCGGCGGTGGAGTTCCAGGACGTGAGTGCCAGCTTCGCGCTCGAGACCATCAAGTACACCACCGCCCTGCCGCTCGACTACCTGAAGCTCGACTGAGTCGCCGCCGCTTCCTCGAGCGAGTTCTCGCCGATGATCTGCGCGATGCGCGCCGTGACCTCGCTGCGGTCGAGATCGTAGACGCTGGTGGTGAGCACCGGCTCCTGAGGCGGCGCCGGCGCCAGCTGCGCTCCGGAGTCATCGTGCACGTCGACTCTGGCGGTGGTGGAAAGCCCGATGCGCAACGGGTGGGCCGCGAGCTCGCGCGCCGGCAGCGCCACGCGCACCGGCACACGCTGCACCACCTTGATCCAGTTGCCGGTCGCGTTCTGCGCCGGCAGCAGCGCGAACGCCGCACCGGTGCCGAGGCCGAGCCCGGCGACCCTGCCGTGGTACTCGACCTGCCCGCCGTACAGGTCGGCGATCACCGTCACCGGCTGTCCGATGCGCATGTGCTTGAGCTGCACTTCCCTGAAGTTGGCCTCCACCCGCAGCCGCTCGAGTGGCACGACGGTCATGAGCGCCACGCCGGGCGCTATGCGCTCACCCAACTGCACGCCGCGCCTGGCGAGGTAGCCGGTGAGCGGCGCGCGCACCCGGGTGCGCTGCAGGGCGAGCCACGCCCGCTCCACCACGGTAGCGGCCGCCTGCACGTCCGGGTTATCGGCGATGGCGGTGCGGCCGACCAGGGCGGCGCTGGCGGCGAGACTCTTCTGCGCGGCGATCAGCGCATCGCGCGCCGCCTTCAGCGCATCGCGCGCGTGCCCCACCTCTTCCGAGGACACCGCCCCGGTGGCGGCGAGATCCTTGCGGCGGTTGAAGTCCGCCTGCGCCCGATCGAGGTCCGCGCGGCGCTGCGCGACGAGCGCCGCCAGCTGGTCGCGGTTGGCAAACACCGTGCGGGTCTGGCGCACGGTGCGCGCCAGTTGCTGCTCGGCATCCTGCAGAGCGATACCCGCATCGGTGGCATCGAGCCTCACCAGCTCCTGGCCGGCCTGCACCAGGTCGGTCTCGTCGGCGTCGATCGCGACCACCGTGCCATTCACCTGCGACATGACGCTGACCAGGTCGCCGGCCACGTAGGCGTCGTCCGTGCTCTGGTAATGGCTCGCGTACAGCCACCACCAGGCCGCGGTGAGCAACGCCACGACGATAACGGCCACCGTCACGCCGACGAGCCAGGTCTGGCGGCGCTGGCGCAGCCCGAGCGGTGAGGGGGCGGTGGTGACGGGAGCGTCCATACTTCAGGTGGCCGATGAGCGCGGGGCGTAGCCGCCGCCGAGCGCGCGCACCAGGTCGACGCTGAAGGACAGGCGTCGCGCCTGCAACTGCGCGCGCAGAGCCTGTGCCTGCAACACCTGGTTCTGGCTCGACAGCACGCTGAGGTAATTGTCCAGCCCGGCTCGATAGCGCTCGGTGGTCAGCTCGTAGGAGCGCTGCGCGGCCTCGAGCGCGATCTGCTGCTCGTGGCTCTCGCGCTCGAGCGAGCGCCAGTTGGCGATCACGTCGGCGACTTCGCGCACCGCATCCAGCAGCGTCTGATTGTACTCACCGACCAACTGGTCGAGCTGCGCCTGCTGGCTCTGCAGTGTGCTGCGCAGCCCGCCGCGGTTGAACACCGGCAGGTGCAGCGCCGGTCCCGCGCCCACGATCCGGTCGGACGCCTGGAACAGCTGCGACAGGCCGATGCTCTGCAGGCCGGCAAACGCCGTCAGGTTCACGTTCGGGTAGAAATCAGCCTCCGCCGCCGCGACCCCGTGGGTCGCAGCCTCCACCTGCGCACGCGCCGCGGCGAGGTCCGGGCGGCGCGCGAGCAGATCCGCGGGCAGCGCCGCGGGCAGGGCCAGCTCGGCCGGCGCCGCGAGCCGCGGGCGCTGCAGGCGCAGGCCGCGATCCGGGCCCGCCGCGACCAGATCCGCGAGCTGATTGCGCGCCAGCTCGATGCTGGCCTGCACCGACGCCACGCCGGCGCGCGTCAGCGCCACACTGCCTTCGGATTGTTTCACGCGCGCGGTGTTCTCCAGGCCCGCGCTGACGCGCTGCTGCGTCAGCTCGAGAATCGCGGTCTGCTGTGTGAGGTTGTCGTTGGCGACATCCAGCAGCGCGTACCACAGTTCGAGCTGGATGTAGGCGCGCACCACGCCGACCGCGAGCGCCAGGCGTGCCGCCGCGCGGTCGGCATCCGCCGCCTGCACGCCCGAGCGGGCCGCGGCCAGCAGCGCGCGGTTGCGGCCCCAGAAGTCGAGGTCGAAACTGAAGTCGAGCGCCACCCGGGCGTCGGTCGAGTAGCTGCCGGCGAAGGGCGGCGGGAACAGCCCATGCTCCGGGTATCGCTGGCGGGTGGTCTCGGCGTCGAGCGCCGCCGCCGGCACCCGTACGGCGCCCGCCGCGATGGCCTGCGCCTGGGCGGCCCGCAGCCGTGCCTCGGCGATCTCGAGCGAGGGACTGCCCGCGAGCGCCTCGGCGATGAGCGTATCGAGCTGCGGATCGGCGTAAGCGCGCCACCACTGGTCGGCCGGCCAGGCCGCGGCGTCGAGCTTCGCCCCCGCGAGCGTCTGCTGCGCGCCGAGCGCCTGTGGCTGAAGTTGCGCCGCGGGCTTCCAGTCACCGCGCTCGACACAGCCGGCCAGCGATGCCGCCACGGTTACTCCCAGAACGATGCTGCGGGTGCTCATGACCGGCCGCCTGTAGGTGAGTACTCATTCTCCCCCTTGGCTTGCCCGTTATCGATCATCCGTCCGAGGTAGCCCTTGAGCGCCTCGATCTCCGCCGCGCTGAAGCCGGCGAGGTGCCCCTCGAGCACGCGCACCGCCACCGCCATGAGGCGCGGCAGCAGCACGCGCCCGCCGGGTGCGATGCGCAGCAACATCAGGCGGCGGTCCTCGCGGCCGCGCTCACGGCGCACCAGCCCCTTGCCCTCGAGCCGGTCGAGCATGCGAGTCATGGAGCCGGTGTCGTAATGCATGCGCCGACACAGGTCCGCCGCGGTGTGCGCCGCCCCTTCCGCGAGATGTTTCAACACCCCGAACTGCATGCCGGTGAGGCCAAAGCGCGCGAGCTCCGCGTCGAGCGCGTCGAGGAGCGAGCCGCGCGCCCGGCCCAGCAGATAGCCGACGCCCAATCGTTCCTGCGGGGACTGCGCCGCCACCCGCGGCTCGGCCTTGACGGCGCTTCTGCGGCTCATGGCGCCCCTGCTATTCTATGGCTGTCGGTGAGATTACTGCCGATGATATTACTGCCTCGGCAGCTATTTGTCGACTGGAGGAGCGCGTGGCCAGGGCCGGGTATGTCACTCTCATCGCGCTCTGCGCCGGCTGCGGATCGCACGCGCCCCCGCCCGCCCCGCATCCGCCGCAGGTTGGGGTGGTGGTGGCGCACTCGCAATCCGTGCCGCTCACGCGCGAGCTCGTGGGACGCCTGTCTGCCACCCGCACCGCGGACGTGCGCGCGCGGGTCGCCGGCGTGCTGCTCAAGCGCCTCTACAAGGAGGGCTCGGACGTCAGGGCCGGACAGGGGCTGTTCCGGATCGACCCGGCGCCGCTGCGCGCGGCGCTCGATGGCGCCGAGGCCGCGCTCGCACAGGCGCAGGCGAACGCCACCAACGCTCACATCGCCGCCGAACGTGCGCGCGAGCTCATCGCGAGCGGCCTGGTGTCGCGCTCGGACCTGGATAACGCCGAGGCCGCCGAGCGCTCCACCGCAGCAAGCGTGCAGCAGGCCAAGGCGGGCGTGGCCAGCGCGCGCATAAACTTGAGTTACGCGACCGTCACCGCGCCGATCGCCGGCCGCGCCGGCCAGCAGGGCGTCACCGAGGGAGCTCTGGTCGGCGAAGGCACGCCGACGCTGCTGACGACGGTGGAGCAGATCGATCCGATCTACGTGAACTTCGAGCAAGCCGCAGTGGATATCGAGCGTCTACAGCGTGCTCGGAGCGCCGGCAGCGTGACCGTGGCGCGCGCTGAGGCGAGCGTCGCTCTCACGCTCCCGGACGGCACGCGCTACGCGCACGCGGGGACGCTCGACTTCCTCGACGTCAGCGTCGACCCGGCCACCGGAGCCGTGGCGTTGCGCGCCATCCTGCCCAATCCCGAGCATCAGCTGCTGCCGGGAATGTTCGTCGGCGTGCGCCTGAGCTCCGCTGCGGTGAATCGCGGGTTTCTCGTGCCGCAGGCCGGACTGCAGCGCGACGCTACCGGGCCGTACGTGCTCACGGTCGGCCCGGATGACAAGGTGATCCAGAAGCGTGTGGTGGCGGAGGCGCTCACCGGACCTGAGTGGATCGTCACCGACGGTCTCGCCGACGGTGACCGGATGATCGTCTCGGGCACGCAGAATGCGCGACCGGGCGCCAGCGTGGCCGCCGTGCCGTATGCGGCGCAGGCACAAGCCGCCCGGGACGCGGGCGCCGCGGCGCCGGCCGGCGCCGCGGGACGGTAAGCGTTCATGCCGCAATTCTTCATCGATCGCCCGGTGTTTGCCTGGGTGCTCGCCATCCTCATCACCCTCGGCGGCGTGCTGGCGCTGGCGCGGCTGCCGGCGGAGGCCTACCCGGAGATCGCCCCACCACAGGTTGCGGTGACCACCACTTACCCGGGCGCGAGCGCCGCCACGGTGGAAACGACCGTCACCCAGGTCATCGAGCAGCAGCTCACCGGACTGGACAATCTGCTGTACTTCACCTCGCAGTCCGCCTCGGACGGCTCCGCGACCATCACGCTCACGTTCCGCAACGGCACCAGTGCGGACATCGCCGCCGTGCAGACCCAGAATCGCGTGACGCTCGCCCAGCCGCGCCTGCCCGCCGAGGTCAACCAACAGGGCATCCGCATCGCGAAAGTCAGCGCCGGGTTTCTCGGCGCCATCGGCCTGCGCGCCGCCCCCGGCGGCCCGAGTGCCGCGGAGCTCAACAACATCGTCGCCTCGCGGGTGCTCGATCAGGTGCAGCGCCTTCCCGGGGTCGGCGCCGCGGTGCAGTTCGGTTCCGAGTACGCGATGCGCATCTGGCTGGATGCGGACAAGCTGCGCGCCTACAGCCTGTCGGCCGCCAGCGTGCTCGCCGCGGTACAGTCGCAGAACGCCCAGTTCGCCTCCGGCGCCATCGGCGCGCAGCCCGCGATGCCCGATCAGGCCATGACCGCGACCGTGACGGTGGAGGGACGTTTTCGCTCCCCGGAGCAGTTCGAGAACATCCTGCTGCGCACCGAGCAGAACGGCGCCTCGGTGCGCGTAAAGGACGTGGCGCGCGTCACGCTGGGGGCGGCGCAATACGGCTTCGAGACCAATATCGGCACGACACCGGTCGCGGCCTTCGGCATCCAACTGGCCCCGAACGCCAACGCGCTGGAGGTTGCCCGGGCGGTAGCGGCCAGGATGAACGACATGCAGCCGAGCTTTCCCGCCGGCGTCAGCTGGTTCTGGGCGTTCGACTCGACGACCTTCATCAAGGTGGCCATCCGCGAGGTGATCATCACCCTCGCCGAAGCGGTGCTGCTGGTGTTTCTGGTGATGCTGGTATTCCTGCAGAATTTTCGCGCCACCCTCATCCCGACGCTGGTCGTGCCGGCGGCGCTGCTCGGCACGCTGGTCGGCATGTACGCGGTCGGCTTCTCCATCAATCAGCTGTCGCTGTTCGCCATGGTGCTGGCAATCGGCATCGTGGTGGACGATGCCATCGTGGTGGTGGAGGCGGTCGAGCGCATCATGCGCGAGGAGCATCTCGCACCCAGGGAGGCCACGCGCAAGGCGATGCAGCAGATCACCGGCGCGATCATCGCCATCACCTCGGTGCTCGCCGCGGTATTCATCCCGAGCGCCCTGCAGACCGGCAGCACCGGGGTGATCTACCGGCAATTCGCGCTCACCATCGCGCTCTCCATGGGCTTCTCGGCGCTGCTGGCGCTGTCCTTCACGCCGGCACTGTGCGCCTCGCTCCTGACCGCCGAGCATCTGCGCGGCAACGTGATCTTCAACTGGTTCAATCGCGCCTACGAGGGCACGCGGCGCTCCTACGTGCACCGCGTGTTCGCGTCCGTCGGCCACGTGCCGCGCTGGATGGCGGGATTCTCGGTGATGCTGGCGCTGGGGGCGCTGCTGTTCCTCAAGCTCCCGGGGAGCTTTCTGCCGGATGAGGACCAGGGCTACGTGCTGGGCGATGTGCAGCTGCCGGCGGGAGCCTCCCTGCCGCGCACCCGCGAGGTGCTGCAGCACATCAACACCATCCTCATGAGCAGCCCCGACGTGGTGAGCGCGTTTCTCATCGCCGGCTCGAGTTTCACCGGCACCGGTGAGAATGCCGGCCGCCTCTTCGTGCACCTTAAACCCTGGGACGAGCGCCCCGACACGGCGGCGGATTTCATCCGCTGGGCGAACCGCTCGTTTGCGCGCGAGATCCACGACGCCAAGGTCTACGCCCTCAACCTGCCGACGGTGCGCGGCCTGGGCGTGTTCGGGGGCTTCGACTTCTACCTCGAGGATCGTGGCGGGCTCGGACGCGAGGCGCTCACGGCCGCGCAGGAGACGGTGCTGGAGAGCGCCGCCCGCAATGCGGCGCTCGCCGGGGTGCGAGCCAATCTCCTGCCGCCCTCGCCGCAGCTGCGACTCAGCGTCGATCGCGTGCAGGCGCAGTCGATGGGCCTCTCCGCCAGCGACGTCTACAGCGCGCTGCAGCTGATGCTGGCGCCGGTGTATGCCAACGACTTCATCTACCAGGGACGGGTGTTGCGGGTGCTGTTGCAGGCGGATGCCCCGTGGCGCATGACGCCCGAGGCGCTGGAACACTTCTACGCCTCCGGCGCCAACGGCAACATGATCCCGCTGGCGAACTTCGTGCGCGCCGATTGGGTCGTGGGCGCCCCCTCACTCACGCGTTACAACGGCTATCCGGCGGTGGAGATCACCGGCGGCAACGCTCCGGGACGCAGCTCCGGCGAAGCCATGCAGGCGATGCAGGCAATCGTCACGCAGCAGCTGCCGCGCGGTTTCGGCAACGACTGGGCGGGACAGTCGCTGCAGGAGCTGATCTCCGGCGCCCAGGCGCCGATGCTGTTCGCGCTGTCGATCCTGGTCGTCTATCTGTGCCTGGCCGCCTTGTACGAGAGCTGGAGTATCCCGGCCGCGGTGCTCATGGCCGTGCCGGTGGGCCTCATCGGCAGCACCATCGCCGCACTGCTGCGCGGGCTGCCGAATGACGTGTTCTTCAAGGTGGGACTGATCACCATCATCGGCCTGTCGGCCAAGAACGCGATCCTGATCGTCGAGTTCGCGGTCACCCTGCAGCAAGGCGGCAGGAGCCTGCACGATGCGGTGCTGGAGGCCGCACGGCTGCGCTTCAGGCCGATCCTCATGACCTCGTTCGCCTTCATACTGGGGGTGTTCCCCATGATGATCTCGAGCGGTGCGGGTGCCAACGCGCGTCACGCCATCGGCACCGGCGTGGTCGGCGGCATGTTGAGCGCGGCGCTGCTCGGCGTGCTGCTGATTCCGGTGTGTTATGTTGCCGTGCGCCGGCTCATGGGCGATGAGCTCGATGCGCCCGTCGGCGGTCCGGCGCAGCAGCGGAACGATTAGGGTGGTGGGCCATGCAGAGCGGCAAGCGTATCTCATCGCGCCAGACGTTCTTTCTGAAACGCGTCTTCCCGCTGCTGTGGTTCGGCATCGTGGTCCTGTCGGTGGTGGCGGGACTGGCGGGCGCGCGTGCCGGCAAGGCGGTGCCGCCGCCGGTGTTCATCGTGCCACTGCTGCTGTTCGTGATCGGCTTCGTCGTCATGCGCAAGCTGGTGCTCGATCTGGCGGATGAAGTGCTCGACGAAGGCGATGCGCTGCGGGTGCGCTTCGGCTCCGACGAGGAGCGCATCGCGCTCACCGACATCATCAACGTCGGCTACACCCAGTTCGTCAACCCGCCGCGGATCACCCTCACCCTGCGCCAGCCGGGCCGCTTCGGCAGGGAGGTCAGTTTTTGCCCGCCGCAGTCGTTCCTTGCGCCATTTGCCAGGAATAAGCTCGCCCGCGAGCTCATCGAGCGGGTGGAGGCGGCGCGGCGGCGCTGAACACGTCCGGCCCGGATCAACGGCACCCGGCGGGATCGGCAGCGCACGCCATAAACGGCAGAGCGAAGAGTGCGGTAACGGTCACGTACGCCTATCTGACCATCATCTAAGCCAGAGTTGAATGGAGGGACGGGCACATATGAAATTCAGGATGCTATTCCCGGTCATTCTCGCCGCCGTCTCGGCGGCCTCCCAAGCGCAATCGGTAGCGCGACCGCGGATCATCGTGGCAATTTCCGTAGACGAGTTCTCGGCCGATCTATTTACCGAATACCGGCCGCTGTTCAAGGCTGGACTGCATCGCCTGCAGACCGGCGTTGTATTTCCGGGCGGATACCAAAGTCATGCTGCGACCGAGACCTGTCCCGGCCACTCCACAATACTGACCGGCTCTCGTCCCGCGCGCACCGGCATCATCGCTAACGAATGGTACGACCAGTCGCTCAGCAGGGCGGATAAGAAAGTGTACTGCTCGGAGGATCCCTCACTACCAGGTTCCTCTTCAACGAATTTTACTGCTTCTGCGCAATTCCTTAAGGTTCAGACGTTGGGTGACCGTATGAAGTCGGCTAATCCCGGCAGTCGTGTCGTGTCTGTCGCTGGCAAGGATCGCGCGGCGATCATGATGGGTGGCCACGCAATGGATCAGGTGTGGTTTTGGAGCGGGAAATCCTTCGTAACGCTGAAGGGCATGGATCAGCCGACGCCTGCCATCGTCGACAAGGTGAACGCCTCGGTAGCGGTTGGGATCATGAAGCCCGATCCACCCGTACTACCGGAACCGTGTCGTGTCCGCTCGGTGCCAGTGGCCGTCGCAGATAGGACAGTCGGCGTTCCGCACGGGCGCAAAGCGGGCGATTTTCAAGCTTTCCACACCTCACTGGCGTTTGATCGAGCGACGACCGATATTGCAATCGGATTGATTCGCGAGCTCCATTTGGGCGCGGGCAAAGCGCCCGATGTGTTGTCAATCGGTCTTTCCGCGACCGATTACGTGGGTCATACATTCGGCACGGAAGGCGCTGAAATGTGCACCCAGCTTTTGGGCGTGGATGAGAACGTCGGACGAATTCTGGCGGCCCTCGACGCGACTCACCAGCCCTATGTCGTGGTGCTTACCGCCGATCACGGTGCCCAGGACCTCCCCGAGCGCAATAAAATCCATGGATTCCTCGATGCCACTCGAGTGGATGCGGCGCTCCTGCCTGCCAACATGAGCAAGCTGCTCGCGGCGGAGTTTAATCTTCCCGAACCCGTGCTGCTGGGTGTCGCGCCCTTTGGCGATATCTATCTCGCTCGAGGCATTCCCGACAAGGTTCGCGCAAGAGTGCTGGAAGCCGCGAAGGCACGCTACCTTGCACACCCGCAGGTGGCCTCCGTCTTTACCTCGGCTGAACTTCGCCGGCTGCCACCTCCTTCCGGACCGGCGGATGAATGGTCACTGGCGGATCGGTTCCGGGCCAGCTTCGATCCTGAGCGGTCAGGTGATCTCATCGTCGCGCCGAAACCCCACATAACACCCATCATCGACGTGAGCACTTACGTGGCGACCCACGGTTCACCGTGGAACTATGACCGAAAGGTTCCGATTCTCTTTTATCGAACGGGTGTCGTAGGCTTCGAGCAATCGCTACCGGTCGAGACTGTGGACATATTGCCAACCCTGGCCGCGTTGATTGAGCTGCCGGTTCCGTCCGCCGAGATTGACGGCCGCTGTATCGACCTCGATGCCGGCACGGGAGATAGCTGTGCATTCGAACGTCATTGAAGCGCAGACGATCACCCCGTCGTTCGCGGTCGCGGAGGCTCGAGTGGGATAGCGCCGACGAAGATCTGACCGGAGCCATCCGCAAGCTCGTCGGTGAAT
>DATGVL010000017.1:0-69747 GCA_035300445.1 Steroidobacteraceae bacterium
TCTAAGGCGCCGCCGCCAGCGGCCTGGCATCCGGAGCGTAGTCGAACGAGTCGAAGTACAGGCGCTCCGCGGACAATCCGTGCCGCGGAAAGTGTGTGCGCATCGCTTCGATCATCGCGGGCGGGCCGGCGGCGTACACCTCGAAGCGCGTCAGATCCGGGTAGTCGGCGAGCACCGCCTCATGCACCCAGCCGGCGCGATGATGCGCGGCTTCGGCCGCGGACGCCTCCGACAATACCGCGGTAAACTTGAGCTGCGGATGCCGGCGCGCCCACTCCAGCACCAGCTCTTCCTCGTACAGGTCCTGCGTGTGGCGCGCACCCCAGTAGAAATGAATGTTGCGGCGGGTGCCGGTTTCCAGTGTATGGCGCAGCATCGACTTCAGCGGCGCGAAGCCGGTGCCACCGGCGACCATGAGCACCGGGTCCAGGCCCTGGCGGTAGCTGAATTGCCCGAGCGGCCCCTCGATCCTGAGCAATGACCCTGCCGCGAAGGGCGCCCCGCCCCCCACGCCCGTGGCGGGCTCGAACAGCCGCTCGCTGAATCCTCCACCGTTGACCCGCCGCACGTGCAGCTCGATGAGCTCGCTGTCGTGCGGCGGGCTGGCGATGGAGAAGCTGCGGCGCCGGCCGTTCTCGAGCAGCACGTCCAGGTATTGCCCGGCATGGAAGCGCAGGCGCTCCACCACCGGCAGTCGCAACCACAACTGCATCACATCCGGCGCGAGCGGCCGCAGGCGCGCGATCCGGCACGGCAGCGTCTTGATCTCGACATCCGCGACGCTGGCGGTGAGGCGCGCCTGCACGGTGAGGTCCGAGTCCGCGCGCGCCTGGCACAGCAGAATGTCGCCGCGCGCCACCTCCTCCGCGGTGATGCCGAGCGGCAGGCCGTTGGGGTAGTGGATCGCGCCGGTGAGCAGCCGTGCGCGGCACGAGCCGCAGTGGCCGGACTTGCAGCTGTGCGGCAGGTTGAGCCCCGCGCCGAGCGCGGCTTCCAGGATCGGATGTCCCGGCGTGACGCGCAGCAATCGCCCGTGCGGTTCGATGCGTACGCTGTGTTCCGGCGGGCTCAGGCTCGGGCTCCTGTCTGACCGCACGACCGCGGTGTCACAGACATTGACTAGACTAGTCGCTCCGCGACGCGCAGGCCAAAAAGATACCATGGGCCAAGGAGATGCCATGTTCATGAACCCTCCGGCAGATGACATCGCACAGCTCCTGCGTGCAGCGCATACCATCGCGGTCGTAGGCCTTTCGGCGGACCCCACCCGTCCGAGCCACGCTGTCGCGCGTGCCCTGCAGCGCTTCGGCTACCGGATCATTCCCGTGACGCCCTCCGCGCAGGCCATCCTGGGCGAGCCGGCGGTGCCTTCGCTGGATCAACTGCCGGAAGTACTCGGTGGCGGCGAGCGGGTCGACATCGTCGACGTGTTTCGCCGTCCCGAGCACGTGGCGGGCATCGTCAGCGACTGCATTCGCCTGAAGCTGCCGGCGCTGTGGCTGCAGGAGGGGGTGGTCGACCAGGCGGCCGCCGAGCGGGCGGTGCAGGCGGGGATTTTCACGGTCATGGACCGTTGCCTGTTCAAGGTGCGCGCGGCGCTGCGTTAGTCATGCCCGAGCCGCGCAGTCCGCACGCGGTGTTTTGCGTTATCCTTCGCCGCAATGCGCATCGATTTCACGAAGATGCACGGGGTGGGCAACGATTTTGTCGTGTTCGATGCGCCCGCCGACGAGTCACTCCTGCGGCCCGAGCTGCTGCGCAGTCTCGCGGATCGGCGCACCGGCATCGGCTTTGACCAGGCTCTGGTGCTGGAGCGCGCGAGGCGTGCCGAGGCGGCCGTGTTCTACCGGATCTTCAACTCCGACGGCGATGAGGTCGAGCAATGCGGCAACGGCGCGCGTTGCATTGCCGCGCTCCTGCACCACCGCGGCGTCAGCCGCAACGGCGCGCTCACCCTCGACAGTCCTGCGGGCCTCGTGCAGGCGCGCATCGGGGCCGGGCATGAGGTAGCGGTTGACATGGGCGTACCGGACTTCGACCCGCGCTCACTGCCCTTCGAGGCAGCGCGCGAGGCGGACAGCTACCCGCTGGAGGTCGACGGGCGCACGCTCGACATCGGTGCGGTCTCGATGGGCAATCCGCACGCGGTCATCACCGTGGCCTCGGTCGAGGCCGCCCCCGTTGCGACGCTCGGGCCCCGGATCGAGCGCCATCCGCGCTTTCCCAAACGCGTGAACGCGGGCTTTCTCGAGATCGTGGCGCGCACGCAGGTGCGCCTGCGCGTGTACGAGCGCGGCGCCGGCGAGACCCCCGGCTGCGGCACCGGCGCCTGCGCGGCGGTCGCGGTGGGGCGCCGGCGCGGGCTGCTCGACACGGAAGTGCGGGTGGGCGTGCGCGGCGGCGAGTTGCGCGTAAACTGGGCGGGTCCGGGGGAACACAGCTGGCTGACCGGTCCCACAGAAATATCCTTCGCAGGTCACCTCGAGGTCTAGAACGCCATGACTACACGAGAGGCTCGCGGACTTACCGCGGCGGAGGCCGAAGAGGAGTCCATCGCGGCCTATCTGCAGCGCAATCCCGATTTCTTCGAGCGCCACCAGGCGGTGCTGGCACGGCTGCGGTTGCCGCACGCGCGCGGCGGCACGACCATATCGCTGGTCGAGCGCCAGATCGAGGTGTTGCGCGAGAAGCAGGCGGCTGTGGAGAACAAGCTCGCCGAGCTCGTGCGCGTGGCCCGCGCGAACGACGCCATCTCGGAGCGACTGCACCGCTTCACGCGCCGGCTGCTGCAGAGCGCCGTGCCGCGTGAGCAGGCCGTGGCGCGCATCGAAGCGGGTCTGCGCGAGGACTTCGACGCCTTCAATGCGGCGCTGGTACTGATCGGGGAGGAGTCTGCTCCCGCCGCTGCACCGCGCTTCGTGCGCACCGTGCCGGCGAGCGATCCGAATCTGAAGTCCTTTGAGACGCTCTTCAGCAGCGGCAAGCCGCGTTGCGGCCAGGCGCGCGACTCGCAGCGCGAGTTCCTGTTCGGGCCCGAGGGTGTGGAGATGGCCTCGGTGGCGCTGGTGCCGCTCGGGGACAAGGGCTCGGTGGGCCTGCTCGCGCTCGGCAGCGCCGACCACGAGCGCTTTCACCCCGCCATGAGCACCGAATTTCTCGCCCGCATGGCGGAGTTGATCGCCGCTTCGCTGAGCGGCACGGAGCGCTGACGGCGGGCCAGACCATGACTCCTGGCTCGCTCGAGTGGGTAGCCCGATTCCGGCGTTACATGAGCTCCGAACGCCGCCTGTCCGCGCACACCGATAGCAGCTACGCGCGCGATCTTGCGGCGTTGGTGAAGTTCTGTGATCGCGCAGGTCTCGGCGACTGGAGCGCACTCGACACCCAGCACGTGCGCACCTTCGCCGCGCACTCTCACGCCGCGGGACTTGCGCCGCGCAGCATCCAGCGCCGCCTGTCCGCGGTGCGCAGCTTCTACGAATTCCTGCTGCGCGAGGCCCGCAATGGCGCCGAGGCCGCGGCGGCGGCCGGCGGCCGGCGGCGGCGCAGCGAGCGGGTCACACGCAACCCCGCCCATGACGTCGCCGCTCCCAAGGCCGCGCGGCGCCTGCCGCAGACCCTCGATGCCGACCAGATGGCGCGGCTGCTTGAAATCCCCGTCGGCGACGTCCTGGCGGCGCGTGACCGGGCGCTCATGGAGCTGCTGTATTCCTCGGGCCTGCGCCTGGCGGAACTCGTGGGACTTGATATCACGAGCCTGGATCTCAAGGATCGGATGGTGCAGGTGCTCGGCAAGGGCAGGAAGGCGCGCATCGTGCCGGTGGGGCGCGCCGCGGCGGAAGCGCTCAGGCTGTGGCTCAAGGCGCGGGCGGGTGTCGTGAAGGAGCACGAGGCGGCGCTGTTCGTCGGCCGCTCCGGCACCCGTCTGGGGCCGCGTGCCGTGCAGGCCCGCGTGGCCTACTGGGCGAGGCGCCAGGGTCTCTCGATGCACGTGCACCCGCACCTGTTCCGGCATTCGTTCGCCTCGCACCTGCTGGAATCCAGCGGCGAGCTGCGTGGCGTGCAGGAACTGCTGGGTCACGCCGACATCTCGACCACCCAGATCTACACTCATCTTGATTTCCAGCACCTGGCCCGCATCTACGACGCTACCCATCCGCGGGCGCGCCGGAAGGCCTGAGCGGACGGGGCTGAGAAACCACGCACGTCAGAGGCTGCGCTGATCTCACAGCCGGCGCGCAAAGCCACCGAAACCCATGAGCGACAAGTCAGGCTTCAATCCTCACGGCACGACCATCCTCGGCGTGCGCCGCAACGGCGCGCTCGCCCTGGGCGGCGATGGCCAGGTCACTCTCGGCAACACCGTCATGAAGGGCAACGCCCGCAAGGTGCGCCGGCTCGCCAACGACCGGGTGCTCGCCGGTTTTGCCGGCGGCACCGCCGATGCCTTCACGCTGTTCGAGCGCTTCGAAGGCAAGCTCGAGAAATACGGCAACCTCACGCGCGCCGCGATCGAGCTTGCCAAGGACTGGCGCTCGGACCGCTACCTGCGGCGCCTGGAAGCGCTGCTGCTGGTGGGGGATCCGGACAAGCTGCTGGTGATTTCCGGCAACGGGGATGTGATCGAGCCCGACTACGATGTGGCCGCGATCGGCTCCGGCGGGCAGTTCGCCCTCGCCGCCGCGCGCGCGCTTCTGGAGGGCTCCACTCTCGATGCCCGCAGTATCGTGGAGCGCGCGCTGAATATCGCCGCCGATATCTGCATCTACACCAACCGCAACGTGGTCATCGAGGAGCTGCAACGCACCCAGGGCGTTGCGGTCTGAACAGCATGTCATCCCTAACACCCCGCCAGATCGTGCAGGAGCTCGACAAGCATATCGTCGGCCAGGACGCCGCCAAGCGCGCCGTGGCCATCGCGCTGCGCAACCGCTGGCGTCGCATGCAGGTCGGCGAGCCCCTGCGGCAGGAAATCACGCCCAAGAACATTCTCATGATCGGCCCGACCGGCGTCGGCAAGACCGAGATCGCCCGGCGCCTGGCGAAGCTCGCCAACGCGCCGTTCGTGAAGGTCGAGGCCACCAAGTTCACCGAGGTCGGCTATGTCGGCCGCGACGTCGACTCCATCGTGAAGGATCTCGCGGACGTTGCCGTGAAAATCACCCGCGAGCAGGAAATGGCCAAGGTGCGCGAGCAGGCGATGGATGCCGCCGAGGAGCGCGTGCTGGACACGCTCCTGCCCAAGCCGCGCATGATGGGCTTCTCCACCGACGAGCCCGCGCCGGCGCGCGACGGGGAGACACGCCAGAAATTCCGCAAGATGCTGCGTGAGCACGAGCTCGACGACCGGGAAGTCGAGATCGAGCTGCGCATCCTGCCGATGGGCGTGGAGATCATGGCGCCTCCGGGCATGGAAGAGATGCAGCAGCAGCTGCAGTCGATGTTCCAGAACCTGGGGGGCAACCGCACCCGTACCCGCAAACTGAAGGTGCGCGAGGCCCTCAAGCTCCTCACCGACGAGGAGGCCGGCAAGCTCATCAACGAGGACGAGCTCAAGATCCAGGCGCTCGCCAATGCCGAGCAGAACGGTATCGTGTTCATCGACGAGATCGACAAGGTGACGCGCCGCCAGGAGACCCTCGGCGCGGACGTCTCGCGCGAGGGCGTGCAGCGCGATCTGCTGCCGCTGGTCGAAGGCTCGACGGTCTCTACCAAGTATGGTCCGGTGAAGACCGACCACGTGCTGTTCATCGCCTCCGGCGCGTTCAGCCTCTCCAAGCCCTCGGACCTGATCCCGGAACTGCAGGGCCGCTTGCCGATCCGCGTGGAGCTCGACTCGCTGAAGGTGGGCGACTTCGTGCGCATCCTCACCGAGCCGGATGCCTCGCTCACGACGCAGTACAAGGCGCTGATGGCGACCGAAGGCATGCAGGTCGAGTTCGCCCCCGATGGCGTGCGGCGCATCGCCGAGATCGCCTTTCAGGTCAACGAGCGCACCGAGAACATCGGTGCGCGGCGCCTGCACACCGTCATGGAGCGCCTGCTGGAGACGGTCTCGTACGAGGCGGCGGAGCAGAACGGCAAGCCCGACGGCCAGGGCTCGGTGACCGTCGACGCGAAGTACGTCGACGATCACCTGGGGAAGCTCGTCCAGGACGAGGACCTGAGCCGCTACATCCTGTAGACGCACACCATTGAAGGCGGTTGCGTAGTGGTGTACTTACTTTGCGGTGCAAAGTACTTGACAATACACTGGGACTGCGGCTAGTTTCGATTCGTGACGTATCCGCACAAGCACACCGTGCAGTCCGCCCAGCCGGTGCGGATTGATACCCAGGTCGCTGCCACGCTGCGCTACATACGCGGGACCATGGAGGCGGCCTCATCGCTTGCGGTCCCCGGATCCGCCGGCAGCGCCATGGGTATCGTGGGTCTGCTCGCCGCCGCACTGTCCTCCACCGCCGCGCTGCGCGCGCATTGGCTCGCCATCTGGCTGCTCGCCGCTGCCGTCGCCGCCGGGCTCGGCATCGCGCTGATGGCGCGCCCGTCGTCGCTGCGCGGGCTGACGCTCTCCGGTACTCCGCTTCGCAAGTTTGCCCTGTGCCTGGTCCCCTCGATGTTCGCGGGCCTGGTCATGACCGCGGTGCACTGGAGCGCGGGCAATCTGCACGCCATTCCCGGCACGTGGTTGCTGCTGTACGGGTGCGCCCTCATCGCCGCCAGCGTGCCCACCACCGGCGCCATCGCGGTGATGGGCGGATTGTTCATCGCCCTGGGGTTGCTCGCGCTCCTGCTCCCCGACGCTCTGCAGACGCTCATGCTCGGCACCGGATTCGGGGGTCTGCACCTGCTGTTTGGCTATCTGATCGGACGCTCAGGCCATGGCCGCTAAGGTGAGGGCGCGCGCGGCGGGTGAGCCGGCGACGCCGAAACGTCGGCGGTTCGCGACCGTACCCGGGTCGCCGCGTGAGCATATCGACGCCAAGGCGGAACGGTTGGTGTACGAGCGTGTGCGTCTGGGAATCATGAGTGCTCTGGCGGTACGCGAGCAGCTCACCTTCAACCAGCTCAAGGAGCTGTTTGACGTCAGCGACGGCAACCTGAGCGCGCACGCCCGCAAGCTCGAAGAGGCCAGATACCTCACCTGTACCAAGTCCTTCGAGGATCGCCGTCCGCAGTCGGTCTATCGACTCACGCCTCTGGGCAGGACGGCGTTGCATCGCTATCTCGACCACGTTGAAGCCGTGATCAGGGCCACCCGCGGGCGCTGAGGTTTTTTTTGGCTCCTTAACTCTACACGACAAAGTACTTCATCATGCACATTGCAGTCATCATGGACGGCAACGGCCGCTGGGCGGCGCGCCGTCACCTGCCCCGCAGCGCCGGGCATCGCGCCGGCGCGCGGGCCGTCAACGCCGTGGTGGAGGCCGCGGTGCGGCACAAAGTCACGACCCTGACTCTGTACGCGTTCTCGGCCGCCAACTGGAGCCGGCCGGCCGCCGAGGTCACTGCCCTGTTCGCGCTGCTGCGGCGGCATCTGCTGACACAGACACAGCGCTGCCTGCAGCAGTCCGTGCGCATCAATGTCATCGGTCGGCGCGATCGCCTGCCTCCCGGCCTGTGCCGGGAGATCGAGCGCAGCGAGCAGGCGAGCGCGCATTGCCGTGGCATGCATCTGCGCATCGCCGTGGACTACTCCTCGCAACATAGCCTCCTCGAGGCCTGCCGGCGCCTGCAATCCGAGCCCGGCATCGACCGTGCGCGCTTCGCCGCGCGGCTCGCGGACGTCGATCATGCCCTGGCGCCGGCGCCCGAGGTGGATCTGTTGATTCGCACCGGCGGCGAGCGGCGCCTGAGCGACTTCCTGCTGTGGGAGTGCGCCTACGCCGAGCTGTACTTCGCCGACTGCCTGTGGCCGGACTTCGACCAGCAGGCCTTCCAGCACGCGCTCGAGGCGTATGGAAAGCGCGAGCGGCGCTTTGGCGCAATTGTCGCCGACACCCTTGCCCGGGCGAACCATGGATAGTCTCGCTCGCCGGCCGCGCCGTTCGGGGTTCGTGCCCGCCGACATGACACTCGCCCCAGTCCTGCCCCCCGCATCGCCTGGCCGAGCAGTGCGCTGCCGTTCGGTGCTGCTGCTGAATCCGTTCTACCCCAAGGATCCGCGCGCCAGTTTCGGCAAGCATGTGCTCACCCCGACGTTGGCGCTCACCAGCATCGCAGGCGCGACGCCGCCTCACTGGGACCTTCGCTACTGGGACGAGAACCTGCTGCAGGGACCGCCGCCGTGTGATCCGCCACCGCAGGTGGTTGGCATCACCGTGCACCTGACCTTCGCGCGCCGGGCGTACGAATTGGCGGCCTGGTATCGCGCCCAGGGGTCACTCGTCATCCTCGGGGGGCTGCACGTGTTGTCGTGTCCCGGGGAGGCGCTGCAGCACGCGGATGCGATTGCAATCGGGGAGGGCGTGCAGCTGTGGCCCACCATTCTCGGCGACGTCGAGGCCGGATCGTTGCGGACCCGGTACGAGGCGGACTTCTCCCGCTCCTACGCGCTCGATCCACCGCCGCGCCGCACGATCCTGCCGCGCGCTGCGTTTCTGACGACGACCAGCGTGATTGCGACGCGCGGTTGCCACAATCGCTGCGGCTTCTGTTACCTGTCGACCGACGGCCTGCACATGCCCTACCGCATGCGCGCAGTCGAACAGGTGGTCGAGGAGATCGTGGCGGACCGCCAGCCCTACACGGTCTTCATCGACAATAATCTGGGCTCGCGGCGGGACTACCTGCGCAGATTGTGCCTGGCGCTGCGGCCACTGGGGATCATCTGGAGCGCCGCAGTCACCATCGACATCACCGATGACCCCTCGCTGGTCCGCGACATGGCGCTCGCCGGCTGCACCGGTGTTTTCGTCGGCTTTGAGTCACTCAATGAGGGGAACCTGCGCGACTCGCGCAAGCGCACACCCGCCCCGGAGGACTACGCCCGCAGGGTCGCCCTGCTGCATCGCTACGGCATCCAGGTGAACGGCAGTTTCGTGCTCGGCTTCGACCATGATCACCCGGACGTGTTCCAGCGGACCGTCGCCTGGATCGAGGCGAACCGCCTGGAGTGCGCAACGTTCCACATCCTGACGCCCTATCCTGGCACGCCCCTGTTCCGGCAACTCGAAGCCGAGGGACGCATCCTGCACCGTGATTGGGACCGGTACGACACGGCCCACGTCGTGTTCCAGCCCAGGCACATGAGCTGTGAGGAGCTCGACCGCGGCTACGCCTGGTGCTACGACAAGCTGTTCTCGCACCGCTCGATCTGGAAGCGCCGGCCGAGCGACCCCAGCGCGGTAGTCGCTTATCTGGCGATGAGCTATCTGTACAAGCGCTCGAATCGCTTCTGGCACCTGCTGATCAAGCACCGTCTCACCGCAGCGGTTTGGCGGCCGTTGATCGAGCATTCGCGCCGCCGGCACCTGAGACTGCGGCGACGCCTGCAGCGCTTGGAAACGCCGGGGATCGCGGCCGCCGCGGCCCGGGCGAGCCAGTGTGTCAGCCCCGGCGTATGAGCCCGTATCGCGGCAAGCGTGCCCTTGACCTGCTCGTCGCTGGCAGCGCCGGCGTGCTGTTCGCACCCGTGCTCGCCGCGGTCTTCTGAAATTTCGCACCCTGCGCGACAGCAACGTAACGCGTGTGGGTCAATGGCTGCGTCACACCGGGATCGACGAACTACCCCAGTTCATCAACGTGTGCCGCGGCCATATGAGCGTCGTCGGCCCGCGGCCCCTCACCGCCAGCGACGTGGCGCGGCTCGGCTGGTCCGATGCTGCTCACGACTGGAGATTTTCCGCGCAGCCGGGCATTACCGGCCTGGCACAGCTGCTGGCGGGTCGCGGGTCACGCGCGAGTGAGCGGCTCGACCGGCTCTACCTGCGCCGACAGAGCCTGGGCCTCGATCTGCAGCTCATCGCCCTGTCCCTGGCCGTGAACGTCCTCGGTAAACGCCGGGTGCGCCGCTTGATTCGCGCCGGCACTGCGGACGGTTTTCGCCCCGGCATGTTCAGATCCTGAACCGCTCCTTGAGCTCCCCGGCCATCCTGCGGCTCACCTGCAGCGTCGCCTCACAACCGCGCAGCCGCACGGAGTACTGGCCGTCGGCAGTGCGCTCGATGCGCTCCAGGTATTTCACCCCCACCAGCGCGTTGCGGTGGATGCGCACGAACGCCGTGCCAAATTCGCTCTCCAGCAGCCGCAGCGAATCCTCGATCAGATCTTCGCCCTTCAGGTGACGCACGGTGGTGTATTTCTGATCGGCGAGGAAGTACTGCACCTCCTCGATGGGGATGAGCCTGACACCCTCGCGGTGGCGCGCGGCGATGTGGCTGCGCCGCTCCTCGCCGGCGGCGGCGAGTCTCTGCAGCTGCGCGCGCGTCAGGCGGCCGGCGCGGGCGAGCGAGGCGGCCAGCTGCTCCTTGCGCACCGGCTTGAGCAGGTATCCCACGGCGTTCGCGTCGAAAGCCTCGACCGCGTACTGATCGTAGGCGGTGGTGAAAATCACCGCCGGCGGCTCTTCCAGCACATTCAGGTGGCGCGCGGCCTCGAGCCCATCCATCCCCGGCATGCGCACGTCCAGCAGCACCACATCGGGGGCGCGGTCGTGGGTTTCCTTGAGGGCCTCGTGCCCGTTCTCGGCCTCGCCGACCACTTCGACGTCGGCGATCTCGGCGAGCAGGCTCCGCAGGCGCTCGCGCGCCGGCGGCTCGTCATCGACGATGAGCACCTTGAGTTTGGCCGCGGCACCCATGGGCTCAGGCGGGCTGCGCCGAGGCGGTGCCGGCTGGCTTTTCGATGAGCGGGAATCTCAGCGTCACGATGTATTCCGAGTCGAAGCGCCCCGATTTCATGAGCGCCCGCTCCCCGTACATGAGGCTCAGGCGCTCGCGGATGTTGGCGAGCGCCAGGCGGTTGCCTTCGCGCTCTCCCGGACTGGGATCGAGCGGGTTGCGCACCACGATGGTCACGAGCCCGCCGCCGACCTCGCCGGTAATGGTCACCGTGCCGCCCTCGGCGCGCGGCTCGATGCCGTGGTAGATCGCGTTCTCGAGCAGCGGCTGGATCATGAGATGCGGCACCAGCGCGTTGGCCGGCAGCGGGTCGGTCTTCCAGTCCACCTGCAGCCGCCCTCCCAGGCGCAGCTGCTCCATGCGCTGATAGGTGCGCGCGACCTCGAGCTCCTCGGCCAGCGTGATGGTGTCGCGCTTGTCGCTCAGGGTGGCGCGGAACAGGTCCGCCAGGTCCTGCACCGCGGCTTCCGCGCGCGCGGGGTTGCTGCGCGTGAGCGCGGCGATGGTGTTCATGCTGTTGAAGAGAAAGTGCGGCCGGATGCGCGCCTGCAGCGCGTGCACGCGCGCCGCGGCGCGCAGCTCGACGCTGCGGCGCCACTCGTGCGCCACGTAGAAATACCGCAGTGCGAGCCCGGTCACCACCAGCCCGATCCAGACGTTGCGGATTGCGAAATTGCCCGCGGTTTGCGGGAACAATGCCGCGCCCCCGGCGTCGATGACCATCTCGGTGCGACCGATCAGGTACGCGCACACCGACACTGCGGCCACCACCGTGGTGATGAGCGCCAGCACTCCCGCCGAGCCCACCGCCACCGTCGAGCGCGCCAGCGGCCCGCGCAGGGCGCACAGCAGCGCGGCTCCCGCCAGTCCGATCCACAGCAGGAACATCGAGGTGCGTACCAGGTCGGTCCAGAAGTCGACCGCCGGGCTCTGGCGCGCGAGCGCGAGCACGAACGCGGTGAGCTCGCCGATGAGTACGATCGCGAGCGTGGCGCGCGAGGTGCAGAAGTCCGGCAGGTATAAGGCGTGCTCGCGGCCGGAGTCGGTCTTCATGTGCCGCGGGCCGGCGCACCCATGATGTTGGTGCGCTCGAACAGCTCGGCCTTGAGGCGGTAGGTGGCCGAGATGTCCTCATCGCCGTAGCCGCGCGCCACGAGCTCCGCGTACTCGGCGAGCATGCGCTCCACGACCGGCAGCGCTACGCCGAAGCGCGCCGCCATGTCCCGGCAGATGCCGAGATCCTTGGCGTGCAGACGCACCCGGAAGCCCGGCGGATAGGCGCCGCGCACCATGTTGGGGGCGCGATGCACGAAGTACCAGCTCGAGCCCGCGCCCTTGCCGAGGGTGTCGATCAGTTTCTCGAGCGGCAACCCCTGCGCGCGCGCGAACGCCATCGCTTCCGCGACCGCCTCGATGATGCCCGCGCACATGATCTGGTTGGTGGCCTTGGCGGCCTGGCCGCTGCCGGTCGGGCCGAAGTGCGTGATGGTGCGGCCGAGCGCCCCGAGGATCGGCAGGGCCCGCTCGAAGCCCGCGGGCGTGCCGCCGGCCATGATGGCGAGTGTGGCGTCGCGCGCGCCCTCGACGCCGCCGCTCACCGGACAATCGAGGAACTCCACACCGCGCGGGGCGAGGAGTGCGGCTGCCTGGCGGGCGGTCTCGGCGCCGATGGTGGAGCAGTCCAGCATCAGCGCGCCGGACTTCACTCCCGGCGCCAGGGCGCGCGTCACCTCGAGCACGTCCGCATCCGCCGAGACGCACGCCACCACCGCATCGACGCCGCCGGCCAGCTGCTCGAGCGTCGCGGGAGAGGCCACGTTGAGTTCGGACGCCAGCGTGCGCGCCTTCTCGGCGCTGCGGTTCCAGACCGCGGCGAGCATGCCCGCACGGTACAGATTGCGCGCCATGTGCGTGCCCATGGCGCCGAGCCCGACAAAACCTACGCGCATTTGCCCGCCCCCCGTGCGGCCGGAGCGGCCGCGGGCGTCACTATACGGCCGGATCTAACGTGAAGTCGCCTCGGCGGGATTGACCTTGGGCTCGGGTATGGGCTGCGGCTCGGGGATCGGCTGGTCGGGAGTGAACGCGGGCACGCTGCCGCAGAGGTCCTGCACGTCCTTGCGCGCCTGCTCGCGGTAGGCGTCGGCGGCTTCGTCGGAGAGGACCTCACGCTCGCCGTCCTTGTTCACCTTGAAGACGCGGCGCGACTGGACGGACTTCGTGTAGCGGTCCTTCGCCGCCTTGCACTGTACGTCGCGTGTCTTGGCCACGTCCTGCTGCACCGCCTTGGCGTTGGCCTGATCGTTGAGGTCGGTGGAGACGCGGTTGTTCGAGCTCGCGGCGCGTGCCGTGGAGGTGAAAGTCGACGGGTGCGGCTTGATCGTCTTGATGATGACCGATCCCGGCACCCACTCATCGCTGTAATGCGGCTCGCCGTGCTCATCGATCCAGCGGTACACGTCGGCCCGCGCGACGGTGAGCGCGCCGGCCAGAATCAGGGCGGTAATGGGTAGCAGTCGCAACATAAAAAGGCCTCCCGCCAGTGAAGTATGGCGCCGGCGCCCGGCGCGACCCTTGAACTCCGTCACACCCGCCGCAGGCTTAAGCCCGCCAAGGGTCACACCATAGCTACAACCGGCCCCCGAGGGCCATAGGCGCACCTGCAGATCATATGCCCGCTCGCCGCAGACCGACCAGCCGCTTCACGCCAGCCCGTATCAGGTCGATCGCGTGACAAACACCCGCTGCGCCCGCGACCGGCGGCGCGTAAGCTAATGACCCATGGATTCATTCCGCATCGATGAGATCGCCCGCCGTCTGCTCGAGCGCGTACCGCCGGCGCTGCGCAGCATGCAGCAGGACCTCGAGAGCAACTTCCGCGCGGTGCTGCGCGAGCGCCTCAGCAAGCTCGACCTGGTGAGCCGGGACGAGTTCGACGCCCAGACGCGCGTGCTCGAGCGCACGCGGGCGCGGCTCGAAGCACTCGAGGCGCGGCTCGCGGCCCTGGAGGGCGGCGGCTCCGCTGCCGGCGACGCGCCGGGTCCGCCGGCCTAGCGCTGCGCCCGCCTCGCACCGCGCACCGGCTATCATGGCTGTGGCTCGGGTCGCCTGCCGTGCGCAGGTGGGACTGCACGCACCGCTGGTGCACGTGGAAGTGAGCCTCGCGAGCGGCCTGCCGGTCTTCTGCATCGTCGGCCTGCCCGCCATGGTGGTGAAGGAGAGCAAGGAGCGGGTGCGCGCGGCGCTGCTCAACTCGCGCTTCGAATTTCCCGCCGGCCGCATCACGGTGAGTCTCGCGCCCGCGGATCTGCCCAAGGAGGGCGGTCGCTTCGACCTGCCGATCGCGCTCGGAATTCTGCTGGCATCCGGTCAGATTCGCGCGCCGGCCGACACCTGCCGGACTTGCGTGGCCCGCGAGTTCTACGGCGAGCTCGGTCTGACCGGAGAGCTCAAGCCCGTGCGCGGCCTGTTGCTCGCGGCGGCGCATGCCGCGCGGCACGGGCACGAGCTGGTGGTGCCGCGCGCCAATGCCGCGGAGGCGTGCGTCGTGGCACCGGCGCAGGTGCGCGCCGCGGGTCACCTGCTCGAGGTGTGTGCGCACCTCACCGGCGCCGCGCCACTGTCGCCCTGCCCGCTGCCGCAGCGCGGCGCCGACGAAGGGCCCGGGCGCAGTGTGCTGCTGGATCTGGCCGATGTGCGCGGGCAGCTGCAGGCCAAGCGTGCGCTCATCATCGCAGCGGCCGGAGGGCACAGCCTGCTCATGATCGGTCCGCCCGGATCGGGCAAGAGCATGCTGGCGCAGCGCCTGCCGGGACTCCTGCCGCCCCTGACGCATGCCGAGGCGCTGGAGGTGGCCGAGGTCGCCGCGGTGAGCTCCGCGGGCTTCACGCCGCAATGCCTCGGGGAGCGGCCGTTCCGCGCCCCGCATCACACCGCCTCGGCGGCAGCGCTGGTGGGGGGCGGCGCCCGCGCGCGTCCCGGGGAGATCAGCCTCGCGCACCACGGCGTGCTGTTTCTGGACGAGTTGCCGGAGTTCGAGCGGGGGGTGCTGGAGGCGCTGCGCGAGCCGCTCGAGACCGGTGTGGTGGCCGTGTCGCGGGCCGCACTGCAGACCCAGTATCCGGCGGCGTTTCAGCTCATTGCCGCGATGAACCCCTGTCCGTGCGGGCGGCTCGGAGATCCGGCGGGCGGGTGCCGCTGCACACCGGCCGAGGTGCGCCGCTATCGCGGCCGCATTTCCGCTCCCTTGCTCGACCGGCTGGACATGCACGTGGAGGTCCCACGGGTGGCGGCCTGCGAATTCGACTCCGCCACGGGTGCAGGGCCAACCACGCTCGACGCCGCCGGCCGCATCGCCGGCGCGCGCGCCCGGCAACTCGCCCGCCAGCAGCGGTGCAATGCGCGCCTCACGGATGCGGGGGTGCAGCGCTGGTGTGCGGTGGATGAGGCCGGGAAGCGGCTGCTCGAGGCGGCAATGCGACGCTGGGGACTCTCGGGCCGGGCGCGCCAGCGGGTACTGAGACTGGCGCGCACCATAGCCGATCTCGAGGGCGCCCCGGACATCAGCGCCGCGCATCTGGGCGAGGCGGTGCCGTTGCGCTGCCTGGATCGCGACGGCGGCGCTACTGCGCCATCTGCACCATCTGATCGACGGCCTGCTTGACGAGCTCGTCCGGCGCGTCGGTCCGGCCGCCCTTGGGCGGCATCACACCCGCGCTGCCCTGAAAGCCCTTGAGGGCATGCTCGTAGAGCATCGCCTTGCCCTCGGCGATGCGTGCGCGCCAGGCGGCTTTGTCCCCGGCCTTGGGCGCGCCGGCGATGCCCTGTCCATGGCAGACGCTGCAGGTCTGATCGAAGAGTTCGGTACCGTTCTTCGGCATGGCGGCAGCGACCGCACTGCCCGCCCCCGCGGCCTCCGCCGTCTTGATGGCGAGCGCCGAATTGTCCCGCCCGGCGATCGCCTCCTGCACCGGCGGGCGAATACGCGCATCGACGTTCTTGCTGTAGTCGGCTTCGGTGAGCACCTGCAGGTCCTGGGTGTGGCTGGCGACTATGCGCGCCAGCGCGAACAGGCCGACCGCGACCGCCACCAGCACGCCGATCACCAGGCTGAAAACGTTGAAGAAATGGGTATCCTGCTTGCTCATGTCATCCGCTTTCGGAGACGCCCGGCTGGGGCGCGAAGTATAGCCGTACGACCGCCTGCCTCGTAAATAGACGCTCCGGGCGCTGCCGCGTATGATCGCCCGCCCCAACGCGCCCGTAGCTCAGTTGGATAGAGTGGCAGCCTCCGAAGCTGCAGGTCGCTGGTTCGAATCCAGTCGGGCGCGCCACCGATCGCGTTGTGAAGCGTGTGCGTCCGCAGCGTCCGCCGACCGCCTCACAGGGACTGTGTCAGCGGCGATGCTCGGCTGCGACCAGGTCGTTGACCAGCTCGATCAGCTTGGCATCGCTGCCGGCCTTGGAAAGATCGGTGGTGTACTTGCCGTTCACGACCATCAACGGTACGCCTTCGACGTGATAGCGCTGCGTGAGCTGCTCGGCGCGCTGGACGTTGGAGCTGACGGTGAAGGAGTTGTAAGCCTTGGCGAAGTCATCGGCGCTGACGCCGTTGCGCGCGGCGAAACTCTGTTCGACCCGGAAGGACTCCTCCTCGCTGTTCCCGGCGAGCGTGGTGTGCTGCGTCGAGATCGTGTCCATCGCCTTGCTGACCAGGTCGTCGCGTCCCAACGCCTCGAAGGTGTAGTAGAGGCGCGCGTGCGCGCGGTGCACCGGGCCCCACATCACCGGCACGCGCATGAACTCGACATAGGCGGGCTTGGTCTTGAGCCAGTTCCGGATGAACGGCTCGAGCGCGTAGCAGTGCGGGCAGGCGAGCCAGAACACCTCGATCACTTCCACCTTGCCGGGCGCGACGCTGGTGGGTTGCGCGGGAACGAGTGGCTGGTAGTTCACGCCCGGCTGCCATTTGCCGTCCGGCAGCTGCGCCCCGGCCGGCAGCTCCGCAATCTTCTCGAGCGAGGTGTCGCTGCGCGCCGGTCGCTCGCCTTCCGTTTCGACCGACTCCTGGGAGGCGGTGGCCTGCTGGGTCTCGTTCTGAGCGGCGCCGGCGGGAGCGGGCACGGCCCCGGTCTGGGGCAATGGCGGGGATTGCGTGTTGGCCGCCGCAGCGGGCGCGGGTGCTGGTGCGGGGGGCGGCGGCGTGGGCTCCTGCCGTGCGCAAGCGCACAACGCCAGCAGGGCCACCAGGGCGAGCGTACGGATCATGTGCATCCTCGAATCAGCGCATACCCTGCACGTAGGAGGCCACGTCGCGGATCTGCTCGGGGGTGAGGCGTTTGGCGACCGTAAACATCATCGTGCCGTTGCGGCTCGCCTGCAGCGGATTGGGCCCGCCGTAGCGCGCACCGCTCGCGTAGTCGTTCAGCTGCTTCACCACGTAGACCGACTGCTGCGCGCGCAGGGCGGGGTATCCGGCCGCGAGATTGCCGCGTCCCACCGGACCATGACAGGCGATGCACGCCGGCACCTCCCGAGCGCGGTCGCCGCGCACATAGAGCGCCTGACCACCCTGCCAGTACGAAGGGTCGGCCTCCAGCCCCGTGGGTGTCTGGGCCTCGTAGTAGACCGCGAGATCGTTGATGTCCTGATCGCTGAGCGTGGCGGCGAGCGGCTGCATCACCGGGTTGGCACGTAGGCCGGAACGGAACAGCCGCAACTGCTCGGCGGCGTAGACGGCACTCTGGCCGGCCAGTCGCGGCCAGTCGGGATTCACGCTGTTGCCATTCGGGCCGTGACAGGCGGAGCACACCGCAGACTTGGTGGCGCCGTTGGCGATCGTGCCATGGGTGAAGGGCAACTCGGGAGTTGCCGCGGCCCCCGGCGCGGCGGCACGGGTTGGCTCGGCAGGACTGCTTTGCGCCACGCTCAAGGGCGCCGAACACAGCAGCGTCCCCGCCGCGGCGGTGAGCCCCATCCAACCGACTTTCAGACTGTGCGGCATTGTTTCTTTCCGGCCTGGGTCCGCGATGCGAGGGCGCCGAATTGTACACTACGGACGTGCCAGCGCTTTGTTACCCCTTGAAAGCATGAGCCGGTTTGACGCGGCGCGGTTTCTGATCAGCGCGGCCGCGCCGGCCCAGTTTCCACCGGATGCCGGCGCCGAGGTCGCCTTCGCGGGGCGCTCCAATGTCGGCAAGTCGAGCGCCATCAATGCCATTGCTCAGCGCCGCGCACTGGCGCGCACCAGCAAGACGCCGGGCCGCACGCGCCTGCTCAACTTTTTCGAGCTGGCACCGCTGCAGCGACTGGTCGACATGCCCGGATACGGCTACGCGAACGTCCCGCAAGTCGAGCGGCGCGCGTGGCCGCCGCTCATCGATGCGCTGCGCACGCGCGGATCGCTCCGGGGGCTGTTCGTGATCGTCGATTCACGGCGCGGCCTTACCCCGGCAGACGAAGGTCTGCTCGCATGGGTGTTGCCGGGGCACCGCGTGCACGTGCTGCTCTCCAAGGCCGACAAGCTCAACCACGGCGAGGCGGCGTCCGTGCTGCGCGCCGCGACGGCTACACTGGGCGACCGCGCGACGGCGCAATTGTTTTCGGCGCTGAAGGGGACGGGCGTGGTGCAGGCCCAGGACACGCTTGCGGCGTGGCTCGCACGTCCGATCGGAAGAGACAATACGGGGCAATAAAAAACCCCGGCGGTTGTGAAACCGCCGGGGCAGACTAACCCGGCACAGGTCTCTTGAACCGGGTTTTACCCGCTCAGGGAGGGAAGCGGGGAGTGCGATGCACTCGTTAGGTTGGACGTGAGACTCGTCTGCGAGTTCCGCACCGGTTCAGAAAAAATATCTTTTCAAATCATAAGTTTGATCAAGAGCTTGTATCATCCTCGCCACAGATATGGCTCGGCTAGAAGAGGTTCATAAATACCGAGAGCGAGAAAACCCGGGCGTCATCGGTGTTCGGGATGCGGAAGCGCTCGTACTCGAGGCGCCCGCCGATGTTGCCGATATGCGCCTGCGCCCCGGCGCCCCAGGCGAATTCGGTGCCCTGATCCGAGAATGCGAAGAAGCCCGGGGGTGGGGATACGGTGCTGCCCGCGCTTCCGTTCAACTTCCAGCGCGACAGGCCCGCCTTGCCGAACACGTCGAGGAAGGGCACCGGAAGAGGCAGGAAGCCCACCACGTAGCCCGCGTAGGCCTTCGCGTCCGAGTGCGTGCTGGCCTGGGCGATGAAGGTGTCGGTCCGGCTGCCCAGATCCAGGTAGTCCGCCTCCACTGCAAACAGCTTGATCGGCCGAACGCCGGCCAGCACTTTCCACGAGGTCTTGTCGATATCGGCAAAGGGCACGCCGGCATTGGTGATGCCCTGGACTTTGTTCTTCGAGATGCCCGCGCCCACGTACAGCAGTCCGTCGTCGGCCCTGGCGGCGCCGGCGGCGAGTGTCAGAACCGTGATGAGCAGAATCCTTCGCATGGCTGCACCTCCGTGATCCATAACATCATCCATAACAGGTGCCGGCAGGTGTTGCTCACTGTTGCCGCACGGCGACAGGTGCACTGAGTTGCCGGAGTTGGAATGACTGGTGCGCCGGTGAGAAGTTCGGTAGCGCGGGCCGGTTGACAGAAACGCGCGCGTCAGTGCGCCTCGTCCCAGTTGGCACCCGTTCCCACGTCCACGCGCAGCGGCACGCTGAGTGAGGCCGCGTTCACCATCCGCTCGCGCACGGCCGTGCTCACCTGCTCAACCGCGTCCGCGCGCACTTCGAGCACCAGCTCGTCGTGCACCTGCATGATGAGTCGCGCCGGGGCGTCCGCGCGGCTGCACCAGGCATCGAGGGTGATCATGGCGCGCTTGATGATGTCGGCCGCCGTGCCCTGCATCGGCGCGTTGATCGCGCTGCGCTCGGCGTACTGGCGCAGCTGCGTGTTGCCCGAGCGGATGTCGGGCAGGTACAGCCGCCGGCCGAACACCGTCTCGACGTAGCCGATCTGCCGCGCCTGCGCGCGTGTCTCGTCCATGAAGCGCTTCACGCCCGGATAGCGCTGGAAATAGCGCTCCACATACTGCTGCGCGGCGCCGCGCTCGATGCCGAGGTTGCGTGCCAGGCCGAACGGCGACATGCCGTAGATGAGGCCGAAGTTGATGACCTTGGCGGTGCGACGGTGATCGGCGGTGACCGCTTCCAGGCTGACGCCAAACACCTCCGCGGCCGTCGCCCGGTGCACGTCGCGATCCTCGGCGAACGCCGCGCGCAGACCTTCATCGCCCGAGAGATGCGCCATGATGCGCAACTCGATCTGCGAGTAGTCGGCCGCCAGCAGCAGGTAGCCCGGGGGCGCGATGAACGCCTGGCGGATGCGCCGCCCCTCGGGGCGGCGCACCGGTATGTTCTGCAGGTTGGGATCGACGGAGGACAGCCGCCCGGTGGCGGCGACCGCCTGGGCATAGTTGGTGTGAATGCGCCCGGTGCGCTCGTTCACCTGCTCCGGGAGCTTATCGGTGTAAGTGGACTTGAGCTTGGCGAGCGCGCGGTACTCGAGCACGATCCTGGGAAGCGCGTAGCTCCCGGCGAGCTCTTCCAGCACGTCCTCGGCCGTCGAGGGCTGTCCGGTCGGGGTCTTGCGCCGCACCGGCAGCTGCAGCCGCTCGAACAGGATCTGCTGCAGCTGCTTGGGGGACTCGATGTTGAATTCGTGGCCGGCCTCGCGGTGCGCCTGCAGCAGCAGCTCCTGCAGCTGGCGCGCGAACTCGCGGCTCTGTGCGCGCAGTTGCTCGCGATCCACCAGCACGCCGCGATGTTCCATGCCGACCAGCACCGGCACCAGCGGCTGCTCGCATTCCAGGTACAGGCGCGCCAGCGCCGGCACGCCCTGCAGCTGCGGCCACAGCGCCCCGTGCAGGCGCAGCGTCACGTCCGCATCTTCGGCCGCATACTCGCCGGCGCGCTCCAGCGGCACCTGGTCGAAGCTGAGCTGTTTCGCGCCTTTGCCGGCGACGTCCTCGTAGCTGATGGTGGTGAGGCCGAGATAGCGCTGGGCGTCCGAGTCCAGGTCGTGATTGGTTGCGACGCTGTTCCATACGTAGGACTCGAGCATGCTGTCGAAGCGCATGCCGGCGAGCGTGATGCCGGCGTTCGCCAGCACGTGCGCGTCGTACTTGAGATTGTGCCCGACCTTGCCGCGCGCGGGATCCTCGAGGATGGGCTTGAGCGCCGCGAGCACGCGCTCGCGATCGAGCTGATCGGGCGCGCCCGGGTACACGTGACGCAGGGGTACGTAGGCGGCCACGCCCGGCTCGACGCACAAGGACACGCCGACGATTTCAGCCTGCATGTAGTCGAGGCTGGTGGTCTCGGTGTCGAAGGCGAACAGCTCCGCCGCACGCACCGCCGCGAGCCAGCGCTCCAGATCTTCCCAGCGGGTCACGGTTTCGTAGCGGCGGGCGATGTCGGCGGGCCCCGCACTCGCGCCGGATGGCACAGCGCCCGCCGGCGGCACGGCGGCTGCGGCACCCGGCGCTGCGGGGGGCGCCGGCGGGCTGTGTGTCACGGAGGTCGCGGCGCCGTCCGCCACTGCATCGCCGCCTTCGAGTTGCCGCAGCAGGGCGCGCAGCTCGTAGCGCGTGTACAGCTCGCGCAGGCGCGCGCTGTCCGGCGGGCCCGGCGCCAGCTCCTCGACCGACAGCGGCAGCGCCAGGTCAGCCCTGATGGTCGCGAGCCGGCGCGACAGCTCGAGCGTCGCGAGACCGGTGCGCAGGTTCTCGCCCACCTTGCCGGGCACTTCCGCCACGTGCGCGATCAGCTCATCGAGGCCGCCGTACTGCTGCAGGAGCCTCGCGGCGGTTTTCGGCCCCACCTTGTCGATGCCCGGGATGTTGTCGGAGCTGTCGCCCACCAGTGCCAGGTAATCGACGATCTGCTCGGGGTAGACGTCGAACTTCGCCTTGACCCCGTCGCGGTCGAGCACCGCGTTGTTCATGGTGTTGATGAGAGTGATCGAGCCGTCGACCAGCTGCGCCATGTCCTTGTCGCCGGTGGAGATGAGCACCGTCTGTCCGGCCTGCGCGGCGCGCCGGGCGAGAGTGCCGATCACATCGTCCGCTTCCACGCCCGGCACGCGCAGCAGCGGCAGCCCCTGCGCCTTGATGATCTGCAGCAGCGGCTCGATCTGTGCGCGCAGGTCATCGGGCATCAGGGGGCGGTGCGCCTTGTACTCGGTGAACAGCTCATCGCGGAAGGTCTTGCCCGGCGCATCGAACACGACGGCAATGCGGCGCGGCTGATAGTCCTTGAGAAACTTCAGCAGCATGTTGAGCACCCCGAGCACCGCTCCGGTCGGCTCGCCGCGCGAGTTGGACAGCGGCGGCAGGGCGTGAAACGCCCGGTAGACATAAGAAGAGCCGTCGACGAGAACCAGGTCCGGGGAGCGCGTCATGCAGGGGTCGAAACTGAAGCGGGCCGCGAGTATAGCGGAGGGCGCCGGTCACAAGTCCCGCACCGCGGGTCAACCGCCGGGCCACCTGGCGCGCTATAGGCCGCATGCGCGAGTCGCTCACATCCGCCATTGCCGCCAACCGCTTCGGGCTCGGCGCGCCCTGTATCAGGGGCGGGATCTCGCACCCACGCTCGACCTGCGCTCGGTGCTCAAGGGATTGCTGCAGGAGCATCTGCTGGTGCCGCCGCGCGAGCTCGAGCGAACGGTGTTTCCTGACAGCAGCGCGGCGAGGCCGCTGAGCGGCCTGGTGCGCCGCACTTGAGGGTCGCTATTTCGGCGTCTGAGAGTCGTCGTTCTTGTCGGTTGGCTTCTGCGGCGCAGCGCTCGCCGGGGTCGACGGCGCCGGGGTGGACTGTGACGGCTCCGGCGGGGCCGCCGCAGTCGTGACTACCTGGGCGCTCTTGTCCGGCAGATACAGGGCGCCCTTCTGGCCGCAGCCCGCCAGCAGCAGTGCGGCGCCGCCCGCGAGCAGCCAGCTTGCCCGCTTCATACGGACACGGGCACGGGCAGCGGCTTCTTGTCGCGCAGCGCGAGCCAGCCGCGCACCAGGCGGTAGACGATCCAGATCGCCAGCGCAAACAGGCCGAGCAGAGCCGCCGGGATGCCGATGATGGTCAGCATGACCAGCGCCGACAGGCACGCCCACAGCACCGCGAACCAGAAGGTCCGCAGCTGCCAGCGGAAATGCGACTCGAGGAAGCTGCCGTGCGTCGCCGAGCGGCGCACGTAGTTCATGACCACCGCGACGATCGACGGCAGGCTGCCGATGAAACTGCCGACGATGGTGTGGAAGGTGGTGACGCCGATGAACACCGCCAGCGAGTGCAGCGCGTACATCACGTGGGTGTAGCTGACGAGCGACTGGTCGACCTGGGGTGCGGCGGCGGTCATCTGCGGACTCGGGTCTGACATGACTCACCTCACTGGGGCGCCGCGGTCTGCGGCCGGCGCTCCACCACGGCCATCGTGAGGCGCGAGACACACACCAGGCGCTCGCTCTCATCGCGGATCTCGATGTGCCAGACGTGGCTGCGCCCGCCCAGGTGAAACGGGCGGGCGGTGGCGGTGACCGTGCCCGTGGATACGGCCCGCAGGTGATTGGCGTTGATCTCCTGCCCCAGGCACATCGACTGCTGCGTATCCACGCACATCATCGAGGCGAGACTGCCGACCGTTTCCGCGAGCGCGACCGAGGCACCGCCGTGCAGCACGCCGAAGGGCTGGTGGGTGTGCTCGTTCACCGGCATGGTTGCGCGCAGAAAGTCCGGGCCGATCTCGGTGATGCGGATGCCGAGGTATCCGGGCAGGCTCCGGCTGCCTCGCTCGGTGAGAGCCTCGGGAGTGATGCTGGCGCGCCAGATGCTCATCGGCGCTAGTCTAGCCGTTTGCACAGTGGCAATCTGCACCACCGCTTCAAGTCCGGAGCTCGAGTGTGAGACCCCAGTTTGCCTTGCCGCCGCCCGAGGCGCCGAGCGTGGCCGTGGCCGCCAGCCGCCGGCGCTTTCCGGTGCACCGCATCTACTGCGTCGGCCGCAATTACGCCGACCACGTCCGCGAGATGGGAGCCGACCCGCAGCACGAGCCGCCGGTGTTCTTCATGAAACCCGCGGACGCGGTGGTGGCCAACGGCGCCGCCGTCGCCTATCCGCCCCGCACTGCCAACTTCCACCATGAGATCGAGCTGGTGGTGGCGATCGGCCGCGGCGGCCGCGACATCCCCGGTCCGCGTGCACTGGAGCACGTGTTTGGCTACGCGGCGGGCAATGATCTGACACGGCGCGATCTGCAGCACGCCGCCAAACAGCGCGGCCAGCCGTGGGATGCCGCCAAGGGCTTTGACTGTTCGGCACCGGTTGCCGCGATCCGCCCGGCTGCGCTGGGCGAGGTGTCGCGGGGGCGCATCTGGCTCAGTGTCAACGGCGAGCTGCGCCAGGAGTCGGACGTGAGTCAGATGTTGTGGAACGTGCCGCACATCATCGCGGAGCTGTCGACGCTGTTCGAGCTCAAAGCCGGCGATCTCATTTTCACCGGCACGCCATCCGGTGTCGGTGCCGTGAAGCCCGGCGACCGGCTGGAAGGCGGCATCGAGGGACTCGAGGTGCTGCGCAACACCATTGCTGCCAGCGCAACGCACTGAGCGGCCAGCTGATGGGAGTGCCATGAAGCTCTACCACTATTATCGAAGCTCCGCGGCCTACCGCGTGCGCATCGCACTCAATCTCAAGGGCATCCCCTGGCAGACGGCGCCGGTGGATCTGCGCTCGCCGGCGAATGCCCAGCACACGCCGGAATTTCGCGCCCTCAATCCGCAGGGACTGATACCGGTGCTGGCCGAGGGCGACACCACCATCACGCAGTCGCTCGCGATCATCGAGTACCTGGAGGAAACCCACCCGCAGCCGCCGCTGTTACCGGGTCCTGCCGCGGACCGCGCGCAGGTGCGCTCGCTCGCGCTCAGCATCGCCTGCGATATTCACCCGCTCGGCAACTTGCGGGTGCTGAACTACCTGCGCTCGAGCTTTCACGCCGACGAGAACGCCGTGAATACCTGGCTGCGTGAGTGGATCGGCTTGGGGTTCAAGGCGCTGGAGCAGCGGGTGCAGCACACCAGCGGCGACGGCCGGCACATGTTCGGCAGTGAGGTCACGCTCGCCGACCTGTGCATCGTGCCGCAGATGTACAACGCGCACCGCTGCCAGCTCGACGTTGAGCCCTACCCGGCGCTGCGCGCGATCTGCGCACACCTGGAGGCGCTGCCGGCGTTTGCCCGCGCGGCGCCGCGGGCGCAGCCGGACGCGCCGCCGGCCACCCCATGAGCGCCGTGCCTGCACGGATCGGCCTGCTCGCGCCGCTGTCCGGAATCCTCGTGCCCCTCGAGCGCGTCCCGGACCCGGTGTTCGCGCAGCGCACGGTGGGCGACGGGGTCTCGATCGACCCGACCTCCTGCGAGGTACTGGCGCCGGCTGCCGGGCTCGTCACGCTGTTACACCGCGCCGCCCATGCGCTGGCGATCACGACCGCCGAGGGGCTCGAAGTTCTGGTTCACATCGGCGTCGACACGATCGGTCTGAACGGCAAGGGTTTCACGGCGCGCGTGAGCCAAGGCGATCGCGTGGCGGCCGGACAGCCGCTGATCTCCTTCGACGCGGATCTCATCGCGCGCTCGGCGCCGAGCCTGCTCACGCAAGTGCTGGTGACGAACCGCGAGCGCGTCCGCGGGATGACCGTGGCCACCGGCCTCGTCGATGCCGGCCGCAGCATCATCCTGAGTGTCGAGCTCGCCGCCGCGGGCGCCCCCGTCGAGGGCACGCCGGCGAGCGAGGCAACCGCCGTTTCGGCGGACATCCGCTTGCCCAACCGCCAGGGGTTGCATGCCAGGCCGGCGGCGGTCTTCGCCGCCGCGGCCAAGAAGTTCCGCTCGGACATCCGTTTGCTGCGCGGCGCAGAAACCGCCAATGCCAAGTCGGTCACGGCCATCCTGCTGCTCGCCACCAGCCCGAACGATGCGATCCGCGTGAGTGCCGCAGGTCCCGATGCCGCGGCTGCGGTCAGCGCCCTAGCGGAGCTGCTCGCTTCCGGGTCGGGCGAATCGCAAGCCGCGGGCGAGAGTGCGGTGCCGGGCGCAGGCCCCGTGCCGGGCGCAGGCCCCGTGCCGGCGGCAGCGGCGGCGCGCGCGATGGGCGCAGCGGCTCCGACCGACCCCCGCAAGCTTGCGGGTGTGAGCGCATCGCCGGGAGTTGCCCTGGGCAAGGTCGCGCAGGTGCGCCGCACCGCGATCAGCGTGGCGGAGCAGGGCGCAGGCGTCGAGCGCGAGCGCGCACACCTCGACGTCGCGCTCGAGCGCGCCCGGCAACAGATCAGCGGACAGCGGTCGGCCAACTCGGGGGCCGCGTCCCGCATCCTGGATGCCCACCTCGAGCTGCTCGCCGATCCGGAGCTGATCGATCTCGCCGTGGCCGGGCTTGCCGGCGGGCGCAGTGCCGGGTACGCGTGGCGGGAGGCCTATTCGAGCTACGCCGCACGCCTCGAGGCGCTCGCGAGCGCGCTGCTGCGCGAGCGCGCCGCGGACGTCCGGGACATCGGCGGCCGGGTGCTGGGCCTCTTGGCCGGCGTGACGACCGCGCCACTCCAGTTTGCACCCGGCTCCATCCTGATCGCCGATGAGCTGACGCCGAGCGAGACCGCCTCCCTCGATGCGGGCAAGGTGCTGGGCCTGTGCACCACCGGCGGCGGACCCACGAGCCACGCGGCGATCCTCGCCCGCGCTCTAGGGCTGCCCGCCGTCTGCGGCGTCGATCGCGCCGCGCTCGAGATCGAGGACGGCACCGCGGTCCTGCTCGACGGCACGGCCGGCACCGTGCTCGAGCGACCCAACGACACCGAGGTTGCCGCGGCGCGGGCGGTGATGGAGCGCCTCGCCGCACAGCGCCACCGTGAGCGGGCGGCGGCGAGCGAGCCGGCTGCGACGACCGACGGGCATCGCATCGAGATTGCCGCCAACATCGGCACCACCGAGGAAGCCGTCGCCGCCGTCGCCCAGGGGGGCGAAGCTGTGGGACTGCTGCGCTCGGAGCTTCTGTTCCTGGACCGCGATACCGCGCCCGAGGAGCGCGAGCAGGCCGACGTCTACCGTGCGGTCGCGGCCGCCCTGGGCCGCGAGCGCCGGCTCGTCATCCGCACCCTGGACATCGGCGGCGACAAGCCCCTGCCGTATCTGCCGCTGCCGCCGGAGGAGAATCCGTTTCTCGGTCTGCGCGGTATCCGCGTGAGCCTGGCGCGGCCCGATCTGCTGCGCAGCCAGCTGCGGGCGATTCTCCAGGCAGCCGCCCTCAGTGACATTCACGTGATGTTTCCCATGATCGCGACGCTCGATGAGCTGCGCGCGGCGCGCCGCATCCTCGACGAGGAGCAACGGGCCAGCGGCGGCTCGGTGCGCGTGGGCGTGATGATCGAGGTGCCGTCCGCGGCGCTCATCGCGGAGCATCTGGCGCGCGAGGTGGACTTCTTTTCGATCGGCACCAACGATCTGACCCAGTACACGCTGGCGATGGACCGCGGCCACCCGCAGCTCGCGCCGCAGGCCGACGCGCTGCACCCGGCGGTTCTCAGGCTGATCAGTCTCACCGTGGAAGCCGCGCACCGCCACGGCAAATGGGTCGGCGTGTGCGGCGGAATGGCCGCGGAGCCCCTGGCGGTGCCGGTGCTGCTCGGCATCGGAGTCGACGAGCTGTCCGTGCCGGTGCCGGCGATCGCGGCCGTCAAGGCGCTGGTGCGCCGGCTGTCGCTGCGCGACTGCCAGGATCTGGCGCGCGAGGTGGCGGGCTTGGGCACCGCGGGTGAGGTTCGCGCGCGGCTCGCGCAGTTCGGCGGCAGCTGAAGCGCCTCGAGGGGGAGTTGTGTTCAAAGACGCGTTCGTAGTCCTGCAGAAGATCGGCCGGTCGCTGATGATTCCGGTGGCGGTGCTGCCGGTCGCGGGCCTGCTGCTCGGTATCGGCGCGGCGCACTTCGAGTGGATCCCGCCGGTCGTGTCGGCCCTCATGAAGGCCTCCGGCGACGTGGTGTTCGGCAACCTGCCGCTGATCTTCGCGGTCGGCGTCGCGGTGGGCCTCACCGAGAATGATGGTGTCGCCGCGATTTCGGCGGTGGTCGGCTACGTGGTGCTGCTCGCGATTCTCGGCGTGATGGCCGGTGTCTGGGGCATCGCGCCCGTGACCATCATGGGAATCAAGTCGATGCAGACCGGCGTCTTCGGCGGCATCCTCGTCGGCGCCATCGCCGCGACGATGTTCAAGCGCTTCTACCGCAGCACCCTGCCGCCATACCTCGCGTTCTTCTCCGGCAAGCGCTCCGTGCCGATCGTCACGGCGCTCGCTGCGGGGTTGGCAGGCGTGGTGCTGTCGGCGATCTGGCCGCCCATCCAGCACGGCATCGACACCTTCTCGCACTGGGCGGCGGTCTCCAATCCGCGCACGGCCGCGACCGTCTACGGCTTCGTCGAGCGGCTGCTGATCCCGTTCGGTCTGCACCACATCTGGAACGTGCCGTTCTTCTTCGAGATGGGTGCTTACACGGACGCGAGCGGCACGGTGGTGCACGGCGACATCAACCGCTTCTTTGCCGGCGATCCCACGGCGGGAATCCTCGCCGGCGCTTTCCTTTTCAAGATGTTCGGGCTGCCCGCGGCCGCCGTTGCGATGTGGCACGCCGCGAGCCCCGAGAACCGGGTCGCGGTCGGCGGGATCATGATCTCGGCGGCACTGACCTCGTTCCTCACCGGAATCACCGAGCCGATCGAGTTCGCATTCCTGTTCGTCGCGCCGCTGCTGTACGTGGTGCACGCGGCGCTCGCGGCCTCGACGCAGTTCCTGGCCAACACGCTCGGCATGCACATGGGCTTCACTTTTTCGCAAGGTGGCATCGACTTCCTGGTCTTCAACGTATTGGGCAGATTCGCGCAGAACTGGTGGCTGGTGCTGGTTCTCGGCCCCGTCTATGCGGTCATCTATTACGTGGTTTTCCGCTTCGCCATCCGCTGGCTCGACCTCAAGACCCCCGGCCGCGAGGAGGGCGTCGCGGCGGCGCCGGCCGCCGCGCCCGCAGCGGGCGATAACCGCGCACGTGACCTGGTGCTCGCCTTCGGCGGCGGCGACAACATCGCGAGCCTCGACGCGTGCATCACGCGGTTGCGGGTTGCAGTGAGGGATCCCGCGCTGGTCGATGAGCGCGCCCTCGCCGCGCTCGGTGCGAGCGGGGTCATGCGTGTCGGCAAGGGCGTGCAGGCAGTGTTCGGGACGCTCTCCGAGCACCTGAAGACCAACATGGAAGACTACCTGCGTGCCTCAGGCGCAACTGCCGGCGCCGTCCCCGCGCCGGCACCCGCAGTGCGCGGCACGGCGAGCGCTGCCGCGGCCGCTCCCGACCCCGCGCTGCGCGCGACGGCGGCGCGGCTTCTGGCGGCGCTCGGTGAGCGCGCCAACGTGCGCGAGCTGCAGGCGGTCGCCCACACGCGCCTGCGCATCGGGCTCGCCGACCCGGGTCGTTTCGATGAGGCGGCGGCGAAGCGCGCCGGGGTGCTAGCCGTCATGAAGGCGGCGCCCGGGGTGCTGCACCTGATCGTCGGCGAGCAGGCCGGCCAGCTGGCGGCCGTCATGAACCTCGCCTGAGCGTCACCGCGCGCGCCGATCGTCGCTGCGCTCAAGTCCTGCCTGGCCGCCGCAGGAAGGTCACGTAGCCGGCGAGAAACTGCTTCAGCTGCTCTTCCACGGTGGCGTCCTTCAGGCTCCCTCCTTCATCGAACACGCCGGCGGCGCGCGCGACCAGCAGTCGCCCGCCGAACCAGGTCTGCGTGCCGAGCGTGCGCATCACCGGCAGCCAGGCGGCCTGGCTGAGGGTGGTGCCGAAGCCCCCGGGCGAGGCTCCCATGATCGCGAAATGCCGGCCGCCGAACACCCGCTTGATGTCCGACGACGGCCGCGACAGCCAGTCGATCGTGTTCTTGAACACTCCGGGGATGCTGTTGTTGTATTCCGGGGTGGCCAGCAGCACACCGTCGGCGGCGACGATCGCCTCCTTCAGCTGGCTCACCGCGGCGGGGATACCCTGTGCCTCGACATCGCCGTCGTAGAGCGGGATGCCGCGCAGGCTGGCGACCTCCAGCATCGCTCCCTCGGGCATGAGACGCACGGCGGCGCGCAGCAGCGCACTGTTGTAAGAGCCGCGACGCAGGCTCCCGGAGATTCCCAACACCTTGGTCATCGTCGTTCCCTGATTGCGCTGCCAGCCTGCACCGCGAGGCGGGCGCTTGCAACCCGCGCCGCCGCGGCGGGCTGCAGCTTGAGCGTGCGGCGGCTAACCCTTCAGTTTCGCGGCCACGCGCTGGTAGGCCTCGCGAAACGGGATGCCCTGCGTGACCACCAGGCGGTTGGCCTCTTCGGCGGCGTGAATCGCGGGATCGAGCCGGATGGCTTCGCGCCGGAACTGCAGCGCCTCGATCGCCGGCGGCAGGATGGCGAGGGTCTCGAGAGCCAGGTCGATGGCGCGAAACAGCGGGAACTTCAGCAGCTGCAGGTCGCGGTGGTAGCCGGAGGGGAGCTTCGCGCACACGCCGAGGACCTCCGCCAGACACGCCTGCGCGCTGGCGGAGCGGCCGCGGATCAGCTCGAACACATCCGGGTTGCGCTTCTGCGGCATGATCGAGGAGCCGGTGCTGAAGCCTTCCGGCAGCGTGACGAAGCCGAACTCGAAGGTGGCGAACAGCAGCACGTCGGCGGCGAAGCGCCCGAGGTCCTGCAGCAGCAGCGTGATCTCGAGCAACAGCTGCGCCTCGGCCTTGCCGCGCGAGAGTTGTACCGCGGTGACGGGCTGGTGCACGGTGGCGAATCCGAGGCTGGCGCGGGTCGCTTCACGGTCGATGGGGAGCCCCGGGGTGCCGTAGCCCGCCGCCGAGCCCAGCGGGCTCTTGTCGATACGGCGGCGCACCTCGCCGAGGCCGGCTGCGTCGTCGCGCAGCTCCGCCGCAAAACCTCCTGCCCACAGCGGCACCGAGCTCGGCATGGCCTGCTGCTGGTGGGTGTAGCCCGGGAGCGCCGTGCCCTGCTCGCGTGCCGCGAGCTGCTCGAGCGCATCCGCAACCGCGAGCGCACCGCTCCCCAACGCCTCAATGGCTTCGCGCAGATACAGGCGGATGGCGGTGAGCACCTGGTCGTTGCGCGAGCGCCCGAGGTGGATGCGGGCGCCGGCGGCACCGATGCGCTCGGTCAGGCGCCGCTCGAGTGCCGTCTGGCCGTCCTCGTCGGCGAGCTCGATGCGCCACTCCCCGCGCGCGTGCTCGTCCGCCAGCGCGGTTAAGGCCGCGCGGATCGCCGTGAAGTCCTCGTGCGTCAACAGGCCCTGCGCGTGCAGCATCTGCGCATGCGCGATCGAGGCGCGCACGTCGTGGCGCACCAGGCGCTCATCCAGCGCGTAGTCCTCGCCCGCGGTGTAATGCAGCACCTGCTCATCGAGCGGCGTGCCCTTGTCCCACAGCCGCGTCATGGCGTGCTCTGCTGCTCGGCGGGCGTGAGTGCGTTGACATCGGCGACGATCAGCGTGCCGGTGCCCTCGTTGGTGAATACCTCCCCCAGGATCCCCTCCGCAGACTGGTACGACACCACGTGCACCCGGCGTACGCCGCCGCGGATGGCGTCCTCGATGGCCTTGGCCTTGGGCAGCATGCCGGCGGCGATGCGACCCTCCTCGCGCAGCCGCTTCAGTCCGTTGAGGTCGGTATAGGAGATGAGTGAGCGCGGGTCATCGATGCTGCCGAGAATCCCGGGCGCGCCGGTGCACAGGATCAGCTTCTCCGCCTGCAGGGCCGCGCCGATCGCGGCCGCGACGGTGTCGGCGTTGATGTTGAGCAGCGTCCCGGACTCGTCCGCGGACAGCGGGCTCACCACCGGCATGAGACCGTTGTCGAGGAGCGTTCTGAGCACGGTGGTGTCGACCGTGTCGATGTCGCCGACGAAACCGAAGTCGATGAGTTCGCCGTCGGCGGTGAGTCTCACCGGTGCTCGCTTGTGGGCCCGTACCAGGCCGGCATCCACGCCGCTGATCCCGACCGCCTCGATGTTGAGGTCGCGGCACATGCCGAGCACGCGGGTGTTGATCAGGCCGTTGAGCACCATCGCGCTCACCTCGATCGAGCGCTGGTCGGTGATGCGCCGCCCGTCCACCAGGCGCGTCGGCACACCGAGCGCTTCCGCCAGCTCGGTGAGCTGCGGCCCGCCGCCGTGTACCAGCACCACGCGCACGCCGAAGTGGTGCAGGATCGCGATCTGCTCCACCAGCGAGCGCGTCGCCTGCGGGTCGGCAAACACCCCGCCTCCCGCCTTCACGACGAAGGTCTTGCCCTTGTACATGCGGATGTAGGGCGCGGCGCTCCTGAGGGCGCGGATGGCGAGAGCCTGATCGCTTCTGTGCATGATCATGTCGGATCTTCGCTTACCCTTTAGGGCTTGAGCATCTGATGGAGCACGGCCATCTGCACCGGCAGACGGTTGTAGGCCTCGCGCTGCACCACGCTGCGCGCGGAATCGAGCACCTCGTCGGCGATGGCGGTATTGCGTCGCACCGGCAGGCAGTGCATCACGCGGCACTCGGGCGCGGTGATCGTGAACCAGTCATCGCGCACGCACCAGCCGGTCAGGGTGCTGCGCAGGCGCGCATCCGCTTCCGTATCGCCGTAGCAGGCGCTCGCGCCCCACTCCTTTACATACAGGACCTCGGCGCCGGCGAGCGCGTCCTCGCGCTCGGCGGTCTCGCGCACCGAGCCGCCGGAAGCCGCCGCCGCACGCCGCGCGCGTTCCATGATGGCAGCGGGAAGCGCGAAGCCCTCCGGACGCAGCACGATGACTTCCATGCCGCGCAGCGCCGCCATGTGCAGCGCCGCCGCCGGCACCGCCAGCGGCAGGGCGCGCGGGTGGTAGGCCCACGACAGCACGAAGCGCCCGGCGCGCGGCACCGCGAGGTCATCCAGCGTCTTCCAGTCGGCGAGCGCCTGGCAGGGATGGTTGACCGCGGACTCGAGATTGATGAGCGGCTTGTCGATGAGGCTCGCCATGGCGTTGAAGGTGGTCTCCGCCAGATCGCTCGCCAGGTCCTTGCCTGCGGCGAAGGCGCGGATGCCGAGCGCGTCGCAATAGGCGCCGAGCGCCGGGATGCCCTCGCGCACGTGCTCGGCGGCCGCGCCGTCCATCACCACCCCCGGGCGGGTCTCGAGTTGCCAGCTGCCTTGGCCCGCGGTGATGACGAACGAGTTGCCGCCGAGGCGTGCCATGGCGGCCTGAAAGGACGCGAGCGTGCGCAGCGACGGATTGAAGAACAGCAGGCCGAGGATCCGGCCGGCCAGTGCGCGCGGCTCGGGCTGCTTCTCCAGGCGCCGCGCGAGCTCCAGGAGCGAGAGCACCTCGTCGCGCTCGAAGTCCGCGAGATCGAGAAAGCGCTTCATGCGGGCAAGTCGCGCAGCGCGTCGCGCAGCAGGTCGACGTGCTGCTCTTCGAGGATCAGCGGCGGCAGCAGGCGCAGCACGTGTGGGTCGTTGGCGGTGCCGGTGAGGATGCAGCATTCGAGCAGCTCGGCCTGGATTTCCTTTGCCGGTCGAGTCGTGCGCAGCCCGACGAGCAGGCCCGCGCCCTGGTGCGCGCTCACCGGGCCCAGGACACAGGTCCTGCGGATATACGCGCCCACGCGTCGCACGCGCTCGAGCAGCCGCTCGTTCTTGATGGCTGCAATGACGGCCTCGATCGCCGCGCACGCCATGGGTCCGCCACCGAAGGTGGTGCCGAGGGATTCCAGCTTGACCGAGGCGGCCACCAGCGGCGACAGCATGAGCACGGCGCAGGGAAAGCCGTTGCCGAGCCCCTTGGCGGTGGTGAGCATGTCGGGCCGCACGCCGTAGAGGTTGGCGGCGAAGGGCTCCCCGGTGCGGCCGACGCCGCACTGCACCTCGTCGAAGATCAGCAGCGCCCCGACCTCGTCACAGCGCGCGCGCAGCGCGGCGAGGAATGGCGCACCGAGATCCACCGCCCCGGCGAGCCCCTGCACCGGCTCGACGATCACGGCCGCCGTATGCTTCGTGACCTCCGCCGCAATGGCGGCCGTATCCCCGCGCGGGATGAAACTCACCTCGAAGGGCGTGCGCGGAAACCCGTACCATTTCGCCTGCGCGCCCCAGCTCACCGCGCCTGCGGCCGCGGTGCGGCCGTGAAAACCGCCTTCGATGGCCGCGACGTGCGGCCGGCCCGTCATGCGCAGCGCTACCTTGAGCGCGTTCTCGTTCGCCTCGGCGCCGCTGTTGACGAGGAACACGCTGGCGAAGGGCAGCCGCGAGAAGCGCACCAGGCGCCGCGCGGCTCGCGCGCGCACCCGCATCGCGACCGCGTTGCTCTGGAACTGACACACTTCGGCCTGGCGTGCGAGCGCCGCCGTCCAGCCCGGATGCGCATACCCGAGGCTGGCGACCGCGTGTCCGCCGTACAGATCGAGCACCCGTTCCCCGAGGCTGTTGGTGAGCCATACGCCCTGCGCCGATGCGACTTCCACCGGGTATTGCGAAAATACCGGGGCGAGAAAATCGCGTGCCCGGGCGGCCGCCTGAATCCCGCCGTCCGTCATGGGCGCTGGTCGCTTCTTCACCGGCATTCCCGTGCCCTCAGGTCCAGCCCGGCGCGGGTGCCGTGAGACCGGTGGTTTCCGGCAGCTCGAACATGCGGTTCATCCATTGCAGCGCGCCGCCGGCGGCACCCTTGTTGAGATTGTCGATGGCGCACAGGACCGCCACGGTGCCGCCCGCGACCGCCCCCGACAGGTGCGCGTAGTTGCTGCTCGCCACGTCCTTGACGCGCGGCGCCTGCTCTGCGACCCGCACGAACGGTGCGCGCGCGTAGAACCCGCGCAGCGCCGCCAGCAGCCCCGCGGTGTCCAGGGGGCGGGCGAGCTGCGCCTGCACCGTCACGTGTATGCCGCGCGCGAACGGCCCGGAATGCGGCACGAAGGCAAAATGCGCGTCCACTCCGCAGGCCGCGCGCGCGCACGCCGTGACTTCCGGCACATGCCGGTGCTTGAGCGCGCCGTAACTGTACAGATCCGCGTGACGCAGCGGATGGTGCGTGCCCTCCACGGGTCTGCGCCCCGAGCCGGTGCTGCCGGTCACGCCGCTCACGAACAGCGTCGGTGCGATGAGGCGGGCGGCGAGCAGCGGCACGCTGGCGAGCAGGATCGCAGTCGCGAAGCAGCCGGGATGGCCGACGTGCGCGGTCGGCAGCTGCGGCAGGTGCTCGGGCAGCGCACAGCTGAATTCCGCCAGGCGCGCCGGCGCCGCGTGCGGCTGCCGGTAGACCGCGGTGTAGGCCTGCGGCGTTGCGTAGCGGAAATCCGCCGAGATGTCGACTATGCGCGGCCGGGCTCCGGTGCGCGCGGCGCCCGTGAGCAGCGCGTCGACGAGCGCGGCGGAGGCCCCGTGCGGGGCGGCCGAGAACACCGCCGACACGCGCGCCGCGCTCACGATCTCCTGCAGCTGCGCCTGGGACTTGAAGCGCTCATCCGGGTAGGCGCTGGCGAGGTGCGGGAACGCCGCCGCCAGCGGCTCGCCCGGCTGGGTGTCCGACATCACCGCCGCGAGCTCGAAGCGCGGATGCGCGGCGATCAGGCGCAGCAGCTCCCCGGCCACGTAGCCGGTGCCGCCGAGCACCACGGCGGGGATGGCGTCGCTCACTGCACCGCCGTCGCTGCGAGGCCGAGCGCCTCGATCACTCGATCCCCGAGCGCGGGCCCGTTGCCGATGGCGTTGAAAGCCGGCACGCCCATCTGGGTGGTGATGATGTCGACCCCCACCTGGTTGTCGGTGGAGGGGCCCGTGACCGCGCACGGCTCGATGAGGAAGCGCTCGCGCAGCAGCTTCACGCCGCCCCAGGCCGCGACCGGATCGTTCGCCGACAGGATGACGGCGCTGAGTGCGGCGCGGATGTCGGGACACTCGAGGATCGCATCGACCCCGTAGGTGCCGAGGATGCCGTCGCCGAGCTCGAACAGCAGTACGTCGGGTTTGCCGGAGGCGAGCTCGCTCAGCATGGTGCGGGTCAGCGCCGGACCGTTGCTGCGCGTCGTGGAGACGACGCCAAGATCGGTGAAAATCGCGCAGCGGCGGGCACCCGCATCCTCCATGGCGAGGATGTCGCGGCGCAGTGACACGCCGGTCGCCTTGAAGGCATCGACGGTGAGGCCGCGGTGGCGCATGCGCGTGATGATGGCGCAGGCGGCGGCGGTCTTGCCGGCCTCCATGCAGGTGCCGGCGAGCGCCACCACCGGCACCCCGCGCGTGTCGAGCGCGGCGTTGGCGTCGAGCGCCTTGTGACCCACGCGGGCGGGTACTCCGATGCGCTCGCCCAGATAGGGAAAGTTGAGCGCGACGCCCAGCACCCGGCAGTCGAACGGCTTGCCTTTCTCCGGGTTGATGGAATCGCACACCCCGAGCACGCCACCGATGTTGAGCATCTGGATGATGTCCCCGGGCTGCAGCGTCGCGGGCACGTGGCCGGAGTAGCCGAACAGTGCCTGGCGGTGGCCGAGCGCGCCGGCGACCACGTCGCCCTTGCCGAGCTTGGCCATGCGGCCGCTGGTCAGCTCGAGGGTGTTGTAGGTCGACTTGTTGTTGAGCACTTCGACCACGATGACGACGCCTTCCTCGGCGGGAATCTCGGCGGCGATACGCACCTCGTGCGACAGGCCACAGGCCTGGGTCACCGAGGCCAGCTTGTCGACCGCGACGCTGCGCATGGCGCCGAGCACGGCTACTGCTCCTCGGGGAGCACGCCCGCGCGCTCCCCGGCGCGGGTATAGAACACCCCCGGGAGCGCCGCGATCCGCGAGAACCCGAGCGCATCGCTGGCCGACCACTCGCCCGCCGCTTCGCCGTACACGCCCCGCGAGGCTGCCATGAGCGAGAACGGGGACTCCACCCCCTCGACGAACACGCTGCCGCTGCGCAACAGCAGGTGCACCTCGCCCGTCACCCGCTGCTGCGAGCTCAAGAGCAGCGCCTCGATGTCGCGGCACACCGGATCGAGCAGCTGGCCCTCGTGCACCAGATCGCCGTAGGGCTGCGCGAGCTGCTCCTTGATGCGCTGCTGCCGGCCGGTGAGAGTGAGCTTCTCGAGCTCGCGGTGCGCCGTGAGCAACACCTCCGCCGCCGGCGCCTCGAACGCCACGCGTCCCTTGGTGCCGATGATGGTGTCGCCCAGGTGAATCCCGCGGCCGATGCCGAACGGTGCCGCCAGAGTCTCGAGCGCTTCGATGATCTCGACCGGGGAGCCGGCCTTGCCGTCGAGCGCCACCGGCCGGCCGGCCCGAAAGCCGAGCACGTGACGCTGCGCGGGACGCGGGCGCGTGAACGCATCGCGGGTGAGGAGCCAGGCGTCCTCCGGGATGCTGCCGGCGGAGGTGAGCGTCTCGCGGCCGCCGATGGTCACGCCCCACAGGCCGCGGTTGACCGAGTAGTGGGCGGCCGTGGGCGGCAGCGGCAGCCCGCGCTGCTGCAGGTACTCGAGCTCGTCCTGGCGCTTGAAGGCCTCATCGCGCACCGGCGCCAGCACCTTCAGATCCGGGGCCAGGGTGCGCAGCGCCACCTCGAAGCGCACCTGGTCGTTGCCGGCCGCGGTGCAGCCGTGCGCGACGGTGTCGGACCCGAGCTTGCGCGCCAGGCGTGCGATGGTCTGCGCCTGCATGACGCGCTCCGCGCCGACGCACAGCGGGTAGAGCTGCCCGCGCCGCACGTTGCCCATGATGAGGAAGCGCAGCACCTGCTCGAAGTAGTCCGCGCGGGCGTCCACCTGGGTGTGCTCCACGGCGCCGAGCGCGCGGGCGCGCGCGGCGAGGGCGCGCGCGGCTTCCCGGTCGATGCCGCCGGTGTCGACGGTGGCCGTGATCACCGGGCGGCGCTCGTGTTCGATGAGCCACGGCACCAGGAACGAGGTGTCGAGGCCTCCGGAGTAGGCGAGGACGATGGGGACGCCCGTGCGTGCAGCGGTGTTGGACATGATCAGACCCGGAACAGCGCGCGCAGGCGGCCGATCAGTTCCTCCTGCGCACGCGCGCTGGCGGTGGCGATGAATATGGTGTCGTCGCCCGAGAGGGTCCCGGCCACTTCCGGCCACTCGGCCTTGTCGATCGCCACGGCGACGCTCTGCGCGGCGCCGATGGTGGTGCGCAGCACGGTGAGCGAGGGGCCGGCGCGCCGCAGCTGGCGCACGAACTGCGCCAGGGCGCCGAAGTCGCCGTTGGCGCGCGTCAGCTCATCCGGCGGCAGCACGTAGCGGCCGCTCGCCTTGAGCACCCCGAGATCGCGCAGGTCGCGGCTGATGGAGGGCTGGGTCGCGCCGTGACCCTCCTTCTTCAGCAGGCGCACCAGATCCGTCTGCTTGCGCACCAGGCCGTCGCGCAGGATGCGCACGATGGCGCCGCGCCGCTCCAGCTGGTGGGCGTCGCTCAGCATCGCGGCGTGTCTACGCGCATAAACATGCGTGCATTGTGCATTTTAATGCACGAGAGTCAAGGAGCCCGGGCCCGGCCGCGCACCGAAGCGCTACAATGCCGGCTGGCCTGCGCTCCCCCAGGCGCCCAACCGCGAAGGGATCATCATGCATTCACCACGCTCAACAGGCGCGGCCCGGGCCGCGGCGCTCGCCGCCGCCGGCGTGTGCGGCGCGCTGTTCGCCCAAGCCGTGAACCTCAAGCCGGGTAAGTACGAGGTCGTGTCCACCTCGCAGGTGACGCTGGCGCCGGAAACGCAGAGCCGTCTGCCGCCCGGCTACCTGGCAAGACTGCAGACACCGCGGACGCAGCAGCAGTGCATCACCGATACGGACCTCAAGCAGGTGGGCAAGATGCTGTCGCAGGAGCGCGGCAACGACCCGAGCTGCAAGATGACCGATCCGAGCGTAGCGGGCGGCAAGGTGAAGTTCGTCATGCAGTGCCAGCGCGCGACCAGTCACTTCGAGGGCACGTTCTCCTCGGACTCGTTCAAGGCGGTCATCCGCGCGCAGACCGATCAGGGCCCGATGACCATCACGATGAGGGGGCGGCGGATCGGGGGCTGCTCGAAATAGCGCCGGCCGCGCCGCCGCGGCGCGAGCGTGCGCCACCCGCGCGGCCGGCGCCGCTACTTCTCTATGGAGTACACCAGGTCGGCGCCGCGCGCCTGGCCCACCTCGGTCCTGACGGTCCAGTGATCACCGAGGGTGTAGCGCAGCTTGAGGGTGTTGAGCTGCTGGGTGAGGCTGATGCCGTAACTCACGTACAGGCGCGGCGACAGGTAGCGGCCGAGCACCAGTGAAGTCTCGTTGGTGATGTCGGACTCGAGACTCACGTCCTCTATCCCGACGCGCGAGCCGAGCTGCTGCGCGAGGATCGCGCCGCCCTGCGCCAGTGCCGCAGTGCCCGCACCGCTGTTGCCGGTGGTGCGGTTCTGCGCCGACTCGAGCGACCCGCCGGCCAGGATCAGCGACACGACCTGCGACTGCGGCAGCGGCGGATCGGAGAAGAACGTCATGTGTGGCTGCAGCAGCGTGCCGCGGACGTTGACGCCGGCCTTGACGTCCGGGAATTCCTTGATGGCGCGCAGGTCGATGCCCGGATTATCGATCGGGCCGCCGGTGAAAATCAGCCGGCCGCGCTGGATGTCGAGTTTGCGCGCATAGGCGGTGTACTTGCCCTCGGCCACCGACAGCTCCCCGGTCGCGCGCGTAATGGCATCGTAGCCGCTGCGGATGGTGATGCTGCCGGTGAGCCGGCCGGTGAGCCCCGAGGTGTCGATGTTCACGTGCTCCCCGAGGCTGAGCGTGATGGTGCTCATCACCTCCAGGCGCTTGGTCGGATCCTCTTCCTCGCTGCCGACGATCACTTCATCCGGTGAGGCCCGCACGGCGCCGGCGAAGTCCTTGGGCTGGATCTTTGCGTACGGCACCGCGACCTTGCCGGTCACTTCGATCCGGCGGCCGCTGACGTTGAAGTCCAGATCGGGGGAGGCGTCGATCTGCGCCTCGGGAACGTCCGCGACCCGCAGGTTGGTTCCCTGCAGATGAAGCTTCCCGTACGGCAGCAGCTGGCGCCACTCCAGGTGCCCGCCGGCCGTGACGCTGCCCGCGCCGGCGTGCGCACCGCCGTTGAAATCCAGTCCCGTCTCGCTCAGGCGGGCGTCCAGCTGCACCTGGCGCAGGGCGAGGTTCACCTGATAGGCATCGATCTCCCCGTCGCTCACCTTGACCGCCCCGGAAAGCTGCGGCATCCCGGCGGTGCCGGCCAGCCGGACATCGGCGTTGAAGTGGCCGGCGGCGCGGTCGATGTCCGGCTCGTACAGCGACACGAGGCCGAGCTCGGCCGTTTGCGCATGCAGCTCGCCGCTGAGCGGCATGTCCTGCCAATGCGCCAGCGCTGTTCCCTGCGCGGTGGTGCGGCGTGCCTCGAGCCGGCCGTGCAGGGTGCCGACCTCTCCGTCGCCGAGATCGGCCTGGGCACTGACGAGCGCCGGGGTCGCGTTCAGCGTCACCGTGCCCGAGCCGATGCGGGTGTGCTCGATCCGGTGGCTTGCGAGCTTGTGGGCGAGCTCGGCACCGGTCAGCTCGGCCCGCAGCGTGCCCACGAGCGGGGTGTCCGCGCCGCCCGACAGGCGCGCGAGTGCGGTGACGGTGCCCAGATACTCCACCGCGGGCGTCATGCCGGCGGTGAGCGTATTGAGCGGCAACTGGTTCGTCGTGAGGGTCGCCGACCAGGCCGCTGCGCTCCACTGCCCATCCGCGCACACGCTGCCGGGCGTGCCCACCAGGCACAGCCATTCCAGCCGCAGCTGATCCGGTGCCGCGCTGAAGGCCGCCGGGCGCTCGAGCGACAGGTGCAGCGATTCGTTACCGCTGACGGTGAGCGCGTTGAGCTCGCCCGCGAAGGTGCCGTGCGTGTAGGCGCCGCGCGCCTCGGCGCTCGCGCTGAGACCGGTGGCGGCGAGCGCGAGGTGCACCCGGTAGGCGGCCGGCGGACCTCTGAGAGTCAGTGTGACGCTCTCGAGCATCCGGTTCTGGTAGCTCAGCCTGCGCACGCGCGCGTCGATTTTCGACTCCTGCCCGGATGTGCCGGGATCGAAGTTCACGTCCGCGTCGAGGCTCTCGAGTTTGATGCCCTGGTAATCGAGGTCCCCGCCGTGCGCCGTGGCGACGATCACCGGATCGGCAAACGTGCCGCCCAGGGTCCCGGAGGCCTTGAGCTCACCGCGGGTGCCGGGCGCGAGCAGGCTCAGATCCTCCGCGGAGACGGTAAAGCGCAGATCCATGCGTTCGTTGACGTGCCCATCCAGCGCGACGCGCGCGGATCCCAACCCGACGCGCACCGCACTGAAGCCCCAGGTGTTTCCCGCGCGTGTCACGCTGCCGGAGCCGCTCGCCGCCACGCCGCGCAGCTTGCCGCTCACGCCGCTGAACGAGGCGCTGAGATCACCTCTGGTGTCGAAGCCGCGCCCCGATGCCGCGAGCATGAAGCTGACGCTGCCGGGCAGATCCGCGCGCAGCGCACCCGGGTTGATGCCGCTCACGTGACCCTGGACCGACCAGCTCTCGAGCGGCGACCACACCACCTGGCCGCTCACGCTCGCGTGACCGCCGAGCAGGTCGATCTCCGCACTGTCGAACGCGAAGCTGTCCTTACCGAGTGTCCCGCTCACGTCCGCCGGTATCAGCGGCAGCTCGCCGGCGCGCGCGCTGCCGTTCACCCGCACGCGATACGGCAGCACGCCGGCGAGGATGAAGGTTCCGGAGGCGCTGTGCAGCGCCGGGTCACGGCCCACGAGCGGCCAGCGCAGCTCGCTCACGCTGCCGCTCAGATCGAGTCGCGGCCCGTCGATGCCGATGGTACCGGCGCCGCGCGCCACGGCCCCGGAGCCCGGGTGGCGCAGCTCCATGTGCCTCGCGGTCAGCACGCGATCGGCGTAGCTGCCGGAGAACTGCGCCTCGAACACCCCGGCGTGTAGTGCGGTGGGATTGACGGATCCGTGCGCGCTGAAGCCGGCGTCGTCACCGGAAACGGCGAGCTGAGCGGTGATGCTGCCGAAAGGCGCGCGCACGCCCCAGGCGCGCAGATCGAAATCCTGCACCAGCGCCTCACCCAGCCAGTGCCAGTGGTCGGTGAGATCGAGCCCGCGTCCGTTGAACCTGGCGCGGAAAGGGCTCTGCGCCTGCGCGACGATGTTGAGGGCCCTGAGATCGCCGCGGGCCGTGCCGGCCACGATCCAGTGCGGCTGCCCGGCCGGACTCCAGTCCAGGTGGGCATCGACCTCCATCCCGAGCGGATCGGTGGCGCGCAGCTCGCCGGTGGCGCTCACGTGCGCCCCTCCCAGCAGGCCTTCGGCCTGAAAGAAGCGGATGACGCGGTGACGGATGACCCCGGCGCTCCTGATGTCGGTGGCGCTGAGCCGAAAGCCGTTGGGAACGGTGACCAACAGGCTCCCCACCTGCGCTGCTTCCGCGCTGATGATCAGCCAGCGTGGCAGGAACACCGGCGCTCCCGGGGCGCTCGGCCGCGTGCGGCGCTTCACCTCGATGAGTGCGCTGCGCACCGACCCGTGGGTTGCGCGGATGGTCTGCAGCAGCAGCGGCATGAGGGCGACGCGCCCCTCGATGCCTTCGAACTTCAGGTGCACCAGGTCGTGGTCGATCTCCACGCGCTCGACACTGAGGCCGTCGGCGATGGTGCCGCTGGCGCCGACGATGTCGAGCTGCACGCCGGCGAAGCGGTGCGGTACGTGCCGGATGGCGAATTGCAGCCCGGTGCTGGTGAACAGTGCCGACCAGATCAGCGCCGCCGGCGCCACGATGGCCGTGACGACTGCCACGCAGGCGAAGACGAGCAGCAGGCGGCGCACGGTGAACATCGCTACAGCTTCGGGGAGAAGTTGATGTGCAGGCGCGGGCCCGGGCGCCGACAGCCCGCCGGGGAGCTCTGGGTTGCGGGCGAGCACTGCTCGGAGAGGGGCTCGGCAATGTCCACCCCGAGCGTCATGACCGGCAGGCGCACCCGCAGGCCGATCCCGACCGAATACTGCAGCGAGGTACACACCTGCTGCTGAGCGGCCGCGGGCGAGCACTTGCGCGCGAGCTGGGCGAAGCTGTCGAAGGCGTTGCCGTAGTCGAAGAAGGCGGCGATCCCGAAATTTTTGGGCAGATCGCGGATCACCTCCACCGTGCCAGTGATCACGTCTTTCCCCCCGACCTTGATGTACTGGGCGATCGCCTGGCAGCTGCCGTTGGGATTGCGCAGAAACTGCCCGGTGGAACTGCGGGCGCACACCGCCTCGGTCGGCGACAGGTCATTGTAGGCGAAGCCGCGCACGCTGTTGTCGCCGCCGGCAAAGAAGCGGAACACCGTGGGGAGCTGGCTGAAGCGCGACACGAGGCTCGCGCCCACCTCATCGCGCAGCAGCAGATGCCATTTCCTGCCGAGCCGGAACACCCGCTCGGCCTGCACGTGCAGCTGGATGAAGTTGGCGTCCGAGCCCAGCGCGGCGTGCGAGCCGCGCAGCTCGGCGAAGAACGGGTGCTCGAACAGCGCCTCGCCGAGATAGCCCTTGGGGACCGAGGCGAGGTCGGCTCCGGGCACCAGCAGGCGATCGGTCCGCGACCCGTTCAGATCCTCCCCGGTGGTGCGCATCCCGGTGAGCAGCCACACGTGCTGCCAGCTGCCGGTGACCTCGGTGATGCTCGGGCCCGCCGACAGCGTGCGCGTGGTGACGTCGGCGAGCTCGCGCTGCTCGACCGTTCCCCCCAGGGTGAGTTTCTCGACCGCCGGGTCGCCGATCGGGACGTTGTAGCGGGTCTGCAGGCTGTACTTGGTCACCTGCGCGGCCTGCACCTCGACGCTGAAGCTGTGGCCGCGTGAATTGAGGCGCCGGTCCTCGAAGCCGAACGTGCCGCGCGGCCCGGTATCGGTGGCATAGCCGGCGCCGAACGAGTAGCGGTGTCGCCGGCTCGGGTCGGCGTGGATGTTCACCGGCACGATATGCGTGCTGCGATCGGGATCCCCGGGAAGCACCTCGAGGTTGGAAAAGTACTGCGAGTCATCGAGCGCAAACTGGGTGCGCAGCACCTGCGTGAGATCGAAGGCGTCGCCCTCGTGGTAGCGAATGTAACGGCGCACCAGCGCATCGCTGATGACGCTCTGGCGGATGCTGGTGGCGCCGAAGTGATAGCGCTCACCGGTATCGAGCTCGAGCGCGATGTTCGCCTTGCGGTTGGGCGGGTCGACGACCAGCTCGTTGCGGATCAGGCGTGCGTCGAGATAGCCGTAGGTGGCCGCGGTGCGCTGCAGGTCGGTCTTGATGCTCTCGTAGGCGGTATGGTTGAGGCGCTCGCCATCGTGCAGCGGCAGGTGCCGCAGGATGCGCTGGAACAGCGGATCGTTTTCCCCGGAGCCGTCGACGCGCACGTCGATGTGCGCGACCAGCACGGGCTTCCCGGGGTTGATGTTGATGGTGACGCGCCACTCGCCGTGCCCCAGGTCGCTGACGCTCGACTCGACCTGCGGCTCGTAGTACCCGAAGGGTCTGAGCGCCGACTGCACCTCGCGCTCCACGCGGTTGTGCAGCCGCTCGATCGTGTCGGCGTTGAGGTCCGCGCCGCCCTTCTTGTAGCGCTCGAAACTCAGATAGGCGAGCACGTTGGCGCGCAGCTCTTCGTCGACGCCGCGGATCTCCACTCTTACGCCGGCGGCGTGCGCGAGCGGGCAGGCGAGCAGACACAGGGCAACCACCGGGGCCCGCCTGTGCCGTCGACGAGCCTGCGGCAGGGGATTGCGCTGCGTCATCTCAACGGAATTCTAGAGCCTCGCGAGCGCTGCCGCTCGCCCGCACCTCACGGCCACTCCCCCGGGTTCAGCTCGAATTCAGTTTCGCCGGCGGGTTCGCCCCGCGGGTCGAAGCGCCGCTCGGCGAGGTACAGCCGGCCGCCGGGCTCCAGCAGCACGACGCTCGAGCAGCGGGTGCCGTACTGCGGGTGCAGTACGAACGGCGCCGACAGGATCCGGTCCCACTCCGACGGCAGGCCGCTGCCGCTGTGGGGCAGCGCGGCGTCCTCCGGCGCCTGCGTGCGGTCATTGAGGAGCTCGAACAGCGCGGCCGGCGATGCGGGCTGCGGCCGGGTGAGCCACGCCTCGAAGCCGCGCCGCACCCGCTGCAGTTTCGGCCACGGTGTGTCGAGAAGCTCGTTCGACAGACCATAGATGCCGGCGGTGAGCGCGCGCGCGAACGGAGTGGCGCGGTTTGAGCCGTACCAGAGCGAATCGCGGTCGGCGAGCAGCAGGTTGAATCCCGAGTAGCGTTGCGCCTGCGCCTGCAGGGCGGTGAAGAACTGCTGCGCGCTCTGGTGAGCCGCCGGCGCACTCAGGTAGCGCGGGATCAGCTCCCCGCGCGACGGCGCCCCAGGCCGCGGCCGCTGCAGCTCGCGAAAGTTGGTGACGACGCCGAAGCGCCGCTCACGGTCCACGGCGAGCCAGGCGCCCTGGGCCCGCAGGTCGCGTCCGCCGATGAGGGCTGCCGGCGGCGGCCACTTCGCCAGCGCCGCGGCCGGGCGCTCGTGATACTCATCACGGTTGGCGGCCACCACCAGGCGGTAGCGGGGATGTGCCTGCCATGCGAGCACCAGCAGACACATGACTAGCCGCGTCCTTTCAGCCAGGTCTCGATCAGGCGCCAGGAAATGGACTGCGAGGGCGGCGCCAGCGCCTCGCCCGAATCGATCTGCGCGCGCGTGAACCAGCGCGCGTCCTCGAGCTCCCCGCTCACGCGCACGCTGCTGCCGGCGGCCGCGGAGGCCTGAAAGCCGATCATCAGCGACGACGGAAACGGCCACGGCTGCGAGGAGTCGTAACGCAGGCCGGTCACGAGGACGCCGGTCTCCTCCGCCACCTCGCGCTCGACCGCGTCCTCCAGGCTCTCGCCGGGCTCGACGAAGCCGGCGATGGTGGAGTAGCGCCGCGGCGGCCAGCTCGCCTGGCGTCCGAGCAGCGCCCGCTCGCCGTCGCTCACCAGCACGATGATGGCCGGATCGATGCGCGGAAACAGCTCCTGCGCGCAGGCCGCGTTCGAGCACACCAGAATGTGGCCGGCGCGGGTCGCGATCGTGCGTGCGCCGCACACTCCGCAGTGGCGGTGACGCGTGCGCCAGATCGCCATGGCACGTGCATAGGCGAGCAGCCCCGCTTCGTCCGCGGCCAGCAGCGGCGCGAGCGGCCGCAGCTCTTCGAACGCCGTGCCCGGCGGCGCCCCGACCGCCTGCCCGGGCGGCAGATCGAGCAGCACGCAGCGCATGCCGCGAAACCACCCGAGCAGCACCAGGCTCGCCTCGTCCGCGGCGCGCACCAGCGGCGCGCCGTGCGCGAGGAAGGCGATGCGCGGCGGGCCGTCCGCATGCAGCAGGTGCGCGGTGCCGTGGCCTGCCAGGTAGAGCGTCGCCGGATCGGCGCGCGCGGATGCGATCCAGTCGGGGTCCTCGCGCGCCTCCGCGCGCCGCTCGAGGTAGGGACCGGAGAAGAAGTTGGCTCGATCGTGATCCATGAACGCGCGCTCGCCGCACAGGCAGTGGCGGCGGATTCTACCCCAGGAAATTGCGCGTCCTGGCAGGCGCCGGGCGCTCATTGGTCGCGGCAGCGCAATTTCCCGGTTCAGCAGCGCGACTGCATCGGGCTCGCGCAATGATGGCAGCGCCGCTCGCGCAGCGGGAAGCGTTCGGTCACCAGGAGGCCCCCGCAGTCACTGCAGCGACCCAAGCGCAGCTGGTCGCCCCGCGCGAGTGCGGTGGCGAGAAACACGGTGTGCTCGAAGGAGATCTGCGCCGCGGGCAGCAGCAGCCGGTAGGCCTCGAACGCCTGGCACAACAGCTCCCCGCGCGTGAGCCCCGGCAGTGCGCCGGGCGTTCCCGCGGCAGGAACCGCCGGCACGACGCCGAGCAGCGACAGCACGCTCGCCAGCAACGCGGTTTCCTGCTGCAGGCGCAGCGAGCGCGTGAAGTAGGCGACCTGGTGCGGGGACTTGCCGCGATGACGCGGCAGGTGGCGGCGCGCCTGGCTCATGTAGGAACGGTACAGCTTGCGGATGCGGTCATCCGACAGACCGGTCCAGGCGCGGATGGTCTGGGTGCGCGCCTCGTGCCGCAGGAAGCGCAGCGCCAGCTCCATGCGCGCCCGCTCGCGCCGGTAGCGATCGTCGCAGATGCGCATGGGAGTCGTCCCGGCGGCCCAAGGGTCGCTACATTGTGGGCAAGTCTCCGCAAAACTCAACCCGCAAATTTGGTAAAAAATTACCAAATTCACGGATGGCTTTGCGGCCCGTCTCCGCTACCATGGCGCCTCGTGGCTGACGAGGCGCGCCATGCTATTGCAGTGTGAGACGCACGACGGGGGTGCCGGCGAAGCCTGGGACCTGGCGGGGGGCTGGTTGCACCCCGAGACGCTCGAGTCGCTGGTCGAGCTCAACGAGCTGTGCCTGGGGTTGTTTGCGGAGCAGGCCGCGGTGCGCTGCGCCCAGCCGAGCCTGCTGTTGCGGCAGGTCGGGGAGCTGTGGCGCGTGCTCGATATCGCGGCGCGGCGGCGCGCCGCAGCCTGTCCCTACCTGCTGGTGGACGCCGGCTTCGCCGACCCGCAGCGCTGGCGGCAGCCGGCGCCGCCCGGCGTGGGTGACACCGGCGAGGCTGCCTACAGCACATTCTTTACCGTGCCGGGGACGACCGAGGTTGCGAGGCTGGTATTCACCTACGCCTGGCACCTGGCGCGCGCGCACGGCGCCGCGGCGCGGCTGCTGCTCGGCATGAGCGCGCCGTGCGCCGCGCTCATCGGTCACCTGAGCCTGCGCCAGCTGCATTCACTGGCGGAGACTCACCAGGCCTGGCTCAGGCCGCGCTGGCCGGCGCGCGTGCAGGTGTGGCGCGAGCTGCTGCTGGCGGCGGCATCCGGCGAGGCGCCGGTGCTCGAGCGAGCGCGTTTGCACGGGCTCACGCTGCTGGCGGCGGACGCCCGCGGCTCGCTGGCCGAGCGCACCGATACCGGCGCGGGCGCGCCGTGACGGACGCACCCGGCGCGGCTTATTTCGCGAGCTGGAACAGCGTAGAGGGCACCCAGCCCTCGTTGCCGAGCTCGTCACTCACTTTCCACCACAGGCCGTCTTTCGCGCCGCTCGGATAGAGCGTCATCCCCGGGTCCAGATCGCGCACCTTCTTCGATTTGATATTGGCCGCCTCGTACATCTTGCCCGGCTTGGCCATGGTCACCGACTGCGTGGCGTTGTCCGCCTTGGCGTTGAGAGTCATGCCTTTGACTTGACTCACGAGCTTGGTGAACGCGTCGAGGTAGGCCATGGTGACGACCTGGCCGATCTCGGTGTTCGCGTAACTGCTGGCACCCGCCGCCGCGAAGCCGCCGAAGAAGGCACCGCCGCCGGCGCCCCAGCCGAGGTCGGTCTTCTTCGAGTGACCCTGCTCCAGGGCGACCTGTTCGGTGGAGCGCACGTCGGTCAGCGTCAGCACCACATCCGCGGTCTTGCTCTTGAGACTGATGCCGCCGACCACCGCGCCGGCCACGCCGCCCAGCAGGCCCCCCACCAGGCCGCCGATGTTGCGGCCGCCCGAATTGCTGTTCTTGGTGACCACGTCGGGCACCAGCACGTAGTCGGCCGCCTTCATCTGCCCCTTGCCGATGTTGGAGCCGCCGCGCATCTCGCCGCTCCCGGCCAGCGCCCGCTCCTGCTGCGCGGCCGCCAGGCCCTTGCCGCGATCGAGCAGGGTGAAGCATTTGGACTGCGACACGAACACCTTGATCAGCGCTTCGGGGGACTCGAGGTTGTACGCGAGCCACCACTTGTTCTCCGGCTCGGTGACCGCGAGCGTGCCGATGCGCTTGTCGCAGGTCGGAATCTCCGGTGGCGGCTGATCGGCGGCCCACGCGGCCACCGTGGCGCACAGTGCGGACACCGCCAGCAGTGCCGGCACGGCACACTTGAGGCTGTTGTGGGCAACCATGATTTCTCCCAGGGAACCGTTGTTGTTCGAAGCGACGTGTCCCCGGTAGTTTAGGCCCAAGTCCGCGGCGCAGGGTAGCTCACCCGGGCTCGTGTCCGTTTTTGCCCGGTATGCGTCTGCAGTAGCGGTGGCACCGCTGTCCGGAGTGCCACATGATGTTGCCGATTGTATGACGGAGGCTCGCAGGCCATGAAGCAGGCTCTGATCCTTGTCGACGTGCAGGAATCCTTCCGCAGACGGCCCTACTTTCGGGACGCGGAGCTGCCGCGCTTCCTGCGCAACGTGCAGTCGCTCATCAATCGCTGCCAGGCGCGCGACATCGCCCTCGTGCAGGTGTTCCACCAGGAGCCCACCGGCGACGCCTCCAATCCGTTCTCGGCGTCCTCGGGCTGCGTGCGCGCGATGCCGGAGCTGTCGCTGCGCGCCGATGCGGTGTTCTACAAGCAGGTGCACTCGGCCATGTTCGGCAGGACCGATGCGGGCGTGACGCTCGAGCCGTGGTTGCGCGAGCGCGGCATCGGGGAGTTGCTGATCACCGGAATCCGTACCGAGCAGTGCTGCGAGACCACGACCCGGCACGCCTCGGACTTGGGATTTCGGGTGCGCTACGTGAGCGATGCGACGCTGACCTTCCCGATGCAGACCCGCCGCGGACGCGAGGTGTCGGCGCAGGAGATTCGCGAGCACACCGAGCTGGTGCTCGACGGGCGCTTCGCGCAGGTGGTGTCGAGCGCGGATGCGCTGGCGTGAGGAACGCAGGTGCGCGCGGCATTGACAGCCCGCGCGAGGTCGTCATCGCGCTGCTGCCGAATGTGGTGCTGCTGGATGTTGCCGGGCCTGCGGACGCGTTCCGCAATGCCGGCAGCAAGGTGCCGGGGAGCTACCGGCTGCGCTTCGTAGCGCCGCAGCCGCGCGTGCAGGCAGCCGTCGGGCTGCAGCTGGGCGACCTCGAGCCGCTGCCCGAGCGCCTGGCGCCCGGGACCATGCTGGTGCTCGCCGGCGTCTCGGCGGTCGATCCGCACGAGCCGGCGACGCAGCGCCTGATCGAATGGCTGCGCGCGGGCGTCGCACACCCGGCGCTGCTCTTGTGCGTGTGCTCAGGCAGCGTGCTCGCTGCCCGGGCGGGACTCCTGGCCGGCCGCGAATGCACCACCCATCACGCGCACCTCGAGGAGCTGCGCCGGGCGGAGCCGCGCGCGCGCGTGCTCGACAACCGCATTTTCGTCGAGGACGGCCCGGTGTTCACCAGCGCCGGAGTCACCGCGGGCATTGATCTGGCGCTGCACGTCATCGCCCGGCAGCTGGGCGCGCCGGTCGCCGCCGAGGTCGCGCGCGACCTGGTCGTGTACCTGCGCCGCGCGGGCACCGACCCGGCGCTGTCGCCCTGGCTCATGCACCGCAATCATCTGCATCCGGCGGTGCACCGCGTGCAGGACGCCGTGGCGCGCGATCCGTCGGCCGCCTGGACCTCGGCCGAGCTGTCCGCGGTAGCCTGCACCAGCTCGCGCAACCTCACGCGGCTGTTCGCCGAGCACGCGCACTGCTCGCCGCTCGACTACGTGCAGCTGATGCGCTTCGCCGTCGCGCGGCAGCTGATCACCCAGAGCCGGCTCGATCTGGAGCGCGTGGCGGCGAAGGCGGGGTTTCGCTCGGCCCAGCACCTGCGACGCGTGTGGTCGCGCTGGGAAGGCCGTCCGCCGAGCGCGCTGCGCGGCCGCGAGCCGTACGCGGCGTGAGTGAGCCGGTCGCGGGGCGAGCCGGACGCGCTTCAGTAGATCGCGATTTCGCGCCGGCCCCCCGAGTCGCGGGCGCCGCGGAACATGCCTTCGGTGCTGAAGTCCATGACGATCTGCCCGTCGGCACCGATCGCGATGAGGCCGCCGTCCCCGCCGAGTCCGGCGAGTATCCCGTGCAGCATCTCGTGCACCGCCTGCTGGAGGCTCAAGGCCCGGTACTCGACCGCGGCGCACACGTGATAGGCGGCCACCGCGCGGATGAAATACTCGCCGTGCCCGGTCGCCGAGACCGCGCACACGCCGTTCTTGGCGTAGGTCCCGGCGCCGATGATCGGGGAGTCCCCGACGCGCCCGGGGCGCTTGTTGGTCATTCCGCCGGTGGAGGTGGCGGCGGCCAGATTGCCGTCGCCGTCCAGCGCCACCGCCCCCACCGTGCCGTGCGCGGCGGGGACGAGGTCCGAGACGCGCTCGCCGCGCTGCTCGCACTCGAGTTGTTCCTGGCGCTCCGCGGTGCGGAAGTACTGGTTGGGGACCAGCGCAAAACTCTCCTCCAGGGCGAACTCCTCGGCGCCGGCACCCACCAGCAGCACGTGACGCGACTTCTCCATCACCCGGCGCGCGAGCTCGATCGGATTTCTCACGTGCCGCACCGAGGCGACCGCGCCGGCGCGCAGCTGCCTGCCGTCCATGATCGCGGCGTCGAGCTCGGCCGCGCCGTCACGTGTCAGCGCGGCGCCGTGGCCGGCGTTGAACGACGGGTCGTCCTCGAGTATCCGCACCGCGGCGCTCACGGCATCCAGACTGCTGCCGCCGCGCGCCAGCAGCGCGCAGCCTGCGTCGAGCGCCGCTTCCAGGCCGGCGCGAAAGCGCTGCTCACGCAGCTCCGAGAGCATCGCCCGCGGCACCGGACCTGCGCCTCCGTGGATGGCGATCGCGTACATGGGCGGCTCCCGCTCAGCTGTTACTGTGCATCACGATACATGGCGATGACGCGCTTACCCGCCGAATCGCGCGCGCCGCGGAACATGCCGACGCTGTTGAAATCCATGGCGATGTTGCCGCTTCGGTCTACGGCGATCACGCCCCCTTCGCCGCCGCTGCGGCGCAGCTTTTCGTGGATCAGCTCGCGCACCGCCTGCGCGAGCGTCAGGTGCCGGTATTGCATCAGCGAGCAGATGTCGAAGGCCACGACCTGGCGGATGAAGAACTCGCCCTGGCCGGTGCCGGACACCGCGCACCAGCCGTCGTCGGCGTAGGTGCCGGCACCGATGATGGGCGAATCCCCGACCCGCCCGCGGTGCTTGTTGGTGATCCCGCCGGTGGAGGTGGCGGCGGCGAGATGGCCGGCGCCATCCAGGGCGACGGCGCCCACCGTGCCGCCCGCCCCTGGCGCGGTCGCCTTCACCTGCCCGGCCTCGCGCCGCGCCTCCTCCAGCTCGCGGATCCGCGCCTCGGTGCGGAAGTAGTCGCGCGGCACGAGCACCATGCCCTGCTCGAGCGCGAACTCCTCGGCCCCCTCGGCCACCAGCAGCACGTGCGGACTCTTTTCCATCACCAGGCGCGCGAGCTCGACCGGGTTTTTGACGTGGCGCACACCGGCCACGGCTCCGGCGCGCGGACCGTGTCCGTCCATGATGGCGGCGTCGAGCTCCGCGTCGCCCTCGTGGTCCAGGACCGCGCCGCGGCCGGCGTTGAACTGCGGATCATCCTCCAGGGTGCGCACCGCCGCCGTCACGGCCTCCACACTCGAGCCGCCGCGCTCCAGGATCGCGTAGCCGGCATCGAGCGCCGCCGCGAGCCCCGCCCGGTAGGAGGCCGCGCGCTCCGGGGTCATTTTGGCCGGGTCGATCACGCCCGCGCCGCCGTGGATGGCGATCGCCAGCGGCCGCGGCTCGACGGCGAGAGCCGGCGCGCACACCACGGTCAGACACAGCAGCGCGAGCAGTCTCGGGCGCGACATCGTTTCCCCTCAGCGGCTATGATCGAAGCGGTCGTCCGCCGGCACGCGCGTGCGGCCGGGCTCTCCAAACACCGCAACGGCGAATCTTAGAGTGAAACCCGCCAGCTCGCAGCGGATCCGCAGCCTCTTGGTCGCCAATCGCGGCGAAATCGCCATCCGCGTCATGCGGGCGGCGAGCGAGCTCGGCCTGCGAACCGTGGCGATCTATTCGCAGGAGGACCGCTTCTCGCTGCACCGGACCAAGTCGGACGAGGCGTACCTGGTCGGCGCCGGGCGCGGACCGGTCGAGGCCTATCTCGACATCGCGGATATCCTGGGGATCGCGCGTGCGGCGCGGGTGGATGCGATTCATCCCGGCTACGGCTTCCAGTCCGAGAACCCCGAATTCGCGCGCGCGACGCGCGCGGCGGGCATGGTGTTCATCGGCCCGGAGGCGAAGACCATGCAGCTGCTCGGCAACAAGGTCGCGGCGCGCGAGCTGGCGGTGTCGGCCGGCGTGCCGGTGATGCCGGGGACGCCGCCGCTGCCGGCGGACTTCCCCGAGTGCGCGCGGCTCGCTTTACGTCTCGGCTATCCGCTGATGCTCAAAGCGAGCTGGGGCGGGGGCGGACGCGGCACGCGGCTGGTAACCGACGCGGCGCAGCTGCAGGAGCTGCTGCCGCTGTGCCGCCGCGAGGCGCAGGCCGCCTTCGGCAACGACGAGGTGTATCTGGAGAAGCTGGTGCAGCGCGCGCGCCACGTCGAGGTACAGATACTCGGCGATGCGCACGGCACCCTGGTGCACCTGTTCGAGCGCGACTGCACGGTGCAGCGCCGCCACCAGAAGGTGGTGGAGCGCGCGCCGGCGGTGTTCCTCACGCCGGCGCAGCGCGAAGAGCTGTGCGCCGCGGCGCTCGCCATCGGCCGCGCCGCGCACTATTGCAATGCCGGCACGGTGGAGTTCCTGCAGGATGCCGACAGCGGCCGCTGTTATTTCATCGAGGTGAATCCGCGCATCCAGGTCGAGCACACCGTCACCGAGTGCGCGACCGGCATCGACCTGGTGAAGGCGCAGATCCGCATCGCCGACGGCGCGCGCATCGGCTCGCCCGAGAGCGGCGTGCCGGGCCAGGCGGACATCCGCATCAGCGCCCACGCCTTGCAGTGCCGCATCACCACCGAGGATCCCGAAAACAACTTCATCCCCGACTACGGCAAGATCACCGCCTACCGCAGCCCCGCGGGCTTCGGCATCCGCCTGGATGCCGGCACCGCCTACAGCGGCGCGATCATCACCCGCTCCTACGACTCGCTGCTGGTGAAGGTGACGGCGTGGTCGCCGACGCCCGAGGAGACCATCGCGCGCATGCACCGCGCGCTGTGGGAGTTCCGCATCCGCGGCGTGGTCACCAACCTGCGCTTCCTCGACCAGCTCATCACGCACCCGCGCTTCGCCGGCGCCGACTACACCACGCGCTTCATCGAACAGACCCCCGAGCTGTTTCACTCACCGCGCAAGCGCGATCGCGCCACGCGCATTCTGAGCTTTATCGGCGCGACCATCGTCAACGGCAACGCCGGGGTCAAGGGCCGCGCCCGCCCTGGGCACATCGCCCCGGCGAGGCTGCCGCCGGTAGCGCTCAGCGCGCCCGCTCCCGGCAGCAAGCAGCGGCTGGACGAGCTGGGGCCGGAGCGTTTTGTTGCCTGGATGCTCGCTGAGCCGCGCGTGCTGCTCACCGACACCGCGATGCGCGATGCGCACCAGTCGCTGCTGGCGACGCGGGTGCGCACGCTCGATCTGGCGGCGATCGCGCCGTACTACGCGAGCCTGCTGCCACAGCTGTTCTCGGTGGAATGCTGGGGCGGGGCGACGTTCGACGTCGCGCTGCGCTTCCTGCGCGAGGACCCGTGGGAGCGGCTGGCGCTGCTGCGCGAGCGGCTGCCGAATCTGCTGTTGCAGATGCTGCTGCGCTCGGCCAACGCGGTCGGTTACGCCAACTACCCCGACAACGTGGTGCGCTTCTTCGTGGCGCGCGCCGCGGCGCGCGGCATCGACGTGTTCCGCATCTTCGACTCGCTCAACTGGGTCGAGAACATGCGTGTGGCGATCGATGCGGTGCTCGAGTCCGGCAAGCTGTGCGAAGCCTCGATCTGCTACACGGGAAACCTGAGCGATCCGCACGAGAAGAAGTACACGCTCGATTACTACCTCAAGCTGGCGCGCGAGCTCAAGGCCGCCGGCACCCATGTGCTCGGCATCAAGGACATGGCGGGCCTGGTGCGGCCGCGGGCCGCTTACACCCTGGTGAAGGCGCTCAAGGAAGAGATCGGCCTGCCGGTGCATTTCCACACCCATGACACCAGCGGCATCGCCGCGGCGAGCGTCCTGGCGGCGATCGACGCCGGGGCGGATGCGGTCGACGGCGCGATCGACGCGATGAGCGGGCTCACCTCGCAGCCGAACCTGGGCTCGATCGTCGAGGCGCTGCGCCACGGTCCGCGCGACCCGGGCGTGGATCCGGACAAGCTGCGCCTGATCTCCGCCTACTGGGAACAGGTGCGCCGCCAGTATGCGGCCTTCGAGAGCGACATCCGCGCCGGCGCCTCCGAGGTGTACGTGCACGGCATGCCCGGCGGGCAGTACACCAATCTGCGCGAGCAGGCGCGTGGACTGGGCATCGAGGAGGCGCGCTGGCCGGAAGTCGCCGCCGCCTACGCCGAGGTCAACTCCATGTTCGGCGACATCGTGAAGGTCACGCCGACCTCCAAGGTGGTCGGCGACCTGGCGCTGCTCATGGTGACGAGCGGCATCAGCCGCGAGCAGGTGCTCGACCCGCACACCGAGGTGGCGTTTCCGGAGTCCGTGGTGCAGCTGTTCCGCGGCGAGTTGGGTCAGCCCTATGGGGGGTTTCCGCCGGACCTGCAGCGCAAGGTGCTCAAGGGTGCCGAGCCGCTCACCGAGCGTCCGGGAGCCGGACTCCCGGCGGTGGATCTGGCCGCGGCGCGCGCGCACGTGCAGCAGAGCCTGCCGCGCCCGGTGACCGAGGAGGACCTGGCCTCCTATCTCATGTATCCGAAGGTGTGGCTCGAGTACGCCCGGGAGCGCGCTCTGTACGGGGACCCGGGGATCCTGCCGACGGGGGTGTTTTTCTACGGCATGGAGCCCGGGCAGGAGATCAGCGTCGATCTCGAGCGCGGCAAGACGCTCATCGTGCGCTACGTTGCCACCAGCGAGCCGCACGAGGATGGCACGCGCACGGTGTTCTTCGAATTGAACGGCCAGCCGCGCCCGGTGCGCGTGCCGGACCAGAGCCTGGTCGCAAAGCGCCCGCCGCCGCGCAAGGTCGAGCCCGGCAACCCCCGGCACGTCGGCGCCCCCATGCCGGGCGTGGTCGCGACCGTCAAGGCGGTGGTCGGCGCCCGGGTGGCGCGCGGGGACCTGCTGCTGGGGCTCGAAGCCATGAAAATGGAGACCGCCGTGCGCGCCGAGAGCGACGGTGAAGTCGCCGAGGTGCTCGCCCGGCCCGGGCAGGCGGTGGATGCCAAGGATCTGCTGGTGGTGCTGCGCTGAAGGCGAGCGGCTTCAGAGCGTGTCGCGCAGCGCGATCGCCGCATCCGCGAGCTTGTCGGGGTCGGGGCGCGCGTGCGCGGCGATGAGCTTGCGCGCGGCCATCTGGTCCTTGGGTTGGTTGACGGTGTCGATGGCGATGAGCTCCCCGCCGCGCAGGTAGCAGGCGCTGAAGCTGCGCGTCGCGGCGCTGCCCCGCAGGATCACGCTGTCGAAGCCCTGGGCAACCCCGACGATGACGAGCTTCAGGTCGAACTGGTCCGACCAGAACCACGGCAGCTTGTCGTGCGGGGTGGCGGCCCCGAGCAGGTTGAGAGCCACCGTCGTACCCTGCTCGAAGGCGTTGTCGACCGACTCCAGCCGCAGGTGCCGCCCGTACTGGCGGTTGAGATGGCTGGCGCAGTCGCCCGCGGCGTAGATGGCCGCATCCGAGGTGCGGCAGTGCACGTCCGTCACCACCCCGTTTTCGCACCTGAGTCCCGCCGCCCGCGCGAGCTCATCGGCCGGCACGACACCGCAGCCGATGATCACGATGTCGGCCGGGTACTCGCGGCCTGCCTCGGTCAGCACCGCGCGCACGCGGCCGCTGCGGGCATCGCCGTGCAGCGCCCGCAGCGTCTCATTGCAGTGGATGCGCACGCCCTGGCGCGCGTGCTCGGCCTCGTAGAACGCGGAGATCTCGGCGCAGGTGACGCGACTCATCACGCGCGCGGCCATCTCGAGCACGGTCACCTCCAGGCCGAGCCCGCGTACGGTGGCGGCCACCTCCAGCCCGATGTAGCCGCCGCCGATGATCACCATGCGCCCTCCCGCGGCGCACTCGGCGCGGATGCGGTCGGCATCGGCAATGGTGCGCAGGTAGTGCACGCCGGCCAGGTCGGCGCCTGGCGCCGGGAGCCGGCGCGGACGACTGCCGGTAGCCAGCACCAGTGCGTCGTAGGGCAGCACCAGCCCGTCATCGAGCCGCACGTGCTGCTCGCGCGGCGCGATCTCGCTCACGCGCCGCCCGAGCTGAGTGTGCACCTGGCGTTCGGCGAAGAATTGCGCCGGTCGGATGAGCAGCCGCTCGCGCTCGAGCGCGCCGGCCAGGTATTTCTTCGACAGCGGCGGGCGCTGGTAAGGCAGCCACGGCTCATCGCCCACCACCGTCAGCTCTCCCGCAAAGCCCTTGCGGCGCAGGGTATCGACGGCCTGCACGGCGGCCTGCCCGCCCCCCGCGATCACGATCTGCTGGAGCATTTGCGCGCAGAATAGCCTAGTACCGCGAGCCGCGGCCGCACCAGAGCGGGGCGTGCGTTCGGGCCCGACGCTCTACAATGGTGCTCTTGCCGGTGGCCCGCGCCGGCGCGCGGCGCGGCTTGCGGGGCTCAGGCCTATGCAGCGGGTGGCATGAAAACTGCAAAAAGCTTCGCGCCGCAGATCCTCGCACACGGAGAGCTATCCCATGAAACTGGTCACAGCGATCATCAAGCCCTTCAAGCTCGACGACGTGCGCGCCGCGCTGTCCGATATCGGCGTGTCGGGTATGACGGTGACGGAAGTGAAGGGCTTCGGCCGCCAGCGGGGACACACCGAGTTGTATCGCGGCGCCGAGTACGTGGTCGACTTCGTTCCCAAGACCCGCATCGAGGTCGCGGTGCGTGGCGATCTGGTCGACCAGGTCATCGAGGCGATCATCAAGGCCGCCAAGACCGGTAAGGTGGGGGACGGCAAGATCTTCATCACCGACATCGAGCGCGTGATCCGCATCCGCACCGGCGAGACCGACGACGCCGCGCTCTAGGCTCGCTCCCGCAGCCGGGCGGCGCTTGGGGCTCGCGCCGCGCGCGGGCTATGCTTCACTCCCCATGCCTACGACCATCCGTTTCCACGCGCACGGCGGACCCGAGGTCCTGCGTTGCGAGCAGTTCGAGCCCGGCAAGCCCGCCGCCCACGAAGTGCAGGTGCGCCATACCGCGATCGGCGTCAACTACGTTGACGTGTACGACCGCACCGGCCTGTACCCGGTGACCCTGCCCAGCGGCCTCGGGCGCGAGGCGGCGGGGGTCATCACCGCACTCGGGCGCGGAGTGCGGGGCGTGCGCGTCGGCGAGCGCGTCGCGTACGTGCATTCGGTCCCCGGAGCCTACAGCGAGCTGCGTAATGTGCCCGCCGAGCGGGTGGTGAAGGTGCCGCGCGGCATCTCCGACGAAGAGGCCGCCGCGCTGATGCTCAAGGGGCTCACCGCGCACTTTCTCATCCGGCGCACCTACAGGGTCGCCCGCGGCGACACGATCCTGGTGCACGCCGCGGCAGGGGGCGTCGGGCTCATCCTGTGCCAGTGGGCGCGCGCCCTCGGCGCGAAGGTCATCGGCGTGGTCGGGAGCGACGCGAAAGCCGAGCTCGCCAGGAAGCACGGCTGCCGGCACGTGCTGATCTCCGGGCGCGATGAGCTCGTGGCCGGAGTGAAGGCCCTGACCCGCGGCGCGGGCGTGCCGGTCGTCTACGACGCCGTCGGCAAGGACACCTTCATGGACTCCCTCGACTGTCTGCGGCGCCTCGGGATGATGGTCACCTTCGGCAACGCCTCCGGCCCCCCGCCCGCCATCAGCCCGCTCGAGCTCCTCAAGCGCGGCTCACTGTTTTTGACGCGCCCCACGCTGTTCAATTACATCGCCTCGCGTGAGGACCTCGCGGCCGGGGCGCGCGAGCTGTTCGCGGTGGTGCGCGCGCGCAAGGTGCGCGTGCTCATCGGCCAGAAATACCCCCTGGCGCAGGCCGCCGAGGCGCACCGCGACCTCGAGGGGCGGCGCACGACGGGCTCGACGGTGCTAGTGCCCTAGGCGCCCGCCGGCGCCGGCCGCGTCCGCAGCGGCCGGGCGCTGCGGCTGATGCCGAGCGCGCCGCTGCGCACCACCTCCAGCAGCTCCGCACGGCTGCCGAGGTCCGCGACGAAGCTGTTGACCTCCGCCTCGCTCGCGGTCAGCTCGACGATGAAGCCCTCCACCGCCGGATCGAGCACGCGACCGCCGCTGCGCACGACCTGCCCGCGCACCGCATCGGTGTGGGCGGGATCAAGCTTCAGTTTGAGCAGCACCAGCTCGCGCTCCAGATGCTCCCCGCGCGTCATATCGAGCACGTTCACGACGTCCACCAGCTTGTTCAGCTGGCTGGCGATCTGCTGGATGACCTGATCCGATCCGCTGGTGACGAGCGTCAGGCGCGATACCGTGGGGTCGTCGGTCGGCGCCACCGACAACGATTCGATGTTGTAGCCGCGCGTGGAGAACAGGCCGGCGACGCGCGTGAGCGCGCCGGCTTCGTTTTGCAGCAGGATCGCGATGATGTGGCGCATGCGAAAGAATAATGGATCGGGGCGAGTTTGCACCATGGAAGCAAGCTGCTAGGCTGATTTGTTACCTCCACCTCCCCTGCAGCACAGGTTCCTCGAGAGCGCGTCCATGAGCGACACGGTGATCCAGCCACGCCCGGTAGGACATCCGCTGGCCGGCGAAAGAATGAGCGGCGCCCGCATGATCATGCAGGTGCTCGCCGACGAGGGCGTCACGGCGATATTCGGTTACAGCGGCGGGGCGATCCTGCCCACCTACGACGCCGTGTTTCTCTACAACCAGCAGTGCGCACGCCTGGGGGAGCCGCAGATTCCGCTCATCGTCCCGGCGAATGAGCAGGGGGCGGGTTTCATGGCGGCCGGATACGCCCGCGCTTCGGGCCGGGTGGGGCTGTGCCTGGTCACCTCAGGCCCCGGTGCAACGAACACTGTTACACCAGTGCGCGATTGTATGGCGGATTCTATACCGATTGTCGTGATTTGCGGGCAAGTCGCTACCCCTGCCATCGGAACCGACGCGTTCCAGGAGGCGCCGGTACCCTCCATGATGGGAGCGGTCGCGAAGCATATTTTCCTCGTCACGGACCCAGCCAAGCTCGAGGCCACGGTGCGCACGGCGTTCGAAATCGCCCGCACGGGGCGCCCCGGTCCCGTGGTCGTGGATATCCCCAAGGACGTCCAGAACTGGGAGGGTGTTTTCCAGGGCCAGGGCCTGCTGCCGATTCCCGGCTATCGCCGCCGCATGCAGGAGCTCAGCCAGGCGGCGCTCGACACGCCCGCGGCCGAGCGCTTCTTCGCCATGCTGGGGGAGTCCCGCCGGCCGCTCATCTACGCCGGCGGCGGCGTGATCAACGGCAACGCCGCCGGCGCGCTCACCGAGTTCGCCGGCGCCTTCGGCGTGCCGGTGGTGACCACGCTCATGGGGATCGGGGCGCTCGACACCACGCACGCGCTCTCCCTGCGCATGCTCGGCATGCACGGCGCCGCGTTCGCCAACTACGCGGTCGATGATTGCGATTTCCTCATCGCGGTCGGCGCGCGCTTCGATGACCGGGTGGCGGGCGTGCCCGCGAAGTTCGCCCACAACGCGCGGCACATCGCGCACCTGGACGTCGATCGCGCCGAGGTGAACAAGGTCAAGCGCGTGCACTGGAGCTACGTGGGGCTGCTCGCGGGGGCGCTGCGGGCCCTCACCGCCCACGGGCGGCAGAGGCAGTTTCAGGCCGACTTCAGCCCCTGGCGGGCCGAGGTCGCGGAGCTCAAGCGCGTCTACGCCATGAACTACGACCGCGCCAGTCCCCTGATCCAGCCCTACTACGTCATCGAGGAGCTCAACCGTCTCGCGCGCGGTGAAGCCATCATCACCACCGGCGTCGGCCAGCACCAGATGTGGGCGGCACAGTACTGCGACTTCACCTCACCGAGGCTGTGGCTCACCTCCGGCAGCATGGGCACCATGGGATTCGGCCTGCCGGCGGCCATCGGGGCGCAGATCGCCTGCCCGCAGCGCCTGGTGATCGACATCGACGGGGATTCCAGCATCCGCATGAACATCGGGGAGCTGGAGACCGTGACCACCTACGACCTGCCGCTGAAGGTCGTGGTGCTCAACAACTTCGGCGACGGCATGGTCAAGCAGTGGCAGAAGCTGTTCTTCAAGGGTCGTCTGTCGGCGAGCGACCGCTCGCTGCACAAGAAGGACTTCGTCAAGGCGGCGCAGGCGGATGGCTTTCGTTACGCGATGCGCCTGGAGCACAAGCAGGACGTGCCGCGCGTCATCGCGGAGTTCGTGGCGTTCAAGGGACCGGCGTTCCTGGAAGTGATGATCGACCCGGACGCAGGTGTATACCCGATGGTGGGGCCGGGGCAGAGCTATGCGGAGATGATCACCGGCGAATTCATTCCCTCGCGCCACAGGGTCGACATCAAGGCGCCGGACCCCTCGGAGATGTTCTGAAGATGGAAGAGCATGGCCACCAACACGCCCTTGCGTACGGCCCTGATCCCCGACCCGCTCACGCGCGAGAAGAGCTATGAAGTACCTGCACACCATGGTGCGCGTCACCGACATCGACGCCTCACTGAGGTTCTATTGCGAGGCGCTCGGCCTCGAGGAGCTGTCCCGCAAGGACTACCCGGCCGGACGCTACACGCTGGTGTTCCTGGCGGCGCCCGGCGACGAGTCCGCCCAGGTGGAGCTCACCCACAACTGGGACCCGGAGAGCTACGCCGGCGGGCGTAACTTCGGGCACCTGGCCTACGCCGTCGAGAACATCTACGCCACCTGCCAGCGCCTGCGCGATCACGGCGTGACCATCCTGCGGCCCCCGCGCGACGGGCACATGGCTTTCGTGCGCTCGCCGGACAACATTTCCATCGAGCTGCTGCAGCAGGGTGCGTCGCTCGCGCCCGCCGAACCGTGGAAGTCGATGCCCAACAGCGGCAGCTGGTAGGCGCCCCCGGGCGCGCATGAAAACGCTGCCGAGTCTGCTGATCGCGTCGCTGTTCGCCACACTGACGTTCGCGGTATGGGCCTGGCTCAACCGCCCGACGCTCGAGCCCCCCTGGCCGGCGCACATCCAGGGATTCGCCTTCTCGCCGTTTCGGGCCAACGAGGACCCGACGCACCTGCAGATGCCCACCGATGCGGAGATCGACTCGGACCTCGCACTGCTCGAGGGCACGGTCAATGCGGTGCGTACCTACAGCGTCGAGAAGACCCTCGCCGACGTTCCCGAGCTCGCCGAGCGGCACGACCTGAACGTCGCCCTCGGCGCCTGGATCGACGCTCACCGCGACAACAACGAGCTGCAGCTGCAGACCGCCATTGCCCTGGCCAACACCCACATCAACGTGGTGCGGGTCATCATCGGCAACGAGGTGATCTTCCGCGGCGACCTGCCGATCGAGCAGCTCGAGGCTTATCTGGATCGCGCCCGCGCGGCCCTCGGACAACCGGTGGGCACGGCGGAGACCTGGCACGTGTGGCTCGAGCACCCGGAGCTGGCGCAGCACGTCGACTTCATCGGCGTGCACCTGTTGCCGTACTGGGAAGGTGTGGCGGTGGATGCCGCCGTCGGCTACTCGCTGACTCAGCTCAAGCGCCTGCAGCAGATGTTTCCGCACAAGCCGATCGTGGTGGCGGAAATCGGCTGGCCGAGCCGCGGCCGCACCCGCGAGTCGGCGGTCGCCTCGGATGCCAACGAGGCGCTGTTTCTGCGCCGCTTCCTGCACCGCGCCGAACAGGAGCAGCTCATCTATTACGTGATGGAGGCCTTCGATCAGCCCTGGAAGGCCTACATGGAGGGCGCGGTCGGTTCCTACTGGGGCGTGTACGACGTGAACCGGCACCCGAAGTTCGCCTTCACCGCACCGATCGTGCGCGTGCCCGAGTGGCACGTTCTGGCCGCGGTGTCGGTCGCGGTGGCGCTGCTGGTGCTCGGAGTGCTGTATCTCAACAGCGCTGCGCTGCGCAACCGCGGCCGCAGTTTCCTCGCGGTCGTGGTGTACGCCGCCGCCACCATCGCGGTGTGGGTGATCTACGACTTCACGCAGCAGTACATGACCGTCTCGAGCGTCATCGCCGGCGTGCTGCTGCTGCTGGGGATGCTGGGGGTCATGCTGGTCCTGCTGGCCGAGGCGCACGAGTGGGCCGAGGCTCACTGGGTCGAGTACCGGCGGCGGCTGGGCGCGCCGGTGTTCAACGACGGCGCGCGTGCCCCGAAGGTCTCGATCCACGTGCCGGCCTACAACGAGCCGCCGGCGATGCTCATGGAGACGCTCGATGCGCTCGCGCGGCTCGACTACGCGGACTTCGAAGTGCTGGTCATCGACAACAATACCCTCGAGGAGGCGGTGTGGCGGCCGGTCGAGGCGCACTGCGCGCAGCTCGGCGCGCGCTTCCGCTTCTTCCACGTCGCGCCGCTCGCGGGCTTCAAGGCCGGAGCGCTCAACTACGCCCTCGCCCGCACCGCGCCGGACGCCGAGATCATCGCCGTCATCGACAGCGACTACGTGGTCGATGCGCGCTGGCTGCGCGATCTGATGCCCGGTTTCCAGGATGCGCGGGTCGCGGTCATGCAGGCGCCGCAGGACTACCGCGACGGGGACGAGAGCGCCTTCAAGGCCATGTGCTACGCCGAGTACCGCGGCTTCTTCCACATCGGCATGATCACCCGCAACGAGCGCAACGCCATCATCCAGCACGGCACCATGACCATGGTGCGGCGCGAGCAGCTGGCGAGCTGCGGCGGCTGGGCGCAGTGGTGCATCACCGAGGATGCCGAGCTCGGCCTGCGCATCTTCGAGGCGGGGTTTGATGCCAGCTACGTGCCGGCGAGCTATGGCCGCGGCCTGATGCCCGATACGTTCATCGATTTCAAGAAGCAGCGCTTCCGCTGGGCCTACGGTGCCATGCAGATCCTCAAGGCACACGCGCGCACGCTGTTCATGGAAGGCGGCCCGCTGTCCCTGGGGCAGCGCTATCACTTCGTCGCCGGCTGGCTGCCGTGGGTGGCCGACGGCTGCAACCTGCTGTTCAACCTGGCGGCGCTGGGCTGGTCGGTCGCCATGGTGTGGGCGCCGCAGCAGATCGAGCCGCCGCTGGTCGTGTACTCGGTGCTGCCGCTGTCGCTGTTCACCTTCAAGCTCGCCAAGCTCGCGCACCTGTACCACGTGCGCGTCGGCGCCAACGTGCGCCAGACACTCGCCGCGGCGATCGCAGGTCTTGCGCTCACCCACACCATCGGCAAGGCGGCGGTCAAGGGTCTGGTCACGAAGAGCGAGCCGTTCTTCCGCACCCCCAAGCAGGTGAGCGCCTCGGGCCTGCTGCACGCGCTGGGGGCCGCACGCGAAGAGACTCTGATGATGCTCGGCCTCATGCTGTCGGCGTGGGCGGTTGCGCACTTCGTGCCGACCCAGGGTCGGGAGAGCATCTCGTGGGGTCCGGACCGGCTCGCCTGGATCGTGGTACTGCTCGTTCAGTCCGTGCCGTACGCCTCCGCGTTGCTGGTATCACTCGCCAGCGCGTTCCCGCTGCCGGCGCGGCTGCTCGGCACCCACTACCGTCCCATCAAGGCCTCCGGCAAGCGCGCCGAGACGGACCCGGCGAGCTGACCGGTGCGCGAGGCGAGGCTGCGCGCGATCACGCTCATGATCGCGGCCGTCGCGGTGTTCTCGGGCATGGATGCGCTGCTGAAGCTCCTGTCGGCTCACTACCCGCCCATGGAAGTGACGGTGCTGCGCGGTGCGGCCTCGCTGCCGTTCATGCTGCTGCCGCTGCTGGTCACCGGGCGGTGGCGGGACCTGCGGATGCGGCGCTTCCCGATGCATGTGCTGCGCGGCCTGCTCGGCGTCGTGGCTCTGGGCGCCTTCGTCTATGCCGTGCGGGTGCTGTCGCTGGCCAATGCCTATGCGGTATTTCTCTCAGCCCCGCTCATCGTGACCGCGCTCTCGGTACCGCTGCTCAAGGAGCACACCGATGCCCGCAACTGGGCCGCCATTTTCGTGGGTCTCGCGGGGGTGCTCACCATGCTGCGGCCGAGCGCCTCCGCTCTGGTCACCTGGGGTGCGCTCGCCGCGCTCATCGCGGCCATCGCTTATGCCCTGAGCATCATCGCGGTGCGGGTGCTGACGCGCACCGACACCACCGCGAGCGTGGTGGTGTGGACCGTCACCCTGATGACCGCATGTGCGGCCGTGATCGCCGCACCCGACTGGGTGCCGCTCGAGCGCGTGCACTGGCGCTGGCTCGTGGGCCTCGGCGGACTGGGCGCGATGGGGTCGTACCTGCTCACGGTGGCCTTCCGGTCGGCACCGGCCTCGGTGGTGGCGCCGTTCGAGTACACCTCGCTCCTGTGGGGCATTGCCATCGACCGGGTGGTGTGGCACGTCCTGCCCTCGATGCGGGTGTGCCTGGGCGGGGGCCTGGTGATCGCGAGCGGTCTGTATCTGATCTGGCACGAGCGGACCCGCACCGGAACCGTGTCATCACAACAGTCATGGAAGTGGCGCGCGTGGCAAGGCAGAATGTCGCGCCGATCGTCGACAGTTGAAGATGCCGCTCGCAAACAAGAGGAAGACTCACCATGAGCACCGCCGATGTCCGTGGACGATTCATCTGGCACGAGTTGCTGACCACTGATACGGCGGGCGCCGCCGCCTTCTACCCCAGGGTCGTCCCGTGGCGGACCCAGCCTTCGAGCATGCCCGGCTACACGTTGTGGATGGCCGGACAGACGCAGATCGGCGGCCTGACGGCCCTGCCGCAGGACGTGGGCGGCCCGCCGCCTCACTGGCTGATCTACGTGGGCACGCCCAGCGTCGATGCCTCCTGCCTGCAGGCCCAGGGCCTGGGTGCCAAGGTGGTCAAGCCCCCCGCGGACATTCCTAACGTGGGCCGCTTTGCGGTGCTGTCGGATCCGCAGGGCGCGACGTTTGCGCTATTCACCCCGGGCGCCGGGCCGCCGCCGGGGCCGGAGCCCCCGCAGGGCGGGTTTTCGTGGCATGAGCTGGCGACGACGGATGTACCGGCCGCGGTGCGTTTCTACGGCGAGCTGTTCGGTTGGCGCAAGGGACGCGCACACGACATGGGCGCAATGGGCCCCTACCAGATCTTCGAGCACGCCGGCAACCAGGCAGGCGGGATGGCTAATGTGCAGGGTCCCTCCACCCCGCCATCGTGGCTGAGCTATGTGCACGTGGCCGATTCCAACCGGGCGGTCGCAGCCGCCAAGGCGGCCGGAGGACGGCTGATGCACGGGCCGATCGAGGTTCCGGGCGGCAGCTGGATCGCGCTGATGATGGACCCGCAGGGCGGCGCATTTGCCGTCCAGGAAGCGCCGCGGACCGCGAGTCAGCCGCGACCGGCGGTTGCCGCGTCCGCCGCCCCGAAGCTCGCTGCTGCGCCGAGACCTGCAGCGCCCCCGCCGGCCGCCGCAACGATGAAGGCGGTTCCCGCCGCGCCGATGAAGGCCGCTACCGCCGCGCCGATGAAGGCGGCTCCTGCAGCGCCGAAGCCGGCCGCGGTCAGGAAGCCGGCGAAGAAGAAGGCAGCGAAGAAGAAGGCGGTCAAGAAGGTCAAAAAGAAGCCGGCCCGCAAGGCCGCGAAGCGCAAGACCGGCGGCAGGAAGGTCGCGAGAAAGTCGGCGCGCCGCAGCACCAGGCGGGCGGCGCCGAAAAAGCGCGCCCGCGGCCGGCGCCGCTAGCGCACCGCGCCAGAGCTTGAGCCACCGCGCGTTGCTCACCGAGCGCGCGGTGGCCCCGGTCGCGTCCTTTAGACCCTGACCAGCGAGCGGCCGAAGTTGCCGTCCTGCATCGCGAGCAGCAGGTGCGCCGGAGCGTTGGCGAGTCCCTCGACGACGTGCTCCTTGGCGGCGATGCGGCCCGCGCCATGCCAGGCGATCGCGTCGCGCAGAAACTCCCCGCGCCGATGCTCGTAATCGTGCACCCTGACACGCAGCACCCGCACGCCCCCGTTGCCGGGCCGGTAGCCGCCACGGGCGAGGATCGCCTCGGGGTCCCCCGCCTTCACCGTGTTCTGCACGATGCGCCCGCCCGCTGCCAGGTGCCTCCCGGCGACGATGGTGTCGAGGAGCTCCCCGCCGGTATTGTCGAAATAGATGTCCACGCCGCGAGGGGCGAGAGCTTTCAGCCGCACGCTCACGTTCTCGGCGGCCTTGTTGATGCAGGCCGACAGCCGCGCGTGGCGCGTCACCCAGTCGCATTTTTCCCGATTGCTCGCGATGCCGATGGCGCGCGCACCCTTGAGCATCGCGATCTGTCCGGCCATGGCGCCGGCCGCATCGGCCGCGGCGGACACCAGCACGGTCTCTCCCGAGCGCAGCCGCGCGAGGTCCAGCAGGCCGAAGTAGGCGGCCATGCCCGGAGCTCCCAGCACCCCAAGGGCACTCGAGGCGGGTGTCTGTCCGGGATGGAGCAGGCGGGCGTGCTGGCCGTCCGAGACACACAGCTGCTGCAGGCCGCAGTCGAGCACCACCAGGCTCCCGACGCCGAATACTTCGTGGCGCGACTCGATCACCTCGCCCACGCCGTTCGCCGGTACCAGGTCCCCGGGTTTCGCCGCACCGTGCTCGGCCCCGTCGGGCGCACACCGGAACGGATCGAGCGCCAGCCACAGCATGCGGGCGAGGAATGCGCCGTTGGTGAGGCTCGGTCTGGGCGCTTCGATCAGCTCCAGATCACCGGGCGGCGAAGGCGGCCGCCCGATCCTGATCTGGAGGTTGTGCGTGAACATCCTATTGTCCGTCGGTTTCGGCGGCGCGCCGCTGCGCGGCGGCCTGCTCGTAACTGGCGTCGATCTGCTGCTTCACGCGCGCTTCGGTCTGCTTCGCCTCAGCGGCCTGCCGCGCTTCGGATGCAGCTCCTGCGGTGGCAGCCGCGCCGCTCCCGGCGAGTCCACAACCGCCCAGGCAACCCACCAGGACGAGCAGTGCAGTCAGGCGTCCCATATGCGTGTCTACCCCCAGATCCGCGCGAGGTTTCTCCAATTTACGCGCCCGGACCGTTGACGCAAGGGCCGCGGCGATCGTGGCACTATGTAGCGCATGCCTAGGGATACCCCCACCCGCCGCCCGGTTGCGGTCGCGGCACGAGTACGGCGCGGCTATTTCGAGTGCCGCTACGGGCAGCTGCACGTGCACAACTCGATTCCGCCGGGAGGCGGTTTCGAGGAAGCCACACCGCTCCTGTGCCTGCACGACTGGCCGGGGTCGGGCCGGGTATTTGCACCCTTTCTGGCCCTGGCCGGCGTCGACCGCTCGGCGTACGCGCCGGACCTGCCCGGGTTCGGGGAGTCCGACCCACCGGCGCCTGCCCCCGGGATCGCAGACTACGCGGGCGCGATCGGTGACTTTCTCGACAGCATGCACCTGCGCCACGTCGACGTACTGGGTCACCGCGCCGGTGCACTCATCGCCACCGAGCTCGCCGTCACGCGCCCGGGCGAGATCGGCCGGGTGGTCATGGCGTCCGCACCGCTGCTGTCGGAGGCTGAGCGACAGGTGGCCGGGCGGGGGTCGGCGCCAGCGGCCGGTGCCGAGGGGGCGTTACGCCCGCCCGACTGGCAGCGCTGGGCTACGCAGGCAGCGGCGCAGTATCCTCTACGTGAGCGCCTGGCCGGCCTCACCCAGCGTCTGCTGGTGCTGCGCCCGCGCGATGAGCTGTGGGAGGCGACCGGTCGGGTGCGTGAGGCGCTGCCGGGCGCGCGCCTGCTCGAGCTGGAAGTACCGGCGGCGGAGCTGTTCGCGTCCAGCGCGTCGCGCGTGGCGGACGCTGTGCGCGAGTTTCTGCGCGGCTGACTGCGGATTTTTTCGGATTCGTCCTACACACATGTCATCACCCCGCGTCCCATCCCACGCCGACCCCGATACGGAGCACACCGCCGAGCTGCCGGTGCTCGACCCCGCGGCTCAGGCGGCTGCGGGCGAGCATCGGGTGTCCCAGACCGATACGTTGATTCTGCCCGCGCTGGCCGCGCCCCCGACCGAAGCCTCGACGCCGGCTGCGCATCCGGGCGAGCACCGGATGTCGCAGACCGACACCTGGATCGCCCCAGTGGCCGCAGGTCCGGCCGAAGCCCGTGACGCGCGTGCGGGCGAGCATCGTCAGTCGCAGAACGACACCTTGATCCTGCCGCCGCTGGCCGCGGGCCCGGCCGAAGCCGCACCACCGGCCGCGCGCCTGACCGAAGCGCCACCGCCGGCGGGCGCGGCGCAGGCCGCCCGCCAAACGGAGCTCGCCCAGCAGGGGCTGTCGGCCAAGCTGCGCGAGATGCAGGAGCTGTCGGCCATGCTGCGCGAGAGCCAGGAGCAGCTCGCCGGCAAGGGCGCGCGCCTGACGCAAGCCGAACGCGGCCGCGACGAGGCGTATGCGGCGCGCGCGGCGGCCGAGAAGCGCGCCGCGCAACTCAACACCGAGCTCGCTCAGGTGCGCTCCGAACTCGCGTTTCAGCTGGATGAGCTGACACGTTCGCGCGCGCAATTCGAGGAGCATCTGGCGCAGGCGCGCGCTCTGCTGAACACCGCGAATACGCGCGCCGACCAGCTGCAGCGCCGGCTCGAGGAACAGGAAAGCGCCACGCGCACGCAGCGCGCTCTGGAGCTCGAGCAGCGGCAGGTGGCGGCGCAGGATCGTACCCGTGCCGCGGGTGTCTTGAGCGACCTGGAGCGCGAGCGGGAGCGGGCGCTCGGTTACTTCGAGTCGCTGCAGAGCGCCGAAGGCCGCCGGCAGATCCTCGAGG
>DATGVL010000018.1:0-25659 GCA_035300445.1 Steroidobacteraceae bacterium
TCGCGTCGCCGGCTTGCTCGAGCGCCAGCAGCTCGCGCATGTCGGCGCTGCGGCCGGAGAGACCGAGGAGACCACTTTCGGCATTGAGCTCGCGGCTCACTTGCGCCGCGGACAGGCCGCCGCGCTCCATGACGTAGAGCAGCGCGCCGGGATCCACGTCCCCCGAGCGCGTGCCCATGACGAGACCTTCGAGCGGCGTGAATCCCATGCTGGTCGCCAGCGCGCGCTCATCGAGGGTGGCTGTCACAGAACAGCCGCGTCCCAGCTGCAGGCTGATCACCCGTCTGCTGGGGCGGCCGGCCGGCACGCGCGCGCGTGCCGCGTGGCAGAGGTAACGGTGCGCGGTGCCGTGAAACCCGTAGCGCCGCACTCCGAACGCGTCGTGCCACCGCTTCGGCACCGCATACCGCCAGGCTGCTTCCGGGAGCTCGGCGTAGTAGGCGGTGTCGAACACGCCCACCACGGGGACGGTGCCGAGCCGTGCCCGCACGGCCGCGATGACCGACAGGGCGGGCGGATTGTGCAGCGGAGCGAGCACGCCCAGCTCGGCGAGTGAGGCGAGCTGCGAGTCACCGAGCCGCGCGGTCGCCCGGAAGCGTTCACCCCCATGCACGATCCGGTGCACGGTCGCATCCAGCCCGCTGAGCAGGTCGCGACCATGCACCGTTACCTGCGACAGCCACGCGAGCACGAAGTCAGCGGCCTCGGCGAGTGTTCGAATCGGCGCTGACGTGGGCGGCGCCGGCTCGTCTGTCTGCAGCGCGAAAGCCCCCGAGCCGTCGGCCGTGTCCACGAAAGCGCCGGCCTTCAGAGGGCGTGCCGGTCCATCGACGGGCACCTCCATCAGATCGAACTTGAGGGAGGAGCTGCCGGCGTTGAAAACGAGCAGTCGCATCAATGTCACCGAGTGCGAGTCGTGTTCATCGCGCGGCTGGCGCTGGCACGCGCACCAGGCGGCGCAGCGCGTAGGCGCCGAGCAGCACGGCCACGCTGACGAGGCCAAACAGCAGGGCAGTGCGCTGCTCGGGGATGACGGACATCGCGGCCACGATCGACAGCATCGCCACGATCGCCACGCACGTGAGCCACGGGTAGCCCCACATGCGCATCCGCAGCCGTTCGGGCATCTCCCGCTCGAGCCGCCGGCGCAAGCGCAGCTCGCTGACTGCGATCAGGACGTAGACGAAGATCGCGACGGTACCGTAGGAATTGACGAGAAACGCGAAGATCCTCTCGGGCGACAGGTAGCTCATCGCGACGGTCACATAGCCGAATGCGGTACTGGCGAGGATGGCCGCGAGCGGCACGCCGCGCGTATCGAGCTTCGCGATCAGCGCGGGTGCATCGCGGCGGCGGGCGAGCGCCATGAGCATTCGTGAAGCGGCGAACAGGCCGGAGTTCAGCGCGGACAGCACCGCCGTGAGTATGACGACACTCATCACGGTTGCCGCCGCCGGGATCTGCAGCACCTCCATGACACTGACGTACGGGCGCGCCATGCGCGTCGGGTCGTTCCAGGGCACGATCGCGACCACGAGAAAGATCGAGCCGATATAGAACACGAGCGTGCGCCAGATCACCGACTGCGTCGTTTCCGCCACGGCCTTCTCGGGTTCGGCGGACTCGGCGGCGGCGATGGTGACGATTTCGGCACCGAAATAAAATCCGGTCGCGGCGACCGCTCCGGTGAGCACCGGGACGATGCCATTGGGCATGAAACCGCCATGCGCCGTCAGCTGCAGCACACGTTCCCCCGCCCCGGGCCAGGCGCCCAGCGCGAACAGGGCGCCGGCGCAAAGAAACGCGACGATCGCGGCGACCTTGATCGAGGCAAACCAGAACTCCGCCTCACCATAGGAGCGCACCGACAGCAGATTCACGATGGTGAACACCGTCATGAGTGCCAGTGTGAACTGCCAGGGGGCGATCATCGGCCACCAGCTTCCGAGGATCTTGGCACCCGCGACCGCCTCCAGGCCCACGACGATCACCCAGAAGTACCAGTACATCCACCCGGTCAGAAAGCCCGCCAGCTCCCCGAGCGCCAGACGGTTGTACTCGTAGAACCCGCCGACCGCGGGGTAGGCGATCGCCATTTCCCCGAGCATGCGCATCACCAGCACGACGAGCGTGCCGGTCAGGGCGAAGGAGACTACGGCGGCGGGACCGGCAGAAGCGATGACGACCCCGCTGCCGACGAACAGGCCGGCGCCGATCACGCCCCCGAGAGCGATCATGTGCATGTGGCGCCGCTGCAGCGCGCGACGCAGCCCGCTGGAGTCTGAGTCCGGCGCAGTCATCGGCCGCGGCGGGGAACTGGCAGCAGGCCGCGTCACATGAATTTCTGGTACTTCGCGAGGTGCCGGACCGGCTTCGACAGGGCGTCCCGGCGGAATGGGTCACCGAGCTCCTGCGTCACCATCACTTCCAGCACGGTCGTCTTGCCCTCGCTCTGCGCTGCGGCCGCGGCGCGCAGTGCAGGCGCGACGTCGGTGAGCCGCTCGACGCTGACACCTTCGCAGCCGAACGCGCGCGCCACTGCCGCCCAGCTGGGGTTCTGCAGATTGACGCCCTGGTAGCGCCGCGAGTAGAAGTCGACGTGATTCTTCTTTTCCGCGCCCCACTGTTCATTGTTGAAGACGATCACCGTCACGCCGATCCTCTCGCGGACGCAGGTGAGCAGCTCGTTGAAGCTGATGCCCCACGCGCCATCACCCACGTAGGCGAACGCCGGGCGCTCCGGTGAGGCGACCTTCGCGCCACAGATCACCGGGAACGCATAACCGCAGTTGCCGAAGCTCATGGCCGCGAACATCGACCGCGGCCGCTCGAAACGCAGATAGGAGTTGGCGACCGAGCAGATGTTGCCGATGTCGGTTGACACCATGGCATCGAGGGGCAGGGCCTGCTCGAGTGAGCGCAGCACCTCTCGCGGGTGCATCCGCCTGGTGTTGGCCGCGACTTCGAGCGAGTACGGATCGCGCTCGTGGGTCCAGTCCCTGAGCTCTGCTTCCCAGGTCTTTTTTTCGGCAGCGATGCGTGACAGGCGCTCACTGCGACTCGCCGCGCCCGCCAGCCGCCGCTCCTTCAGGCGTGCGATCAAAGCGCCGGCGGCGGCGCGTGCATCGCCATGAATCCCCACCGAGATCGGCTTGACGAGCCCCAGCATGCGCGGGTCGCTGTCGATCTGGATGATCTTCGCCTGCTTCGGCCAGTAGTCGAGCCCGTGTTGCGGCAGCGTGCCGAAGGGGCCGAGGCGCGTGCCGAGCGCGAGCACCACGTCCGCCTGTGCGATCAGCTTCATGGCGGCCTTCGAGCCCTGGTAACCGAGCGGGCCGACGGCGAGGGGCTGGGAGGCCGGGAAGGAATCGTTGTGCAGGTAGCTGTTGCACACCGCGGCGCCGAGCAGGTCCGCAAGCTCGATCGCCTCGGCCGTGGCGCCTGCCGTGATGACTCCGCCACCGGCAACCATTACCGGGAAGCTCGCCCCGGCCAGCATCTCGGCGGCGGCATCCAGCGCCCCCGCATCCCCCGGTCCGTGACCGACGCGCATCGGCTTGGCGATGCACGCCTCGATCTCGCCGTAGAAGAAGTCGCGCGGAATGTTCAGCTGGGCCGGTCCCATCTCCAGCATGGCGCGGTCAAAGCAGCGCGCGGCGATCTCGGCCATGCGGCGCGGATTATTGACGTGGCCCTGGTAGCGGGTGATCTTCGAGAAAATAGGCAGTTGCTCGGTTTCCTGGAAGCCGCCGAGCCCCATGCTCATGGAACCGCTCTCCGGTGTGATGAACACGACCGGTGAATGGGCCCAGTAGGCGGCCGCAACTCCGGTCACGAAATTCGTGACCCCCGGTCCGTTTTGCGCGATGCACACACCATGGCGGCCCGAGGCGCGCGCGTAACCGTCGGCCATATGAATCGCGCCCTGCTCGTGGGCGACCGGCACGAACTGAATGCCAGCCGCCGGGAAGATATCCAGCGCGTCCATGAACGCCGAGCCGACGATGCCGAAGACGTGCGTGACGCCATTCGCGGCGAGGGTCTCGACGAGCGCCTCCGAGGGTCCCATCTTCTGCGGCTGGGTCACGGGTGTACCTCCTGTTTCAGGGTTTCTTCAGGCGAGATGGTTTGTCTCTTTGAGGAGCGGTATATTATAATAATCATGCGGAGTACAAGTATCATTTCTTTGTAGCGCTTCTGATGTCTTGTTTATCGGAACGGAGGCTTGATGAGCAGCCGCGTCCTGTCACTGCCGGTCGAGACCCCCGAAATCGCGGGCGAAACCTCCTCGACACTCAAGGCCTTCGCTGTGCTCGAGGTCCTGGTGCGCGCAGGGCGTGCCGTCACGCTCTCAGAGCTCATGCAGGCGACCGAGCTGCCGAAGCCGACGCTGCACCGCACGCTCGCGCTGTTCGAGGAAGCGGGCTTCCTCGCCCGCGAGCCCGGCGGCCGCGCCTATATCATCGGTGAACGCCTGTCGCGCTTTGCCCTCGATGTGCTGCGCAGCGATGGCGCCGCAGCGGAGCGCCGCACGATATTGCGCCGTGTGGTGAGCGAGATCAGCGAGACCTGCAATCTCGCGGTGCTCAAGAAAGGCGCCGTCATTTACCTCGACCGCATCGAAGCGCCGTGGCCACTGCGCTTGCACGTCCCCGAGGGCGGCGGCGGACTGCCCCCGCACTGCTGCGCCAGCGGCAAGCTGCTGTTGGCTCACCTGGCAGCACCCGAGCGCCAGCGCCTGCTCGGGCTGATGCCGCTGGAGCGCTTCACCGCGCGCACCATCACCGACCGCGCGGTGCTCGAGTCGGAGTTGGACCGCATCGTCAACGTCGGTTATGCGGTCGACAACGAGGAATACGTGCTCGGCGTTGCCTGCGTCGCGGTGCCGGTGCGCAACCGGCACGGGGATGTCATCGCTGCGATCGCCGTGCAGGGAGCGACCGCGCGGCTGCCGCTGATGCGCGCCATCGAGTTCATACCGCAACTGCAGGCGGCGGCGACGGAGATCGGGGCCACTTTCGGCTGACAGAATCATCACCCCTGGCGCCCCGCACCTACGGGCGCGGTGGCCTGCGCGGAGACCGACATGGACATGACGCTGGAGAATCTGGAACGCCATTGGATGCCCTTCACGAACAACCGCGAGTTCAAGCGTGAGCCACGCCTGTTCGTGCGGGCGAGCGGCATGCACTATTGGACTTCGACGGGGCGCAAGGTTCTGGACGGCAGCTCCGGGCTCTTCACCTCAGCGGCTGGCCATTGCCGACCGGAGATAGCAACTGCGGTCGCGCAGCAGCTGCAGACGCTCGACTTCACGCCGTCCTTCATGCGCGGTCACCCGGGCGCATTCGCCCTCGCCGACGGCGTCGCCGCGCTCACGCCGCCGGGTCTGGATCATGTGTTCTTCTGCAACTCCGGCTCCGAGGCGGTCGACACGGCGATGAAGATCGCGCTCGCCTATCACCTCGCCCGCAACGAGGGGCAGCGAAGCTATTTCGTGTCCCGCGAGCGCGCCTATCACGGCGTAAACATCGGCGGCACGGCGCTGAGCGGCATGATGCGCAACCGCGAGGCGTTCGGCGCGCTGATGCCAGCGGTATTGCATCTGCGGCATACGCTGCTGCCGGAAAATCGACTGACCCGTGGTATGGGCAGGACCGGAGCGGAGCTTGCCGATGACCTGTCGCGCTTTGTGAACCTCGTGGGTGAGAAGCGCATTGCCGCGGTGTTCGTCGAGCCCATCGCCGGGTCCACCGGGGTCCTCGTCCCGCCGCGCGGCTACCTCGAGCGGCTGCGCGAGATCAGCACTCGCTACGGGATCCTGCTGGTGTTCGATGAGGTGATCTGCGGCTTTGGCCGTACCGGTGAGCCCTTTGCCGCGACCTCATTCGGTGTGACCCCCGACATCATCACCATGGCCAAGGCCCTCACCAACGGCGCCCAGCCGATGGGTGCGGTCGCGGTGCGCGACAGCATCTACCGCACCATCGTCGATGCCGCCCCGGACGGTGCGCCGGAGTTCTTCCACGGCTACACCTATTCGGCGCACCCGGCGGCTTGCGCGGCCGGGCTCGCCACGCTCGAGATATACAGGAGCGAGCAGCTGTTCGCGAAGGGCCGCGAGCTGTCGGGTTATTTCCTGGACGCGATGTTCGCGTTGCAGGACCTGCCCGCGGTCAGCGATGTGCGCGGGTTCGGCATGCTGGCGGGTATCGAAATCAAACCGGGCAAGGCTCCGGGCGTGCGCGGCGGGGAACTGCAGGCGAAGCTGTTCGATCGCGGCCTGCACGTGAAGACCACCGGCGATGTCGCGATCATGGCGCCGGCGTTCATCGCCAGCCGCGCCGATATCGACCTGATGGGCTCGATGCTGCGCGAGGCGATCGCGGAATACTGATCCGTCGAGGTTTCGGTGCAGAGCATTCCCTCCGACGCACGCGTCGTGATCATCGGCGGTGGCATCGTCGGCTGCAGCGTCGCCTACCATCTGGCCAAGCGCGGCTGCACCGACGTGCTGCTCCTCGAGCGCAGGCAACTGACCTGCGGCACGACCTGGCACGCCGCGGGTCTCGTCGGGCAGCTGCGCGCGACTCAGAACCTCACCCGGCTGGCCCAGTACACCACGCAGCTCTACGAGGGACTCGAGCGTGAGACCGGCCAGGCGACCGGCTTCAGACAGGTCGGCTCCATCGCGGTCGCGGCGAGCGAGGCGCGCTTCGAGGAGCTGAAACGCGGCGCGTCCATGGCGCGCTGCTTCGGCCTCGAGGTACAGATCCTGTCGCCCGGCGCGGCCCAAGAGCGCTGGCCGCTGCTGGCGACGGATGACCTCATCGGCGCGGTGTTCCTGCCGAAGGACGGCCAGACGAATCCGGTCGACACCACCCGGGCGCTCGCCCGCGGCGCGCGCAGCGCCGGAGTGCGCATCGCCGAGAACATCAAGGTCACGGCGATCCGTGCCGCGCGCGGCCGGGTTAGCGGTGTCGCGACCGAGCAGGGGGAGGTGCGCGCGGAAGTCGTCGTGAACTGCGCGGGCATGTGGGCGCGCGAGGTCGGCGGTTGGGCGAATGTCAGCGTGCCGCTGCACGCTGCCGAGCACTTCTATATCGTGACGCAGCCCATTCCCGCGCTGGCATCCGGGCTGCCGATCCTGCGCGATGCGGATGCCTGCTCGTACTTCAAGGAGGACACCGGCAAGCTTCTGGTGGGATGGTTCGAGCCGCGGGCGAAGCCCTGGGGCGAGGGTGGGATCCCGGAGAGCTTTGCCTTCGAGCAATTGCCCGCGGACCTCGGCCACATCGAGCCGCTGTTTGCGGGCGCCATGCGCCGGGTGCCCGCGCTCGAGTCAGCCGGCGTGCAGGTGTTCTTCAACGGGCCGGAGAGCTTCACTCCCGACGACCGATATCTCCTGGGCGAGGCGCCGGAAATGCGCGGTCTGTACGTGGGGGCTGGCTTCAATTCGATCGGCATCCAGTCCGCCGGTGGGGCGGGCAAGGTACTGGCGGACTGGATCATCGACGGGCATCCGCCCTCTGACCTGTGGGACGTCGATATTCGCCGCTGCGCCCCGTTCCAGCGCAACAAGCGCTACCTGCGCGAGCGCACGATCGAGACGCTCGGCCTGCTCTATGCGATGCATTGGCCGTTCCGGCAGGCCGAGACCGCGCGCGGGGTACGCAAGTCAGCGTTGCACGACCGCCTCGCTGCAGCCGGGGCATGCTTCGGAGAGGTGGCGGGCTTCGAGCGCCCCAACTGGTTCGCGGCCGAAGGTACCCAGCCGCGCTACGAATACAGCTACGGCCGCCAGAACTGGTTCGAGAGCTCGGCCGCCGAGCACCAGGCGGTCCGTGAGCGGGTCGGCCTGTTCGACCAGTCCTCGTTCGCCAAGTTCGTGCTGAAGGGGCGCGATGCAGCGACGGTGCTCGGACGGGTCTGCGCCAATGACATCGACGTGCCGATCGGCAAGGCCGTCTATACGCAGTGGCTGAATGAGCGCGGTGGCATCGAGGCGGACCTCACGGTAACGCGTGAGGCCGAGGACGCATTCCTGATCGTCACCTCATGCGCGACGCAGACGCGCGATTTCACCTGGCTGTGCCGCAGCATTCCCGACGAGGCTCGTGCCGTCGCATTCGACGTGTCCTCCGCCTACGCGGTGCTCGGTCTCATGGGGCCGCGCAGCCGCGAGCTGCTCGCGACCCTCACCGACGCGGACCTCTCCACCGCCGCGTTTCCTTTCGCCACCTCCCAGATCATCGATCTGGGCTACGCGCGCGTACGGGCCAGCCGGATCACCTACGTGGGCGAGCTGGGGTACGAGCTGTACATCCCCACGGAGTTCGCCCAGTCCGTATACGACGTGATCGTCGGCGCCGGCGGGCCCTTTGGGCTGCGCCTCGCGGGCTACCACGCCCTGAACAGCCTGCGTATGGAAAGGGCTTATCGGCACTGGGGTCACGACATCGGCGACGAGGACACGCCGCTCGAGGCCGGCCTGCAGTTTGCCGTCGCCTGGAACAAGCCCGGCGGCTTCGTCGGCCTCGAGGCGCTCAGCGCTGAACGCGCGGCCGGCGTGCGGCGGCGACTCGTGGCCATTGTCCTCGAGCGCGCGGATCGCCTGCTGTATCACAACGAGCCGATCTGGCGGAATGATGAGCTGGTCGGCCGGATCTCCTCCGGGATGTTCGGCCATACCCTCGGTGCTTCGCTGGGTCTCGGCTACCTCGCCAACGGCGGCGCCCCGGTCAGCGCCGAGTGGATCGCCGCGGGGCATTACGAGGTGGAGGTCGCGGCGGAGCGCGTTCCCGCGCGGGTCTCGTTGCGGCCCTTCTATGACGCTGCGGGCGAGCGGGTGAAGGGTTGAATGGGGTGTGCCGGCCGTGAAGAGCCAGGCACGCGTCGTCGTCATCGGTGGCGGGGCGGTCGGCTGCAGCGCGCTGTACCACCTCACCCGCCTCGGTTGGACGGATGTAGTGCTGCTCGAGCGGGACGAGTTGACGGCAGGCTCTACCTGGCACGCGGCCGGCAATTGCCCCAACTTCTCGACCTCCTGGAGCATCCTCAAGCTGCAGCGGTACTCGACGAGCTTGTACGAGCGGCTCGCGCAGGAGGTCGGCTACGACATCAACTATCACCTCACCGGCAGCATCCGCCTGGCGCATACCGCAGACCGGGTTGATGAGTTTCGGCATGTGGCATCACAGGCGCGCGCACAACACCTCGACGTCGAGCTCCTCTCGCCGTCGCAGATCAAGGCACGACATCCGTTCCTCGAGCTCGACGGAATCCGTTTAGGCCTCTGGGACCCCAGGGATGGCGACATCGACCCGGCGCAGTTGACCCAGGCGCTCGCCAAGGGCGCCCGCGATCTCGGCGCCACGGTCTACCGGCACACTCGTGTGACCGCGATCCGCGAGCTCTCCGCAGGGGGCTGGCGCATCGAGACACCGGCCGGATCGATCGACACCGAGTACGTGATCAATGCGGCCGGCTATCGCGGCGGGGAGGTCGCGGCGATGATTGGCGAGTACCTGCCGATCGTGACGCTGTCGCATCAGTACCTGATCACCGATGACATCCCGGCGCTCATCGCGCGCGGGCCGGCGCGCCTGCCACTGGTGCGCGACCCCGACGTCAGCTACTACCTGCGCCAGGAGCGGCATGGGCTGCTACTGGGGCCCTATGAATCGCACGCCAGGGCTCACTGGCTCGAGGGCCTGCCGAGCGACTTTGCGCACCAGCTCTTTGCTGACGATCTCGCACGCATAGAGAGCTACATCGAGGCGGCCTGCGCGCGCCTGCCGCTGCTCGGATCAGTGGGTGTCAAGCGGGTCATCAACGGTCCGATCCCGTATGCGCCGGACGGCAATCCGCTGCTGGGGCCGGCCGCGAGTGGGCGCAACTTCTTCCACTGCTGTGCGTTCACTTTCGGGATCGCACAAGCCGGCGGTGCGGGCCGGGTCATCGCCGAATGGGTCGTCAATGGCGAGCCGGACTGGGACGTGTGGCCACTCGATTGCCGCCGGTACCTTCAGTGCGTCAACAGGACCTCCGTGCTGGCCAAGGCGCTCGAGACGTATCAGAACGAATACGGTGTCGGATACCCGCAGGAGGAGCGCCCGGCAGGCCGTCCGGAGAAGACCTCTCCTCTCTACGATCGCCTGCGCTCGCAAGGGGCGGTGTACGGCGCGCGCGGGGGTTGGGAGCGCGCGCTGTACTACGCCAGGGGCGATGACCCGGCCGGACCCGAGTGCTCGTTTCGCCGACCGCACTGGCATCGGGCCATCGAGCGCGAGTGCAGCGCGGTCGCCAACGGCGTCGCGCTGGCGGATCTGCCCGGCTCTACGAAGTTTCAGGTCGAGGGCGCGGGGGCCGCCCCCTGGCTGGATGACCTGATCGCAGGCCGGCTGCCCGGCGAGGGCCGCACGGCGCTCAGCTATTGCTGCTCGCCGCGCGGGGGCATCGTGAGCGAGATGACCGTGTCGAATCTTGCGGATGGGCGCTTCTGGTTGATGTCCGCGGCTGCCGGCGAGCGTCACGACGAAGCTTGGCTCCACAGCCACCTGTCGCAGCGCCATGGTCCGGTCAGCATCGCCAACCTCACGGCCCGTTACGGCTCGCTCGTCGTGGCCGGCCCACGCTCGCGGGAGTTGCTGGCCCGGGTGAGCGCCGCGGACCTGTCGAATGCGGCCTTTCCGTGGCTCGCGGTGCGCACGATTCGCATCGCGGACACGGTGGCGCTCGCCATGAGGGTCAGCTACGTGGGCGAGCTCGGCTGGGAGCTGCACCTGCCGGGCGAGGAGCTGCCGGCCGTGTACGAGCGGTTGGTCACGGCGGGGCGCGAATTCGCGCTCGCGCATTTCGGGCTCTATGCCATGGAGAGCCTGCGGCTGGAGAAGTGCTACCGCAGTTGGAAAGCCGACCTGACGAGCGAGTACACCCCGTTCACGGCTTCGCTCCAGCGTTTTGTGCGTCTCGACAAGGCTGCCGACTTCATCGGCCGCGAGGCGCTGCGCGAGCAGGCATCCGCAGGTCCGAAGGAGCGCTTCGTGCCGCTGCTCGTCGATGCCAAAGACGCGGACGCCGCGGCGGTATCCGTAGTGTATCGGGGCTCCGAGATGGTCGGCCTCGTCACCTCCGGCGGCTATGGCTACCGATTGAACCGCAGCATCGCGCTCGCCTACGTCCGCACGGATGTCAGCGCACCCGGCACGCAGCTCGAGGTGGAGATTCTGGGCGAGCGCCGCCCGGCGGTGGTCGCGCGCGAGCCGCTCTACGATCCGGGCAATCTGCGCCTGCGGGCGTGACTCAATCCGAACGAGCCTTGCCCGGTGAAAGCACCCGCGCCACGCCGCGGCCGCGCGGATCGGCCACCGCGGTGGCGCCCGAATCCCCGACCACGATCACCTGGATGTCCCCGTTCCATCCCTGGTTCACGAACGTGTAGCCGCGAGCGCTCAAGGCTGCGCGCGCCGCCGGGTCGAGCGTGGCGTAAGGCTCCTCGAAGAGGGTGTTGGGCGGCAGGAGCTGGTGGTGAATGCGCGGCGCTGCTACGGCCGCCTCGAGGGGCAGGTGGAAATCGTGCCAGTTGGTCAGTACCTGGAATATCGACGTCGCGATGCGTGAGCCGCCGGGCGTACCGATTACGAGCGCCACCCTGCCGTGCTCGGTCAGGATCGTCGGGGTCATGGTCGACAGCGGCCGCTTGCCGGGCGCGATCGCGTTGGCATCACCGCCGACGACGCCATAGATGTTCGGCGCGCCGGCCTTCGCGGAGAAATCGTCCATCTCGTTGTTCAGTAAAAACCCCGCGCCGCTGACGACCTGTCCGGAGCCGAACCAGTCGTTCAGCGTGTAGGTGCTCGAGACCGCGTTACCCCACTGGTCGATGATCGAGAAGTGCGTGGTGTTGTGGTGCTCGGCAAGCCCCGGCTCCACCTCGCTCGTCGGTGTCGGGGGCCCGGTGCTGACCTCGCGCGCGCGCCGCGCGAGGTAGCCGGGGTCGAGGAGCTGCGCCACCGGGGTCGGGTGCCGGTCAGGATCGCCAAAGTAAGCGGCGCGGTCCGCAAACACGCGCTTCTCGATCTCGGCCAGCAGGTGCACGTACTGCGGCGAGTTGGGCGCCACGCCCACGAACGCCGCGGCGAGGTCCGCCTTCATCGCCAGCATCGACAGCAGGGCAATGCCCCCGGAGCTCGGCAGCGGCGCGGTGACGACGCGGTAGCCGGCCCACTCGCCGGTGAGTGGCTCGCGCCACACGGCACGATAGGCCGCAAGGTCGGCACGGGTGATGTGCCCATGGCTGCGCGCCATCTCGGCGGCGATGAGCTCCGCAGTACGTCCGGCGTAGAAGCCGCGCGGACCGGCGGCCGCGATCCGCCGCAGCGTCGATTCGAGCTCGCTCTGGCGGAACGTCGCATCGCTCGCGAGCGCGCCGAAGTAAGCGAGGAAGTTGGTGCGCCCGTGGAGTTCGACAGCGAAGTGGTCACGCTCCTCGGCCAGCACGCGCTCGACGCGAAAGCCCTCATGCGCATAGCGCAGCGCGGGCGCGAGATCCGCGCTCCAGGGGAGGCGGCCGAAGCGGCGGTGCAGCTGCCACAGGCCCGCGACCGTCCCCGGCACGCCCGCGGCGCCGGCGCCGATCGTGCTCGCATCGGGGATGACCTGCCCGGCCGCATCGAGGTACATGCCGGCGGTCGCGCTGCCCGGGGCGCACTCGCGGTAGTCGAGGAAGTAGGCCTTGCCATTGATGAGCACGGTGGCAAAGCCCCCACCGCCCAGGTTGCCGGCTTCCGGATAGGTCACAGCGAGGGTGAAGGCGACCGCTACCGCCGCGTCGATCGCGTTGCCGCCGGCGGCGAGGATCTCGGCCGCAGTGTCGGCGCCGTAGCGGTCGGGCGCGGCGACCGCGGCGGGGGATGGTGGGGGCGCGCTCTGGGCCGTCGCACTCCCGGCCAGTAGCGCGAGGCCGACGGCCGCCGCAGCGCGCCAGAACTCAGGCACCAGCGGACAGCCTCAGCATGCACTCAGGCTGACACACAGGCTCGCTCCGCGTCAAAGCAGTATGCTGCTGAGGCGCGCCTGATCACAACGCAAGTGAGTACAATGGGCGGCTGCACCTATGTGGCCGGGGAACTATCTATGGCAGTCACCACGAGCTTTACACGTGCCGAGCACGCGAAGATTCGAGCTCACCTCGGAACGCTTCGCGCGAGCCTAACGCAGGCGCGCGATGCGCTCATGCACTTCAAAGGCGACCGACTCGATCGTGACAAGCTCGAACCGGCGGCGCGCCGGGTCGACGACCTCATGAATTTGTTCGTGGGCGAACTGCGTGATTCGACGCAGGGGCCGGTGTGGATCGCGGAGATCCAAAGCGGGGTTGAGCAGGTGACGAACCCCAAGGCGGCCGAGGCTCTGCGTGAGGCGCGAATCGATATAACGGCGTTGCTTGATGTGATGGCGGCCGCGGGAAAAGCTGCTGCCTAGGCTGTGCCAAGGCGTTCCGCAGGGTAAAGCTCCGTTCAGCAATATCGAGCTCTGGCGTGAGCGCGCGGCCGCTCGTTCACTGGACCGAGGGGGGCGAGGCGCGCTGCGCGCGCTGGCTCTCCGAGAGCGCGGCGCCGCCCGCCACGCGCGTGGTCATCGTCGATGACCACATCACGGCCGAGGCGGCCTATGGGCTCGCATGCCAGGGCACAGCGCTGCTGTGGCGAGGCGACTTCCACAACGCGCGGCAGATACTGCGGGCGTTGGCAAGTCGCGCCGGCGGCCAGCCCCCCAAGGGAAAAAAGTCTCCTGCAGGCTCGCTGCCCACATCGCCTGCCGAAGCCTTCCATCTGCATCGCCAGGACCAGTCACAGCGCGCGCGTACGTTGGGCGCGCTGCTGGTGCCGCTCGATGGGGACTACCGCATTCCGTTGCGACGTGCGCCCGACATCCGGCAAGCCTGCGAGGAAGCCTACGGCCCGGGACGAGGACCCTCAGTCGTCTCGCTGCGAGCATTGCTGGGGGTCATCGGCGCTCATGAGTGGCGCATCAAGGGAATTGAAATCGCAGCGATCGGCGGCCGCATCCATCCCCACTACGGAGTGTTTGCGCCGATTCGCGCCGAATACGTCGATCTGGTCGCCACCGCTGCGCTATCGCCAGCCTGCAAGTCATCGTCCTGCGTGGCCTTCGACATCGGCACCGGGACGGGGGTGCTGGCCGCCGTGCTCGCGCGGCGGGGTATCATGCAGGTAGTCGCCACCGACCGGGAGCCGCGCGCGCTGGTGTGCGCACGCGAGAACCTCGAGCGTCTCGGACTGGCGGAGCAAGTGGAAGTCGTGCAGGCGGATCTCTTTCCCGAAGGGCGGGCCACGCTGGTGGTCTGCAACCCGCCTTGGGTTCCCGGGCGGCCGAGCTCTCCCATCGAGCGCGGGATCTACGATCCCGAGAGCCGCATGCTGCGTGGGTTCCTGGCCGCGCTGTCCGCGCACCTGGAGCCAGGGGGCGAGGGCTGGCTGATCCTTTCGGACCTCGCGGAGCTCCTGGGACTGCGGCCAAGATCCGAGCTGCTCAGTGCGTTCGAGGCGGCCGGGCTGAAGGTCGTGGATCGAAGCGATGCGCGGCCGACGCATCCCCGTGCGTCCGACCAGACCGACCCGCTGCACGCGGCGCGCGCTGCCGAGGTGACATCGCTGTGGCGCCTCGCCGGGCGCTGAGCTGGCTGCCGTGAGTCGGATCGAATTCAGCGCTACGATCGGTAGCGTGCGAACTCAGCTGGACCTCATCGCGATCGGTCGCGTCAGCGTCGACCTGTACGGGCAGCAGATCGGCACTCGGCTGGAGGACGTTGCGACATTCGCCAAAGCGGTCGGCGGGTGCCCGGCGAATGTCGCCATCGGAGCGGCACGTCTGGGGCTCAGATCGGCACTCATCAGCCGCGTGGGCGACGAGCCCATGGGGCGATTCGTAACGGAGCAACTCGCGCGCGAGGGAGTCGAAGCGCGTGGTGTTGTGGTCGATGGCCGGCGCCTCACGTCCCTCGTATTGCTCAGCGTGCGCGACGAGCACACTTTCCCGCTCATCTTCTACCGCGACAACTGCGCCGACGGCGCATTGTGTGAGGATGACATCGATGAAGGCCTCGTGGCCTCATCGCAGGCCATCCTGGTCACGGGCACCCACTTCTCCATTCCCGAGGCCGCGAGAGCGCAGCGCAAGGCGATCGATGTCGCGAAGGCGCACGCAGGCAAAGTCATCCTCGACATCGACTATCGACCCAATCTGTGGGGAATCGGCGGACACGGTGCCGGCGAATCCCGCTACGCTCCCTCGGCAACGGTCACGAATACCCTCACTTCCGTGCTGCCCGATTGCGATCTGATCGTTGGAACCGAGGAGGAGATGCACGTCGCAGCCGGCCGCGAAGACACGCTGGAGGCCATTCGCCATATCCGCACACTCTCGGATGCCCTCATCGTGTGCAAGCGCGGGGCTAAGGGTTGCGTCATATTTCCTGGCGACATTCCCCAGGTTCTCGAAGACGGACTGGTCGCGGCCGGGATGGACGTCGAGGTCTACAACGTGCTGGGCGCAGGCGACGCGTTTCTGGCGGGTTTTCTGCGCGGCTATCTGCGGGGCGAGCCCCACGAGGTCAGCGCGCGATTCGGTAACGCCTGCGGCGCCCTGGCGGTCTCGCGCCTGCTGTGCTCGCCCGAGTTTGCGACTCTCGCGGAGCTGAATCACTACCTCGCCAACGGCAGCACGCATCGAGCGCTGCGTGAGGACTCGCGGCTGAACCATCTGCACTGGGCGACGACGCGCCGCCGCGGGCTACGCAGCTTGCAGGTGCTCGCGATGGATCACCGCTCGCAGCTCGAGGAGATGGCGATTCGCCTCGACGCCCCGCTCGAGCGCCTCGCCAGGCTCAAACTGCTGGCTGTTGATGCCGCGACGCGCGTGGCGGCCGGTCGAGAGGGCTTTGGGATGCTGCTCGATGGGACTCATGGGACAGCCGCGTTGCGCCACGCGGCGCGCCAGAACCTGTGGCTGGCGAGACCCGTGGAGCGGCAAGGCTCGAGGCCGCTGGAGTTTGAAGGCACTGGCAGCCTCGCCGCGCAGCTGCTGCAGTGGCCCGCCGAGCTGACCGTCAAGTGTCTGTGCCTGTATCACCCGGAGGATGCGGCTGACCTGCGCCAGGCTCAGGAGCGTAACCTCCTGCGGGTCGCCGCGACCTGCCGCGCGCAGGGACGCGAGTTGCTGCTCGAGATCATCGCTGGCAAGCACGGGGAACTTCGGGAGGACACCGTGGCACGGGTGCTGGCGCGCATCTATGAGCTCGATATCCGTCCGGATTGGTGGAAACTCGAGCCGCAGCCGGGCCCGAATGCCTGGGCGCGCTGTGCCCAGGTGCTTGCAGAGAATGATCCGTTCTGCCGGGGCATCCTCGTTCTCGGGCTGGATGCGCCGATGGAGGAGCTCACTCGCTCACTGACGGCGGCAGCGGCGAGTCCGATCGTGCGTGGCTTCGCCGTCGGGCGTACCATATTCGCAAGCGCCGCCCAGGCGTGGCTCTCCGGGCAAATATCCGACGAGGCGGCAATCGAGGACATCGCCGGGCGTTTCGGGGCGCTGGTGCAGGTGTGGTCATCCGCCCGCGATCCTCGGCTCGATCGGCCGGAAAGGAGCGCGAATTGACGGCCAGTCGGCTCACCGTGGCGCAGGCTCTGGTGCGCGCCATGGCGGCGCAATGGACCGAAGTTGAGGGCGAGCGCCGCAGAGTGTTCGCCGGCGTCTGGGCGATATTCGGGCATGGCAACGTGGCGGCACTCGGCGAGGCGCTGTACGCCGCGCGAGAGGTCCTTCCGACTCTGCGAGCCCACAATGAGCAGGCGATGGCTCATGCAGCGGTCGCCTTTGCCAAGGCCTCGTACCGCCGCCGCATGATGGCGTGTACCACCTCCATAGGGCCAGGAGCCACGAATCTGGCGACGGCTGCCGCCGTAGCCCACGTCAATCGGCTGCCGGTGTTGCTGTTGCCGGGAGATGTGTTCGCGACCCGCGCGCCCGATCCGGTGCTGCAGCAGATCGAGGATTTCAGCGACGGACTGGTAACCGCGAACGATTGCCTGCGGCCGCTGTCGCGGTACTTCGATCGCATCACGCGCCCCGAGCAGCTGGTGGTGGCCTTCGCTCGCGCGATGCAGGTGTTGACGGACCCGGCGACTTGCGGTCCGGTGACCCTCGCGCTGTGTCAGGACGTGCAGGCCGAGGCGCTCAGTTGGCCGACAAGCCTGTTCGAGGAGACAGTGTGGGCCCTGCGGCGCTCGCCCCCGGCGCGCGAGGAGCTCGCGCGGGCCGCACAGGTGCTGCGCGCGGCGCATCGGCCGCTGATCGTTTGCGGGGGCGGGGTGTTGTATTCTGAAGCCGGCGCGGTGCTGCGCGAATTCTGCGAGCGGCATGGTATTCCGAGCGGCGAGACGCAGGCCGGCAAGTCCGCGTTACCGGCAAGTCATCCTCTGAATCTCGGCGGCATCGGCGTGACCGGGACCGCCGCCGCCAATTCGCTGGCCGCGGACGCCGATGTGATTCTGGCGGTGGGTACGCGTCTGCAGGACTTCACGACGGGCTCGGCGACACTGTTCCGCGCCAAGGGCCGGCAGATGGTGGCGCTCAATGTCCAACCCCTGGACGCCTGCAAGCACGGTGCAATGCCGTTGATCGCGGACGCCCGGGAGGGGCTGCGCCAATTGAGCGAGGCGCTCGGCGCCTGGCGAGCTGCGGATGCCTGGACGCAGCGGGCGCATGCGCAGCGCAGCACCTGGCATGCGACCGCGCAGACCTTCACTGCCGCGGGCGATCAGGCGTTGCCATCGGACGCGCAGGTCATCGGCGCCGTGCAGAGATCTGCGCAAGCCTCCGACATCCTGGTCGGTGCCGCGGGCGGCTTGCCCGGAGAGTTGCACAAGCATTGGCAGGCCGAGCAGCCGGCGGGCTATCACCTGGAGTACGGCTTTTCCTGCATGGGCTACGAGATCGCCGGAGCGCTGGGCGTGAAACTCGCCCAACCGCAGCGCGAAGTCATCGTCATGGTCGGTGACGGGTCCTATCTGATGCTCAACAGCGAAATCGCCACCTCGGTACGCATGGGCCTGAAGCTGATCATCGTGCTGCTGGATAACGGCGGTTTCGGCTGCATCGAGCGCTTGCAGGAGTCCACCGGCAACGCGAGCTTCAATAACATGCGGGCATTCGCCAACGCCGGCGAGGGCGGGCTGGACTTCGTCGCACACGCGCGCAGCCTTGGCGCCCTGGCCGGCAGAGTGAAGGGCATCGCGGAGCTCGCCAGCTCGCTCGCCGTGGCGCGCAAGTCGGATCGTACGAGTGTCCTGGTCATCGAAAGCGACCCGGCCTGCAGCACCACAGCGGGCGGACACTGGTGGGACGTGCCCGTGCCCGAGGTCTCGGAGCGCGCCGAAGTCAGATCGGCTCGCGAGCGCTACGCCCTGGCTCGTCGATTGCGCAGCGGTGATGACTGACCCATGCGTATTCGTCTGGGTGCGAATCCCATCATCTGGTCCAACGACGATATGCAGGAGCTGGGCGCAGAGACCTCGCTCGAGACCTGCCTGGCCCAGGCTCGCCAGATCGGCTTCGAGGGCATGGAGCTCGGGCACAAGTTTCCGCGGGAGGCGCGCGAGCTTGCGCCGATACTGGGCCGATTCGGGCTGGCGTGCGTATCGGGGTGGTACTCGGCGCAGCTGCTCGCCAGAGATGCGCGTGCGGAGATTACCTGCCTGCGTCCACACCTCGATCTCCTCAAGGCGCTCGGCAGCTCGGTGCTGGTGTTCGCGGATGTCAGCGGCGCGATACACGGCGACCTGCAGCATCCGTTATCGCAGCGCCCGTGCCTGAAGGCCGATGAATGGCGCGAGTTCGCTCGACGCATCACCGAGCTGGCTGCCATGACGGCAGCGGAGGGTGTGCGCCTCGCGTATCACCATCACATGGGCACGGTGGTTCAGAGCGAGGAGGACATCGACACTCTGATGGATGCCACCGGAGCCGAGGTCGGGTTGCTGCTGGACACGGGACACGCGGCGTTTGCGGGCGCCGATCCGGCTGCGCTGGCGCGCCGCTATGCCTCGAGAATAGCGCACCTGCACGCCAAGGATGTCCGCGCCCCCGTGTGCGAGCGGGCGAAGACCGAGAATTGGAGCTTCCTGCGCGCCGTGCTCGGGGGCGTGTTCACCGTTCCCGGCGACGGCAGTATCGACTTTGAGCGCGTCTTCCGTGAGCTGCGCAATTATTCCGGCTGGGTGATACTCGAAGCCGAGCAGGATCCCAGGGTTGCCGATCCGATGGCTTATGCGTCCCTGGGGTTCAGGAACCTGCGGCGTCTTCTGGCGGAGCACATGCAATGACCGGTTCACTGCTCGTCAAGCCTGACTTGTCGCCCGCCGCCGCTCAGGTGCACCGGATCACTCCCGAGAGCGCGGGCTGGCGTTACGTGGGGTTCGAGGTTTTCGATCTGCATCCCCGGCAGAAGCTCGAGCGCGAGATGTCCGATCGGGAGCAGTGTCTCGTTCTGCTCTCCGGGCGCGCCTCGGTCAGCGTCGATGGTCAGAACTTCGGCGCGATCGGCAGGCGGCGTAGTCCGTTCGACGGCAAGCCATATGCGGTCTATGTACCCGCGCGCTCGCAGCTGAGGGTCGAGGCGGAAAACAACTGCGAGCTCGCGCTGTGCTCGGCGCCGGGTGAAGGTCGGTTCCCGCCACGGCTGATCCAGCCGGATGATGTGGCTGAGGAGGTCAGGGGCGCAGGCACCAATACCCGCTACGTTCGCCACGTGCTGCCTGAGAGCACGGTGGCCGAGCGGCTCCTGGTCGTCGAGGTGCTCACGCCGGGCGGGCACTGGTCCAGTTACCCCCCGCACAAGCACGACAGCGGCCACGGCGGGGAGACACAACTCGAAGAGACCTACTATCACCGCCTGTCGCGCCCGGGTGGCTTCGCCTTGCAGCGTGTCTACACAGACGATCGGACACTCGATGAGACCATGGCCGTGGAGGATCGCGACGTGGTCCTGGTGCCGCGCGGCTACCACCCGGTCAGCGCCGCACATGGGTTCGATCTGTATTACCTGAACGTCATGGCGGGGCCGGTGAGGCGCTGGCAAGTCAGCACCGCGCCCGGTTATGAATTTCTCACCCGTCCGCCCTGAGGGTAACCGGAGATCCGCAGATGGTTGGCATGGCAGTGCTCGGCTGTGGCCGCATTGGTCGAATGCATGCGCGAAACCTCGCACGCCACCCGCGCGCCAAACTCGTCATGGTGTTCGACGTCCTCGCCGAGGCCGCGCAACAAACCGCAAGGGAACTGGACGTCAGGATCGCCCGCAGTGTCGATGAGGTCCTGTCCGCCGCCGACGTCGGTGGGGTCCTGGTGGCGACGCCCACCGATACCCACGTGGCGTTGATCACGGCCGCGGTCAGGGCCGGCAAGGCGGTGCTGTGTGAGAAGCCTGTCGATCTGGATCTGGAGCGTGCGCGGGCCTGCTGGAGCGAGATCGCCGGCAACAAGCCGCGGGTGATGATTGGCTTCAACCGGCGATTTGATCCGTCCTTCCGGGCACTGCGCGAGCGGGTGCAGCGCGGAGAAATCGGCACTCTGGAACTGGCGGTCATCACCAGTCGGGATCCGGCACCGCCTCCGGCAACGTACATCAAAGCCTCCGGTGGTCTCATGCGCGACATGACTATTCACGATTTCGACATGGCCCGCTATCTGGCGGGTGACATCGCGCAGGTGCACGCCTTCGGAGCGAACCTCGTTGATCCAGGCATCGGCAAGCTGGGTGACATCGATACCTGCACCATCTCGCTGCATGCCAGAGCAGGCGCGCTCATCCAGATCAACAACAGCCGCCGTTGCGTGTACGGGTACGACCAGCGTATCGAGGCATTCGGATCGAATGGCATGCTTCAGGCGGGGAACCAGTACGCCACCAGCGTCGAATCCTGGGGCGCCGAGCACACGGGCGCGCGCGAGCCGGTGCTGCATTTCTTCATCGAGCGCTATCGGCAAGCCTACACTTCCGAGTTGGATTCGTTCGTCTCGGCGCTCGAGCAGGGGCGGCCGATGAGCCCGGACTTCGGCGACGGACTGCAAGCGCTGCGGCTGGCCGTGGCGGCCGATGAGAGTCTGCGAACCGGCCAGGTTGTCGAGCTCGACTGAGAGCAGCGCGCGTGCGCCGGCAACACCTGCCGCTGTACCTCAGGCGCGCTTGCCGCCGGCTCGGTGGCGGTACTGGTCGGCGATCACGGCCGCGACGATGATGGCCCCTTTGACGATCTCCTGGTAATACGCGTCAATTCTCAGGAAGGTGAATCCCGAGGTCACGACGCCCAGGATCAGCGTGCCGATCACCGTGCCGGTGATCCGCCCGATGCCCCCCGAGAGAGACGCGCCACCGATCACCGCCGCCGCAATGGCATCGAGCTCGTACATCATCCCCATGCCCGCCTGACCCGACACGGCACGCGCCGAGGTGACGATTCCGGCCAATCCCGACAGCGTGCCGGCGATCGTATAGACCACGATCAGATGCCTGGCCACGTTGATACCGGAAATCCGCGCCGCCTGCGGATTTGCGCCGATGGCATAGGTGAACTTGCCGTAGCGCGTGTAACGCAGCGCGATGTGAAATACCAGTGCAGTGCCGAGAAAGATCACAACCGGAACCACGCCGCTGCCAATGGCGGCATAGGCATCGTTAAGCATGCTGACCGGCTGTCCGTGCGTATACCACTTGGCGATACCGCGGGCGCTTACCATCACACCCAGCGTCGCGATGAAGGGCGGGATGGAGGTGTAGGCAACCAGCGTGCCGTTGAGCAGACCCGCGGCGGCGCCAACCGCCAGGCCCGCGATGACCGGCACCAGGACCGGCAAATCCGTGAGCGAGGGATACACGGCCCTGACCGCCTCGGAGGATTGGGCCAGGCTCGCCGCGACCATGGCAGTCACAGCGACCACCGATCCGGAAGACAGGTCGATGCCGCCGGTGATGATCACCTGAGTCACGCCTACTGCAATGATGCCGATCACCGAGACCTGCAGGATCATGACCACCAGGCGCTGCTCGTTCAGCAGGAAGCTTTGCCTGACGAGAATCCACCCCAGCAGCTCGAAGGTCAGCGCCAAACCGATGAGCACCATCAGGATGCTCGCTGCCGGTGGAAAGCGTCGCGCGCGCCTTGCGGAGCGGGCATCGACGGTGCGCTGTGCCAGTGCCTGCGACATGCTGTGCGTTTCCGCGGTATGTGCCTAGCCCGCGGCGAGCTCCATGATCTTCACTTGATCCGCCTGCTCGCGCTCGAGGATTCCGGTCACGCGTCCCTCATGCATCACCATGATGCGGTGGCTCATGCCCAGAATCTCGGGCATCTCGGATGAGATCATCAGCACGGCCGCGCCATCGGCGACCAGACGCGCAATGAGCTGGTGGATCTCGGCTTTGGCGCCGACATCCACCCCGCGCGTCGGCTCATCGAGAATGAGAATCTTCGGGCGGGTGAGCAGCCAGCGGCCGAGCAGCACCTTCTGCTGATTGCCACCGGAGAGATTCTCGATACGCTCGTGCAGATCGGGCGTCTTGACGCCCAGCAGGCGGCTCATCGCTGCGCAGGCCTGCGTAGCGGCGCGTTTGCGGACGAACCCGCAGCGCACGAAGGCGCCCTTCAGCACCGCGATCTCCAGATTCTCGAGCACGCTGAGTCTGAGGAAGCAGCCGGTCTCCTTGCGATCTTCGGTGACGAAGGCCATGCCGCGCGACATTGCCGCCTGTGGGGAATCGAGCTTCACCTCGCAGCCCTCTATCCAAAGCTGCCCGGAGCTCGCCGCCGTGAGGCCGAACAGTGCCTCAGCCAGCTGGCTGCGGCCGGATCCGACGAGCCCGGCGATTCCGAGTATCTCCCCCGCGTGCAGGTCGAAGCTGACGTTGCGAAACTGCGGCTCGAGAGTCAGATCGCGCGCCGACAACACCACCGCGCCCGGGCGCGCCGGCGCGCCCGGGAAGATCTGCGACAGCTCGCGGCCCACCATCATGCGAATGATCTCATCGCGCGTGAGAGCGCGGGGACTTGCGCTGCCGATGTATCTGCCGTCGCGCAGCACGGATAGCTCATCCGCGATCTCGAACAGCTCCTCCATTTTGTGGGTGATGTAGAGAATGCTCTTCCCCTGCGCCTGCAGCTCGCGAATGATCGCGAACAGGTGCTCCGCGTCCCTCTCGGTCAGCGCCGAGGTCGGCTCGTCCATGATGAGCAGCTGGGACTCATGCGAGAGGGCTTTTGCGATCTCGATCATCTGGCGGCGCGCGATCGAGAGGGTGCGCACCTCGGCCTGCGGATCGACGTCGATGCGCAATCGCTCGAGCAGGGCGCGTGTCTTGCGGTGCAGCTCGCGGTGGCTGATCAGTCCGAGGGCGTTCACGGGCTCGCGCCCGATCCAGATATTCTCCGCCACGCTCATGAAGGGCATCAGGTTCAGCTCCTGATGAATCATGGCGATGCCGTTCTGCAGCGCTTGCCGTGGAGAGCTCAGGTGCACCGAACTGCCGTGCAAGTGCAGCTCGCCGGTATCCGGGGTGTAGATTCCCGCGATGATCTTCATGAGGGTCGACTTGCCGGCGCCGTTTTCGCCGATGAGAGCGTGCACCGTGCCGCGCTTGACCCGAAGCGATACGTCATCCAGGGCCACGACTCCGGGGAACGCCTTGCTGACGTTGCTGACTTCCAGGAGGCACTCAGCCGGCACGTCGGTGGCCAGGCTGCGCATGGTCAGTGCCTGCCGAGGTAATTGCTCAGATTTTCGGGCGTCACCAGCTCGAACGGCACCCACACGAAGCTTGCCACGCTCTCACCCCTGACGAGCTTCAGCGCAGTGTCGACGGCTCCGGTGCCTTGAGCAGGGGCGTTCTGAAATACGGTCGCCTTGAGATCTCCCGCTTTCATTGCAGCGAGTCCGTCGGGCGTGGCATCGATTCCCGCGACGATCGTTCGCGAGAGCAGCTTTGCCTGCTTCAGGGCCTGGATGGCGCCGATGGCCATCTCATCGTCGTTGGCTACTACCGCCTGCGGACGCAGGCCGGCGCTCAGCCAGTTCGTCATGAGGTCGGCGGCCTCGGTGCGCTTCCAGTTGGCGCTCTGCTTCTCCAGAACCCGTATGCCGTGGCATGCCGGTCGGGCAATCACGTCATAGATGTCCTGGGTTCGCTGGCGAGCGGCCTGATTCGTCAGCTCGCCGATCAGGATGACGACGTCGCCCCTGCCTTGCAGAAGCCGGCAGACCTCGGCCATCTGCAGCGTGCCGGACTGCGCGTCGTCGGAACCCACGAAGGAGACTCTGGGCGGCAACTGCCTGTCGGCGGGCCTGCGGTTCACGTACACGAGCGGTATGCCGGCGCGCACGGCGAGTCGAGTCATCGTGGGGGTCGCATCAGTGTCGACCGGGTTGACGATGATGGCGTCCACCTTCTGCGCAATGAAATTCTGGATCTGGTTCAGCTGTCTGCCGATGTCGTTCTGGGCGTCTTCGAACTGGATCGGGACGTTCAGCTGTTGCGCCCGCGTCTTCATGCTGGCGCGGACCGCTGTCAGGAAGTTGTCATCGAACAAAGCCATGGACACGCCCAGCGTGGCCGCGTGCGCGGCTGCAGACAGCGCCGGCAGTACGCCGGCAAGCAACGCCAGAGCAATGCGCTTCATCTCCACGAAGTCTAAGCGTGAGGCAGGCAGGATGCGATAGACGCGCTACAATCCGGGCCAACGATGCACACGGCGTGACATGCACCTCACCAGACGGGCGCCTCCGTACGCGCAGGTCGCCATTGTCAGTGCCTGGTTCCTGGGGCCAATGACGGCTGCCGCGCCGCAGCCGGCACAGCCGCGGCTCGACTTCGAAGTTCAGGAAGGTCTCAACATCAACCGCTTCGTACGCGAAGGCAACGTCGCGGCGCATCTGCTGCTGCGTTCCGGCACCGACCCGCGCATCCTCATCGCTTTTCCCGCCGGTAACAGCGGCGTGGGCCTGTGGTTTGTGCACTCCGGCAGGGTGAGCTGGACGCTTCGCGCTCCCCCAGCGGCCGTGCATGACTCCGACAGCCGCGGCCGCGCGCTGTACGGCATCTCGGCGGAGGCCACCGTCGAGGGCCCGAATCTGCAGATCCGCCAGGCTGTGCTCTCGAGTATTCGCGTGCTACGTGATTATCAGTTGCTCGGGACCCAGCCGTCCGCCGTCGCAGCGGTCCCGACCGGGAACGGGCGCACGCTGACGTGGGCCCGCGACCGGCTCGACGGAGCCGCGGGGTATCGGCTGGTGCTCGAAGTCACCCATGGACAGCTGAGCGATGGACACATCCGCGCGGGCCCCGACGGCAAGATCGCTTTACGCATCACGGGCCTCACCGGCGAGGCGCCCCTCACGCCGCTGTTCGGCCGCGAGCTGCTGAACGACTCGGCTGCATCCGACCCCGCGACTCGTGACACGCTCACGTTTCTGACCTATCGGGAAAAGCTGCTCGCCGGCTCGTGGCGCTTCGACACTTACTTCGGGCGGGACACCCTGATGGCGGTGCGCCTGCTGATGCCCGTTCTCAGCGCGACGGCAGTCGAG
>DATGVL010000019.1:0-21820 GCA_035300445.1 Steroidobacteraceae bacterium
AGGCAGTAGCAGACGCGCGAGTTGGCCGCCGAGCCCCTCCCCTGGCAGAGGATTCCCTGGCGGCGCGCATAGGCGACGATGTCCCGGACGGTGAGGAAGTAAGGCTCGTAGTGGAGCTCGGCGATGAGCGCGAGCTCGTGCTCGATGGCATCACGCTCGCCTTGCGGCACACCGTCGGGCCAGCGCCAGTGCGCACCCTCGTACGTGAGTCGGCGCAGGTACCCGGCCGGGGTCTCCCCCGGCGGCACGAGTTCGCGCGGGTACTCGTAGCGCAGCTCATCGAGACAGAAGCCGCAAGCGCCCGCCAGCTCCACCGTCGCGGCGAGCAACTCGCGCGGATAAAGGCGCGCCAGGCGCGCGCGCTCGCGCAGGTAACGCTCGCCGTTGGCGTACAGCCCTGCCCCCACCTCGGCGACGGGAAGCTTGAGGCGGATCGCGGTCAGGGCGTCCTGCAGATGCCGCCGCGCGCGCACGTGCATGTGGACATCGCCACAGGCGATGAGTGGCACCGCGCAGTGCGCGCCGAGGCGCGTGAGGGCCTCAATATGCGCCCGATCGCTGCCGGCGCGCAGCAGCTCGACCCCGATGCGCAGCCGGCCGGGGAAACGCTCGGCGAGCCAGGCGAGTTCCGCGGACTGCGGCTGCGCGGCGGGCAGCCACAGGATGAAGCACTGCTGCAGGTCCGCCGCCTCCAGATCGGCGCGCGTGAGCGTGTAGCGGCCCTTCACCGCCGCGCGCCGGCCGCGCGTGATCAGGCGGCACAGCCGCCCGTAGCCGCGCCGGTCGATGGCCAGCGCGACCAGCTTGAGCCCGCAGCTCAGGCGAAACTCCGCGCCGATGATGAGCTTCACGCCGCGTGGCTTGGCCGCCATGTGCGCGCGCACCACGCCGGCCACCGAGCACTCATCGGTGATGGCGAGCGCGCTATAGCCCAGTGCGTGCGCCTGCTCCACCAGCTCGTGCGGATGCGAGGCGCCGCGCAGGAAAGTGAAGTTGGACAGGCAATGCAGCTCCGCGTACGCCGGCAACCCTGCTTCGTGAGATGCGCACGATCCGGGAGGAAGTGACATGTCACGCGCGCAGACGGATGCGCCTCGCATGTTCATCCGAATACCCCGTGCAGAAACCAGCCATGGGGCGCGGCGCGATCGCGAAATACCCACAGGCGCACTCGATGCAGGTCGACGGCGGTGTAGTAATCGCGCGCGATTTCTCCGCCGTCCCACCAGCCGGTCTCGATGCGTTCCGGCTCACTCACCAGACGCAGCGGGCCGCGGCGCCGGGGCAGTCCGTCGCGCACGCTCAGCGGCCGCGGCGCGGGTAGGAGCCACAGTGGCCGCCGGCCGGCGGCCACTGCATCCGTGCTGCTGCCGACGTGCGCGCCGCGACGGCTGGCGGCGGGCGGTGGCTCGGTCAGCGCCCAGGCGTTTTCGGGCCGGTGTGCCGCAAGCCGCGTGAGGCCATGCACCGCCTCGGAACCCAGGCGTGCGCGCAGACGCTCGATGAGTTCACAGGTCTCCTCGCCGGCGCTGCCACCGTGCTCGCCGGGTTGCCACAGACCGTTGCTGCCCGGCAGATACGGCACCAGGGCGTCGGCGCGCAGCTCGCAGGCTCGCGCCGGTTCCGGCAGGTCGAGCACGCTCAGGTGCTCGCCGAGAAGCCCGGCGAGACGCTGCACATCGGTTGCCGGAGCCGCGAGCCGCACCACGCAGCGCGTCGCCGGGACATGGCGGTGTTGGAAGCGGCATTCGAACTCCACCACCGCGCACTGGCGTGCCGTGAGGAAGGCGCCAAGCTCGGCGAACAGCGGGGCGAGCGCGGCGAGCAGCAAGGTGTGATTTTCCAGCTCGCAATCGAGCTCACGGCGGCGGCGGAAGCGCTCGGGGGCGTGGAAGGTAACGCGCGCCTCCGGCGTGCGTCCGGTGAGCACATCGAGCATGGCGAGCTGCTCACTGCCTACGCGGCGTGCAAAACCGGCGCGCGGCAAGCGCAGTGCCGCACCGATGGTGCGCACACCCATGCGCGCCAGGCGCGCCAGCGTATCCGGCGGCCAGCGCAGGCTCGCGAGCGGCAAAGGCGCCAGTTGTCCGATGAGCTGTGCCGGATCCGTCACCGCGAGGGGCTTGCCTGCGCGGGCCGCGACCAGCGCCGCGAGTGCCGCGGGCGCGAACGCCAGCACCGGCTGCACCTGCAGACGCCGGCACTCGCTCCTGAGCGCGCCGCGCAGTCCCGCCACCCCCGCGAACAGGTGCAGGCTCCCCTGCACTTCGAGCAGCAGGCCATCCGGCGGCGCCAGGCTCACGCGCGGCGTGAACCGTTGTGCGCAGACCGCAAGCTGCTGCAGCTTTTCCGGGTTGATTCCCGGCAGATGCAGGCCGGCCCATAACTCGCCCGTCCGCCCGCCGGGAGCATGCCGGGGGGTGATGCGCAGGGGTGCAGCCCGCGGTTGGACCCCTCCTGCGTCGGCAGGCAAAGCCGACTTGCCTGCCTTGCCGGCGGTGGCTCGTAGGACGTGCAGGGACATGCCGTGTCTTTCCGCAAATTCAAACAGGCCAGCTGGGCCTCAAGAGATCGACCGCGCCGCGCGTGGCACCCCGGCCCTTCAAGAGCGTGATGCGCACACCTGCGCTGATCGGCTGCAGACTCAGGCGCAAAACCGCGGCCGATGCCTCGCGCGCCGCTCGCCGTGGACGAAACAGCACGCCGAGGGTCCGGCCCCGCTCGGCGGCGAGTTGCAAACGGCGGATTTCGCGCGCTTGCGGCTGCCGCGCCCACGCCAGGGCCACGTCACAGGCGCCCGAGCCGAGCACCTGCTCGAGAGCCCACAGCGGACGCGCGCCACCCACCACTGCCACCCGATCGAGCACGATGCCCTGGGACACGAGTGCCGGCGCAAAGGGCATCAAGGGTGGGGCGACCCACACGCACCAGCGTGCCGCCGCGGTACGCGTCAGGGCGGCGAGCGCCGGCAACAGCAGGTACAGCTCACCGCTGCCGAAACGGGAGACGAGGATCTCGATCAGACCGGTGCGCGGCCAGCCATAACCCGGCAGGTACGCATCCAGAGCCGCAAATCCGCTGGGGAGCCCGCGCTGGTGCGCAGCGCTGCGGCCGCGCCAGATGGTCGGATGCTCGAGCAAACGAGCGAGCTTCGCTTCGCGATCCATGACGGATCATGAGCAAACAGATCTAACCTCTCGGAATTCCGTGTGTTGCATGCAATGCACGAGAATTCACATCAAGCCGCTTGCGCGGCCCCGGCGCACCACACCCACCACGATGCCCTCGATGAGCAGCGGCTCCTCTTTCAGATCTACCCGGATCGGCTCGAACTCGGTGTTCTCGGGCAACAGCCACACGATGGAGCCTTCCTGGCGGTAGCGTTTCACGGTGACTTCGTTCTCCAGGCGCGCCACCACGATCTGGCGGCTGCGGACTTCCGAGGTGCGGTGCACCGCGACCAGATCCCCGTCGAGGATCCCGGCATCTTTCATGCTCATGCCGGTGACCCTCAGAAGGTAATGCGGTCGTGGCTGAAACAGTCCCGGATCGATCTGCAGCCGCGCCTCGAAGTTCTCTTCGGCGAAAATGGGCTTGCCGGCGGCCACCCGGCCGATGAGCGGCAGCCCGATCTGCTCGCGGATGGTGTCCTTGAGCTGGATCCCCCGCGAGGTGCCCGGCACGAGCGCGATGACGCCCTTGCGGGCCAGGGCCCGCAAATGCTCCTCGGCGGCGTTGGCGGAGCGGAAACCCAGCTCGTGCGCGATTTCGGCACGCGTCGGCGGCATACCGGTATTGGAGATGAAGCGCTGGATGAGGCGCAGGATCTGTGTCTGGCGGGGGGTAAGGTCGGACATTTCGGCTGCCTGTTTATATATACAGCTACTGTAATTATATCCAGATCGGCGTCCACGGCAAGAGGCCTAAGGGCTTGCGCTCCATAAGACCTCAGGGCTGTGTTCCCGTGCCCGTCGTGCGCCTGGCACGCGTGCCCCGTCCCGTCCACGGTTGCCGTCAGTTGCTGCGTCTTGTGCGCTGACACATGCGAGCGGCGCCAATCGCAATTAAAAATTCTTAAGAAAGCGATTCAATGCCCCTGAAGACCTTCCGCCTTGCCGCAGCTGTCCGCCAACCTGTGACGCAACAGCCGGGAATTTCAGTGTCAACCGCCTCGCCACCGCCCGCAAACACGCCCGCGTCCGACACCGGACCGCCGATATAACTGTCGCGATCAGAAGACAAGGGCGTGTTTGCAGTTGCATTCCCGTTGTAAATTTGATGCAGTTGCGCGCTGCGAACGAGGAGTCGCTTCGGTTACAGGACCTCCCGAATCAACAACCCAAGGGGACGATTATGAAGTGCGCGAGCATTGTGAAAGCGGCCGCTGCCGTGGCCGTGGCGGTTGGACTGGCGGCTTGTACGGATATCAAGCCCCTCCAGGCGGAAGTGGCGGATCTGAAGGCTCAGCTGGCCAAGGTGCAAGGCGACGCGTCGGCCGCCAAGAGCTCCGCTGATCAGGCGAACAGCGCGGCCCAATCGGCCAATCAGGCGGCCAGTGGCGCGCAGAGCACGGCCAACCAGGCGGTGGCGGCGGCCCATGCCAGCCAGTCGTGCTGCGACGCGACCAATGAGAAGATCGACCGGATGTTCAAGCGGTCGGTTTCCAAGTAAGCGACGGGTCCCGACAATCCGCAACGCCGCGCGGTGAGCGCGGCGTTTTTTTGGCGGCAGCGCTGTCAGTAGCGCACCAGCGCCGAACCCCAGGTAAAGCCGCCACCGAAGGCCTCCAGCAGCAGCAGGTCGCCGCGCTTGATACGCCCATCGCGCACCGCGACGTCCAGCGCCAGCGGCACGGAGGCCGCCGAAGTGTTGCCGTGATCCTGCACGGTGACGATCACCCGTTCCATGGGCATGTCGAGCTTGCGCGCGGTGGCCTGGATGATGCGGATGTTGGCCTGGTGAGGCACCAGCCAGTCGACCGCGCTGCGATCGAGCCCGTTGGCCGCCAGCGCCTCGTCAACCGCGCTGCCGAGCTTGGTGACGGCGACCTTGAAGACCTCGTTACCCGCCATGATGATTGCGAGCCGCTCGGCGAACCCCCGCGACACACCGCTGCCGCAATACAACAGGTCCTTGTATTGACCGTCCGAGTGCAGGTGGGTCGAGAGCACGCCGGGCGCATCGCTCGGCTCGAGCACCACCGCGCCCGCGCCATCGGCGAATAATACCGCGGTGGAGCGGTCGCTCCAGTCAGTGATGCGCGACAGGGTCTCCGCACCGATCACCAGCGCGCGCCGCGCCTCGCCGCAGCGTACGTACTTGTCGGCGATCGACAGCGCGTACATGAACCCGGCGCAGGCGGTCTCGAGGCTGAAGGCCGGCACGCCGCGACAGCCCAGGCGCTGCTGCAGCAGCGTGCCGCAGTTGGGAAACACCAGATCCGGCGTGGTGGTGCCGAAGGCGATGAAGTCCACCTCAGCCGGTGCGACGCCGGCCGCATCCAGGGCGCGGCGCGCGGCCTTTTCCGCCAGATCGACCGTCGTCTCGCCCTCGGCGGCGACGTGGCGGCGCTCGATGCCGGTGCGGCTGCGGATCCACTCATCGGTGGTATCGACCATCTTCTCCAGATCGAAGTTGGTGATCACCTTCTCCGGCAGATGCGAGCCGGTGCCGGCGATACGCGAGTGAATCAATTAGCCGCCCCTTCCGCCAGTGCGTGCGCTATGTGCGCCGTGAGTCCCTGCCGGGCCGCGAGCGCGGCCGTGCCGATCGCGCGCGCGAACGCAACACCGTCGGCTCGACCGTGGCTTTTTACCACGATCCCGGCAAGCCCCACCATGCACGCGCCGTTGTAGCGGCGTGGGTCGAGCCCGGCCGCCGCGCGGCGCAGCACTGGGCCTGCGATGAGGCCGGCGAGGCGATCGAGGAACGAGGACTGAAACTCCTGGCGCATGCGATCGGCGATCAGGCCGGCGACGCCCTCCATGGTCTTCAGGGCGACGTTGCCCGTGAAGCCGTCGGTCACCACGACGTCGACCCTGCCCGAGAAGATGTCATCGCCTTCCACGAAGCCCACGTAGTTCAGCCCGCTGCGCGCGAGCAGCGCGTGCGCCGCCTGCACCACCTCGTGTCCCTTCATGTCCTCCTCGCCGATGTTGAGGAGACCGATGCGTGGCGCCGCGAGACCGTACACGTCGCGGGCGATGATGGCGCCCATGGCGGCGAACTGGCGCAACTGCTCGGGTGTCGCCTTGGTGTTGGCGCCCAGATCGAGCATGTGCGTGTGACCGTGCGCGGCGGGGATGGCGGAGATGATGGCGGCGCGCTCCACGCCGGGCAGAGTTCCGAGCACGAAGTGCGCGATCGCGGTGAGCGCTCCGGTGTTACCCGCGCTCACGCACGCGCAGGCGCGCCCGTCCTGCACCAGATCGACCGCGACGCGCATCGAGGAGTCTTTCTTGCGACGGATCGCCTCGCGTGGCTTGTCTTCCATCGCCACCACCTGGGAGGCGGCCACGACGATCGCGCGCTCGCGAACCGAGGCCGGCAGCGGTGCCAGGGCTGGGATAATCAACTGCGGCTCCCCGACCAGCTGTGCGCGCAGCTGTGGATCGTCGCTCAGGGCGCGCAGCGCACCGGCAATGTACTCACGCGGCTCATGGTCGCCGCTCATCACATCGATTGCGATCGGCAGCACGCAGGCCTTTGGGTCGGGGGCGGAACCTTGAGGGTCTATTCCTTCTCTTCGGTCGCGGCGGGCTTCTCGATCACGCGCCGGCCCCGATAGAAACCATCCGGCGTGATCCGGTGACGCAGGTGCGTCTCACCTGACTGCGGGTCGGTCGACAGCGCCGGCTTGGCGAGGGCATCGTGTGATCGGTGCATTCCGCGTCGCGAGGGCGTCTTGCGGCTCTTTTGAACGGCCATGTGTCTTAGCTCCTAACTCGATCCACCAAACTAACGTTTCAACAGCTCGCCAAGGCGCGCAAACGGCGTGTGCGTCGCCTCGCCCGCCTGCTCCTGCACCACGCCAGGGGCCGGCGCCACACGGCACTCCTCGCCCTCCCCGTGCAGAGGCACGATGGGCAGCGTCAGCAACATCTCTTCCGTGACGAGCTCGCCGATGCTGATGCGACCACCCGGAGCGAGCACCGGCTCCAGATCCGCGGGCACCTGGCCCACATCCGCTTCCCGTGCGATGAGTCCCAGCCGCACCACCGTGTCGACGGGCACCTGCATCGGCCTCAGGCACCGCTGGCACTCGAGCGTAGCCACCCCGCTCAGCGCCAGCTGCGCGACGGCGACGCTCGCCTCGCGCTTGAAGTTGACGCGCCCGTGCACGCTGCCGGTCACGCTCGCACGCTGCGAGCGCAAGCCGGAAAGCTCGGCGAGCGGGACAGCAAAGTCGACGTCGGCTCCGCCGTCAGCCAGCCGGTCCACTTCGAGCGGCCTCGACCAGGGCGGCGACATGGGGCGCGTATAATAGGTAGCGACTCTCCCCAAGTCAAAATCCGACTTGGGGCTAAGCCATTGTTTCCAGTGATCTTGCCACCGCTGATCCTCGCCTCGACCTCCCCTTACCGTCGCGAACTGCTGGCGCGGCTGCGCCTCGCGTTCGAAGCGCTGCCGCCCGGGGTGCCCGAGGAGCGCGTCGACGGGGAGTCCCCGGCCGATCAAGCGCTGCGGCTCGCCCTCGCGAAGGCGCAGGCCGTCGCCGGCAGGCACCCGGGCGCCCTCGTGATCGGTGCCGACCAGGTGGCCGCGGAGGGTGAGCGGCTGCTCGGCAAACCCGGTGACGCAGGGCGCTGCCGCGCGCAGCTGGCTTCCTTGAGCGGCAAGACCGCGCGCTTCTACACCGCCTGTGCGGTGCTCGGAGTCAACGCGGGTGTGCGCCGTGCCCACGTGGACACCACCACGGTGGTGTTTCGCTCACTGAGCGGGGAGGAGATCGAGCGCTACGTCGCGAGCGAGCAGCCCTACGACTGCGCCGGTGGCTTCAAGGCGGAGGCGTTAGGTATTGCGCTGCTCGAGTGCATCGAGAGCCAGGATCCGACGGCTCTCATCGGGCTGCCGCTCATCTGGCTCGCGGGGACGCTGCGCGGCGCGGGTTACCACCTGCCCTGAGCCGACCGCTCGCTTTGGTGTGCCGCGATGCCAGCTCATCGAGCAGCGCGGCCAGCTGCGGCGGCAACGGTGAATTGACGCTGAACTCCCCGCCCTGCGGCCACGTGAAGCTGACGCTGTGCGCGTGCAGGAACATGCGGCCGAGGCCGAGCGCACGCAGCTCATCGTTGAACGCGGCATCGCCGTACTTTTCATCCCCCGCCACCGGGTGTCCGGCGTGCTGTGCGTGCACGCGGATCTGATGAGTGCGGCCCGTGCGCAGCGTGACTTCCACCAGCGTCCCCGTCCTGCCGAAGAACTGCACCGGACGGAACTCACTCACCGAGGGTTTGCCGGAAGGACCCGCACGCACCGTGCGCTCGCCGCCGACCCGCGTATCGGTGCGTAGCGGAACATCGATGCGCTTGGCGCCGAGCTCCCACTTGCCCCGCACGAGGGCGAGGTAGCGCTTCTCGAAACCGTCCGTGCGCAAGAGCGCGTGCAGACTGCGCAGCGTCGCCGCCTTACGCGCGATGAGCAGGCACCCGCTGGTATCGCGGTCGAGGCGATGCACCAGCTCCAGGGACTCGTCCGGGCGCAGGGCACGCAGCGCCTCGATGACCCCGAAGCTCACCCCGCTGCCGCCGTGGACCGCGACACCGGCGGGCTTGTCGAGCACCAGGAGCTTCTCGTCCTGGTAGATGATGGCCTTGCCGATGCTCTCGCACAGCTGCGCCGAAGGCCTGCCGGATTGCGCCGGCGGCAGCACCCGCACCGGGGGAATGCGGATGCGGTCGTTGAGCTGCAGGCGTGTCTCGGGGCCCGCGCGGCGTCCGTTTACCCGCACCTCGCCCTTGCGGATGACGCGGTAGACGCGGCTGCGCGGCACTCCCCCCAGACGCCGCTGAACATAGTTATCCAGCCGCTGGCCAGCCTCCTGCAGGCTCACCTCAAAGTGCTGCACCTCGGTGCGGATCTCGCGTGGATTGGGCTCCGGCAAGGGGTTCTCAGCGTAAGGCATTGTTTCTACAATAGTCTGTCGAGTATACTCTGTGGGTCGTCCGCGACGCGGACGCACCAGCGGTGGCGGCAGTGGCCGCCGCCCGTTTAGTTGGACCTCTGAATCGAGGCCATCGCATTGGGCCGACAAGATCGCGCCACCTGCGTCGAATCTCGCAAACCGAGACTTCCGCAGTCGGCGCCGTCGGTTGAGTTCACCGAAGGTTTCCTTTCTGCACCGCCCCAATGAATGAGGCGGTCAGTGCCATGAATAACGAGACTCGCTCTCCTTCGTCAGGTTCAAGGAATCTTCGCAGCCGCGGACCCACGGTCCGGCGGCCCCCCGCCGCATGCTTGCCGACCCCTCACCGCACAGTAGGGGCACATGAAGAGAATGCTAGTGAATGCAACTCAGGAAGAGGAGTTGCGCGTCGCTCTGGTTGATGGACAGAAACTGTTTGACCTGAGTATCGACCTACCTTCCCGCGAACAGAAAAAAGCCAACGTTTACAAGGCCCGTATCTCGCGCGTCGAGCCCTCGCTCGAAGCCTGCTTCGTCGATTACGGCGCCCAGCGCCACGGCTTCCTGCCGCTGAAGGAAGTCTCCAAGGAGTACTTCCGCCAGGCCCCGCAGGGCGGACGGATGAACATCCGCGAGCTGCTGTCGGAGGGGCAGGAAGTCATCGTGCAGGTGGAGAAGGAGGAGCGCGGCACCAAGGGCGCAGCGCTCACCACGTTCGTCAGCCTGGCCGGGCGTTTCCTGGTGCTCATGCCGAACAACCCGCGTGCGGGCGGTGTCTCGCGCCGCATCGAAGGCGAGGACCGTGACCAGATGCGCGAAGTCATGAGCCAGCTGCAGATCCCCGAGGGCATGGGTGCGATCGTGCGTACCGCCGGCGTCGGCCGCACGGCCCAGGAGCTGCAATGGGACCTCGACAATCTCAAGGTCCAGTGGGAGCAGATCGCCGCGGCCGCCAAGGACCGGGCGGCCCCGTTCCTGGTGTTCCGCGAGAGCGATGCCGTGACGCGCTCCATGCGCGATTACCTCTCCGACGATGTCGGCGAGGTGCTGGTGGACAGCCAGGCCGCCTTCCAGAAGGCCCAGGAGTACATGCAGCGCTTCATGCCGGCCGAGGCGCAGCGGCGCTTGAAGCTCTACACCGACGATATTCCGCTCTTTACGCGCTTCCAGATCGAAAGCCAGATCGAGTCCGCCTACGCCCACAAGGTGCAACTGCCTTCCGGCGGCAGCATCGTCATCGATTACACCGAAGCGCTGGTGTCGATCGACATCAACTCGGCGCGCGCCACGCGCGGCGGCGACATCGAGACCACCGCCACCAACACCAATCTGGAGGCCGCGGACGAGATCGCCCGGCAGCTGCGCATCCGTGACATCGGCGGCCTCATCGTCATCGACTTCATCGACATGGAGTCCCCCAAGAACCAACGCGACGTCGAGGACCGGCTGCGCGACGCGATGAAGATGGATCGCGCCCGCATCCAGATCGGCCGCCTGTCGCGCTTCGGCTTGCTCGAGATGTCGCGGCAGCGCCTGCGGCCCTCGCTCGGGGAGTCCAGTCACATCGTCTGCCCGCGCTGCGTCGGCATCGGCAGCATCCGCAGCGTCGAGTCGATGACGCTCGCGGTGCTGCGCCTGATCGGCGAGGAGCTGCGCAAGGACCGCACCGCGCGCGTGATCGCGCAGGTGCCGGTCGCCGTCGCCACCTATCTCATCAACGAGAAGCGCGAATGGCTGCGTACCCTCGAGGACAAGAGCGAAGCCGAACTCATCGTCGTACCGAATGAGAACATTCAGACGCCCGAGTACTCGATCAGGCGCGTGCGCCACGACGAGATGGACCTGCCCGAGCACCGGCAGGCGACCTACCTCATGCCGAGCGCGCCGGAGATCACCGAGCCCGGGATTGCCCAGGACAAGAAGCCGCAGTCGGAGGCTGCAGCCGTGGCCACCCTGCTGCCGGCCACCTCCGCACCGGGTGGCGCGCCGCCCGCGGCGCCCGCGGCGCCCGCGGCGGCACGCGGCCAGGCAGACGCACAACAGGCACAGGTTGGCTTCTGGGCGCGCCTCAAGCGATTGTTGGCGGGCGAGCCGGTGGCGGCGGAGCCGGCGCCGCCGACGAGCGCGGCAGCATCCCCGGCACGCGCACCGCGCCGCGACGGCGGGCCACGCCGCGACGGCCGTGAGCATTCGCGCCATCCGCGCTACGGCGATGGCTCGCGGCGCGATCGTAGTGACGGCCGCCGTGGCGATGGCCGCGATCGGGATCGCAACCGCGACGGCCGGGACCGTGATGGTAATCGCGACCCGGGTCGCAGACCCGAGCGCTTCGCCGAGCGCGGCGCCGAGCGCAGCGTCCCCAACCGTGGCGAACCCAGTCAGCAGCCTGCGGATGCTGCTGCACGCCCGGACTCCGGCGCTGCGGCGCCCTCCTCTGCCGCAGCGGGCGAGGCGCGCGCGGATCGCCCGGAGCGCACCGACCGTCCCGAGCGTGGCGGGCGTGGCCGGCGGGGTCGCCGTCGCGGCCGGCGCGGCGGCGGTGGTGGTGCGCGCGAGGGCGGCATCGGACAGCCCGCAGTCGGGCCGACCGCAGAACGCGAACCCGTGGTGACACCGTCGGCGGAGCCGAATGCGCCGGCGCCCGATCGGGAGCCGCGCGAGCCACCCCCGGTGCGCGAATTCCACGCCGAGCCGAGTGAGCCGCCGGCGCGGCACGAGCCGGCCACGATTGCGCATTTCGAGCCGCAACCTAAGGTGGACGCCCCGAACAAACCCTACGTCGTGTGGTCGTCCGCGCCTGCGCCGGAAAAGACCACCGAGCGGGGTACGGAGGAATAGACCTCAGGCCGCGCGGCTGCGCTGGCGCAGGTGTGCCAGCAGGCCTCGTGTGGCCGCCTCGATGAGGTCGAGCACCTCCTCGAAGCCGTTGGGTCCGCCGTAGTATGGGTCCGGAACATCCTCCGGACCCGCCTGCGGAGAAAACTCGAGGAACAGCCGCAGCCGCTCGTGCGCGGCCGGCGGGGCGCGCCGGCGCAGCGCCTGCAGGTTCTCGCGATCCATCGCCAGAATCAGATCGAAGCGCTCGAAGTCGCCGGGCTCGACAATGCGCGCGCGCAACCCCGAGAGGTCGTACCCACGGCGGGCCGCAGCCTGCCGCGTGCGGGGATCCGGGGGTTCGCCGACGTGGTACCCGGCCGTGCCAGCCGAGTCCACTTCGATGGTCAGCTCCGGCGCCTCGCGCGCTGCGAGCATGCGCAGCACGCCCGCGGCAGTCGGCGAGCGGCAGATGTTGCCGAGACAAACGAACAGAATCCGCACGGACTCTATCTTACGCTGTACCCGCGGCCCTCGAGGCAGGCGCGCATCGCACGCTGGTAGTCCGCGCGCTTCAGTGCGGCCTGCTCCGGCGGCACACCGCCGGCGGGCTGAGTCGGGTCGAACCCGGTCTGCGTCGACGCCCACTTGTGACACTCGTACTTGTCGTTGGCCTGCTGATCCGCGGGCTGACCGTTCTGCGGATAGATGTACAGATCCTCTCCCGGCGGCGCCGCGCTCGGCGGCGGCTCGGTGCTCACGGCCTGATCATTCGGCGGCTCTACGACCTCGTAGCCATTTTCGCCGTCGTGCCACACGTAGTAGGTGTCGTTGGCGTAGTAGTACGGCAACCCGCCAACCCACACCGTGTTGTAAAACGGCGGCAGCACCGGAACGAACACGCCGATGGGGGCCGCCACGACCACGAAGCTCGGGCCACGCGGCGCGTACCACACGCCACCCGAGTAATAGAAGTGACCGCCTGGGTGGTTGACGATGAAGGGCCTGCCGGGCACCTCGCGCGCGAAACCGCCGCGGTCGGGGTAGTAGTGGTTGTGGCCGTGGCGCGCATCGAAATGCTCAGCACGCGCGCCTCCATGGCGCTCATCCGCCCGCACGGCCGTCGCGGTGAGCGCCAGCGCCAGCGCCACGATTGCCGCACCGCACGCGCCTGCGAAGACTCTCCTCATGAGCTCACCGTACGCTGTAACCGCGCGCATCCAGGCAAGCGCCGATGGCGCGCCGGTAGTTGGCCGCCTTCTGCTCCTGCTCGGCCGCCTGGCGCCGATCGCTCACGACCACCGTGCGCGCTTCCTGGGCGTTGGCAGCGTCAGCGGCGTTGCCGATCGCACCGCCCACCACCGCGCCCGCCAGCGCGCCGGTGGCGGCTTCCCACGGCCGGGAGATCGCCGCGCCGATGATGGCGCCGGTCACGGCGCCCACCGCGGTGCCCGTTCCCGGAGGCGGCCCGGCCGACACGACACGCACGCGCTCGTGCGGCGGCACACCCGGGGCACTCGGATCAAAGCCGGTCTGCTGCGTCGCCCACTGGCTGCACTCGTAATGGTCGCGATCCTGCTGCTGCGGCGTCTGGCCGTGCAGTGGATACGCATAGACATCGGGAGTCGGCGGCGGCGGCGCCTCGTTGGGCACGCGTTGCACCGGCCGGGGCGGCGGCTGCGCCACACAACCTGCCAGAGCCAAGCCGGCCAGGGTTATCGCCGCCAGCCAGGGCAGGCGGATGCTCGTTTGGGTTCGGTTCATGATCGGGCCTCTTCCCTTGAAGCACACAGCTTCTATGAAGAACGCTGATTGCGGGCTAGCGGTTGACAGTTCAAGACCTGAGCCAACACGGCTGATTTGACGCCAGCACGGCCGGCAAGTTCCGGCGGCCGCCGTGCCTTGCTGCGCGCGGCACCGTGCCGCTGGCGCTGACTGTGAACAATTGTCAAGGCGGCCTGCGCCTGCAGACACCGAAGCAAGTGTAGCGCTTCAGCGCGCCGGCGCAGTGATCAGCGCCCTGACACGCTCGAGATCTGCGAGCGTGTTCACGTCCGGACCGGGGGGCTCGAGGGCCTCGGCGATCCAGACAGCCAAGCCGTGTTCCAGCGCGCGCAACTGCTCGAGTTTCTCGCGCGACTCGAGCGCACCGGGGGGGAGCTGCGCGAGGCGCAGCAGCTCGCCCACGCGGTAGGCGTAGATGCCGACGTGGCGGCGCGCGCCACCGCAATCTTGCTGACTGGCAAGGTCCGCGGGCGCGCTGTCGCGATTCCAGGGAATCGGCGCGCGGCTGAAATACAGCGCGCGCCCCGATGCGTCGGTCACCACTTTCACAGCGTTAGGATCCAGCATCTCCTGCACGGAAGCGATCGGGGTCGCGAGCGTGCCGACAGCCGCCTGCGGGTGCGCCTGCAGCACTGCAGCCACCTGGCCGATGAGCGCCGGGGGAATGAGCGGTTCATCGCCCTGAACATTCACCACGACCTCATCCTGCGGCCAACGGCGCGCGCGCGCGACCTCGGCGATGCGATCGGTGCCGGAGGCGTGGGTGCTGGCGGTCAGCACCGCCTCGGCACCGAAGGAGTGCGCGGCGCTGACGATGCGCTCATCGTCGGTGGCTATCAGCACTTCGCGCGCCCCGGCTGCGCAGGCACGTTCGTACACCCACTGCAGCATGGGCTTGCCGCCGATCGGGCGCAGCACCTTGCCCGCAAGCCGCGCCGAGGCATGACGCGCTGGTATCACCACCCTGAACACGCAGCGCTTCCGCTCAACGATCGAGCAGCGGATCGTCGGCGGCGAGCTGGCGCGCCTCTTCCTCCAGCATCACCGGCACCGCGTCGCGGATCGGATAGGCGAGCCGATCCATGCGGCATACCAGCACCTGCGCTTCGCGCTGGAACTTGAGCGGCCCCTTGCACACCGGGCAGGCGAGTATCTCGAGCAGGCGTGCATCCATCAGATCTGACCTCCGGCGACGCTGGTGGGGCGCACTTTCGCCAGCACACGCGCCAGCAACTCGTGCGCCTCGCGCGCGCCGAACTGCGCGGCGACCGGGACATACCACAGCCGCGGGTCGGCGAACGCCAGGCATTTTACGGCATCTTTCTCGGTCATGAGCACCGGCAAGCCGTCCGCGAACGCCAGCTCCGCGGGCACGAAGCGGTGGTGGTCGGCGAAGCCGTGCTCGATGACCTCGATGCCGTGCGCACGCAGCTCGCCGAAGAAGCGTGCCGGATTGCCGATCCCGGCGACGGCGTGCAGGCGCTGTCCGGAAAACCCGTGCAGCGCGCGCGCGGGCTCCTGTCCGTCGAGCCGCAGCGCCTCCTGCGCTACCAGGCGCATTTCCAGCGCCGGGGAGCTGCGCAACGTTGCCGCGAGCGAGCCGTGCTCGGGCGCGCCGTTCATCACTACCGCGTCAGGTTGCGGCAAACGCCCGAGCGGTTCACGCAGCGGCCCTGCCGGCAGCACCCGGCCGTTGCCGAAGCCGCGCGCGCCGTCGATCACCACGATCTCGCAATCGCGACCCAGGCGCAGATGCTGCAATCCGTCGTCCGCGAGGACGACATCCGCGCCTGCGGCCACCAGCGCGCGTGCGCCGGCGACCCGATCCTTCGCGACGATTGTCGGGCAGGCGGTCCGGCGCGCGATGATCAGCGGCTCGTCGCCGACCTGCCGCCAGTCGGAAGTCGACCGCACGGTGCGCGGTGCGGCGCCGCGGCGGCCGTAACCGCGCGAGACGATGCCCACCTTCAGTCCCTCGGCGATCAGCTGGCGCGCCAGCCAGATGGTGAGGGGGGTCTTGCCGGTGCCGCCAACCGTGAGATTGCCGATCACCACCACCGGCTTGCCGGCGCGCTCGGTGCGCACCCAGCCCGAGACATAGGCGCGGCGGCGCGCGCGCATCAGTGCGCCATACAACCAGGCGAGCGGCGTGAGGAGCGAGGGGCGCGCGCGCTCGCGATACCAAGCTTGCGTGAAGCGCTGCTCCATCGCCCTCAGCCCCGTCAGGCCGGGAACTGCAGGCGGTGCAGCTGCGCGTACAGGCCGCCGTGTGCCAGCAGTTGCAGGTGCGTGCCGCTCTCGGCGATCGTGCCCGCATCGAGCACGATGATCCGGTCGGCCTGCTCCACGGTGGACAGGCGGTGGGCGATGATGAAGGTGGTGCGGTGGAGCAAAAGCTGCGCCAGCGCCGCCTGGATGTGCCGCTCCGCCTCGGTGTCGAGCGCGGCGGTCGCCTCGTCGAGGATCAGGATCGGCGCATCCTTCAGCAGCGCCCGCGCGATGGCGATGCGCTGGCGCTGGCCGCCCGAGAGCAATACGCCGCGGTCGCCCACCAGAGTATCGAGCCCGTCGGGCTGGGCGCGCGCGAACTCGAGCACGTGTGCGGCCTCCGCCGCGCGCTCGATTGCCGCATCCGGCAGCTCGCGGCCGAAGGCGATGTTGTTGCGGATGGTGTCATCGAACAGCACCACGTCCTGGCTGACGACCGCGATCTGGTCGCGCAGGTTCTGCAGCACGTAATCGCGCACATCGCGGCCGTCGATGCGCACGCTGCCGGCGCCGGCGTCGTAGAAGCGCGGCAGGAGATTGACCAGGGTCGACTTGCCGCTGCCGGAGCGCCCGACGATCGCCAGACTCTCCCCCGCCGCGACCTGCAGCGACACGTCGCTGAGCGCCGCGGTGCGCTCGCGAGAGCGGGGCTCGCCGGCTTGCGTCGCCGCGGCGCGCGCGTACGAGAACGACACGTGATCGAACTGCACGGCCCCGTGCACGCGCGCCACACGCCAGCTGCCGCCCTGCGGCTCCGCCGGCTGATCCAGCAGCTCGAACAGGCTCTGCCCCGCGGCGATCCCCTGCTGCAGCGGGCCGGCCACCCCGACCAGCTCGCGCAGCGGCTGCGCGATGCTCACGAGCGCGGTGAGGAAGCCCAGCAGGTCACCCATGCTCATGCGGCCGTGGATGGCATCGGCGATCGCGATCGACAGCACGAACGCGAGACCCACGACGGTCACCAGCTGCACGGTCGGATTCGAGACTCCCTTGGTCAGAACGAGCTTCATGTTCGAGCGCAGGTTGCGATCGTTCACGGCGTCGAACTGCCGGCCCAGATGCTCCTGGGCGTTGTAGACCTTGATGAGCCGCGGGGCTTCGAAGCCCTCCTTGGCGACGCGCGTGACGTCGCCCATCGAGTCCTGGATGCGGCGGCTGTAGCGGCGGAACTTCTGGTTGATGACCGACACCAGCCAGCCCACCAGCGGCCCCATGATGAGCGCGATGAGCGTGAGACGCACGTTGAGCCACAGCAGAAAGCCGACCGAGGCGATGATGGTGAGCGTGGTGCGCACCGCGATGATCACCGAGTCGGTGGTCGCCTGGCCGATCTGCTCGGTGTTGTAGGTGAGGCGCGACAGCAGCGTGGCGGAGGAGCTGCGATCGAAGTAACCGATCGGCAGGTGCAGGATGTGCCGGAACACCTCACGTCGCAGCTGGCTCACGATGCGGCGGCCGACGTAGCCCATGAAGTAGGTTTGGGTGAAATCGCCCAGGCCCCGCAGGATGAACAGGCCGATCAGCGCGAGCGGCACCCACACGATGGTGCGCGGGTCCTGGTGGGTGAAGGTGCCGTCGCCGAATTTCTTGGCGAGCAGCGCGAAGCTCGCCATGGTGGCGGAAAACAACACTCCGCCGAGGATCCCGAGTATGAAGCGCCCCCGATACGGGCGCAGGTAGCCGAGCAGGCGCCGGTAGGCGCGCAGCGGGCCGCCCCCGAGGGGTGCAGTACTCCTCGTTGCGACACCTGCGCCGAGCGTGTCGTTCAAGGCCTGCCCGCCGTCTCTTCCTTGACCGTCGCGATATTGACCTCGGCAAACCCGAGGCGCCCGAGCACGTCCATGGCGGTGATGACGGACTGGTGAGTCGCGCGCGCATCCGCGCGCATCGTGACCCGGATGCTGCGGCTGGTGCCGGCTTCCTTGAGCAGCGCGGCGCGCAGCGTCTCGGGACTCGCGTTGATGAGCTCGTGCCCGTTGACGAGATAACCCCCCTGCTGGGTCACGCTCACCACCAGCGGCTCGCCGCTCACCTTCTCGGCCGGCACCGCGCTCGCATGCGGCAGGTGCACGCGCAGACGCCCCTCGTCGCTGAACCGGCTCGACAGGATGAAGAACACCACCAGCAGCAGCACCACGTCGATCAGCGACACGACGTTGATCTCCGGCTCCTCGTGGCGGCGCGGCTTGAGGTTCACGGCACGTCAGGCCCGCTACGCTGCGGCCGCCGGCGAGGCCCGCTCGCGCAGCCGCGCCGCTTCCAGCGCGTCCGCCATGCGGATCGCGTGCTTCTCCATCTGCACCACGATGCCATCGACCCTGCCGCGCAGGTAACGATAGAAGATAAGGGCGGGAATGGCGACACACAGGCCGGCGACGGTGCAGATCAGCGCCTCGGCGATGCCGCCGGAGAGTGCGCGCGGGTCGCCCATGCCGCCTTGCTGGATGGCGTTGAAGGAGCGGATGATGCCGGTCACGGTGCCGAGCAGGCCGAGGAGCGGGGACACGCCGGCGATCGTGCCGAGCGTGTTGAGAAAGCGTTCGAGCTCGTGCACCACGTGGCGCCCGGTATCCTCCAGACGCTCCATCAGCATCTCGCGCGACCGGTGGCGGTTGGCGAGTCCGGTGGCCAGGAGTCTGCCGAGGGGCGAGTTCTGCTCGAGCGTCGTGATCACCTTGTCATTGATCTGGTTCGACTCGATCAGCTGCCACACGCGCTCCGGCAGCTCCTGCGGCAGCACGCGCTTGTCCTGCAGGGTCCACAAGCGCTCCAGAACGATGGCCGCCCCTGTGATCGAGCACAGAATGATCGGCCACATCAGCGGACCGCCGGCCCGCACTATTTCCCACATCCTACGCGACCCTTGGCAGCTTAAGGCTGCAAAGGCGGCATCATACCGGAGGGGCGCGGCCGCTCAAGGCAGTGCGGCCACTGCGGCACACGGCACATCCCCGCTGGCGGCCTTCTGGTAGAGTCCGCGGCTCGATGCCACGCCGGCTGCTGAAAAGACTGATCCCCGACCCGAACACGCTGCGCGAGCGCTGGTTCCTGCGGCCGTTCGGCGCGCGGCTCGCCGACCCGCTGCTGTGGACGCTGCATCGGCGCGGCGTGACGCATGCCTTCGGGGCCGGACTTGCCATCTGCTTCGTGCCCCTGCCGGTGCACCTGCTCCTGGCGACCAGCGTGGCGGTCATCTGGCGCCTCAACATTCCGGTGATCTGCGGCACCACCTTCCTGCTCAATCCCTTCACCGCGGTGCCGGCGTACTACCTCGCCTACCGGGTGGGAGCAGCGCTCCTGCACGTGCCGCGGCAGCATTTCAAGTTCGTCCCGAACTGGCACTGGTTCGGCCACAGCCTCGCGCCGGTGTGGCAGCCGTTCGTCGCCGGCTGCATCACCTGCGCGCTGTTCGCCGGCATCATCGGCTGGCTGGCGCTCGACCTGTTGTGGCGCTGGCAGGTGACGAGCCGCTACCGCGCCCGCCACGACACCCAGGCGGCGTGAGCCTGGCGCGCGCTGCAAGCGCGCGGAGCCCAGGTCAGGCACGCGCGGTGAGCGTGCCGCGCTCGAGTTCGTAGACCCGCTCCATGCGGGTGGCGAGCTTCAAATCATGAGTCACCACCACCAGGCTCGTGCCGCGCTCGCGATTGAGCTCCAGCATCAGCGCCAGCACGCTGTCGGCGTTGCCGCCGTCGAGATTGCCGGTCGGCTCATCGGCCAGCACGATACGCGGCTGCGTCACCAGAGCGCGCGCTACGGCGGCGCGCTGCCGCTCCCCGCCCGAGAGCTGGTGCGGCCGGTGCTGCAGCCGCTCGCCAAGACCTACGCGCTCGAGCAGCCGCCGCGCCTCGGCACGCGCGCTCGCGACCTTCGTGCGCCGCACCAGCAGCGGCATGGCCACGTTCTCCAGGGCCGAGAATTCCGGCAGCAGGTGATGAAACTGATACACGAAGCCGAGCGCCCGGTTGCGCAGCGTGCCGCGCTCACTCTCGGTGAGGGAATGGATGTCACGCCCGGCGACCAACACCTCGCCCGCGGTGGGTCGGTCGAGACCGCCGAGAATCTGCAGCAGCGTGGTCTTGCCGGAGCCGGAGGCACCGACGATTGCGAGCCGCTCACCGGCGGACACCGCCAGCGCCACGCCCTGCAGCACCGGCAGCAGCACCGGCCCCTGGCGGAAAGTCTTGTGAACGCCGCGGGCTTCCAGAACCGTGTCACTCATGCCGCAAGGCCTCGGCGGGCGCGGTGCGCGCCGCACGCCACGACGGGTACACGGTCGCCAACGCGCACAGCACGAACGCCACGCCGCACACCCTGAGCACATCGATGCCCTCGACGTACGCGGGCAGTTCGCTCATGTAATACACCCGCGCATCGAGGAACTGCGTGCCGAGCAGATGCTCGAGCGCGCCCACCAGCGACTGCAGGTTGTCGGCGAGCAGCGTACCGAGCAGTGCTCCCAGCAGCGTGCCGGCCACTCCGATCAGCACCCCCTGCACCGCGAATGTCAGCAGCACGTTGGGTGGCCCGGCGCCGAGGGTGCGCAGAATGGCGATGTCGGTCTGCTTCTCTTTCACGATCATGACCAGCGTGGCGACGATGTTGAAGGCGGCGACGGCGACGATCATCAGCAGGATGACGAACATCATCGACTTGGTGATCTCGATGTTGCGGAAGAAGTTGGCGTGATCCTGCGTCCAGTCGCTGACGTAGAAGCCCGGCCCGCCGAGCGAGAGCGCCACGCGGCGCACGAGCGCGGGGGCGCGCAGCGGATCAGCGAACGCCAGCCGCAGGCCGGTCACCGCTTCGCCGAGCTGAAACAGCCGCGCGGCGTCCGCCATGTGCACCAGCGCGAGTCCCCGGTCGAACTCGTACATGCCGGACTGAAACAGGCCCACCACCCGGAAGCGCCGCATGCGCGGCACGACCCCGGTGGGCGTCGCCGTGCCCTCGGGCGCGATCAGCACCACCGAGTCGCCCACGCGCGCGTTGAGCTCGTGCGCCAGCGCGCTGCCGAGAATGGTGCCGTAGGCGCCGGCCTTGAGCTCATCGAGGCTGCCGGAAATCACATGCCGTGCGAGACCGGTGGCGGCGTGCTCCTCCTGCGGCAGCACGCCGCGCACGCCCGCCCCCGCCAGGCGCCGCCCATTGGCGAGCATCGCCTGACTCTCGATGTAGGGGACCGCGGCCTGCACGCCGCTCTGGCGCCGCACCTGTTGCTGCAGGTCGCGCCAGTCGGCGAGCGTGCCGGAGAGGCCCATGATGGTGGCATGCGAGGTGACCGCGAGAATGCGGCTGCGCAGCTCGCGCTCGAAGCCGTTCATGACCGACAGCACCACGATGAGGGTCGCGACCCCCAGCGTCAGCCCGCATACCGATATGAGCGCGACGAACGACACGAAGCCGCGCCGGTGTGTCGAGCGCAGGTAACGCGTGCCGATAAGCCATTCGTATCCACCCATGGACTACTCGTAGCGCAGCGCTTCGGCCGGTGCGGTGCGCGCCGCGCGAATCGCCGGATACACGGTGGCGAGCGTCGTCAGCAGCAACGCCGCCACGACGATGGTGAGGATGCTGCTCCACTGCACCTCCGCGGGGATCGCGGTGTCGTAGTACACCTCGGCGTCCAGGATCTGAAAGCGGAACGTGCGCTGCAGAAACGGCACGATGGTATCCACGTGCAGCGCTAGCGCGAGCCCGAGCAGCACCCCGAGCGCCACGCCCAGCCAGCCGATCACCAGTCCCTGGGTGATGAATATGCCCATCACGCGCCGTGGCGATGCGCCCAGGGTGCGCACGATGGCGATGTCGGTGCGTTTGTCGGTGACC
>DATGVL010000020.1:0-110641 GCA_035300445.1 Steroidobacteraceae bacterium
GCGCGCGCCTGCAGCTGCGGCAAATTCCAGCCGCTCTTGGCGACGCCAATGACGGGCACCGCAAGCGTGCCGCGCTTGATCATCTCCTGGAGCGCCGGAAAGATCTTCTTATAAGCAAGGTCGCCGGTCGCACCAAAGAAAATCAATGCATCGCTCTGGAGTTGGTTCATCAGTTCGCCATTCGCCGCCGTACCGGCGGCAGGACCGTGCCTACCAGTCGCTGCCCGGCCTGCAGCGCCCTCAGATCAAGCCGCCGCAGGAATTCGTTCAGCGGCATGCACCGCCAGGCTTCCCAGGTTCCATCCACCGCTCTCAGCAGAATCATTTGGGCGTTCATGTGAGCCTACCGCGCAGCGCGCCTTGACAGGAACTTGCATCGCCAGGTGAACCTCACGTCCGAGAGACTAGAGCTAGCCTCCCGGCTGGAACAAGCGTCGGCCGCGGAATGCACCGTTTCGCAAGAGGAAGCGACGCAACGGCGCAGCAGCCAATTTCCCCTCACGAAACGTTGCATCAACGCTCGGCGGGTTCTTCGCCCTCGAGCCCCGCCGTAGAGTCGGCCTGTTTGCAGCTGCCGCATGGAGACCCCGATGAGTGCGCCTGAGGAGAAGACAAATCTCGTCGCCCAGATCGAAGCTTTCGGTTTGGAGCACTTCAGGATCGTCGAGCGTCCGCTCGTGCCCCTTCGACACCACGAAATTCGCATCCACGTGCATGCGGCATCGTTGAACTACCGCGACCTCCAGATCGCACTAGGGCAGGTTCCCAGTCGCGTCAGCGACATCCGCCTGCCGCTCATCCCACTCTCCGACTGTTCCGGTGAGGTGATCGAGGTCGGGAGCGCGGTAGATCGCTTCCAGATCGGCGACCGTGTCGCTTCAGCCCAGATGCCGGATTGGACGGCGGGGCCGTTCAAACCCGAGAACGGGCACTCGGCGCTCGGCGGCGCCGTCGATGGGGTTCTTGCCAGATACTTCAAGGGGAATCAGCGTGGGTTTGTCAAGATTCCCGACGCGCTGTCGTTCGAGGAGGCGGCGACGCTCCCAACTGCGGCCTTGACAGCGTGGAATGCCCTGTTCGAGGTCGGCGACCTCAAGCCCGGAGAGACGGTGCTGGTGCAGGGTTCCGGTGGAGTCAGCGTATTCGCACTGCAGTTCGCGCTCGCCGCGGGTGCCCGGGTCTTCGCGATCACAGGAAGTCAGGTGAAGGTTGGGAGGCTCGAACGATTGGGCGCGGAGCACGTGATCTGCCATGAAAGGGAACCCGAGTGGAGCCGAGCCGTTCTTGAGGCCACTGGCGGCGTCGGCGTGGACCATGTCGTCGAAACCGGCGGTGCCGGCACGATCGATGAATCGATCAAAGCTACCGCCACCGGGGGCTCAATCAGCTTGGTCGGCTTGCTGACGGGCGCCGGCGGGCGCCTCGATATGCTGCCCATACTGACCAAGACTCTGCGCATCCAGGGGGTGATCGTCGGGTCCGTCGAAATGCTCGAGCGCATGATCGGCATGATCGAACATCTCAGTGTCCGACCAGTAATCGACGAGGCGTTCGAGATGCAGGATGTCGCGGCGGCGCTCGAATATCTGAAATCCGGTCGCCATCTCGGCAAAGTCATTATAAAGGTATAGATGGACAGGCTGCCATTTGCCGGTTTCAGTCTGAGCGAAGCCGGTCAGCTCTATGCGCGACGCTTTGAGGAGCGCTCCCGGAATCTGGCGCTCGATTTCACGCAGTCCAGAGCGCTGCTCGCGTTGGCAGAGAACCAAGGAGTCACTCAGCAGCGCCTTTCGGAGTTGACGGCCATCGCGTCCCCCTGGCTGGTCCGCATCCTCGACCGGCTGGAAGTTATGGGACTTGCGCAGCGGCGTCCTCACCCTGCCGATCGCCGGGCGCGATCTCTGGCGATCACGGAGGAAGCCAGGGAGGTCCTGCCGTTGCTCTGGAACATCGTCGGCGAATCACTGCGCGAGGCGCTGACAGGCCTGTCCACTAAGGAGACGGCGATCCTGGCTAAGGCGCTGCACCGGGTCATTGCAAATCTATCGGCGCTCGATCGCCTGATGACGTCCCAGCTCGTGACGTTTCGCGGCGCTGCGGGACGCAGTTCTCAGAAATCAACCACGATGCGTGCTTAAGATCAAACAACAAGGATGCACGCGAGCGTCGCTGGGATGCCGACGACTGAACATATCGTGCTCGAGTCGGACTTCCGCCAGGTGCCGGACCTTCGGGACGCGCGCACGGTCCACGCGCAAATCGAGTTCCGCAGCCGACTCCGCAGACGCGTCGTGCAGCTTGAGATCATCGACTACTACTATCTTTCCATACGCGCGCACTCCCGCTCCATCCTGCTCGAGTACGTCCTCGACCTGCGGTTCGTCGATGCGCCACTCCGGTTGAGGCACATCGCGTGGCGATGGATCAGCGGCTCGCTACTATTAATGGCCCTGGCGTTAGCGATCGCCTCGCGGATCGACTCCTCGGCAACGCCGTGGTGGCAGCACGCTTGGCTTCCGGTGTGTGTCACCATCATGGTGATCTGGGCATTCGCAACGCTCGTGGGTGTATACAGGACGACCGAAACAGTGAGTCTGCTCAGTACCCATGGGGCCGCAAGATTGCTGGAATGCACCGGCGGCCTTGGAACCTTCCATGTCTCTCGGCAATTCATGGCAAAGCTCGCGGCGCACATTCGGCTCGCGTCGGGGGCGCGTCGACGCACGAAAGCCGAGCACCTCCGCGACGAAATGCGCGAGCATCTCCGCCTCAAGGAAATCGGGGTGCTGTCTGCCGAGGAGTACGAGACAGCCAAGGCGCGCATCCTCGACCAACACTCTCCCGCCGCGCAACCACCCGTCGCTCGCGCGTCACCAAGCTTGTAAGCAGACCACCCAGCGTTCGCGATCGCGCGCCTGGATGAGTCCAATGGCAGGAACGGCGTAAATCGCCTCACCCGACCAAAATCAATAACTTAAACGATGAGCGCTGGGCTCTCTTATTCTAGCGCACGTCCAGGCGGAGAGCTCTGCGGTTGAGTGCGTGGCGAAGGCCCCGCCCGCACGGAAGGAAGAGGCGAAAATGAACGCCGAGTCGCGCAGACGATTTCTTATGAGAGCGAGTCAGCTCGGTGCAGCGTCACTCGTATCGACCTGGAGCGGGCGTCGCGCGGTCGCGACTCCCCGGGTCGGAGCGGTCGGGATTCAGCTCTACACGGTGAACATCGCGATGCAAGACGACCCTGGCGGCACGCTCAAGAAGCTTCGGAAAATCGGCTTCAGGGAAGTCGAGTCCGCGGGTCTCGGCAAGCTCTCGGCCAGTCAATTCCGCCAACTATTGGACGACGCGGGCCTCCCCTGCCCCAGCGCTCACCTGCAGTTCGACATCAATAACCTTGGCCGAAGCTTCGAGGAGGCGCACGCGTTGGGTGCAAAGTACGCGACCAGCTCTTCACTGCAGTGGACAGGGTCGGCGCTGAGTCTGGATGAAGCGCACCGGACTGCCGCGCTTGCCAATCACATCGGTGAGGAAGCCAAGCGCGCCGGGCTGCAGTACGTGTATCACAATCACAGCTTTGAATTCGCAGCTCAAAGTGGTGGCGCCATCGGTTACGACTTGCTGTTGCAGGAAACCGACCCAGAGCTCGTAAAGTTCGAGATCGACTGCGGCTGGATGGTCTTCGGTGGCCGCAATCCCATCGACTACTTCAAGAACTATCCCAATCGATTCCCGATGATTCACGTCAAGGATTTCTTTCCGACCCGTGACAACGGCGCGGTTGCGACGAGCGTGGCCGTAATGCGCGGAGCGGAACTGGGGCGTGGTGTCGTCGATTACAGGCCAATTCTCTCCGCAGCGGAGGCGGCGGGCTTGCAGCACTATTTTGCAGAACAGGAAGGGCCGTTCGCGCGCATGAACCAGCTGCAGGCGGCGCAGGTAGCTTATGACTATCTGCATTCGCTTGATTGAACGGTCAAGTCGCACGCATGGTTCCGGCAACGCCACTCCTGCCTGAAAGCTCCGCGCGTGGTGAGGGATCCGTCGGTACCCTTACACCGCAGCGCCGTGGCACACTACCCGCGCGCCGCAAGCGCACTGGCGGCCTCGGCCTGATAGAGCAGCACATTCTGCCGCGCGTCATACTCGAAGACCAGAAACTCCGCGACCGTCAGCAGCAGAGCGGCAAGCAGCGCAACCAAATTGGTGACTTTCATGAGACGGCTCCTCGTGTGATCCATGGCGTGCAGTGTTGACCCTGCGCGCCTGAGCAGCAAACGCGATGTCTGAACGACGCGTAAGAAAAACTGAAGTGGCGCGCAGCTTCGATCGGCTGCCGCTGAACGCGCTGCGCGTATTCGAGGCGGTCGCCGCCCGCCTGAGCTTCGCAGCCGCCGCCGACGCGCTGCACGTGACGCCCGCGGCGGTCAGCATGCAGATCCGCACGCTCGAGGATTACTTGCGCGTGCCGCTATTCCGGCGCAGCGGCCGTACGATCGCTCTGAGTGCCGAGGGCGCGCTGCTGCTGCCGGGCGTGCGCTGCGGGCTCGCTGAGCTGCAGCAGGCGATGCAGCAGTTGCGTCAGGACCGCAGCGGGGGCGCACTCAACATCAGCACCCTGGCCTCGTTCCTGCAGAAGTGGCTGCTGCCGCGCCTGCCACAATTCCATGACCGGCACCCGAATATCGAACTGAGCATTCACACCTCACGCACGCCAGTGGATTTCGCGCAGAGTGATTTCCATGCCGCGCTGCGCATGAGCAGCGTGCCCACGCCGGGGCTTTACAACGAGAAGTTCCTGGATGAATGGTTCCTGCCAGTGTGCAGCCGCGAGCTGCTCGACCGCCACGGTCCCCTGCGCACGCCGGCCGACCTGAAGCGCTACCCGCTGCTGCGATCGTCCGATGAATCCTGGAGTCTGTGGCGCCACCCGGGAGGCGAAGCCGGCTGGCAGGAGCGCGGCGCCGCCTTCGACGATTCGCTGACCGTGCTGGCGGCGGCCGAGCAGGGCCAGGGTCTGGCCCTCACCCGCTGGACGCTGGTGGCGCAGGATCTTGCCAACGGCCGGGTCGTGCGCGCGAGCCAGCGGGTTTTGCCCTGCCCGCGAGCCTATTATTTTGTCTGCCCCGAAAGCTATCTGGCGCTGCCGAAGCTGCAGCAGCTGCTCAAATGGCTGCGTGAGATGGCTGCGGCCTTTCCGAGGCCCGACGGCACTGCGGTCTCAACTGGCGAAGCCGCAGCGCCCGTCACAGCTTCAGCGCGCGCCCCCGCGGCGCCTCAGCGCGCGCCCTTATCGGAGCGTCAGTCCCGGCCGCGCAAGGTTATCAGGTAAGGCAGCAGCCGCGCGTCCAGACCCTCAACGCCCCAACGCCATTCCCCAATGCCAGGGAGAATCGGGCAGCTGGGGTGAGCTGAGCCAGCGTAGTCCTAGAGCAGCCCGTCCAGTCGGTCGAGGTCGTTGACGACGCGCCAGTGGCCGCCGCCCTTCTCGACCCGCGCGCGCCAGGCTTCGAGTCGCGAGAGGTATTCGCGCGGATCGAAATTGTCGGAGCGCAGCTTCGTCACGTTGAGCGCCACAACCTCGAAGCCTTTGAAATCAAGCGGAAGGTCGCGCACGTAACCCTTGGCCAGCTCCTCCTTCATGTCGGAGAAGATCAGAATCTCCTTGCGGCCCGGCTTCTTCTCGTTGAGAAACTCGATCGCCTGCAGCAGGCCGCCTGTGATGTCGGTATACGGCGCGGACCTCGACTCATCGACGAACTTCTCGACGCGGCTGGCGAACGCTCGCTTCTGCTGATTCGCGGTACTGGGACGGTCATCGAACGTCGCCTTGGCGATGATGTTCTTCTCGGTGAAACTCGCGGTGTCGATCCGCGCCACCGCAAAGGAATCCAACGGCTGCAACCGCGAGAGGGCGAACAGGATGATCTGCTCTGCCTTGTTTACCTGCCGGTTGTACGAACCCGAGGTATCGACCAGCAGGTACACGCCCGTGTTATGCGCCACCGGGGGCGCGCAGGCGGTGAGCACCAGCACCGCGCCCACGAACAGCCGCCAGCTCATGGCCGCACCTCCTGCAACGATTCGTCCTCGATGGCCGGTGGCACCGCTCGCGCAGACCGTGCCGCCGCCGCGAACCGCGCCTCGATCCACAGCGGCACGAACAGCGGCAGGTCGTAGATCCGCTCCGCCAGTGTGCCGAGATGGCGCAAGCCGTTACCGAGAACGCGAAGGATAAGCGCGAGCGCCCGCAGCACCCCGATACCCGTGAGGCCCACGACGGTGCGCAGCGAGTGCACGAAAGTCTCGAGCGGAATGGCGGCAAAGACGAGCGCAAACGGCAGGATGAAGCCCATGCCCATCTGTGCCATCGTGGTGATCCACAGATGCGCGTTCACGAGCGCGCCCGCAGTGTCGCTTCGCAGCAGGGCGTTGGTCGCCAGCTCGTCCTGCAGCAACACCTCGCGCATGTAGGCGAGGCCCGCTTCGATACTCGCCATCAGCAGCAGGATCGCGAACGTAATCCCGATCATGCGCACGCGCATTTTGTCCGACAGGGCGCCGATCACTGGGAATAGCCGCGTGATGCGCAACGACTCCATGAGAAACAGACCCATCGAGACCTCGACCATGATGATGACCAGGGCCGCGATATCAGCGGTGCGGAACACGCCGATGAAGTTCGTACCGCCGACCATCTCCGCCATCGGCCGCGCGATCAGCGTGAAGTTCACCGCAGCTCCGGCGGTCGCCACTCCGAGCACCAGCAGTGAGACGAAGAAATTCACGAGCGATGAGGATGACAGCACCGACAGCGCGCGGTCCTCGCCATGCACGATCGTCTCGTAGTCCTGCATGTGGCGGTCGATGACCAGCGAGCGCTCAATGACGCTCGTCACGCTCTTGTTCACGCGGCCGAGCGTTTCCTGGATCAGGCGCCAGTCGGGCATCATTTTTCGCAGCAGGGCGTGCCGCTCGCCGCTCGCCTTGCGGTAGTCGACCATGGCTTCGCCGTGCGCCTTGACCATCGATTTGTGAATGTCGGCGAGGATATCGGCGCCGGCATTGCGCGCATCTAGCTTTGCGATGACTTCGACCGCCTTCGCCCAACCCGGCGCCTCCGGCGGCACCTCCACAGCTTTCTCCTGATCCTCCTCGATGCGGATGATCGCTTCACTCAGGCGGCGGTGCATGTCCGGATAGTTCGACAGATCCTTGCGCGTGGTGTCTGCGATGCGCGCAAACTCGCGTTCCACCATTCGCTCCTTGGCGTCGCGTCCCGCAGCGAGCAGCACCTCGCGATTGCGTGCGGCGAGGCGCTCCTCGGCGTGCGCGACCGAATGCGAGGCCAGGCGAAACCCGCGCGCCAGCGCGCTGGTGACAGCGTGGATCGCCTGGTGAGCGGTGTGGCGTGCCAGATACAGCGCGGCTATCAGCAGCACCAGCAGGATCGCTGCCGATAGCACCGGCCAGGGCGTAATGGTCAATAGGCTCGTCATGAACATTTGAATGCTCGCTTGGGTTTGCGCGAACGCGTGGAGACGGCGGATTCAGGCCGTCAGGTGTGGGAGCTCAGCTTCGGTGCGGGCGATCGCCGCGATGAACGGATGACATCCAAGATGGCAACCCCGCTGTCATAGGAAAACCCCTTAGACCGGTGGCTTTGCGACCCCTTCTTTCGAAAGGTGTGCCTTTGCTAAAAGTGCGTTTAGGGTGCTGCACGCAGGTGAGACTGTCAACGTACTACGGCACACTCCTCGTAATCTTATGTCACCCCGCGTTGCGCCTCGGAACGCGGTATCCAGCCCCCGCATCCTTTCCGCGACACCTCACGACCGTGGCGCTCCGCGGCGTCGGCGATCAGGCTATTCAGCGCCGGCGATCAGGCTCAGATCCGGCGCGGCCGGATGCTCAACCGCACGACGGGCCCTCGGGGCCGCCGTGGACCCGTGATGGCCCGCAATCACTGCCCGATCCCTACCGGATTCCTTCGCGCGATAGAGAGCTTCGTCGGCCATCCGCAGCAGTTCCTCAAAACGCGGACTCATTGTCGTGTCCGAGATGCCGAAGCTGGCGGTAAACGCGGGGATGCTGCCCGCAAGCAGGTTCTCGGCGAGCTTGGCGCGAACCCGATCGACCACTTCCTGGGCTTGCGAGGCGCTGGTTTGAGGCAGAATCAGTGCAAATTCCTCACCACCCCAGCGCGCGCCCATGTCGCCATCGCGCAAACTCAGGTGCATCGTTTCGGCAAAGAGCCGCAGCGCCTGATCGCCTGCCTCATGTCCCCGTGAGTCGTTGAGGTGTTTGAAATGATCAAGGTCCGCCAAGACCAGGGCGAACGACTTGCCCTCACTGTTGAGCTGCCGGACCCGCTCTTCGGCGGAGCGCCGATTGGACAAGCCGGTCAAACTGTCGGTGGTTGCCTTGAGCTGTGTGCTGTTGAACGCGCGCACGGTGCCGATCCGGGCGCCGGCCTGAATGCCTAGTGTCGTCAATTGGGCGACCTGACGGGTCGTCGGCGGCTTGCCCGCCGGCCCCGCCGTGTGTAGAACGCCCAGCGCCCGTCCCATGAAGCTCACGGGCACACAAACTGCCGAGATCGCCCCACAGGGACGGCCGCGCAGACGCGAACAGGCGTTGAGCGCCTCGCTGTCGGGAAATATCACCGGATTGCCGCGTCGCACCGCCATGCAGCTGAAAGGAGATTCCACATCGCACCCCGGGGCACCCGCCTCCGGATGCTGGGTCGCGCGCTCCAGGTGCGCTCGACTGGAATCCGCTAGCAGCAATTCAGTAGGAAGGTCTTTCGAGATCGCAGTCATGGCCCGAGCCAGCACCCGGTACACCTCTTCCTCGGTGTCGCCCATCTCGAGCGCTTCGACGAGTTGGGTGCCAAAGGCGTCGCGGTCCGCCTCGGCCCGTAATCGTCCGATGACTTCATTCAGCCGATCGGCCATATTGTTGATCGCATGGCCGAGCTGCCCGAGCTCATCCTGGGTTGCGATCACATTTCGCACAGCAAGATTGCCTTCGGACATCGTCACTGTGACATCGCGAACCTTACGCACGGATTGCCGGATGGACCGCGATAGCCACGCGACCAGTGCCGCGACCACGACGCAGGTGACAAGGCCTGCGATGATCAGCCAGCGCTTTGCATTCGCTTCAGCACTGGCTGCATCGCTGGTCGCCTGGGCGATATGTGATGTGAGCGCCGCCGTCTGCCGCAGCATGCCCGCGTCCAGCGCATCGCCAGCTTCCCGAAAGGCCGGCAGCAGCGCTTCGGCCGCCTTCGCGTCGCGCAGTGCCAACGGCCCCGCTTCCATTGCGCTGGCCAGAAAGATATCGGCCAGGACATGCACCTTGGTCTCGGTCTCGACCACGTCGGAGGTCACGTTGATGTTTTCCAGCGTCATTAGGTCCTGGCGAAAGACCCTGGCGTTGTCCGCCAATGAGGCGGCGATAGCCGCTCGCTCATCCGCCGAAAGCGCGGCGCTCGCGAGAGCCGCGCTCACGTCGGCCCGCAGATTGGCGTGGACCGTGTCGGCATCCTGATGATAGCGAGCCGCCTTGCTGATCAGCGCCAGCTCGGCCATGGCGCGGCTTTGGGCGCTCAGTGCCCGCCAGGCAATCACCGTGACCACCACCAGGGCTACCATCAGCAGCCCGTTGATCAACAGCAGCCGGGCGCCCACCGACCACCCGGGCAACCGCAGGACGTTGAGAACCTTGGGCAATCCCGCCACCAAGTAAGGACACCGGTGCCATCTTATGTCGACATGGCCGCCGGCGCTGCGAACGCGTTAGCTATCGCAGCGGAACCGGCGCACAGGGCGCGGGAATCTCATGAACTGTGCGCTAGGTCCGTTCTGTGACCGGGCACCCTGCAGCGATCCTTACGGGTGCCCGGAACAACTACAAGGAGCGCGCGACGTCGCTCCACAAGACAATGGCGAGGTAAACCAGCAGCAGAGCAATCGGAGCGCCAATATCAAGGAGAAAGAATTCCATAGGTCACCGCCCGAACCCGTCACACTGCGGCAACTGTAGGTGCGGCCGACCGTACGGTCAGCCCTCTGACGGGGTATCGCGCCTGCGAATTCAGGGGCCTGCGACGTACTTACTTTGGGAGATGTCGTAGGTCTGGTCGGCGCGCTCCACCTGCAGCGCCAGGGTCCGAATGCCCCGGGTGGTGCCTTTACTATGCTTCGTCATTCCTGAGACCACGAGCGCGGCTCCGGGTTGGAAATGCCGACGTCGAGCTCATGTAGCCCGGCCTTCCAGTCAATGGCGCCGCCGGCCGCGCGCCGTTCGAGCATGAATGCTGATCGCGGTGCAGCCGGCAGACGACAACGGCGTGACGTACTTTCGAGTCCTATCCCGATCAGTGCTTTTCAAGATGCTCGGGAGCATTATCGTGGTCGGGCAAACATCCTGAAGTTCCCGGGTATCGAAAACCGACTTGCGCACGTAGGTACTTTGCGCATATGACTGCTATTCCTGGCGCGGGGGTGTTCCATGAGCGACCGGGTGCCGATCGTGTACATCGTCGACGACGACGAGGTGACCCGTAGATACTTCGACGCAGTGTTGTCCTCGGCAAATGTGGGGTGCTGCCGGGTCGAGTCCGCCACGGCGTTTCTCGAAATGTACGATGCCGAGCAACCCGGCTGCCTGCTGCTCGATGTTCAGATGCCCGGAATGACCGGTCCAGAATTGCAATATGAGCTCAATCTGCGGGGAGCGATCATTCCGGTGATCTTCATCAGCAGTCATGCCGGGGTCCCGACGGCCGTCGAGGCGATGCTGCACGGCGCGTTTGACTTTCTTCAGAAGCCGGTGTCCCACGAGACGCTGCTGGCCCGCGTACGCAACGCTCTCGAGTACGACGCTGGCAATCGCGCGGCCTTGCACGAACGCGATCACATCACCAAACGGTTCGACGCGCTCACGACGCGCGAACGCGATGTATTCGCATTGCTCATCGCGGGGCATGCAAACAAGGTCATGGCCGGCGAATTGGGCTTGAGCGAACGCACGGTCGAGGTCTATCGCGCACGTATCATGAAAAAGACCGCCGCGCGCTCGCTCGCGCAGCTCGTGCGCATGGCGATGGAGATGCAGTTCATGTCTCCCTCGTCGCAGCGGACTAATTCGACGCGAGCTAACCGAAAATGATCGCTTGGCGGTAGGATAGGTCCGCGCCCGCAGCGGACGCGTGGAACGCAAGCGTTGGCGGTCATGGCACGCAAGAGGTGAGGCCGCGCGCGATGGAAAATAGGACCGCCAGATGGATCTACCCCCGTCCCGCCGAGCTGGCCCCGCTGCCACCATGAATCCCGCACCGCCCGCCCGGCTCCTGATAGTGGATGATGAGAGCGCACAGGTCGTCGCGCTGTGCCGCACGCTGGCGTTCGAGGGCTATGCGACAACCGGTGCGGGTTCCGGACCGGAAGCGCTCTCCGCGCTGCGCACAGCGGGCGCCGATCGTGCCTGCGCATTCGACGTCCTCATTACCGACCTCATGATGCCGGAGATGGACGGCATCGCGCTGCTGCGCGCGGCACAGGAGACCGACCCTGACCTGGTGAGCCTCGTCATGACGGGTCACGGGACGATCGACACGGCGGTCGAGGCTATGAAGAGTGGCGCCCTCGACTACATCCTCAAGCCGTTCAACCTCCGAACGATCATACCGGTGCTGTCGCGCGCACTGGCGGTGCGGCGTCTGCGCCTCGAGAACGCTGCGCTCCTGCAGCGCCTGGCGAACCGCACCACCGAGCTCGAGGCGGCGAATCGTGAGCTGCAGAGGGCAAACAAGGAACTCGAAGCGTTCACGTACTCGGTATCGCACGATTTGCGCCAGCCTCTCAACGGAATGATTGGCTTCACCGAATTCCTGGTCAGCGAGAAGCCGGGGCCATTGAACGCCGGGCAAAGGGAGTTTCTCGCCAACATCCACCGCGGCGGACAGCAACTGCTGCGCCTCACGGACGACCTGCTGAACTTCTCACGCCTCGGCCAGCAGCCGCTCTCGCGCGAGACTGTGAGTGTCGCGACCATGGTCCAGGAAATTCTCCATCAATTGCGAGACGCAGAGCCGCATCGTAATGTCGAGCTGCGCATCAGCACGCTGCCGGATGCCCGGGCGGACCCCGCGCTCCTGCGGCAGGTGTTGGTGAATCTGCTGTCCAACGCGTTCAAGTTCACCCGTCGGGTGCCCAATGCGGTGATCGAAGTCGCTGGACGACAGCAGGAAGGCGAATGCACTTACAACATCCGCGACAACGGCGCCGGATTTGATATGCGCAAAACGCAGCGCTTGTTCGCTATCTTTCAAAGGTTGCACAGCGACCGGGACTTCGAGGGAAACGGCGTCGGGCTTTCGATCGCACAGCGCATCGTCGAACGTCACGGTGGCCGAATCTGGGCCGAAGCCGCCGTGGGGCAGGGAGCTAAATTCACCTTCACGTTGCCAGGGTGAGCACCTTGGGCAGCGCGCAGCACGCCGGACCCGAAGAGGACCTATGAAGCTGGCTGTCGACCTTATCGGCTGGACCGGTGCCGTCCTGATTCTTGGAGCGTACGCGCTCCTATCGGCGGGCAGGCTCAAAGCGGGCTCCCTGGCCTATCACCTCATGAACATCCTCGGGGCCGTCGGGTTCGTCGTGAACAGCGGGTGGAATGGTGCCTTGCCCTCTGCGGCCCTGAACGTGATCTGGATAGGGATCGGAACGTATGCGCTGTTGCAACGCCGCCGGCACCACGGCAGAGTTGAACTGGAGACCGAATGAACGCGGCATAACACGCTCGCTAGCACTTTCGTGTCACGGGGGCCGGCAATGAAAAACTTCTCATCGAGCCGACTGGGCGTAGGCGTACTGGCTCTCGCGGGGGTCGTGGCAGCATCGTCCGCGCAATCTCCCCTGCGACCGAGGGCCCAGCGCGAGAGCCCAACACCGGGCGTGGCGCATCTGATCGCCTTCGGCAGCCGCAGCCCGGCGCAGTGGCATAGCGCAACCCTCGGAAAGCTTGACGGCGCGCTCGCGGATCTTGCGCGCCATGCCTATCGCGCCCGCCCCGGTCACGCCCTGGAGGACCTGCATGCGCTCAGTCCGGCGGCGCGTTTCGCGCAACCCGCGGAAACTGCACAGCCATTGGTGCTGGTGGACGCCGTCACGCGCGGCGACCCGCAACGGCTGCTGGCCGCGCTGCTGAGCCTGGGGCTCGAGCACCCCTCGCTCTACATCAACGACGTCAGCGGCTGGCTGCCGGTGAGGCAGATCGAAGCCGCGGCGGCCCGCGCCGAGGTCCACTCCCTGCGCGCCTCCATGCCCCATACGCGCGCGGGATCGGTGACGTCCCAGGGAGATTTCGCCCAGGGCAGCACCGCGCTGCGGGCCACCTGGCCGACGCTCGACGGCACCGGCGTCACGGTCGGAGTGCTGTCCGACAGTTTCAACTGCTACGCCGTCTACGCCAGGGCCGGGAGCGGCGTCCCGGCCGCTGGTCCAACCGGTTATGCCTCGAACGGCTTCACCGCCGATGCCGCCAAGGACACCTCCACCGGCGATCTGCCCGCGAGCGTCACTGTGCTCGAGGAGGCCGGCCAACTATCCTCGCAGGGGACATGCATGGATTTCGGGGCGCCTGTGCTCCTGCCCTTCGGGGACGAGGGCCGGGCGATGTTGCAGATCGTGCACGACGCCGCTCCTGGGGCAAGTCTCAAGTTCCACACGGCGGTCGAAGGCGAGGCTGACTTTGCCAACGGCATCACTCAGCTCGCGGCGGCGGGTGCCAAGGTCATCGCCGATGATGTCGGCTATTTCGATGAGCCATTCTTCCAGGACAGCCTGGTCGGCCAGGCGATCGACACGGTGGCGTCCCACGGCGTGGCGTATTTCTCGGCCGCCGGCAACAACGGTCAGCTCGCCTACGACAATCCGGCGCCGCACTTCAATACCGCGTCCACCAATCCCGCCGGCGAAATGCTGCTGAACTTCGACCTCGCCAATCCCGCCAGCACTACCGCCACCACGCTGCCCGTCACCATTGTTCCGGCGGACGCAAGCACCGGCTTCGCCGGCGGTCTGGCTCCCGGGGAATTTGTCGCCGTGGTCGTGGAGTGGGATCAGCCGTTCCTGACCGGCGCGCCCGGCAGCCCAGGAGCGAGCAGCCAGATCGACGTGTGCGTCACCCCTGTTCCACCTGGCGGCACCGACACCATCACCGGCGTCGACGGCACCGCCATCACCTGCACTGGCCCGAATCAGCTCACTGGCGATGCGCTGCAGATCGTCATCATCGGCAATCCCGCCAACTCCGGCGGCAGCACCACGCCGGAAACGGTGAACATTTCAGTTGGCCTGGTGAACGGCTCGCCCGCGACACCCGGACGAATCAAGATTGCAATCGAAGACAACGGTGCGGGCAGCACGATCAATTCCTTCTTCACGCCGAGCCCAACGCTGCAGGGGCATGCGGGTGCCGCCGGCGCTGCGGCTGTCGGCGCAGCGTTCTTCCTGCAAACCCCGGCCTGCGGGACCACGCCGGCGCTGCTGGAGCTCTTTTCCTCCGCGGGCGGTGATCCGATCCTCTTCGACACCGCCGGCACGCGCCTGCCCACACCTGGTGTGCCGCGCCAGAAGCCCGATTTCGTCGCACCGGACGGGGTAAACAACACCTTTCTCGGTTTCGTGGTGAACGCCGCCGGCAGCGGGATCGTCCAGTGCCGCAACAATCCGACATTCCCGCTGTTTGCCGGGACTTCCGCCGCAACACCCCACGCCGCAGCCGCCGCGGCGCTGATGCTGCAGTCGAACCCGAACGTCACCGCGGCCCAGGTCCTTAGCGCGCTGCGGACCAGCGCGTCCGCGATGGGCGCCAGGACGCCTGATTTCCTGTCCGGTTATGGTTTTATCAAGGCCAGTGCCGCTCTGGCGGCGCTGCCGCCGCCAGCCCCCACGATCAGCTTCTCGCCGACATCGATCACGGTGGGTATGTCGAGCACGCTGACGTGGTCCGGCATCAACGTCACCGGTTGCACCGCCTCGGGAAGCTGGAGCGGCGCACAGGCAGTGAGCGGCACTCAGACCATCACACCCACGGCGGCCGGAAACCTCACCTACACGCTTACCTGCAGCAACGCGGTCGGCACAGCGAACAGGTCCGCCATGCTCGCCGTGCAGCCCGCACCGGCCGGGGGCGGAGGAGGCGGTGGCCTCGATGTGGCGACGCTCCTTGCCCTGGCGGGCCTCGCCTGCGCGCGGCGAGTGCACACCGGCCGGAGAGTTCGCTAGCTTTTCAGCACCACCAGCGCCGCCAGCAAGGCCTCACCGTTCGGCGTGCCAAATCCCGTGCACGGATCCCAGCCGATCGCTGCCTTATAGGCGCCGTTATTGCCTTCAGTGATGTCGTGAAAGGCGCGGGTGCCGATCTGGTAGAGCGCAGCATGCACATCCCCGAGCGGCCTGCCGAGTTTCTGGTTGCAGCGCGCGATCAGGGCGGCCCACAGCGGCGCCACGGCGCTGGTACCACCGATGACTTCGCTCGCGCCGTCCACCAGCACCTGGTAGCCGGTGAGCGGGTCGGCATTGCCGGCCACATCCGGAACGCCGCGCCCCGCGCTGCCGTTGGGCGCCTTGGGTACCCCGATGCCTTGTTGCCAGGTGGGCAGAGGGAACACGGTACTGACGCCCCCGCCGGTAGCGCCTTCATTAGCGCTCGTCTCATTCCACACGACTTCGCTCACGATCGATGCGCCGCTCGCGGTGAGCTTGGTGCCGCCACATGCCAGTACATTCGGGCTCGAGGCGGGAAAGTCGACGTGCGGCTGGCCGTCGCTCTCGCCATCGCCCGAGCCGCTGTCGCCGGCGGCGGCCGTCACGGTGACGCCGAGCGCGGCCGCGTCCTCGAGCGCAGTCTGCATCGCATCGCGTGAGGGTCCCGTCCAGCTGTCCTCCGGACCGCCCCAGCTGATCGACATCACGGAGGGTTTGCGTGCCGCATCGTGTGCGGCTTGCGAAATGGCCTCGTAGAAACCCTGGTCGGTATTGGGTGCAAAGTACACCACGATGTTCGCGCCGGGGACGAGTGCGCCGATGACCTCGATGTCGAGCATCACTTCACCGTCGGCATCGCCGCCGGGCTGGTTCGCGCCGCCCGCAACGGCGACTCCGGTGACTGTGGGAGCCCGTGCGATCCCAAGACTCTTGAAGTACTGCGCGAGATCGCTCGTGGTGAAGCCCCCGCCCAGCTCGATGATGGCGACGGTCTCGCCGCTACCGTCGGCTCCGGCGGGGAAGCTGTACAGCTGCCCGAGCTGGATCGGCGTGTAGGTGACGATCGGCGCCGCCCTGGGTTTGCGCGAGCGCACGCGAGCCACCGGTCGCCGATCCAGGCCCAGCACGGCGAGCGCCTCCGGCGGCAGGGTCGGTGCTTGATCGCAGCCGACAAACGGTCCGCGTCCATCGCTGAACCGGTACGTGCCGAGCGTCACGCCGAATGCGCGCTCCAACGCCTGCGGGGTAGCGCGCAGATGCAGCACGCGGCGATGCGCTTCAGCGCCGATCTCGCTCAGTCCATGTTGGCCGGCGAAGCGGCGCAGACTGTCGAGGTCCGCCGGCTCGGCGCCACAGTGCCGGCCGAATTCACCGCGTTGCCAGCGCGGTGCATGCGGCCAGGATGCGGCGTCGGGAGCCTTGCCCTGGCGACGACGTAACACCAGGGTGATATCCAGCGGCGCGGTCCCCTGGTGCGGACCGAGGTATTTCATGCCCGCCGGTGTGGTCCAGTGCGAGGCGCTCGCGCGCGCTGAACTCTGACCCATGACGCGACTCCTTGCGTGGTGGACTCCTTGCGCGATGCCAAGTCTATCTCGGGCACCGGCGCCGGGTGATCGGCGGCGATCCGTTCCCGTCAACCCCACGCCCGCCCCTGCGTTGCCTGGCATGGGCGGGCGCCATCCGTTAGGCTCAAGATGCTCTCGCTCGAGGTCACGCTCATGCTCAAGCACCTGATCCGCACCTGTGTCATCGTTTCCGGCGTCCCCGCGCTGCTGGCGTCGTGCGCCCTGTACGTGAGGTCGGACGTCAACCACGCCCTCATTGGGACCGTGCACTGCCACACCTTCGCCTGGGCGGGTGCGTTCCACGGCGACAGTCCGCTGCGCAGCGGCATCGCGAATCCGTTGAATGAGAACCGCTTGCGCACTGCCATCGCCGCACATCTGGGACCGGGTGGTATTCAGCCGACGGCCTCCGGCGCCGACTGCCTGGTGGGTTACGGCATCGGCTCGAACACGGTCGTGGAAGACGGCTATCCCTACGGCTGGGGCTGGGGCTGGGATCCCTACCTCTACCGCGAAGGGATCATTGCGGTGGATCTGTACGACGCGAAGAGCCGTCAGCCTCTGTGGCACGCGTCCGTAGACCAGAGTCTCTACGGCCTGACCGGTGCGGAAGCCGAGAAGAGGATCGACGCGGCGGTAGCCGCGATTTTCACCAAGTACCCCGCCGGTTGAGCCGCTGGCGCAGCTTCATCGCCCGCTAGGTTTCTTGTCCCGCGACCATGCGCGGGGCAAGATCCGGCGGTGGCCAGTCGCTTCAGCCTGGGCTTGGTGTTTCTCAACGTGCTGCTCGAGCAGCTGGGGCTGCCCTTGCCCGCAGTCCCGACGCTGGTGATCGCGGGCGCCCTGGCCGCCGATCACAAATTGCCCGCGGCGGCCCTGTACGCGCTCGCCGTTGCGGCCTGCGTGATCTCCGACACCACCTGGTACCTCGCGGGCCGGATCTACGGCGGGCGCGTCATGAATCTGTTGTGCCGCATTTCCCTGACGCCGGACTCGTGCGTGAGTGAGACCCAGACGAGCTTCGAGCGCTGGGGCGCGAAGGCCCTGATCTTCGCCAAGTTCGTCCCCGGCCTGGCGATGATGGCGCCACCACTCGCCGGCGCCGTGGGCATGCGCTTCGTGCGATTCTCCGCCTTCAGCACGCTCGGCGGGAGTTTGTGGGTGGGCTCGGCGCTGCTCGCAGGCGTGCTGCTCAAGTCGCAGATCGAGCGCTTGCTGCCGCAGGCGGCTGGCATAGGCGGTGCGGCGCTCCTCATCATTCTCCTGCTGCTCGGCGCCTACATCTTCTTCAAATGGTGGGAGCGCCAGCGCTTCTACCGCGCGCTGCGCATGGCGCGCATCAGCGTCGGGGAACTGCATGATCAGCTGAGTCGCGACCCCGCGCCCGTGGTCGTCGACGTTCGCTCGCCGACGGCCCTGGCGCTGGAGTTGCGCCGCGTACCGGGTGCCCTGCACGTACCGGTGCAGGAGGTCGAGCGTCATCTGGGCAGATTCGCGCGTGACCGCGAGATCATTCTGTACTGCACCTGCCCGAACGAAGCCTCCGCCGCGCAGGCGGCGAAGCTGCTGATGAACAACGGCTTCAGCCGCGTGCGGCCGCTGCAGGGCGGGCTGGCTGCCTGGATTGACGCCGGGTACGCGGTCGAGGACATCCCGGCGGCCAGCACGGAGCTGCCTGCACTGACCCCCGCGCCGACACCGTAGGGCGGGAATTCACAGACGGGCGTGCTGAGCCGCCTCGTCACTCTCGGCGTAGCGGCTGCCGGCGGCGGCCGCCGCGGGGTGCGGCGCTGCCTCCAGGCGCTCGCGAATCTCGGCCCACAGCGCGCCATAGATGCGTGCCGGGTCGCTCCTGGGAGCGCACGCGGGCAGGGGCGCGCGGCGCACGCTCATACGCTCGATCTCGCTCGAGTACGGCACCTCGGTGGCGAGCATGGTCGGGAACTGCTCGCGCGCATTCGCGATCAGCTCCTGGTGCAGCGCTCTGCGCCGGTCGACCATCGAGAAGAACGGCAGCAGCGTGAGATCGCTCCACCCCTCCCCGACAACGAAGTCCCGCAGCTGGATGAGCATGCGAACCGACAACGGCGTCGGCACGAGCGGCACGATCGCCACGTCCGCCGCGCGCAGCACATTCTCCGACAGCAGCGATATGCCGGACGGACAATCCAGAAACAAGGCGGCGTAGATCTCTCGCAGCGGCCGGCTCATCCTCAGCAGCCGCTCGGTCGGATGGCGGCGCGCGGCGAGGTGCACCGCGAAGTTACGGTAGGAAAAGTCCGCCGGCAGCAGGTCCAGTCCCGGATAACCGGTGGCGAGAATCAACTCCGGCAACTCGCGTTTGCCGGCCAGCAGCTTCTTCGCCGAAGCGTGCTCCTGGCGCTCGCCGCGCAGCGCGTAAGTCGCACCGCCCTGCGAATCGAGGTCCCACAACAGCGTGGTCCAGCCGCCGATGGCGCACAGGTAGGAGAGATTGACCGCCGTGGTGGTCTTGCCGACACCGCCCTTGATATTGGTGACCGCGATGATCTTCACGGCGCGAGCATACGCCCGCGCGGATACAAAGCGGAAAAGGCCCGCGACGGCGTGCGGGCGCGGTGCGGGCTTAGCTGCCTCGGACGAAGCGCTTGTGCACCAGTACGCCCAGGTGGCCCACCAGCAGCAGCATTGCGGCGATCATCGATGACACGATCAATTCCATGAATGCAAGGTCCTTTCGAGTCTGTCGGGCACGCAGTCTACGCATCTATTGTTGCCCGTGAGTGACCGAGCGCACGTAATGGCGGCGCCTGAGGCGTATTTCAACGCTCCGCGGCCCTTTGTGGGCACCCCTGCCTCACCCCTTAGGGAGAGGCCGGTCCACAGTCAGCTGATGGAGCCGGGCTTGCGCAGCATCTTGCCGATGTCGGCAACATGGGCCTCTTCGGCGGCAATCTGCGCGCGCGCGTATTCTTCAAGCATGACATTGCGATCGGCGACCGCCGCCAGGAGGTTGCGGTACTCGGCGAGTCCTTCCTGCTCGTGCGTGAGAGCCTCGCGCAGAATCTCATCGACGTTGTGCTTGTGCGTTTCCAACAGCGGGCCGATCTTCAGGGACGGGTGACCTGCGAGATTGGTGATGTGCTCGCCGGCTTTGACCGCGTGCGCCTGGGACTCGTCCGCCTGGGCGAGCAGCCAGGCGACGATCGGGATGCGGTTGTGGCCGAAGATCATGAAACTGTAGTGCAGATAGCGCACCAGTCCCGCGAGCTCGAGCTCGAGAATGCGGTTGAGGGTGGCGACCACCTTGATGGTTTCAGCGCTGCTGAGTTCAGAGGCCATGAGGATCTCCGCGAAGGCGTGCGCGCCGATGTTAAGCCATGCGCAGGTGTATGGTACATGGACACGCGGATCCGCCGGGAGCACACATCATGAGCGGCTTTTACGATATTGCGGTACCTGGGATTGACGGGACCGAGGACTTGTTGGCAGCGCTGCGCGGCAAGGTAACGCTGGCGGTGAATGTCGCCAGTCGCTGCGGCCTGACGCCGCAGTATGCCGGGCTCGAGCAGCTGCACCGTGAGCTGCGGGAGGAGAACTTCACCGTGGTGGGTTTCCCGTGCAACCAGTTCGCCGCCCAGGAACCGGGGAGCGAAGCGGAAATCGCCGCGTTCTGCCACGACAAGTACCAGGTGAGCTTCCCGCTGAGCGCGAAACTCGAGGTGAACGGCCCCAACCGCCATCCGCTGTACCGCTTCCTCACCTCCGAGGACCGCGGTATCGCCGGCGAGATCAGCTGGAACTTCGAGAAATTCCTCATCGGCCGCGACGGCCGGGTTCTGAAGCGCTACCCGCCCGAGACCAAACCCCAGGACAGCGGGCTCATGCAGGACATCGCCGAAGCGCTGTAGCGCTTCCGTCATGCCCGACTTCGACTTCGCCATTCTCGGCGCCGGCGCGATGGGCTCGATCGTCGGAGGCCACCTGGCGCGCGCCGGTCACTCGGTCGCGATGCTGGCGCGCGGTGAGCGCGCGCAGCAGCTCGAGCGGCACGGGCTCACCATCAAGGGGCTGGCGGCCTTCACAACGCCGGTCGCCCTGCGCGAGCCCGCGGCCCTCAAGAGTGCCGGCGTGCTGATCGTCGCCATGAAGACGCCCGCTACCGCCGAGGCGCTCGCCGCGCTGCGGCATGCCGACTTCGGGGTCACGCTGTCGATTCAGAACGGGCCGCTGAAGAACGAGTTGCTCGCGCAGGCGTTCGGCAAGGAGCGCGTGCTGGGCGCGCTCGCCGACACCAGCGGCGAGCTGCTGGCGGATGGGACGGTGCTGTTCACACGCAACGTGAACATACTGCTGGGCGAGCTGAGCGGCGGTGACAGTCCGCGCGCGCAACGCCTGGCACGAACGCTCGACACCTCAGGCGTGCGCGCCGCCGCTACCCGCGAGATCCTGACACTCGAATGGTCGAAGTTCTGTGCCTGGGCCGGACTCATGGCCTTGTCGGTGACCACGCGTGCGCTGACCTGGAAGTATCTGCTGGACCCGGACTGCGCCCTGGTGCTCGCGCGGCTGGTGCGCGAGATGGGGGTGCTGGCGCGCACACTCGGCATAGGTCTGAGTGACCGCTCGATCCTGCCGGTCGCGAGCATGTGCGCCGGCCCGGAAGGTGAGGCGGTAGCGGCCATCTTGAAGGCCGGGCGCGAATTTCGGGCGAATGCGCCGGACCACCGCATGTCCTCGCTCCAGGACCTGGAGGCGGGCCGTCCGCTCGAAGTGAACGAAACCCTCGGCTACGCGAGCGCCAAGGCCCGCGAACTCGCACTCACGCTGCCCCTGCTCGAAGGTTTTGCACTGCTCATCGCCGGTCTTGACCGTGCGCGGCGCGACGCGGTGGCCGCGGGAGCGGCCTAGGAGCCGCCCGCGAGCCCGCGATACTCCAGCAACGGGGCGATCTCGGGCGCGCGCCCGTAGAAGTTGCGAAACAGCACCTGCGGGTCCTCGCTGCGCCCGCGGGACAGCACCTGCGTGCGCAGGTAATCGCCGTTCGCGCGCGTAAGTCCCCCGTGGGTGTGGAACCACTGACCGGTGTCACGGGCCAACACCTCGCTCCACAGGTAGGCGTAGTAGCCGGCCGAATAACCACCCTCGAAAATGTGCGAGAAGTACGTCGAGTGATAACGGGGCGGCACCGGGGGGTAGTCGAGGCCGCTGTCCTTGAGCGCGGCCTGCTCGAACGCGCGCACCTCGGTGGCGCTGGGCGCCTGGGCGGCGCTGATCTGGTGCCAGGCCTGATCGAGCAGCGCCGCAGCGAGGTACTCGGTAGTGGCATAGCCCTGGTTGAACTTCTGCGCCGCCAGCACCTTCTCGAGGAGCTCGGTCGGCATCGGCTCGCCGCTCTGGTAGTGGCGGGCGTAATGCGCGACCACGCTCGGCTCGCGCGCCCACATCTCGTTGTACTGCGAGGGGTACTCGACGAAGTCGCGCGGCACCGCCGTGCCCGCGAGCTTCGCGTAACGCACCCTCGACAGCATGCCGTGCAGGGCGTGGCCGAACTCGTGGTACATCGTCGTGACTTCATCGAAGCTGAGCAGCACCGGCTGGCCGGCCTGCGGCTTGGAGATGTTCAGGTGATTGGCCACCACCGGCTTGTGATTGAGCAGCCGCGACTGCGTTACGTAGGACACCATCCACGCCCCGCCCTGCTTGTTGTCGCGTGCGAAGTAGTCGGCGAGGAACAGCGCCAGCGGCTGGCCGTCGGCGTCGAATACCTCGAACACCCGCACATCCGGCTGGTAGACGGGCAGGTCCCGGCGTTCCTTGAAACTCAGGCCATACAGCTGGTGCGCGGCGTAGAACACACCGTCCAGCAGCACGTGATCGAGCTCGAAGTACGGCGCGACGAGTGCCTGATCGAAATCGTAGCGTGCCTTGCGCACCTGCTGCGCATAGAACGACCAGTCCCACGGCTGCAGGGTGAAGGACGGCGTGCCGCTCACCTGCGCCTGTGTGTCGATCAGCTTCTGGATGTCGGCGGCTTCGGCGCGCGCGCGCACGCGCGCCGCCGGGGCCACCTGGCTGATCATGTCGCGCACCGCGGCCGGGTTGCCGGCCGACTCGTCCTCGAGCTGATAAGCGGCGTGGTTCGCATAGCCCAGCAGCGTGGCACGCTCGGCGCGCAGCTTGACCAACTGCGCGATTACCGCGGTGTTGTCGGTCGCGCCGTCCGACGCCCTGGCGATCGAGGCCTTGTAGATGCGCTCGCGCAGCGCGCGGTTCGTGAGCCGCTCCAGCACCGGCTGGTTGGTGGTGTTCTGCAGGGTGATGAGCCACTTGCCGGTGAGACCGCGTCCCGCCGCTGCGTGCGCCGCGGCGCCGATCTGCCCAGCCGACAGGCCATCGAGGTCCTGGAGGTTGTCGACCGCCACCGCGCCATCGGTGGTGGCCTTGAGCACGTTGTGCTTGAAGCGCGTCGTGAGGGAGGAGATCTCGGTGTTGAGCGTGCGCAGGCGCGTCTGCTCGGCGGCCGTGAGGCGGGCGCCGGCGCGCACGAACTCGGTGTGGTAGCGCGTCAGCAGCTGCAGGGACTCCGGATCGAGCTGCAGGGTGGCACGCTTTTCGTACAGCGCCTCGACGCGCGCCCACAACGCTGGATCCAGATGAATCGCGTCCTGCTGCGCGGTGAGCTTCGGGGCCATCTCGGTGTCGATCTCCTGCATCTGGGGGTTGGTGTTGCAGGCATTGAGCCGTCCGAAGGCTGTATCGACGCGCTGCAGCAGCAGCCCGGCGCGCTCGAGAGCGACAATGGTGTTGTCGAATGTGGCGGATTGCGGGTTGTGAGCGATGCGGGCCACCTCCGTGAGCTGCTCGCGCATGCCCGCGTGGAAGGCGGGCAGATAATCGCTGTCGCGGATGCGGTCAAAGGGTGGCAGCTCGAAGGGCAGTGTGCTCGGCTGCATGAACGGGTTGTCGGCCATTGCGGAAGTCCTTGCAGTCTTGGGTCCGGCGAGGGCCAGGGCTGGGAAGGTAGCGGCGAGAATCGCCAGGTACACGCGTCTCATGGTGGTGCCCTTAGGTTCGAGCCCGCGGACCTCCTGGTTGGGCCACGGGCAGGGCGCAATGGTATCCTTCGCGCCCCTTCGATGCGCGACCGTTTGCCCAGGCGTTCTTTCTGGCGCGGCTTGGTGCGCGCGCTTCGTTTTAGCACACAGGACTCGTATGAGCATCACTCAGGACCAGGTCGTCAGCATCCACTACACCCTGAAGGATGACGCGGGCGATATCATCGACAGTTCTCCCGGGGGCGAGCCGCTCGCGTACCTGCACGGCCATGGCAATCTCATACCCGGTCTCGAGCGCGAGCTGACGGGCAAGCACGCTGGGGACAAGCTGCAGGTAACGGTCTCGCCAGCCGATGGCTACGGGGAGTATGACCAAGCTCTCGTGCAGCGCGTGCCGCGCCGTACCCTCAAGGGCCTCGCGAACCTCAAAGTGGGGATGCGGCTGCAGGCGCAAACCGGGCACGGGGCGCGGGGTGTCACCGTCACGCAGATCGCCGGCGACCTGGTGACCCTCGATGGCAATCATCCGCTCGCCGGCAAGAGCCTGCACTTCGAGGTCGAGGTTGCCGAGGTGCGTGCAGCCACCGAGGCGGAGCTCTCGCACGGGCACGTGCACGGCCCCGGCGACCACCATCAGTGAGACTCCGGCTCACCGCCGCCCTCCTCTGCGGATGCCAGGCGCACGAACAGCGCCTGCATGGCGTCGACGCGACTGAGGTAGGCGCGCGGATCGTGATCGCCGCAGCGCTGAGTGTCGGTGAAGCGAAATCCCTGGCGAACGTAGGTCGCCCCAAGCGCGGCGCCGCACAGATGCACGGCCGCAGCCAGGTGGCGCTGCTGTGCGGGCGTGGCACGGCTGACACCGAAGCGCCCGAGGATAGCGGTGACCTTCAGATCGAGGAACGCCGAGGTGAGCTCCACCGCATGGCTGGGCACCACACGCCAGTACAGGGCGTTGAACCAGCACGCGCGCCAGTCATTCCAGGCGCCCTCGCGCGCCAGCGCGTGATGGTGGATGCAATAATGGCGCGCCTCCGCGAACGTGCCGTCGGTGATCTGGTACATCCCCACCGCGCTGGATGCCGGCCGGTACAGCTCGAACGGTTTGAGCGCCCATGACCAGCGCCAGTAGGTGCGCACGAGCGGATTGCCCGACGCCTCCACCTGCGCGAGCGCAGCCAGCAGCTCCGGCGTAATGGTGCGGGTTGCGTAGCGGCGGAAGATCGGTGCGTATACCCGCCAGGTTTCCGACGGGGTTTTGTACAGCGTGCCGCTCACCGGAAAGAACAGCTCCGTGGGCTTGCGGACGACCTGGTAGATGCCGTTCACCCCGAGCGTCAGGATTGCAACGAGCAGCACGCCGATCGAGACGCGCACGCCCGGCGATGCCCGCCGCCAGTGCCGCCGCCAGCGCCGCCGCACCGCCGGCGCCGGCCACAGGCGCAGGCGCCGCAACCGCCGCGCCATCACCTAGGCCCTCGGTTCAAGAGCGGGCAGGGGTGCACTAACATGCGGCGCACGGGCATGAAGATAGTGGGGGTCGCACGTGTCACGTGATGCAGTGGAAGTCGAAACCGGCCGCGATCCCGCGGGCGCCGTGATCTGGCTCCACGGCCTGGGTGCGGACGGCCACGACTTTGAGCCCCTCGTGCCCGAGCTCGTGCGCCCGGGAGAGCCGGCGCTGCGCTTCGTGTTTCCGCACGCGCCGATCCGGCCGGTGACGCTCAACGGTGGATTTGCCATGCGCGCCTGGTACGACATCACCGCGCTCGATCGCCACGGGCCCGAGGACGAAAAAGGGATTCGCGCCTCACAGGCCACCGTGGAAGCGCTGATCCGCCGTGAGAACGCGCGCGGCATCAGGAGCGAGCGTATCGTACTGGCGGGGTTCTCCCAGGGCGGCGCCGTGGCGCTGTTCGCCGGAGCGCGTTATCCGGACAAGCTCGCCGGCATCATGGGACTGTCGTGCTACCTGCTGCTCGCTGCGCGCCTGGCGGCCGAGCGCGCGGCGGCCAATCAGGCAACGCCGGTGTTCCTCGCGCACGGCACGCAGGATCCTGTGGTCGCCCCGGCTCTCGGGGACGAGGCCCGGCGCCAACTGCAAGCGGCGGGCTATGCGGTGGAATGGCACGCGTACAGCATGCCCCATGCAGTCTGTCCCCAGGAGGTCGCCGACATCGCCGCCTGGTTACGTCGGGTGCTCTGAGCACGCGCGACGCTCATTCTGAGCCGCTAGCTCAGGGGCGGGCGTCCTGCTTCGCGTCCTGCTTCGCATCCTTCTTTGCATCCGGCTTGGGCGCTTTGCCGTTGTCAGAGTGCGCAGGCGCCGTCTTGGCCGCCGCGGTCTTCGAGGCAGCTGTCGCGGCCGCTGGCGCCTTGGCCGGCGCCTTGGCGCCCGGTGTCCTCGCAACGGGTGTCCCGGCGGCTGCGGCCTTCGGGGGCGCGCTTTGCACGGGCCGTGCAGCAGGAGACACGCGCTCTTCGCGTTGTGCCGGGTGCTCCGGCTGAGCGCTGCCGGCGGAACCGGCGCGCACGGGCTGCCGCTCGCGTGCAACCACCGGCTGCAGGTGTACGTCGGCTGCGGCCCCGTGGGGCTGAGACGGCGGCGCCGCCGGCTTCGCATGCGCGGACACGTACGGCGCTACGGGTCGCTTGGACTGCGGTTCCGGCGCTCGTGCCTGCACGACAGCCGGACGCGCCGCGGCCAGGTGCGGCGCGGCGGGAACCGAGGAGCTGAAGGCCCGGCCGTTCGCCGTGGCGGTAGGCGGCGCCACGATGCTCACGTTGGTCACGTTCGTAACGTTCGTGACGTTGGTGATGTTGGTATTGTGGATGTTGGTGACGTTCGTGGTCACGCGCATGCCCACGGCCACCACCGGCGGCGCGCTGGTGACGACCGCAGGAGCGGTGCCCACGGGAGCGGGAATGATGATGCCGCGACGCGAGCCGGGCGGGGCCGGCACGAAGCAGCCCTCCGGACCAATCGGGCGCGGACCGGGGACAACACCCACCGCGGCAGGCTCGACCGCCAGAACCAGTTCACGCCGAGGCGGCACGAAGACGACACCGGGCGCTGACCAGTACCCGCTGATGAAAATCACGACACCGCCGCGGTGTTCGTAGTACGGATGCACCCAGGCATACTGCGGGCGTGGTGGCTCCATCCAGTGACCGTGTGCCCACACCCAGTTGCCCTGCCACACCCAGTAACCACCCACCCAGGCGGCATAGGGGAACGGCGGCGGCGGCGGGACCTCCACCAGCATCGGGGGCGGCGCCCAGCCCACGGCAATGGGCGCGGGCTCCGACAACGGGGGCTCCTCGTACACGCTGACGGGGGGCGGCGCGGCTTGTTCAACAACGGGGGCCGGTTGAACCACTTCACGCGGCACCTGGATCACGCACCCGCCCACGAGCAGCGCCAGGGCAAACAGGGCAATACGCATAGACCAACCCTCCACAGACCGATCGCTTACATATGCCAGGAAAATGAGCATGGCAGGATCCGCTGCCGAATTCCGCCGACTCACTTCGCAAATCCTTGCTTACGGGCACCGGATACGGCGAGGCCGCCCGTACAGGCGGCCTCGAGAAACCTCCCTACCAGTGGGGCTGGGACGCGCGGTACGGCTACCGGCCGCGGCCGTGATCTTCCTGGCGCTCCCCGCTCGGGCGCGGGGCTGCCTGGCGCTCGCGGGCTGCACCCTGAGGCGCGGGCGCGCCGCCCGGCTGCGCTGGCCCGCGGGCCTGCGGATAGCCTGGCGCTCCGCGCGGGCCTGCCTCAGGTCCCGCGCGCCCGACGCCCGCGGACGGGCTGCGCGGGGGCGGCGCTGCGGCGTTGCCACGCTCGCGGAACTGTTGATTCACCATGGGCCCCGGGTGTTGGGCCTGTGGCGGCCGATCCACCTGGGGGACGCCGGCACGGTTGCTCATCGCGGGGCGCTGCGCCTGCGGCGGCCGATCAACCGGAGGGACGCCGGCACGGTTGCTCACCGTGGGGCGCTGCGCCTGCAGCGGCCGATCCACCGGAGGGACGCCGGCACGGTTGCTCACCGCGGGGCGCTGCGCCTGTGGCGGCCGATCGTTGCGGTTCATCGCGGCGGCGTGCGCTTGGCCCGCTGGGGCCGCGCCGCGCGCGCCGACCACACCGTGGCCTGAAAACGCCGCGGGGCGCTGGGTCGCGGCAATCGGCGGCCGGCCGCCGTTCACGGCAGCGCGCAGAGTCGTGTCGGCCTGCGCCTTCTGCTCGTGCTGTCTCTGCACCGGAGTGAGCCCGACGTGGTGCTCATTCCCTGCCCGCAGCTCTGCCGCGGAAGGGCGCGCCACCACGCCGCCGGCGCCGCCGTTGAAGCTGACGCGATTGACGGTGACGTTGTTGATGACCGTACGGTTGTAGACATTGGTAATGTTGGTGTTACTGATGTTGGTCACCGAGCGGTTATAGTAGAACTGGCTGCCACGCCAGTAGCCGCCCTCGTACCCAACGCCGCCGTAGCCGAAGCCGTAGTTGACACCGCCGTAGAACCCGACGTGCGGACCCCAGTAGCCGCCATGCCACAGATAGACCTCGTTCTCCCAGCCCCAGTACCCGGGCGTCCATAGCAGGCCCACGCTTGGCGCGAGCGCCCAGGTTCCGGGTATCCAGTAGTAGCCCTCGTCAGCCCACGCCCAGTAGCCGGGAATCCAGATGTAGCCCGGCGACGGACACGGCGGCTGCACGTACACCGGCAGCACGGGAGGTGCGATGTTGACCGACACGCCGATCAGCACCGAGGCGCTCGACATCAGGGGAAGCGCCGCGAGCAACACGGCGGCCAGCAGACCGCGGACCAGGTTACGCATGCGATGCTCTCCTTATCTTCGAAAACCTTGACCGACCAATACTGAACCGCGGCTGAATCTGCAAGTGTCGCCCGCGCCCGACGTCGGCACGGCGCGCCGCGTCACTTACGTGCAACGCGTGCGCGCTGCGGGCGTTGACGTCGCCGGCTGTGCTCCTCAGTCCACAGTTGGTCCGGGAGCCAGCAGGCCAGAGAACCTCGTTCCTTGCGTTACTCTGGCAGTGGGGAATCGCTCGTGGATCAACTGTGCGAGTTGCCTTCCCAGCTCTTTCGTCTCCCGTGACGGTTTCTCGGGTCCGGAGGGACCGAATTCTCTCAGATCCACGAATAACAGGCTCTGCTTTGCATCCAGCGTGATCCAGATTTCGCGCCTGGGCGCGTCGGCTCGGTCGTTAAGGAGTGCAGCGCATTGATCCGGGCGTTGCAGCGGACCGTGCCATCGCAGCTTAAAACTCGTGCGCGCGGCCACAGCACTTGAAAATTCCAGACACAGGGAACCCGCCGCTGAGGCGCCAAGCTGCACATCGTAAAAGACCCCGGGAGTCTCGCGCTCGTGGAACGGCGAACATGCGGACGCCAGGAAGCCGACACCCCACACGACCCGTAAACGAATGCTTCGGACGCCGAACAATCTCATCGCCCCACATCAGAACCAACTGTAGTTGAAGCTGACACTGACGCGTTCGGCGGCCACGGCGTTCGGGCTCACCTCGTGGCGCAACCAACTCTCGAACAGCACCACTTGACCGGCGCGTGCGCTCAGGGTGACCCACGGCCGGTTGGCGCGCCGTGCACCTCGCAGGCGTGGCGGTGAAGCCATGAAGCGCTCGAGCCGCGGATCCTCGAGCTTCAGCCCCGGCGATCCTTCGGGCACCGCGACATAGTAGGTGCCGCTGATCGTGGACAGGGGATGCAGGTGCAGGCCGTGCACGGCGCCGCGCCCCATGACGTTTACCCAGCAGTCAGTCATGGTGAGCGCGCGAGCGGTGAGATCCAGCTGCAGCCGGCGCGCGAACGCCGCGACGTGGCGATCGAGCTCTCGTGCCAGCGAGGCGAACGTCGGTGACAGCCGGTGCATGCGGTGCACCGAGTTGTAAGAAGTGTAGCCGCCGGGATAATTGCGCGCCGACCAGCGCCTCCCGGCCGCATCGTCCGCGCGCAGCTGGCGGCATTCGCGCAGCAGGCGCGCGTTCAACCGCCGCCAGCCCCGCAGGCGCAGCCGCGCCTGGTACACCAGTGTCGGAAACAGGACCTGCGTGCTCATGCGATGCGCGCCAGTATGCGTCGGCGGCACTGAAGTGGTCTATGATCGGCGCATTCCTGCGGCCACCTGCGACGGATCCCCTCATGGCAGTTTCCACATTCCCTCCGCCCATTCCTGCCGCCACCGAGGTGTCGGCGCCGGCCGAGCTGGTGCAGCACTGGATCGGCGGCCGGCCGGCGAGCGGCGCCGGCGAGCGCCTGCCGGTGTTCAATCCCGCCACCGGCGTGGTGGCGCGTCAGGTGGTGATGGGAGGCGAGGAGGATGTGCGCGCCGCGGTCGCGAGCGCGCAGGCGGCCTGGCCTTCGTGGGCGGAGACACCGCCAGTGCGCCGCGCGCGGGTGCTGGCGCGCTTCCTGGCGTTGCTGAATGAACAGCGCGACGCGTTGGCGGCGCTCATCACCAGCGAGCACGGCAAGGTGTTCAGCGACGCGCAGGGTGAAGTGACGCGCGGCATCGAGATCGTGGAGTTCGCGTGCGGGATCCCGCAACTGCTGAAGGGCGACTTCACCGATCAGGTGTCTACCGGCATCGACAACTGGACGCTGCGCCAGCCGCTGGGGGTGGTCGCCGGCATCACGCCGTTCAACTTCCCGTGCATGGTGCCGTGCTGGATGTTTCCGCTCGCCATCGCCTGCGGCAACAGTTTCGTGCTCAAGCCCAGCGAGCGCGACCCGTCCGCATCGCTGTTCCTGGCGCGCCTGCTGGCGCAAGCCGGCCTGCCGGCCGGCGTGTTCAACGTGGTGCAGGGCGACAAGGCGGCCGTGGATGCGCTGCTGGCTCATCCGCAGGTGCGCGCGGTGAGCTTCGTGGGCTCCACCGCGATCGCGCATTACGTCTACCGGCGCGGTGCCGAGGCGGGCAAGCGCGTGCAGGCGCTCGGCGGGGCCAAGAATCACATGGTCGTGATGCCCGACGCGGACCTCGGGCAGGCGGTCGATGCGCTGATCGGTGCGGCGTACGGCTCGGCGGGCGAGCGCTGCATGGCCATTTCGGTGGCGGTCCTGGTGGGCGACAGCGCGGAAGCGCTGATGCCGCAGCTGGCCGAGCGCGCACGGCAGCTGCGCATCGGCAACGGCATGCGGCCGGACACCGAGATGGGTCCGCTGATCAGCCGCCAGGCGCTAGAGCGCATTCGCGGTTATATCGATGAGGGTATCGCGAGCGGCGCGCAGCTGGTGGTCGACGGCCGGCGGCAGGCGGGAACCGGCGCAGCCCTCACGGTTCCCGGGCACGAGCACGGTTTCTGGCTCGGCGCCACCCTGTTCGACCGCGTGACAGCGCAGATGCGCATCTACCAGGAGGAGATTTTCGGCCCGGTGCTGGCGTGCGTGCGCGTCCCCGACCTCGCCGCGGCCGTGGAGCTGGTGAACGCGCACCCGCTCGGCAACGGCGTGGCGTGTTACACGCGCGACGGCAACGTGGCACGCGAGTTCGGCCGGCGCATCCAGGTGGGCATGGTGGGCATCAACATCCCGATTCCGGTGCCCATGGCGTGGCACGGGTTCGGCGGCTGGAAGAGCAGCCTGTTCGGCGATACCCACGCCTACGGCGAGGAGGGCGTGCGCTTCTACACGCGGCAGAAATCCATCATGCAGCGCTGGCCGGAAAGCACGCCCAAGGGCGCGGAATTCAGCATGCCGACGGCCAAGTAGCGGGTAGCCCGGCCGCGGTCGCCGGGTAATGGCGCGGCAGGTGCCGCTTCAGGACACCTTGCCTAAAGCCACCTTCTCGAACTGCTGCTCTTCGGTGCTGCCGCTGAGTGCGGTAATCGAGGAAGTTCCGGCGGTTACCGCCTGGGTGACCGCATCGAAATAGCCGGCACCGACCTCGCGCTGGTGCTTGGTGGCGGTGTAGCCGGAGGCCTCGGCCGCGAACTCTGCCTGCTGCAGCTGCACGTACGCGGACATCTGCCGGGCCTTGTAACCGCGCGCCAGCTCGAACATCGAGAAGTTCAGCGCGTGAAAACCGGCGAGCGTGATGAACTGGAAGCGGTAGCCCATCGCGCCCAGTTCGCGCTGGAATCTGGCGATCTGCGCATCCTCGAGCTTGCGCTTCCAGTTGAAGGACGGCGAGCAGTTGTACGCCAGCATCTTGCCCGGGAACTGGGCGTGGATTCCCGCGGCGAATTCGCGGGCCTCCTCCAGGTCCGGCTTGGCGGTCTCGCACCACAGGAGGTCCACGTACGGAGCATAGGCGCGGCCGCGGGCGATCGCCGCCTGAAGTCCCGCCTTGACCGGAAAGAATCCTTCCGCGGTGCGGCCCCTGGTGGTGTCGATGAAGGGCCGGTCGCGCTCGTCGACATCCGAGGTCAGGAGGTCGGCGCTCTCCGCGTCGGTACGTGCGATCAGCACCGTCGGCACATCGCACACGTCCGCCGCCAGGCGCGCCGCGATGAGCTTGTTGATTGCCTCCTGGGTGGGCACCAGAACCTTGCCACCCATGTGACCGCATTTCTTGGCCGACGACAGCTGATCCTCGAAGTGAACCCCGGCAGCGCCCGCATCGATCATCTGCTTCATGAGCTCGAAGGCGTTGAGCACGCCGCCAAAGCCGGCTTCCGCATCGGCCACGATCGGCTTCAGCCAATCGATGGAGTCGTCCCCTTCGGCATGGTGGATTTCATCCGCGCGGCGCAGAGTGTTGTTGATGCGCCGCACGACCGCCGGCACCGAATCCGCCGGATACAGCGACTGATCCGGGTACATCTCGCCTGCGAGGTTGGCATCACCGGCCACCTGCCAGCCGGACAGGTAGATGGCCTCCAGTCCCGCCTTCACCTGCTGCATGGCCTGATTTCCCGTGAGGGCACCCAGTGCGTTCACGAATGGCCGCTCGCTCAGGTAGCCCCACAGTTTGTCCGCGGTGAGCCGCGCGATCGAGTGCTCCACCGCAATGGTGCCGCGCAGGCGAACCACGTCCTTGGCGTCATAGGTGCGCCGCACGCCGCGCCAGCGCGGCGCCTCGAGCCACTGGCGCTGCAACTCATCGGCCGTGGGCATTGGTTTGGCAGCGTTCATGGACCTGATGCACCTCTCGCGTCCGTTGCGCTCAGCTCAGCAGCTCATAGGCCGGTAGCGTCAGGAATTCGTCAAAGGTCTCGCTCTTGGTCATTTGCTCGAACAGGCGCGCCGCCGTCGGAAACACGCCGTTGGTGAGGCGCGCCGCGCCGACCTCATCGTGGATGCGGTCGAGCTCCGCGCTGAGCAGCCGATCGAAGCGCTCCACCGTCACCGGCTGTCCGTCGCTGGTGCGCGCCCCGTGGCGCAGCCATTGCCACAACTGCGCGCGGCAGATTTCCGCGGTCGCCGCATCCTCCATCAGGTGATACAGCGGCACGCAGCCGTTACCGCGCAACCACGACTCGAGGTACTGCACGCCTACGCGGATGCAGGCGCGCAGGCCGGCTTCCGTGATCTCGCCCTCGGGCACCGTGAGCAGGTCCCGTGGCGTCACGTTCACCTCCGCGCGCAGCACGCCGAGCTGGTTCGGCCCGGGCATGACCGCGTCAAACGCCTCGCGGGCGATCTGCGCCAGCCCAGGATGCGCGATCCAGGTGCCGTCGTGCCCGGCGCGCGCCTCGCGGAGCTTGTCGGCCCGCACGCGCGCCATCGCGGCCTCATTGGCCTGCGGGTCATCGCGGATCGGGATCTGCGCCGCCATGCCGCCCATGGCGTGCGCGCCGCGCCGGTGACAGGTCTTGATGAGCAGGTCCACGTAGGACTTGAGGAAATGACGGTCCATGGTCACCGTCGCGCGATCCGGCAGCAGGAAGTCGCGGCGGTTACGGAATTTCTTGATGAAGCTGAAGATGTAGTCCCAGCGCCCGCAGTTGAGCCCGGCCGAGTGCTCGCGCAGCTCGTAGAGAATCTCGTCCATTTCAAACGCCGCCAGCACCGTTTCGATGAGCACCGTCGCCTTGATCGTGCCGCGCGCGATACCGAGCGCCTCCTGAGCTGCCAGGAACACCTCGTTCCACAGCCGCGCCTCCAGATGGCTCTCGATCTTGGGCAGATAGAAGTACGGCCCGGTGCCGTACCGCGCCAGCGCCTCGTGGTTATTGGCTAGAAATAACGCGAAGTCGCACAGCGCGCCGGACACGGTCTCGCCGTTGATGCGCAGGTGCTTCTCCGGCAGGTGCCAGCCTCGCGGTCGCACGATGAGGGTGGCGGTGTGCTCGGCCAGCCGGTAGACCTTGCCCGTGGCCGGATCTTCGTAACTGATGGTGCGGCGCACGGCGTCCTGCAGATTCACCTGGCCGCGGATCACGTTCTCCCAGGTGGGCGAGCAGGAGTCCTCGAAGTCCGCCATGAACGCACGCACCGGCGCGTTCAGGGCGTTGATGACCATCTTGCGATCGACGGGGCCGGTGATCTCCACGCGCCGGTCGGCGAGGTCCGCGGGCACCGGGGAGATGCGCCAGTCGCCTGCGCGCACCGCGGCAGTGTCCGCCAGAAACTCCGGCAGCGCCCCGTCATCGAGCAGCGCCTGGCGCCGCGCGCGGGCGTGGAGCAACTCGAGGCGCCGTGCATTGAAGCGCCGGTGCAGGCTCGCCAGCAGCTGCAGCGCCAGTGGCGTCAGCACCTCCTCCGAGCGCTCGACTCTCGGTCCCAGGACCTCGAGCTTCGGTCCGGTCGGCTCGCGCGAATACAGCCGCGCCTGGGTCTCGGCGTTCATGAGGGTGAGCATACCCCGATTGCACGGGAATTTGACCGTGGAAACTTCACACTGTTAATTTCACATAGCATGCACGAGGTGCGGACGGGCCAAGCTATGCCAGAGCTGTTGCGCAGGGGGCATTTTCTCGGCGCCAAATTGCGCGCGGTACGCAAGCGCAACGGCCTGACACTCGAGGAACTGTCGGTGCGCTGCATCCAGCGCAACTCCGCGTTCGCACCTTCGGTCTCCTACCTGAGCATGATCGAGAGCGGCAAGCGCACCCCCTCCGGGCAGCTGCTCGAGCTTCTGGCCGCGGTATTTCAGCGCGCCCCGGCGTGGTTTCTGGACGAGAGCACGGATTTCGAGCTGCCCGCGCCCGCCCCCGGAGGCGCCGCCACACGCGTCCCGCTCGAGCCTGCGTTCCTGTTCTCCAAGAGCCTGTTGCAGGTGGCGATACCGGAGCTGCTCGCCCAGACCGGCACCAGCGGCCGGCAGTTCGCGCACCTTCTCATCCGCTCGCATCAGGAGCTGTCACGCAATGATTTCCCCGACCTGGAGCGCGCCGCCGACAACGTGGGAGAGCGGCGATTTCCGCTGTCGGTCGAGGACCTCATGCGCCTGTGCCGCCGCCACGGGCTGGAGATCCGCTGGTTCGAGCGCAAGCCGGTGCTGGCGCGCGACAAGGACCGCGAGGTGCGCAGCATGATGCGCTCTTTCTTCCAGGCGCCGCGCGTGGTGTACGCAAACCGCGCCCTGCAGGCGGACCCCGCCCGGCTCAAGTTCGATCTCGCGGCGCACATCGCTCACAAGGTGCTGCACGGCGGGGACGGCCTGAAGTCAGCGCACGCCACCGGCGGGGAGATGGGCGGCAGCCCCGAGGGCGGCTCGAGCGCGGCCGGCATGAATGCCCAGGACGTGCTGCACGCGTGGCGCGATTTCGAGTGCAGCTTCTTTGCCGGCGCGCTGCTCGCGCCCCGCGTCCCGTTCCGGCGCTTCCTCGCGCGCGAGCGCTACCGCGTGGAAGCGGGCGCGAAGCTCGAGCTCACCCCCGCCGTGGTGATGCGGCGGATGACCAAGGTGTCTCCCTATCCGTACTGGCATTTCTTCGACGCCTACCCGCCCGGGTATCTGCGTGCGGTGTATCGCGGCAACGGCATTCCGCTGCCGTGGGGGAACCTCGCCCAGGTGAGCGACCCGTGCCCCAACTGGGCGGTATTTCGCATGATCGATGGCGATCGTGGCGTGTGCGGGTCGCAGATCTCGGTACTGCGCGATGGTGAGCGCTCGCTCCTGTACTGCTGTCACTCGCGCCGGGTTCATGACATGGCGGGCAATGCGCACGTGCTGTCGGTCGGCGTGGATCTGGCGCCGGCGCTCGCCTCGAACGGCGTGCCGAGCGAGCCGGTGATCGACTCGATCCTGCGGGAGTGCCTGCACCGGCGCGGCGAAGCGCGCGTTCCGAAGGCGGCTGCCCAGAGGCTCGACGCGGTGGCCAAGGTACTCAACATCGCCTGGATCGGGGACGCGCTCACCAAGCCCGCGCGCGTCATCTGTCCGCGCAGCAACCGCTGCCCGCGCCCCGAGCGCTGCGAGGGGGCGCGCCCCTCGCGTGCACGCGAGATCGCAGACGTGCGCGAGGAGATCCTCGGGCGCGATGCGTGATGGCACCGCGATCGGGGCGCGCGCGTTAGCGCCGCGGCCCTAGCCTGGCTGATGCCGGCGCTGCGCGCGAGTGAGCCTGAGGCGCTCCATGACGCGCTGCCGTGCGGCGGGCGTCTGGGTCATGCCCGCCGGAGCCGCCCGCGCCTGGAAGGTGGCACCCGCCGCGCCCGCCAGTGCCTGTACGGACGCCGTCGCCGGAGGAAAGGCGATGAACGCATCGCTGCGGACCTGGGTACCGGCGTCGGTCTGCACGTAAAAGGGCAGGAAGCCGCTCGCGGAGCTGGCGAGCGATTGGTAGTCGCCGAGAAACAGCCCTTGCGAATTCGGCGCGAGGTCCAGGTCGAAAGGTCCGGACAGGTGTGACTCCCTGAAGGTCACACCGTCACTGGAGGTGACCAGCCAGCAGTCCGTCAGGAGCGAGGCGGGCGAGGATGTGGCATTGCGCAGGTCGTAGTAGGTCACGCCGATGACACCGTCCGCGCGCACGTGAATGGTCGGGGTGAATGCCTGCACGCTGTGGTCGGCGTTGACCTGCACGGGCACCGACCAGGTCAGTCCGCCATCCGCGGAGTGCGTCATCGCGATGCCATCGTGCTGTCCACCGGAAAAGCGCGAGTCCTGCCAGGCGACGTAGATGATGCCCCCGGGGCCGACACTCACGGACACCAGACCGGAGCCGTCGCGCACCACCGCATGGGTGTTCGGATCGGTGGTGCCGACAGCCTGCAGATCGGAGACGGTGACCGGAGCTGACCAGTTGGTGCCGTGATTGGAGGACTGCATCACCCGCACCAGCGCCGACTGCGCCCCGAGTTCGGTGAAAACGTCGAGCACCACGTCGCCCGGCAGCACCACGATCTGGTTGCCGAGGGTCTGACTCTGCGCACCCGGATCGTAGATGCTGCGGGCCGGCAGCCAGGTGGAGCCGGCGTCGGCCGTCACCGCAAAGTAGCTCGGGCCGGCCGTCTGCCCGGTGAGCCGGTCCCACACCGCGTACACATAGTTCGCGTCGGTCGAGTCGGCGGTGATGGAACCCTTGTCATTGAAGGCCGTCGCGCCGTCCTGGATGAGCGCGATCGGCGCGCCCCACGTTTGGCCGCCGTCGTGGGACTGCGCGACCAGCATGGCGCTCGAGGAGCCCGCGAGCAGCGTGCCGCCGGTAAAGGACAACGACAGGGCGTAGACCGCACCAACGGGCGAGACCGTGAGCCACACGTCGGTGGCGCGGGCATAGTTGCCGGCGTTGCCGGGGTTGCCCCCGGTGCAGCGCGAGACCGCCGCGTTAGAGGGCGTCCAGGTCATACCGCCATCGAAGGACGCGGCAAAATTCAGGCCCTGCGCCCCGCCATCCGACCAGCGGTTCTGCTGCCAGGCGCTGATCAGGTTCATCGGGCTGGTCGGATTGACCACCAGATACGGCTCGGCCGCCGTGTCCGCGTACAGCCTCCCGGTCGCCGCCACGCCGTCGCAGCCGCCGAGGAACGTGGAGGGCTGCGAAACGCGCGCCTGGGTGACGGAGGTGAACGGCGGTGGCCCGCCTGGCGGCGGCATGCTGCCCCCGCCCCCACCGCCGCACGCCGTGACCAGTGTGAAGAATGCGGCACCCGCCACGGCGCGTGCTGCCCGCATGTCCATTGCACCCGGCATCGCTGTGCGAAAGCGTAGCACGCCAGTCGACTGCACCGGCGCCAGTGCCGTTCCCAAGGCCTAGCGTGCGATGAAAATCGTGGCGGGATGCTCCAGGCACTCCTTGAGCGCCTGGATCATCGCGGCGGCGTCGTAACCGTCCACGAAGCGGTGATCGAAGGATGAGGAGAGATTCATGGTGCGCCGGATCGCGATGGCGCCGTCCACGACCACCGGGCGCTCCAGGGCACGGTTCACGCCGATGATGGCCACTTCCGGAGCGTTAATGATCGGCGTGCTGGCGATGCCGCCCAGCTTGCCGAGACTGGTGATGGTGATGGTCGAACCGGTCAGCTCTTCGCGCTTCGCCTTGTTGGTGCGCGCCGCCTCGCTCACCCGGCGCATCTCGGCCGCCAGATCCCACAGCGTGAGCCCCTGGGCGTCGTGCACCACCGGCACCTTGAGGCCATCCGCAGTCTGCGTGGCAATACCCAGATGCACAGACCTGTGACGCACGATCACACCCCGCTCGGCGTCGTAGTGCGCATTGCATTGTGGAAAATCCTGCAACACGCGCACCAGCGCCAGCGCCAGGAACGGCAGATAGGTGAGCGCCGGAGCACCCGGGGCAAGCCTGCCGTTCAGATGGCGGCGCAGGGATTCGAGCTCGGTGACGTCGAGTTCCTCCACGTAGGCGAAGTGCGGAATGTTGCGCTTCGCCTCGGTCATGCGCTGGGCAATGAGGCGGCGCAGGCCGATCACCTTGATCTCTTGCGTGGCGCCGCTCGGCGCGACGCGCGGCTCGGCAGCTCCGGACGCGGGCACTGCCTTGGGCGCTGCCCGCAACGGCGTCGGCTGCGGCGCGCGGCGCGCCACGTAGGCGTCCAGGTCCTTCGGTACGATCCGCCCGTTGGGTCCGGAGCCGGCAATCTGCCGCAGGTCGATCCCGGCCTCGTGCGCGCGGCGGCGAATGGCCGGGGAGGTGGCGACGCCTCCGGCGCGGACCGCGGCCACAGCCTGCGTCGCCTGTACCGCCGCAGCGCCGTTACCGCCCACGGATGTCATCGCAGGCGTCGCGCTGAGCGCGGCTGCGGTCGGCGCGGACTTCGCCGCCGGCGCGGGCGGGGCTTGCGCCGCAGCGTCGGACTGTGTTTCCAACACGATCAGCTCCGCCCCCACCGGCACCATGTCGCCGGGTGAGCCGGTGGTGGAAAGCACGCGCCCGCTCACCGGCGCCGGCACCTCCACGGCCGCCTTCTCGGTCATCACCTCGACGAGCACCTCGTCCTCGGCGACCGTGTCGCCGGGCTTGACACGCCAGTTGACGATCTCCGCCTCGACCGTCCCTTCGCCCAGATCGGGCAGCTTGAAGACGTATCTGCTCACGCCGCCTCCATCACCTGCTTCAGCGCCGCGGCAATGCGCGCCGGTCCTGGAAAATACTCCCATTCGAAGGCGTGTGGATAAGGAGTGTCCCAGCCGGTAACGCGCAGCACCGGCGCTTCCAGGTTCCAGAAGCACTGTTCCTGAACCGTGGCCACGAGCTCAGCGCCATAGCCGCTGAAGCGCGTCGCTTCGTGCACCACCACGCAGCGGCCGGTCTTGCAGACCGAGGTGCACAGCGTGTCCACGTCCAGCGGCGCCATGGTGCGCACGTCGACGATCTCCGCGTCGACGCCGGCGAGCCGCACCGCCGCCTCGGCGACATGCACCATGGTGCCGTAGGTGAGCACGCTCACGTCCTTACCCTCGCGCACCAGCTCGGCGCGCCCGATCGGCACGCGGTAATGGCCATCGGGAACCTCGCCGCGCGGGTGCGCGCTCCAGGGCACGGCGGGCTTGTGCGGATCGCCGTCGAAGGGCCCGTTGTAGATGCGCTTGGGCTCGAAGAACACCACCGGATCCTCGTCCTCGATCGAGCTGATCAGCAGCCCCTTGGCATCGTAGGGGTTGGAAGGCATGACGACCTTGATGCCGCACACGTGCGTGAAAATGCTCTCCGGGCTCTGCGAATGAGTCTGCCCGCCACGGATACCGCCGCCGCACGGGGTACGGATGGTCACCGGCGCGAAGAACTCCCCCGCCGAGCGGTAACGCAGTCGCGCGAGCTCACTCACCACCTGATCGAAGCCGGGATAGATGTAATCGGCAAACTGGATTTCCGCGACCGGCTTGAGGCCGTTGACGCCCATGCCGATGGCTGCGGCGATGATGCCGCCCTCGGCGATCGGGGTGTCGAGGACGCGATGCTCGCCGTACTTTCTCTGCAGCCCGTCGGTGACGCGGAACACGCCGCCGAAGAAGCCCACGTCCTCGCCCAGAATGACCACGCGCGGATCGCGCTCCAGCATCACGTCCATCGCCGAGTTGAGCGCCTGCACCATGTTCATGCGCGCCATGCTTCAACCCTTCTTGGCCACAGGTGGTGCGGGCTGCTGGCGCTCGGCCGCCGTCGCGCTGCGCAGCGCCCGCAACTCCTCGCGCTGGCGCACCAGATTCGGGGGCATCTCCTTGAACACGTCTTCGAACATCGTCAGCGGATCGAGCGTCGGCCCGCTGCTGAGGGTTCCGTACGATTCCGCTTCCTTCCAGCAGGCGGTGACGTGGGCCTCGAGCTCCTTCTCGAGCCGGCCATGGCGCTCCTCGGACCACTCCCCGAGCGCGATCAGGTGCTGCTTCAGACGCGTGATCGGATCCCCGAGCGGCCAGGCCCGCCACTCCTCCTTGGGGCGGTAGCGCGCAGGATCGTCGCTGGTGGAGTGCGCCGCCGCCCGATACGTCACGTGCTCGATCAGGGTGGGTCCGCCGCTCTGGCGTGCGCGCTGCGCAGCCCATTGTGTCACCGCGTACACCGCCAGGAAGTCGTTGCCGTCGACGCGAATCCCCGGCATGCCGTAACCGGGACCGCGCTGCGCGAAGGTCTGGTGCTCACCCCCTGCGAAACCCTGGAAGGTGGAGATCGCCCACTGGTTGTTGACCAGGTTGAGAATCACCGGCGCCTGGTATACGGCGGCGAAAGTCATCGCGTAGTGGAAGTCCGCTTCGGCGCTCGAGCCCTCGCCGATCCAGGTGGCGGCAATCCGGTCTTCGCCCTTGATGGCTGCGGCCATCGCCCAGCCGACCGCCTGGGGAAACTGCGTGGCGAGGTTACCGGAGATCGTGAAGATGTTGCCGCTGCCCCAGTGGTACATGATGGGCATCTGCCGGCCCTTGCACATGTCGTGAGTGTTCGACAGACACTGACACATGAGCTCGACCAGGTTGCGGCCGCGCACTACGTGCAGGCCCTGCTGCCGATACGAGGGGAACAGCATGTCCCCCGGCTGCAGGGCCATGCCCTGCGCCACCGCCACCGCCTCTTCGCCGGTGGACTTGATATAGAAGGAGATGCGCCCCTGCCGCTGGATCTTCTGCATGCGGTCGTCGAACAGCCGGGTGAGCAGCATGTGGCGCAGGGCCACCTGCAGCTCCGACGCCTCCAGGTGCGGATCCCAGGGTCCGACCGCCCGGTGCTCATCATCCAGGACGCGCACCATCTCCAGAGCGAGGTTCTCGATGTCGCGCACCGAAGCGGTGACGTCCGGGCGGTTCACCGCTCCTGCCGGGGATATCTGCACGTAGCTGAAATCCGGTTCCTGCCCCGGCCGTGCCGGCGGGGCAGGAACATGCAAGCGCGACCGTGGGGTCATGGGATGCCTCTCAAGCCTTACGCGCGAGGGGTTGCGGTGCGGAGTATGAGTTCGGCAGGATTGTAGTCGCCTGACACGGGTAACACTACGCATGAAGCCCAGACACACTTTCCGTGGCGTGGTGCTGCGGCACCCGATGCAATCCGCGCCAGCCGTGCGCACGGCGCAACGGACCGTGACCCACACCGCCCCGCAGCCGGCGCGCGTGCGCGTCGGCCGGGCGGTTGCCGGCCGCGGCGGCAAGGGTGTAACGGTGATCAGCGGGCTGCCCCTGGACGAAGCGCAACTCGCCGAGCTGGCGACGCGGCTGAAGAAGCTGTGCGGGGCGGGCGGTGCCGTCAGAGAGGGTGTCATCGAGATCCAGGGCGAGCATCGAGACCGGCTGGTCGCCGAGCTGTGCAAGCTCGGCTACCAGGCGCGGCGCTCCGGCGGCTGAGGCCGCCCGATGCGCGCAGTGGTGTCCGCCGGCAATTATTGCTATAGAGTGACGCTGGAAAGGACCCGCGTGGGGAATAACGTGCAGAAAAACCCTATGACAGATCGGGCACCGAACGGAAACAAGCTCCTGTTCGCGCGCAACTTCTTGCGCCATCCGCGCATGCTCGGCTCGATCGTGCCCAGCTCGCGCTTCCTCATCAAGCAGCTGCTGCAGCCGATCAACTGGGCGCGGGCAGACGTCATCGTGGAGTATGGTCCGGGAGTGGGCGGTATCACTGCCGAGGTCCTGCGCCACATGCGTCCGGACGCCACGCTCATCGCCATCGAGATGAACCCGGACTTCGTGAAGTACCTGCGCAGCTCATTCACCGACGCGCGGCTGCGGGTGGTGGAAGGTTCGGCAGTATCTGTCGATGAGATCCTGCGCGGCTTCGGCTACGCACGCGCCAACTACATCATTTCCGGTATTCCGTTCAGCACCATTCCGGCACCGCTGCGCGAACGCATACTGCGCAAGACCTGCGATGTGCTCGAATCCGGCGGGGCATTTCTCGTCTACCAGTTCTCCACGCGCGTGCTGCAGGATCTGAAGCGCATCTTCGGCTACGTCGGCCGCAGGTTCGAGCCGCTCAACGTGTTGCCGGCGCATCTGTTCATCTGTCAGCCCGGTACCGCCTGAGCACGCCTGCCGTTGACAATGCCGCGCCCGGGCGCGGATCCTCTTCACATGGCTGACACGCTGTGGATCGGAACGCGTAAGGGTCTGTTCGGGCTGCGCGCCGATGGCGCGCGCCGCCAGTGGAAACTCGCCGGCCCGCAGTTTCTCGGCCACATCATTCACCACGTAGTACAGGATCCGCGCGAGCCACGGGTGCTGCTGCTGGCTGCGAAGACCGGGCATCTCGGGCCCACCGTGTTCCGCTCGACCGATCGTGGCCGCAGTTGGCGCGAGGCCGCACGACCGCCCGCCTTTCGCAAGGTCAGTGACGGCGAGGAAGCACGCGCCGTGCAGCGCGTCTTCTGGCTCGCGCCCGGCCACCACACGCAAGCGGCGACCTGGTACGCCGGCAGCTCCCCGGCGGGACTGTTTCGCTCCACGGACGGCGGCGAGCACTGGGAACCGGTGGCCGGATTCAACGACCATCCGATGCGCCCCAAGTGGGCGGCGCTCGGCACACCGGACGGGGAGTTCCTGCACTCCATTCTCGTGGACCCGCGCGACCCGCGGCACCTGTACATCGCCATCTCGATCGGCGGCGTGTTCGAGTCCACCGACGCCGGTGGCAACTGGACCCCGCTCAATGAAGGCTGTGAGGCGGACTTCCTGCCCGACCCGAGTGTGCCGTTCGGTCACGATCCGCATTGCATGGTGCAGCATCCGGCGAGGCCCGAGCGGCTCTACCAGCAGAATCACTGCGGCATCTACCGCCTGGATGGCCCGGAGCGGCGCTGGAAGCGCATCGGCAGAGCCATGCCAAAGAAGGTCGGCGACATCGGCTTTCCGATCGTGTTGCATCCGACCGATCCCGACACGGCATGGGTGCTGCCGATGGACGGCCAGAGCGTGTGGCCGCGCACCTCCGTCGGCGGCAAGCCGGCGGTGTACGGCACCCGCGATGGCGGCGCCAGCTGGCGGCGCATGGATCGCGGCTTGCCGCACTCGCAGGCCTGGTTCACGGTGTTGCGTCAGGCCATGTGCGCTGACACTCACGCACGCCCGGGCGTGTATTTCGGCACCACCGCGGGGGAAGTCTGGGCCAGCACCAACAGTGGGGACAGCTGGCGCTGCATCGTGCGGCACCTGCCGGAGATCTACTCGGTGACTCACGCGGCGTGACTCATGAGCTGTACGGTGCGTATCGCCAGCCCTCTGCGCTCGTACACCGCCGGCGTCCCCGCGCTCGCGGCCCGCGGCAGCACGCTCGCCGAGGTGCTCGCGAACCTCGAGCAGCGCTGCCCCGGCATCCGCTTCCGTATGATCGACGAGCACGACCGTATCCGCCCGCACATGCGGCTGTTCGTCAACACCAGCGAGGCGCGTGAACTGTCGGCGGTGGTGCGCGATGGCGACACCGTGCACGTGATCTGCGCGCTCTCCGGAGGATGATCCCATGACCCTGAGCGCCAACGAGCGCGCCCGCTACCAGCGTCATCTGGCGCTCACCGAGATCGGCGCCGCCGGACAGGAGAAACTCAAGGCGGCCCGCGTGCTGGTGGTCGGCGCCGGCGGGCTCGGCTCACCGGCGGCGCTGTACCTGGCGGCCGCAGGGTGCGGCACTCTGGGACTGCTGGACTGCGACCGTGTGGAACTCTCCAACCTGCAGCGCCAGGTGCTGTTCGACAGCAGCGGCATCGCGCGCTCGAAGGCCGAGGCCGGGCGCGAGCGGCTCGCGAGCCTGAATCCCGAGATCCGGGTGCTGGCCCACGCACTGGAGCTCAAGGCCGCCAACGTGCGCGCGCTGTTCGCGGATTACGACCTGGTACTCGATGGCACCGATCGGCTGGCCACCCGCTATCTGATCAACGACGCCTGCGTCATCCTCGGCTTGCCGCTGGTGTCCGCGGCGATCCACCGCTTCGAAGGCCAGGTGATGACCTACGTACCCGGCCGGGGGCCGTGCTACCGGTGCGTGTTCCCGCAGGCACCCGAGGGCGGGGTGCCCAATTGCGCGCAGGCGGGGGTGCTCGGCGTTCTGCCAGGTGTGCTGGGCACACTCCAGGCTACCGAAGCGATCAAGCTGATTGCAGGCGTCGGAGAGCCTCTGGTCGGACGCCTCCTGACCTACGACGCGCTCGAGATGCGTTTCCACGAGTTCCGCGTCGCGCGCCGGCCGGACTGCGCGGTGTGCGGCGATGCGCCCACGATCACCGAGCCGCGCGACCCGGCGCCGCTGCCGGGCGCGGTAGCCGGCGCGGTGCGCCGCCTCACGGCCAGCGTACTGAGCGAGCTGCTGCGCGATGAACACGCGCCGGCGCTGCACCTGGTCGACGTGCGCGAAGTGTACGAGTTCAGCGCCGGACACCTCCAGGGTTCCGTCAACATCCCACTGGGCGAGTTGCCGCGGCGCCTGGCGGAGATTGCGCCGTACGAAGCTCCGGTGTTCATCTGCCGCAGTGGCGGCCGCAGCATGGCAGCCTGCGAGCTGGCGCTGCGCGCCGGAATCACCGCGCCAGCGAACCTGGAAGGGGGCCTGCTCGCCTGGGCCGCCACGATCGATCCGGAGCTGCCGGTCGCGTGAGCGAGGTCCGCGCCTCAGGGCTGGCGGCGCGACTTTGCGAACCACGACGGCGGCTCGGGCTGGGGCGCAAGCTGGGCACGGGCTTTGATGAGCTCGAACGCCGCCCGCGGCTCATCCACGAACTCGAACAGCTTCAGATCCTCGGCCGCGATGGTGCCGTGTCGCACCAGGGCTTCGAAGTTGACCACTTCCTTCCAGAACCCCGAACCGTAAAGGAGCACGGGAATCGTACGGTCGAGCTTGCGGGTCTGTGCCAGCGTCAGGATCTCGAACAGCTCATCGAACGTGCCGAAGCCGCCGGGGAACGCGACCAGGGCGCGCGCCAGGTGCGCGAACCACAGCTTGCGCATGAAGAAATAGTGGAACTCGAAGCCGAGCTCCGGAGTGATATAGGGATTGGGACGCTGCTCCTGCGGCAGACCGATGTTCAGACCGACGCTGCGGCCGCCGCCGAGTGCGGCCCCCCGATTGGCGGCCTCCATGATTCCCGGTCCGCCGCCGGTGCAGACGATGATTCGCTCACCGGGTAGCGATCCGCTCCATTCTGTCACGAGCCGCGCCAGCTCCACTGCCTCCTCGAGGTAGCGGCCCAGAGGACCGCCGGCGCGCACCCGCGCCGAGCCGAAGAACACCACGGTCGCGGTGACCCCCGCGGCACTGAAGGCGCGCAACGGCGCCAGATACTCGGAGACGATCCGTATCGGGCGTCCTTCCTCCGAGTCGAGAAAGCCGGGATCGTGGTAAGCCAGCGGGGGTGTTGGCATCATGCAAGTCTACCCCACTGACGCGGCAACATTTTGAAAGGCGCGCCATGCGTTGGATGAGTGCCAGCCTCGTGGCCGCGCTGCTCGCCGCGGTGGCTCTCGCCGCACGCGCCGCCGGAGGCGCTGCCGCGCCGGCAACCGCAGAGCAGAGCCTGCCGCGCCTCGATGCGCACACCTCGCTCCTGGTGGTGGCACCGCATCCGGACGATGAGACGCTGTGTTGCGCCGGCGTCATCCAGCGCGTGGTGCGCGCTGGCGGGCGCGCGAGTGTCGCGTGGATCACCAGCGGGGATGCTTCCGAGCTCGACCTGCTGCTGATCGAGAAGAGCCTGTTCGTAAAGCCGGACAAGGCGCGCGAGCTCGCCGCGACGCGCATGCGCGAGGCGCGCGCCGCGACCGCACGACTGGGCGTGCGCGACGCCGGGCAGTTGTTCCTGGGCTACCCCGACCGAGGCGTTCTCAGGCTCCTGACCGATCACCGTGCGACGCCTTACACCTCCACCTTCACGGGCGCGGCGGCGGTCCCCTACCCGGCCGCGCTGTTTCCGGGCCATCCTTACACGGGCGAGAATCTCGAGCGCGACCTCGAGGCGGTGCTCGAGCGCATACAGCCGACGCTGATTCTCGCCCCGAGCCCCCGCGACAGCCATCCGGATCATCGCGCCGCGGGGCTGCTCACCATCGCCGTCGGTACACGCCGCGGTGTGTTGCCCAGCGTGCGCTACTGGATCGTGCATGGCGGGGAAGGCTGGCCCAGCCCGCGCGGACTGCTGCCGGGCGTGCCGCTCACGGCCGCACCGCGTAGCCGCGGACTGGCGCTGGCAGTGTTCGCACTCGAGCCTGCCGAGGAGGACCGCATGCTGGAGGCGCTGCGCGCCTATGACACGCAGATGCGCACGCTGGCGCCGTTTCTGCTCGCGTTCGTGCGCAGCACAGAGCTGTTTGCATCGCTGCCGGGAGCGGAGCTCGCGCCACCGTAGCTACAGTAACCCGCTTACGTCAGCGCCAGCGATCGAGTTGACGGTCGAGCACGCCGGCGATCCCCTCGCGCAGGCGATCGAGCCAGGCGCGCTGCCGCCAATGGCGGCGGCTGAGCAGGCGTGACGCGGCAAAATCCCCTTCAAACAGCGCCGCCGCCGCATCGGCCACCCGCGCGTCGGCAATCTCCTGGTTGGCCTCCAGGTTCCAGCGGAAGCTCCAGCGATCGAGGTTGCTCGAGCCGATCGATACCCAGTCGTCGCACAGGATCATTTTCGCGTGCAGCATGCGCGGCTGGTACTCGAATATCTTCACGCCGTTGCGCAGCATCTTGCCGTAGAAGCGGCGAGCCGCCTGACGCACCCACGGATGGTCAGTGCGCGCGCCCGGCACCAGCAGCCGCACATCCACGCCGCGGCGCGCCGCCCGGCGCAGCGCCTTGCGGAAGCGCCGCGAGGGCACGAAATACGCGCTCATGATCCAGGCGCGCGTCGCGGCGTGCTCGATGCGGCGCAGCACCCCGTTGGCGAGCACCGAGCGCTGCCGGGCCTCGCTCAACGCCAGTCGGCCGGCGGCGCCGCCGGCGCGCGGCTCGCTCAGCGGCGCCTCCGGGAGCATCAGCTCCGCTCCGCAGCGCCGCCAGGTGCGCGCGAAGGCGCGCTGCCAGTCAGTGATCACGGGACCCTCGATCTCGAGCATCAGCTCGCGCCACGGTCCGCGCGGGGCGCCGGGTGCGAAGTCGTCCGTGAGTCCGGCGCCGCCCACGAACGCCACGCTGCCGTCGCTCAGCAGCAGCTTGCGATGGTCGCGCAACAGGTTGGAGAGCCTGTTTTTCAGGCGCAGCGGGTTGAAGAAGCGCAGCTCCACGCCCGCATCCAGCAGCCGCCGGCGATCGGCGCGCGTGAGTCCCAGAGCGCCAAACGCATCCAGTACCAGGCACACGCGCACGCCGCGGCGCGCGGCCCGCCCGAACGCCTCGATGAAACGCGTGGTGACTGCGCCCGAGCGGACCAGGTACATCTCCAGCAACACGTAGCGGCTCGCGGCATCGATCACCTGCAGCATGCGCGCGAAGAACTCCCCGCCATCGTCGAGCAGGCGGAATTCGTTCCCCGGTCGCCACGGCCAACCCGTGGTTGTAAATTGCTCGGGATCCCGGCCGGCCTTCATGAGCGAACAATGACCGACCCGCGCACCAGATGCCAGATCCTGCTGCTGTTGGCCTTGCTGTCCCCGCTGTGCGCCGCCGCGGACCTCACCGCTGCCGTCAACAGCGTGCGCCGGCACGGTTGCGGCGCACACCCCGGCGCCGTGGGGGCGCTGCGCGAGAATGCGCGGCTCGACCAGGTGGCCCGGCAAGTGTCGCTGGGGGCGGAGCTGCACGCAGCGCAGCAGCTCGCAGGCTACCGCGCCGTGAGCTCGTTCTCGGTGCGCATCTCCCCGGTGCCGGTGCACGGCGATGTGGGGCGCCTCATCGGTGAGCAGCTCTGCCAACAGGCCACCGATCCGGCGTTCCGCGAAATCGGCAGCTGGCGGCGCGGCACCGACGTGTGGCTGGCTCTCGCCGCGCCCTTCAGCCCGCCGGCGTCGCACGAGCGCGCCGCGATCAGCCGCCGCGCGCTCGCATTGATCAACCAGGCGCGCGCCCACGCGCGCCGCTGCGGCTCCACGCCCTTTGAGCCGGCGCCCGCACTGGTGCTGAACGCCAGCCTCGAGCACGTGGCACAGCAGTACGCCCGGGATATGGCCACTTACGGGTACATGGCTCACACCGGCCGCGACGGCAGCTCCCCGGCGCAGCGCATCACGCGCAGCGGCTACCGCTGGCGCGCGGTCGGTGAGAACCTCGCGAGCGGCATCATGGGGCCCGAGAACGCGGTCGCGGGCTGGCTGCACAGCACCGAGCATTGCGCGAATCTCATGGATCCCGGCTTCCGGCAGATGGGCTTGGCGTATGCAGTGAACTCGCGCAGCGATGCGGGCGTGTACTGGGCGCTGGAGTTCGGCACCCCGCGCTAACGGTGCGTGCCGGACGCGCCGTCATGGCCGTGTTCCAGGGTGACCACGGTACCGGCCACCAGATACAGGACGGCGAACCAGGCGAGACTGCGGGTGAGAAAGATATCGAGCGTACGGTAGATGACCGGCGTGTGAGAGAACGCCTGCGTGGCCTGCACGCCGCCGATGAGGATCGCGGCGACCGCGACCAGCATCAACACCGGCCCGACCGAGGAGCGTGGCGCGCCCGGGCCGACCGGTGCCGCCGCCGGCACGGGCAGGCGGCAGTACCACAGCGCCATCGCGGCAAGCCCGACCCCCGAGCTCAGGTACTGCAGAACGTGGCAGACCGTACCGCTGTACCAGCCGAAGCTCACCGGGGCGCTGAGAAAGGCGACCCGACGCACTATCCAGCCATCGTTATGGGTGAAGGAGTCCCACAAGAGATGGGTCCACACGCCGAGGATGATCGACACCGCCGCCAGCGCCCATTCGAGCGGCCGCCCGCTGAACGGCGCGAGCGCGGTGAGGTACAGCCAGCGGGCCCGTGCCGACAGCAGCGCGGTGAGCGGCCGGCGCAGCAGGTATACGCAGCCCAGCGCGGCATATCCGAGCACCAGGCAAGTCGTGAACGCGCCCGTGAGGGAGTGAGTCTCGGGCCCGAAGTGTGCAAAACGCGCGGGCACGTAGTACGGCAGATCCGGAGTCATGGCGCCGATGATCAGCGGCGTGGTGCGCAGGTACTTGAGGCCGCGCAGCGGCAGGATGGCGGCGGGGTGTGCGAGCGTGAACGGCATGACGCGCCCTCAGCCCGGCTGCCGCAAGCAGCCGACCATTTCCTTGGCGCTGCTGCACCAGGTCGGAGGCAGTCCGGGAGCTCCCGGCGCCGCGCTCATCGCCCCACCGCCGCGCGCTCGCCGGGCAGGCGCAGCCGCTCGTCGTCCCGGCGCCACAGGCGCAGACCACCGATAAACGCATTGCGGTTGTCACCGAGGTGTACCTGCTGCGGCAGGCTCTTCAGGCGCAAGGCGTTGCCGCCACCGAGTTCGACATAGTCCGCCTCGAACGCGAGCTTCAGATATTCAATCACATCAAGGACCTTGCGGCGCCACTTCCTGGTGCCCAGTCGTTTGCGGCCGCGCTCGCCGACGTAATCCTCGAAGCTGCGGCCGCGCTTGTAAGGCATATGCCCGACTTCGGTGGGCTCGACCACGCCATCAACGATCAGGGTCGCACCCAGCCCGGTGCCCAGGCCGAGAAACAACATGCGGCCGCCGCGATAGCGGCCGATCGCCTGCATGGCTGCATCGTTGATCACCTTGACCGGCCGGCCGAAAGCCTTCTCGAAGTCAAACCCGACCCAGCCCTTGCCGAGGTTGTGAGGCTCGGCGACGATCCTGCCGCGGAACACGAGCCCCGGGTAACCAATTGACACCGCGTCAAAGCTGAGGTTGCGGGTGAGTTCGAGGACCTGGCGCGTCATGCTCGCCGGGGACAACTTCGGCCCGGAAACGAACTTGCGGATCGGGCCCCGTGCATCGATGCGCAACTTCACGTGCGAGCCGCCGACATCGATGACCAGGATGTGGCGCGCACTGAAGTTGCTCGGGACCTTATCTCTGGCGCGCATCGGTGCGGATTCTCCCCGGAATCGGCGGCTTTGACCACCGACAGAACTGCCCGCACCAGCTGGCGGCGCGCTATGCTGGCGCGCTCCGGCGGGCTGAACGAAAGGTGGGAGTGCAATGATTGGGTCACGTGCGGTGCTTGCCGTGGTGAGTGTCCTCAGCGGATGCGCAGCGTGCTGTGTGGCGCGCGCCGCTGACACCTCGATCTCCAAGGTCATGGGCTCCATCGACATCGCCGCGGAGCAGCACAGCGGGGATGTCTCGACGGTAAACGGCTCCATTCGTATTGGCGAGAATGCCGTGGTCGGCCGAGCAAACACCGTCAACGGCAGCATCTCCGCCGAGCGACACGCCACGGCGGCCACACTCGTGACCGTCAACGGGTCCATCCACCTGAAAGAGGCGGTGCGCGTAACCGGCACGGTCCAGGCGGTCAACGGCGCGGTGACAGTCGCCGACGGCGCAGACGTCGCCGGCACGCTGAGCAATGTCAACGGCGCCATACGGATCGCCGCCGCTCACGTCGGGGGTCTCATCGACACGGCGACGGGTGACATCGAAATCGGTCCCAACGCGCACGTCGACGGTGGAATTCACGTCGAGAAGGACACCAGCTGGTTCCATATCTGGTTCTGGTCCGAGGACACTTCGCGCGTAGTGATTGGACCGGGCTCGGTCGTCGGCGGCACTCTCAGGTTCGAGCGCAAGGTGAATCTGTACGTCAGCGACCGGGCCATGATCGGGCGCGTGGAGGGCGCCACCGCCGTCAGGTTCTCCGGAGACCGCCCGCCCAGGTGAGGGCCCGCCGTGCTGCCGTAAAGTTGAGCGGCAGAGTATTACCTCTGCCGCTCAAACAGCCGCGTTGCGCTCAGTGTGACGCCGAGGCATTCATCGACGCGTCCGCCGAGGCGGAAGCGGAGATGTCGCCGCCGGCCGCGGCACCCTCGCGGTGACGCGAGTCAGTATCGCCACTCGCCGCCGGCTTGCCCGGGTTACGGGTATGGGCACCCTCACCCGGGTTGCGCGCCGCCCCAGGACTCGAGTTGGCGCGCTGGCCGGACGCGTCACCGCCGCCGACGGCACTCATGCCCGTGTTGCCGGCTGAGCTCGCCGACGCAGCGCCGCTCAGCGCCCCGCCCACATCCAGGTTGTGGGTCTGCGCCTCACCCCCGCCTGCGGCACTCGCCGCGGTGCTCGCCGTCGCGCGCGACGCGCTCGCAGCAGCGGAGCTGGCAGTGTCAGCGGCCAAATCGCCGCCCCTTCGTGCGTCGTGGCGCGCCGACTCCGCGGCCTTGCCCGCTGACGCTTCGGCCTTGCTCGCTGACGCTTCGGCCTTGCCCGCGGCACGCGCGCCGGTATGTGCGGCGCCCTGTGCGTTGCCGTCAACCGTGCGATCGATCCGGCCCCGACCGTCGAGCTGCCCGCCGGCGCCGCCGTAGATGGACCCGCCGGCGCCGCCAGTCATGGCGCCACGCATGCCGCCCGCGTCACCGCCCAACGTGCCACCGAGCGTCCCGCCAAGCCCGCCCTGCGCGCCGCCGCCCAGGATCTGCGCGTGGACAGGCACCGCCACAGCCAACACGACTGCGATTGCGGCGCTCGTGAAAAGATGATTGATCTTCATGGTCGTCCTCCTCTCGAGGCCGCGGCCCGTCCGCGACCTTTCGCTGAGTACTACGACCGGCCGTGGCGAAATCTTCCGCGGCCCGGGGAATTTTCGTCGCTTTTGACTTAATGCGCCCCCAGCAGCGCGAGCGCCGGCTGCCGGCGCAGATCCGCACCCACCAGTCCATGGCCGTAGACCGGATCGAGGCCCGGCGCCCCGAGATCCAGCGCCTGCCGGGCGAGAGCAGCCACCGCCTGCTGTGCGGCGCCCGGGTCGGGCGTGTGCAGCTCGAGCGCCAGCAGCCCCGCGACGATTGGCGAGGCGAACGAGGTCCCGCGCACCAGCGCATACCCGTGTGGCCGCGCCGCGGCCATGTCGGCTCCGGGGGCGGCGAATTTCACCTGCGCGCCGCGCAGCGCCTCGACCAACACCTGCTGGCGCGCGTCCACCGCCGTCACTCCAACCACCCCCGGCCAGGCCGCCGGATACAGCGGCGGCGCCGCCGGACCATCATTGCCCACCGCGGCCACCACCAGGTGACCGCGCGCCAGCACGTTCTGCACGATGCCCGCGAGCGTTCTGTTCGGCGGTCCCACCAGGCTCACGTTGATGACCGGAACCTGCTCGCGCAGCAGCCATGCAAACGCCTCCGCCACCGAATCCACCGCGCCCCCGGTGGCAAGGCCGCAGAACACATCCACGGCATACAGAGTGGACCCGGGCGCCGCGCCGTGAAAAGCGCTGGCGCGTCCGACCATGAGCGAGGCCACCGCGGTCCCATGCTCGGCCGGTACCGCGCTGCTGCAGCCGTGCTGCTGAACCCTGATGCCGCTGAACACCTCGTGAGTGACATCCACGCCACTGTCGATGAGGCCGACGCGGATCGCGGCGACACCCTCCGCCGCGGGAGCGCGCGCCACGCCGCCCGGCGCCGGCGCGGGTTGCGCCGCGCCCGGGGCAGCGAGCCCGACCCCACCGCTGTCGGTATAGACGTGATTGAAGTCGTAGACGCCCGCAGGATCGAGCCTCTGCAGGCGCGCCAACGCACGTGCGGTACTTCCCGAGGCGTGCAACACCACGATGTGGGTCCCGAGTTCGGCGAACGAGTCTTCGCGCACTACCGAGAATCCCGCGCCGCCGGCCGCCTGCAGCGCGGCAGTGCTCGGGGACAGCGCCAGTATCTCCCCGCGCACCATGGGCGCGCCGTGCGGGTCGGCCTCGAGCACGTCCCGGTGCCGTCGCAGCAGCTCGCGAACCCGCAGGGCACGCAGTTCCCGCAGGCGGCGCGGATCGACCTCGCCCGCGAGCGCGGCGGCGGATTTGTCGATGTCCAGCACGCCGGCCGCGGGCAGATTCGGCAGTGTGACGCCAGGTACCGGCGGCAGACGCACGGCAGGCAGACCGACCTGCGCGGCAGCCGCCGAGGCGTTCAACAGCAGCAATGTCAATACAACGGTGGGCATGCGAGCACCATAGTTGAACGTGGGCGCGCAGGGAAGAAATGGAAGAAAATGGCACTCATGAACGTAATGCCGGTATAGACATGCGCGCATCGCCCGATGAGCTGCGCGAGGAGCTGGTCATGTTACTGCCGCGGTTGCGGCGCTTTGCGCGGGCACTCGCCGCAGATGTGAACGATGCCGACGACCTGGTGCAGATCGCGGTCGAGCGGGCGCTGACACGCGGCGCGCAACTGCGCCCGGACGCGCCGCTGTCGAGCTGGATGTTCGGCATCGTGCGTAACGCGTGGCTGGATGAGCTGCGCGCGCGCGGCAGGCGCGCACGGTTGTTCGCGCCCGAGGAGTCTGCGGAGCAGATCGGCGATGCCTCCCAGGGCGCGCACGCGGATCTGCTGGCGGTGCAGGAGGCGCTGGCGCGCCTGCCCGAGGAGCAGCGCGCGGCGGTCGCGCTGGTGCTGATCGAAGGTCTCTCCTACAAGGAGGCCGCGCACATCATGGAGGTCCCGATCGGCACGCTCACCAGCCGCCTGGCGCGCGGCCGCGAGGCGCTGCAGGAGATGCTCGGCGAGACAACGGGAGCGCTGCGATGAACTTCAGCGACGAGACTGTGATGGCGTACGCCGACGGTGAACTGGACCCCGCGAGCCGCGCGGCGCTGGAGGCTGCGATGGCAACCGATCCGCAGTTGGCGCGCCGGGTCGCGCGGCAACGGGCGCTGCGCGCCCGGCTGCGTGCGGCGCTCGAACCGGTGCTCGATGAGCCGCTGCCGGAGCGTCTGCTCGCCAGCGTGCGCGGCGTGCCGGCGCGCGGGCAAGCCGCTAACGTGGTCGCGCTGAAGCGCCAGGCCGCACCGCGCTGGTCGTGGCCGCAGTGGGGCGCGATCGCGGCGAGCCTGGTCGGCGGGGTGCTGTTAGGGCCGCTGCTGCTGCGCGCCCCCGCGGGCCCGGCGCTCGTCACCCGCGACGGGCAGGTGCTGGCGAGCGGCGCGCTGGCGCGCGCCCTGAGCGAACAGCTCGCGAGCCATCAGCCGCCCGGTGCGCCGGTGCAGATCGGTGTCAGCTTTCGGGCCCGGAACGGCGACTACTGCCGCACGTTCGTGCTGCGCGAGCAAGGTACGCTCGCCGGACTCGCCTGCCGGGGACACGAGGCCTGGAGGCTCGAGGTGCTGGCGCACAATCCCGCCCCGCCGGCCACTGCCGCGGGCTACCGGCCGGCGGGCTCAGCGCTGCCGGCCAGCGTGACGCACACGCTCGATGAGCTGATCGCGGGTGAACCGCTCGCTGCGGGCGCCGAGGCCGCAGCGCGCACGCGCGGCTGGCAGCCCTGAGCGGCCGCCGCGCGAGACGGTCCGACGCCGCTCACACCCGGAAAAACTCCGCCAGGCGTGCCCGGGCCGCACGGCCGGCTTCAAGATCCAGGCAGTTCACGATCGCGAGCCGGAAGCCCCCCGGTGGCATCGGGTGCGCGGCGGCCGGACGGTCGGCGTGGAAGGTGATCTGCACGCTGCTCACCTCCGGCATGCGCCGCACCTGCTCGACCAGGGACGCGGCCGGATGTTGGTATTCGCGGCCGTGCGGGCCGAACAATGCGACACTGTAGCCGATCCTGCGCTCCCGATCGGCGTAGCGCCACGCGCCCTGCTCGTACAGGCCTACCACGGCCGCCAGCCAGCCGTCGCCGTACAGATCCGGCCACTGATCGGCGAAGCGCAGGTGCGCGTCGATGATGCGCCCGCCGATGGTCTCGAGATTGAGCATGCCGGTGTAGGTGGCGAGATGCTGCCCGACCCACGCGCCGAGATAGCCCTCGAGCGGCGCGCGTGCCGCAGCCTCGATCGTCCAGTAATCGAAAGTCCCGCCCGCGGCGGGCGTGCCGAGGCTGTGACGCAGCCACATCACCCTTCCGGCCTGCACGGCGAGGTCGGTGCTGACGTGCTCGCCTTCGAGCAGCGTCATCCACAAGTGTCCCGGCGTCTTGTGCCGCTCGTAGTGAGCGCGATCCGGCAACACCCGGCTGCCGACACCCATGCCGCCCAGATTGATGATGGGCTTGCTGAATACCGGGAAGGCCTGCGGGCACACACCGTGCGGCGCGCAGGCGAGGCCCTGCGACTCGGCTACCGCCAGCTTGTTATAGATCCCGCGATGCGCGGGGTACCACTGGTAGGCGTCCGGGTCCTCGGTCGGAATGCGCACCTCGGGCGGGCAGGCCACGCCCTCGAAGTACTGCATGCGCCAGGGGTCGGCTTCGCAGAAAGGCATGGCGAGAGTCCGGGCAGATGCGGCGCTAAGCGTGTCTGTCTAGAACAGACCCGTGATGCGACCGTCGGCGCTGACATCGATGCTGTTCGCCGCCGGCACCTTGGGCAGCCCCGGCATGGTCATGATGTCGCCGCAGATCATGATCACGAATTCCGCGCCCGCGGCGAGCCGCACCTCGCGAATGTTGACCACGTGGTGCGCCGGCGCGCCGCGCAGCTTTGGATCGGTGGAGAAGGAGTACTGAGTCTTGGCGACGCACACCGGATAGTGCCCATAGCCGCCATCCTGCAGCTGGCGGATCTGGGCGCGCACTTTGCTGTCGGCGGTTATATCGGTGGCGTGGTAGATCTTGGTGGCGATCGCCTTCATCTTGTCCCACAAGCTGGCATCATCCTCGTACACGTAGCGAAAGCCGTTGGGCTCATCGCACAGGCGCACGACCTCACGGGCCAGTTCCAGCGCGCCGCGCCCGCCGTGCGCGAAGTGGGTCGCCGCGATCACCCGCACGTCGTGCGGGGCAATGCGGTCGATCAACAGCTGGATTTCATGCTCGGTGTCTTCCGCGCGGCGATTGATGGCCACCGCGCAGGGCAGGCCGTAGCGGTTGTGAACATTGTCTATGTGTCGCTCGAGGTTGACCACGCCGCGATCGAGCGCGGCGAGATTCTCGCTCTTGAGGTCGGCGAGCTCGACGCCGCCGTGGTACTTGAGCGCCCGCACGGTGGCCACGATCACCGCGGCGCTGGGCCTGAAGCCCGCCTTGCGGCACTTGATATCGACGAACTTCTCCGCGCCCAGGTCGGCGCCGAACCCGGCCTCGGTCACGACGTAATCGGCCAGCTTCAGCGCGGTGCGTGTCGCGATCACCGAGTTGCAGCCGTGCGCGATATTGGCGAACGGACCACCGTGGATGAAGGCCGGGTTGTTCTCCAGCGTCTGCACCAGATTGGGCGCGAGCGCCGTCTTCAGCAGCGCCGTCATCGCACCGTGCGCCTTGAGCTCGCGCGCCAGGATGGGTGAGTTATCGGCGCGGTAACCGACCACGATCCTGCCGAGGCGCTCCCGCAGATCAGCGAGGCTGTCGGCGAGGCACAGGATCGCCATCACCTCGGACGCCACCACGATATCGAAACCGTCCTCGCGCGGCACGCCGTCGGCGGTGCCGCCGAGTCCGATGACGATCTGGCGCAGCGCCCGATCGTTGACATCGACCACGCGGCGCCAGCTGATGCGGCGTACGTCGAAACCGAGCTGGTTGCCCTGGTAGATGTGGTTGTCGATGAGCGCGGCCAGCAGGTTGTTGGCGAGCGCGATGGCGGCAAAGTCGCCGGTGAAATGCAGGTTGATGTCCTCCATCGGCACCACCTGCGAGTAGCCGCCGCCGGCCGCGCCACCCTTCATGCCGAACACCGGCCCCAGGGCCGGCTCGCGCAGGCACACGATGGCGCGCTTGCCCAGCAGGTTCAGCGCATCTCCCAGCCCCACGGTCGTGGTGGTTTTGCCCTCGCCGGCGGGCGTCGGCGAGATCGCGGTCACCAGCACCAGCTTGCCGGCGGGGCGGGGATCGAGTTGCGCCACGTAATCGAGCGACACCTTCGCCTTGTAGTGCCCGTAGGCTTCGAGACGCTCCTGCGGGATCCCGAGCCGCTCGTGCGCGAGCGGCCCTATGGGAAGCATGGTGGCGCGCTGGGCGATCTCGATATTGCTCGGGAAGGAAGTGGCTGCGGCGGCGGGCGTATCGGGCATGGTGCGTGCTGTGGCGGTGGTCCGGGCCGGTCATGCTACCAGAGGCCCGCACCGGGGTCGTTTGCCTTGGTTACAATCGCGGTCGTGCTGTGGCTCAAAGCCTTCCACGTGGTGTTCGTGGTTACCTGGTTCGCGGGGCTGTTCTACCTGCCGCGCCTGTTCGTCTACCACGTGGCGGCGAGCGAGCGGGAAGGGTTGGAGCGCTTCGTGGTGATGGAGCGGCGGTTGTTCTTCATCATGACCCTGGGTGCGCTGCTCGCGGTGCTGTGCGGCGCCGCCATGATCGTCGGCGCGCCCGGGTACCTCACCCTGGGGTGGATGCGCGCGAAGCTGCTGCTGGTCGCGGCGCTGGTCGGCTACCACGGCTGCTGTTACCACCTGATGCGGGTGCTGCGCGCGGGTAGGAACAGCCACTCGCAGCGCTGGTACCGCCTGTTCAACGAGCTGCCGGGGCTGTTGCTGGTCGCGATCGTGGTACTCGCGGTCGTCAAGCCCTGAGGCTACCAGATCCTCACACGCTCATCGGGCTTGATGTACAGCTTGTCGCCCGCCTGCACGTTGAACGCCGCGTACCACGCGTCAATGTTCGGCAGCGGTCCGTTGACGCGGAAGTTATCGGGGCTGTGCACGTCCGCCATCACCTGTTCGCGCAGCGCGCCCTCGCGGTACTTGCTGCGCCACACCTGTGCGTAAGCCAGGAAGAAGCGCTGATCGCCCGTGAGCCCGTCGATCACGGGTGCCGGCTGTCCCTTGAGTGAAATCTGGTAGGCCTCATGCGCCATATTGAGGCCGCCCAGGTCGCCGATATTCTCGCCGATGGTGTTGGCGCCGTTGACCTTCAGCCCCGGTAGCGCCTCGAATGCCGAGAACTCCTTGATGAGGCGCGCGGTGCGCGCCGCGAACACCGCGGCATCCTGCGCCGTCCACCAGTCCTGCATGGAGCCGTCGGGCCCGAATTTGCGCCCCTGGTCGTCGAAGCCGTGGCCGATCTCGTGGCCGATCACCGCGCCGATGGCGCCATAGTTCACCGCGGTATCGGCGTTGGGGTCGAAGAACGGCGGTTGCAGGATCGCCGCCGGGAACACGATCTCGTTGTTCGAGGGGTTGTAGTAGGCGTTGATTTCCTGGGGCGTCATCTGCCACTCGGCGCGATCGACCGGCTGGTCGAGGCGCGCGACCTGATAGTTCCAGTCCCACTCGGCCGCGCGGCGCACGTTGCCGATGAGATCGTCGCGGCGGATCGCGAGCGCCGAGTAGTCCTTCCACTTATCCGGGTAGCCGATCTTGGGCGTGAACATCGTGAGCTTCTCGTGGGCCCGCGACTTGGTCTGCGGCGTCATCCAGTCCAGGGCGTCGATGCGCGCACTCAGCGCGGCGCGCAGATCCGCCACCAGCTGCTGCATCTTCGCCTTGGACTCGGGCGGGAAATACTGTGCCACATACAGCCGCCCGACCGACTCACCGAGTGCCCCATCGACCGCATCCACGCCCCTCTTCCAGCGCTCGCGCTGCTGCGGCTGCCCGCGCATCGACTGGCCGTAGAACGCGAAGCGCGCCTCGTCAAAGCGCCGGGGCAGGTACTGCGCGTGGCTGCTGAGATAGTGGAACGTCAGGAAGGCCTGGAGCGTCGTCACCGTAGTGCGGTCGAAGAGCTCGGCGAGATCATGAATGGCCCCGTACTCGGCGAGCACCAGCTCCTGCCGGGCGCCGAGTTGCTGGGCCTCGAGAAACGCCTGCCACGGAAATGCGGGTGCGAAGCCGAGCAGCTGCTGCTTGCTGCGCGGGTTGTAGATGGCCTCCACATCGCGGCGCTTCTCGATCGGCCACTGGACCTGCGCCGCCGCCGCCTCGAACGCCATGATGTCGCGCGCCCGGGCCGCAGCGTCGCTCGCGCCGCCGAGGGTGAGCATTTGCGCGATGTAGGCGACGTACTTGCCGCGCAGCGCCTTGAGCTGCGGATCGTCCTTGAGATAGTAGTCGCGGTCGGGTAGGCCGAGCGTCGCTTGGCTGATGAAGACACTGTAGCGGTCGGGGTTCTTGAAGTCGGCCGGCAGCTGCACGTCGAACAGCGAAGCGAATCCGGGCTCCCCGAACAGGTGCGCGAGCCCCTGGCGGGTGTTGGCTGCGGCGATGCGCTGCAGATCGGCCTGCACGGGTGCCAGGCCCTTGGCCTCGATCGCGGCCTCGTCCATGAAGGCCGCGTAGAAATCGCCGATCTGCTGCTCGGGAGTGCCGCCGGCGGCATGGGTGGCGGCGGCCTCCTCGATGATGGCGCGGACGCGCTGCTTGGAGAGCTCATCGAGCGTGTCGAACGGACCGAAGCTCGCGTGATCGGCGGGAATGGTGAACCTCTCATACCACGCGCCGTTCGCATAGGCGAAGAAGTCATCGCCGGGCTTTACGCTGTGGTTGCCCGCGCTCCGGTCCAGGCCGTAATCACCGATGAGCGGCTTGGCGGGTGCGGGTGCAGCGGCCCTTGGGGCGGCGCGATCGGGCGTGATGGGCACCGATTTCTCCTCGACGGGTTTTGAAGCGCAGGCGGCGACGAGGGCCAGCGCGGCCATCCACGACAGTAATCTCATAGCCTCAAGACCTTCGAAGGTACGCGCAAGCCGCACATCATACGGCAGTGTCGCGCCGCCCGGAGGCTGCGGGAAGTGTCGCCGCACGTTCCCGCACTCGCCTCATCGGCGCAATCACTCGGCTCGTCGCGCCTCTAAGGTTGCTCGCCCCAGTAGCGCACCAGGTCGCGCCACTCGCTACGAGCGGGCGGCGCAGTCGGCGCGGTCTCGGTGCCGAGGTACAGGAACCCGACGATGGCATCGGTGGAGGCGAAGCCGAGCGCCTGCTTCACCGTCTCATCATAGGCAGGCCCTCCGGTCTTCCACATGGCGTTGAAGCCCAGGGCGAACGCCGCCAGCATCATGGCGTGCGCGGCCGCGCCCGCTGACAGGGTCTGCTCGATCAGCGGAATCTTCACCGCCGGGTTGCAGTGCGCGGCCACCGCAACGATGAGCGGCGCGCGCAACGCCTTGAGCCGCTCGCGCTGCAAAGCCTGTGCGCTAAGCTGCGCCTGGGCGCGCTGCGCGTGATCGGCGAACAGTTCGCCGAGGCGCTCGCGGGCACTGCCGCGCACCACCACGAAGCGCCAAGGACGCAGCCGGCCGTGGTCGGGGGCGCGCACCGCACTGGAAAAAATGAGCTCGAGCGCGCCCTCGTCCGGCGCCGGCTCGGTCAGCTCCCGGGCGGAGCGCCGCTGCAGAAGTACGTCTATGGCCTGCATCGGCTTATTGTCGCAGACTCGCGCCATGCTGACGCTGTCCGAAGCCTGCGAGCGTAACAAAGACCCGATCCTCGAGGTTCTCAGGAGCGAGCTCGCCGCCAGCCGCAGCGTTCTCGAGGTCGGCAGCGGCACGGGCCAGCATGCGGTGCACTTCGCCGCGCACCTGCCGCACCTCGCCTGGCAGCCGAGCGAGCTCGAGGAACAACTGGGCCCGCTCGCCGAGCGCATCCGGCTGGAGGGCAGGTCCAATCTGCGAGCCCCCATCGCGCTCGATGCGCGCGACCATCCCTGGCAGGTGGCGCCCGTGGACGCGGTATTCAGCGCCAACACACTGCACATCATGGCCTGGAGCGCGGTGCGGGAGTTCGTGCGCGGCGTCGGTGGCTGCCTGGCGGCGCCGGGCGTGTTGTGCGTGTACGGACCCTTTCGCTTCCGCGGGCAATATACGAGTGACAGCAATGCGGAATTCGATGGCTGGCTGAGGACCCGCGACCCCGACAGCGGCATCCGTGATTTCGAGGCGCTGGAAGCGCTCACGCGGGCGCAGGGCCTGGTGTTCAGCGCTGACCACGCCATGCCGGCCAACAACCGCACGCTGGTGTGGCGCCGGTTGCCGGCCGCCGCTTAGCGTACAGTGCACGCATGGACCCCGACACGTTGCGCGAGATCCGCGCGGCCATCCGCACCATTCCCGACTATCCGAAGCCGGGCATCGCGTTCCGTGACATCACCACGCTGCTGGGAAATGCGCGCGTTTTCCGTACCGTCGTGGACCAACTGGTACAGCCGTGGCTCGGCGCACACATCGACCGCGTCGCCGGGATCGAGGCGCGCGGATTCATTCTCGGCGGCGCGATCGCGCATCAACTGTCGGCGGGCTTCGTCCCCATCCGCAAGAAGGGCAAGCTCCCGCATGCCACGGTGCGTGTCGCCTACTCTCTCGAGTACGGGCTCGATGAGATGGAAATGCATCGCGACGCCGTCGCCCCCGCAGAACGCATCATTCTCGTGGACGACCTGATCGCAACCGGGGGCACGGCCGAGGCCGCCGTGAAGCTGCTGCGCTCCCTCGGCGCCCAGATCCTCGCCGCCTGCTTCATCATCGACCTGCCAGAGCTCGGCGGGTCGGCGCGCCTTGCCGCCCTGCAGGTGCCGGTCCGGACGCTTGTTGCCTTTGAGGGACACTGACGAGCGGCCTCCGGTCCGGAGATTACTTTTTGTTTTTCAATAGGATACGCGCATCGAACGCGCAACATTACGTTGCGGTCATACGGCACTTGCGCGGCCCGAATCCAGTCATAATACGCGCGCTTTAGCATCCTACTTCTGCCTTTGGAGACCAAATCGATGTTCACGAAGCTCGTCCCAGTCGTTGCCCTGGCCCTGCTCGCGGGTCCGGTTGTCGCCGCTGACGCACCGGCCACTGCGCCGGCCGCCGAGCAGCCCGCTGCCCCGGCCAAGAGCCATCACAAGAAACACAGCAAGAAAGCCGCCAAGTCTGCCGCGTCGAAGACCGATACGTCGAACGCGCCTGCCAAGTAACCGTCACTCGTTTGACTCAGGTTACTGAGCCCCGCCCCAAAGGCGGGGCTCTTGTTTTTGGGCCCTGCCGTTTGCCGGCGGGGGGAGCGGGGGCTTGCGGCTTTTCGCAAACGGGTTCAAATTTGCTTCCATGGATGGGACGGGACAGGCCGCAATACACCAAGCGCTGGTTGCCGTACAACATGCCGTAACGAGCATGACTTTTCCGAGCTGCGATCAGGAGGATCTGATCGAGGCCATTGACAGCGTCGAAGAACAGCTGCACGTCAGGCACCCCAACGTGGCGCTGATGTGCCGCTTCCTGAACTCCATCGCGAGAAGCCTGCGCGCGCAACCGGAAGCGCGCGACGCCTGCCTCGCCATCGAGGACGCGATCAGCAAGGCCGGCATGCCGAGCACCTGGCAGTCGGGAATCTGATCCCCGCAGGGGCGGTGGTGCCCGGAGCGGTCGCCGCCTGGTCGCGGGGCCAGCGGCGTACGCGCGCCTGAAAGTCACCGACCGCAGAGCCGGGCCGGCGTAGCGGCCGGCATCCCCTGCCCGCGCGGGCGTTGCGTTCGCTCGCGGGCGCGGTCTAAGTTGCGCCTCAATGTTCGCGCCGCTCTCCCAGGCCCTGATTCTGCTGGCGGGTTCCGTGTTGCTCGTGACGATCGCGCGGCGCCTGGCGCTGCCGACGAGCATTGCTTATCTCGTGGTCGGTCTGGTGCTCGGACCGCACGCGCTGGGCGTGCTGTCGGATTCGGGCGCGACGCGACTGCTGGCCGAGCTCGGCGTGGCGTTCCTGCTGTTCACACTGGGGCTGGAGTTCTCCCTGCCGCGCATGCTCGCGATGCGGCGCGAGGTCTTCGGCCTCGGCGCGGCACAGGTGACCGCCACTGCCGGCGTGTTCGCACTGTGCGGGCACCTGCTCGGTATGACGTGGCTCATCGCGATCGTTCTCGGGGGGGCGGTGGCGATGAGCTCGACCGCCATCCTGCTGCAACAACTGACCGAGAGTGCCGAGCTCAACCGCACGCACGGGCGGCTCGCATTCAGCATGTTGCTGTTCCAGGACCTGGCGTTCGTGCCGTTCCTCGCCCTGGGCGGCGCGCTGGTCGCGGGACAGGATCGCTTCGAGCTGAGCGGCAGCCTCGTGGCGGTGATCGGCGGCGCGCTGGCGATCGTGGCGGTGCTGGCGGCGGGGCGCTGGCTGCTGCGCCCGCTGTTTCACGAGATCGCCCACAGCCGTCTGCGCGAGCTGTTCACGCTGGCGGTGCTGTTGGTGGTGCTCGGCTCGGCGTGGGTGTCGCACATCGCCGGCCTGTCGTTCGCCCTCGGTGCGTTCCTGTCCGGCATGATGCTCGCCGAGACCGAATACCGGCACCAGATCGAAGCGGTAATCCGCCCGTTTCGTGACATCCTGCTCGGGCTGTTCTTCATCTCCGTGGGCATGCTGCTCGACGTGCATCTGCTGGCGCGTGCGAGCGAGCTCGCCATCGCGGTGTTGATGCTCCTTACCCTGGTGATCCTCAAGGCGGCCATCGCCGCGCTGGTCACACGCCCCTTCACCACTTCGCGCTTCAAGGCGCTGCGCACCGGCATCGTCATGTCGATCGGCGGTGAGTTCGGGGTCGCGCTGTGCACCATCCTGCTGCAGGCCGGAATGGTGCCTGAAGGCCTCGGCGAGCCGCTGCTGGTCGCGATCGTGCTGTCGATGCTGCTCAGCCCGCTGATCCTCAACAACAACAAGCGCGTCGCCCGCTGGCTGCTGCATGAGCACGCCCCAGCCCCCACCGCCAGCGAGCGCGAAGAGGCGGCCACCACCGGGATCGCGCGGCGTGAGCACGTCATCCTGTGCGGCTTCGGCCGCGTCGGCCAGAACGTGGCGCGGGTGCTCGAATCGCAGGGTTTCGAATACATCGCGCTCGACCTCGACCCGGCGCGCATCCGCGCCGCACGCCAGGCCGGGGACCCGGTCCTGTTCGGCGACTCGGCGGACGAGGAGCTGCTCAGCAAAGTCGGGCTGCGGACCGCCAGCGCGGTCGTCATCAGTTTCTCCGATCCGGCCACCTCGATCGGCATCCTGCACAGCGTGCGCCGCCTGCGGCCCGAGGTGCCGGTGCTGGTGCGCACCCAGGACGATGCCCGCATCAAGGAGCTGCAGGATGCCGGCGCCACCGACGTGGTTCCGGAAACCTTCGAAGCAAGTCTCATGCTGGTCTCGCACGTACTGATGCTGTTGCACGTGCCGGTGCCGCGCGTGGTGCGTACGCTGGACGAGATCCGCAGAAACCGCTACGCGGTGCTGAGAAATATCGTGCCGCGCGGGGATGCGCGCCCGGTCGATGACCGGAGCGAGCATCGCGAGGAGCTGAAGTCCGTGGTGGTGCCCCCGGGAGCGTGGGCGGTGGGCCGCACGCTGGGCGAAGTGCGCAGTCGCGGTGTCGAGGTGACCTTCACCGGCGTGCGGCGCCAGGGAATCCTCGGGCGCGAGCCCGCCGGCGACACGGTGCTGCGCGACGGGGACATCGTCGTGATCTACGGTCAGCCCGAAGAGCTGGAGCGTGCCGAGGCGGTGCTGCTGGCCGGATGACTCAAGCGCGCCCAACGGCGCAGCGGCCCGCTAAGATACTAAAGGTGAACCGCAGCGACATCCACTTTCCGCCCAAGCACGAGCCGCTGCGCGAGGACGTGCATGCGCTCGGTGCGCTCATGGGCGAGATTCTGCGCGAGCAGGGTGGGGAGCAGCTGTTCGAGCTGGTGGAGCTGGACCGCGTCGCCGCCATCCGCGGCCGCGCCGGCTCGCGCGAGGCGCGCGCCGAGCTCGCGGCCCGCGTGCGCGAGCGCCCGCCGGCGCTGGCGCGCGAAGTGGTGCGCGCCTTCTCCATCTGGTTTCAGACCGTCAACCTGGCGGAGAGGGTCCACCGGATCCGGCGCCGCCGCGAGTATCTGCTCAAGGACAGTCAGCGCCCCCAACCCGGCGGCGTGGAGGATGCGATCGCCGCGCTCAAGAGCCAGGGCCTGAGCGCGGCGCAGGTCCTGGAACTCATCGGCAGTCTGTCCATCGAGCCGGTGTTCGCGCCTCATTCGACCGAAGCCAGCCGCAGAACGCTGCTGCGCAAGCAGCAGCGCATCGCACAGCGCCTGCTGGAGCGTCTCGACCCGACCCTCACGCCGAACGAAGCCCGCAGCGTCTGGAACAGCATCCGCATGGAGCTCACCGCGGCGTGGCAGACCGAGGAGCTGCCGCGCGAGCGCCTCACGGTCGCGGATGAACGCGAGCAGATCCTGTTCTACCTGGTGGAGATCCTGTACCGCGTGGTGCCGGCGTTCTACGAGGAAATCGCGCAGGCGCTGGAGAAGCTCTACGGCACCGACGCCGGCGCGACACGAGTGCCGGCCATCCTGCACTTCGGATCCTGGGCGGGTGGTGACATGGACGGCAACCCCGACGTGCACGCCAAGAGCATCCGCGAGGCGCTGGCGCGCCAGCAGCAGGTGATCATCAATCGCTATTTCGAGGAGTGCCAGAGCATCGCGCAGCGCCTGTCGCAGAGCGCCAGCCGCGTGGCGGCGGCCACCGAACTGACCAAGCGGGTCGAGCAGTACACACGCCTGTTGCCGGGAGCGCGCGCCATCACCCCGGCGCGGCACGACCGCATGCCCTACCGCGTGTTCCTCGCGCAGCTCGGGGAGCGTCTGCGCAGCACCTACGAAGGCCGGGCGAGCGGTTACGAGAGTGCGCGGCAGTTCCGCGACGACGTGTCGCTGATCGCCACGAGCCTGAAAGCCAACAAAGGCGCGAACGCCGGCCTGTTCTACGTCGAGCGTCTGCTGCGCCGGATCGACGCCTTCGGATTTCACCTGGCGACGCTCGACGTGCGCGAGCATGCCAGTGTTCTGCACGCGGTGGTGGCGCACGGCTTCGACGACCCGCTGTGGCTCGGCCGCAGCAGCCGCGAGCGCCGCGACCGGCTCGCCGAGGCGCTGGAGAAGGATCGCGGACCGGTCGTGGAGCTCGATGCGCTCGGCAAGCGCCACCTCGCGGTGTTCGATGCCATCATGCAGGGCCGCCACCGCTATGGCCCCGACGCCATCGGCTACTTCATCGTGAGCGGCGCCAGCGGCGCGGACGATGTGCTGGCGGCGCTGCTGCTGGCGCGCTGGGCCGCGGCCTACGACAAGCACACCGGGGAAGTAGCGCTCGACCTCGCGCCACAGTTCGAGACCGCGGAGGCGCTCGCCACCTGCGGCCGCACGCTGCAGGAGCTGCTCGCGGATCCGCTGTATCGGCGGCATCTGGATGCGCGCGGGCGTCGCCAGTGCGTGTTGATCGGCTACTCCGACAGCAACAAGCAAATCGGCCCCTGCGCCTCGCGCTTCATGATTCACCAGGCGCAGCACGATCTGGCGCAGGCGCTCGCCACCGCCGGCGAGCGCGCCGTCATGTTCCACGCCCGCGGCGGCAGCATCGCGCGCGGCGGCGGGCGCATTGAAGCGCTGGTGCACGCCGCCCCCGCCGGGGCCGTGGACGGGGTGCTGCGGATCCGCGAGCAGGGCGCCACCATCCGGCAGGGCTACGGACTGCGACCCATCGCCATGCGCACACTCGAGCGGGCCTTCAATGCGTTGAGCCTGACGACCGCGGCATGCCGGCGCGGGCAGCTGCCGCCCGACTCGGCCGAGCAGCTGGAAATCTCCGCGCTACTCGCGCAGGAAAGCCGCGCCGCCTACCGCCGCCTGGTCTACGAGCAGGCGCAGTTCTACGAGTATTTTCAGGCAGTCACGCCGATTGATGTGATCGAGAGGATGCAGATCGGCTCGCGTTCCGTGCACCGTGTGGAAGGCGCAGGTCTCGAGGGGCTGCTGCCGGTGCCGTGGGTGTTCGCCTGGTCGCAGACCCGTTACATGCTGCCCGGCTGGTACGGGGCCGGCAGCGCTCTGCGCGCCGCGCTCGCCAGCTTCGGGCTGGCCCGCCTGCGCGCGGCCTGCGACGGCTGGTTCTTCCTGCGCAACCTGCTCGATGACGTCGAGACCATGCTGGCGCGCTCGGATCCGGAGATCGCGCGCTACTACGACGAGCTGGTGCCCGAGCCGCTGCGCCGCTTCTCCGGCGAGATTCGCAGCGAGTTTGACAGCGCCTGCGAGCAGATCCTCGCCGTCCGCGGCAGCCGCGCGCTGCTCGATTCCGACCCCACCCTGCAGCGCTCGATCCAGCTGCGCAATCCCTACCTCGATCCCATACACCTGATGCAGGTGGATCTGCTGCAGCGCTGGCGCGCGGGGGGCCGCACGGATCGCGAGCTGTTCGAGGCGCTGCTGGCGACTGTCGCCGGCATCGCCCAGGGCTTGCAAACTACCGGATGAGCAGCGCGGCACACACCATCAGCATTCGTCCGGCGACCGCGAGCGATCTGCCGCAGGTGCTGGCGTTCATCCGCGAGCTCGCCGTGTACGAACGTCTCGAGCATCAGGTGGTGGCGAGCGAAGCGGAGCTCGGCACGGCGCTGTTTGGCCCGCGCCCCTTTGCGGAAGTGGTATTTGCGTGTCTGGATGGCACGCCGGTGGGCTTTGCGCTGTTCTTCCACAACTTCTCGACGTTCCTCGGCAAACCCGGCGTCTATCTGGAGGACCTGTTCGTGCGGCCCGAGGCGCGCGGTCTGGGCGTCGGCAAGCGCCTGCTCGCCTGGCTCGCCCGTACGACGATCGAGCGCGGCTGCGCGCGGCTCGAGTGGGCGGTGCTCGACTGGAACAAGCCCTCGATCGGGTTCTATGCGAGTCTCGGGGCGGTCGCGCAGGATGAGTGGACGACCTTCCGCCTCAGCGGCACGGCACTGCAGCGGCTTGCGGGTGACTGATACCGCTCGCCGTTCGCTTCACGGCCGCCGGTAAACCACTCCGTCCTTCATGACGAACACGACGTGCGCCACGGCGTCGATGTCGCGTGTCGGATCGCCCGTCACGGCAACCAGATCCGCCAGCATGCTCGCGCGCACGCGCCCCAGTTCCGATTCGCGGCGCAGGATCTGCGCGTCGGTGGCGGTGGCGGCGGTGAGCGCCTGCAGCGCTGTCATGCCGTCGCGCACCATCCACTGCAACTCGCGATAGTTCGTGCCGTGGGCGAACACGCCCACATCGCTGCCGCAACCGACGATCACGCCCATTTTCAGCGCGGTGCGGAAGGCCTCGGCGGCCTGCTGCATGCCCGCCGTTGGCGCGGACTTGCCGGGCACGTAGTGCTCGAAATACTCCCCGTACGCCTCCTGTGCGGTCAGGGTGGGCAGGTAAGCCACGCCGTGCGCCGCCATGAGCCTGAAGACCTCGGCCGTGCCGCCGAAGCCGTGTTCGATGCTGTCGACGCCCGCCAGCACTGCGCGGCGCATGCCCTCCGCCGTGGTCGCGTGCGCGGCCACCGGCCGGCCCGATGAGTGCGCCGTCTCGACCAGCGCCCGAAGCTCCTCCTGCGTGAAGCTCGGCTGCTGGCTGCCGCCCGGGCCCCAGCGGTAGTCCGCGTACACCTTGATCCAGTCGGCGCCGCGGCCGGCCTGCTCGCGCACCGCGCGGATGACCTCCGGCACACCGCTCGCCTCCTGCGCGCCTTGCGGCGTGCAGCACACATCCGGACGCAGACCCCGCGGTGCCGGTCCATAGGCGCCGGTGGCGACGATGGCACGCGTGACGACGAACAGGCGCGGCCCGTCGATGAGGCCCTCCTCGATCGCGCGCTTGAGCGACAGGTCGGCGTAGTCTGCGCCCTCCGTGCCGAGATCCCGCAGCGTCGTGAAACCCGACAACAGCGTGGCGCGCGCCTGTTGGCCGGCGCGCAGCGTGCGGTACGCCACCGGCTCCTTGAGTACCTGGTCATCCCACAGGGTCTCGTTGTAGGGGTGCAGGAACAGGTGCGAGTGCACGTCCATGAGGCCGGGCAGCAAGGTGGCGCCTGGCAGGTCGATCACCTGGGCATCCGCGGGTGCATGCACCGCGCTCGCCGGACCTGCGGCCACGATGCGCTCGCCCTGAGTCAGCACCACCCAGCCCTCATGCAGGGGCTCGCCTGCGCTCCACACCTGCGCCGGACGCAGCAATGTCGCGCGCGCCGGCGTGGCGGGGTCGGGGGGCGCACCGAAAGCGCAAGTCGTGGTGGCTGCAAGGGCGGCCAGCAGCCATCGCCCAGGTGCGATGCTCATCGTTCGCCGGTCCTTATGGGTGGACCTGCAACGCGGCGCCGGCGCCGCGGCTCTCCCCGACGCCGGCTCAAGGGGCTCAGCCCCCGCCCATGAGCACCGTCGTATCGTAGCTCTCGAATCCCTGGATGGCGCGTGCGTAGGCGTTGAACACCAGCCGCTCGGCCACCTTGTCGGTCCGCTCCGCCAGCAGCATCCGCAGCACCACGTCATCCGCCGGGCGCGTCGGCTCCTCGGCCAGCAGTTGCTCGATGACGCGTGTCAGACGATGGTACAGCTCGTTGACGAAGCGCAGGTGCGCACCGTCGTGCACCTGCTCCGCGGGACCGTAGGTGCCGCGCGCCTCTTCCGCGAGTTCGTGCAGGAACAGATTCAGCAGGCGCGCCTTGTCGACGATCCGCAGCTCGGTAAAGAACTCGATTTCGGAATTGAGGTTCATGGGGCGCGCTCGAGCGGTGCTATGCCGGGAAGAAATCGATGGGCTTGGTGGTGGTGACGGTGTCGACGTCCTTGGGATCGAAGCGGAACAGGCGCACCAGCGCAATAATCTTGCGCTCCAGATCCGCGTCCCTGAGCTCGCTGGAGACGATGCGGCACATGGTCACCTCACCGGTTGGGGCGATGGTGAACTCGAGCACCAGCTTGCCCTGCAGCTCCGCATTGTCGCGCAGCGCCCGGGCGTACAGGCTGTAGATGCGTCCCTTGTTGCGATCGAAGACCAGCTCGATCTCCTCACGCGAGCGGGCGGCCTTGCCGCCGCCACCGCTGCGGGCGGGGCCGCGGCTGTTCAGACCCGAGCGCACGATGCCCGAGGTGACGGCAGTCGTGTCGTGACCGGTGAGCGAGCCGGCCCCGGTGCCGAAGCCGCGGCTGTTGTTCGCGGAAGTGATGCCGCCGCTGCCGACCCCGACCTTGGAGGTGATGAGCGAGCGCTCGGCGTGCGCGTCGGCGTTGACCGAGCCGGACAGGTTCTTGGTCTCGAGCGGGGTGAGATCCATGACGTCGCGCAGATCGGCGAGCTCGTCCTTGACCTGGTTCAGCTGCTTCTGCGCCTTGCGGCGCGCCCGCTCGCGCTCATCGATCGGCGGCGGCTTCACCATGGCGATTTTCGGCTCGATCTTCGGTTTCTCCTGCTCCTTGGGCACCGGCGGTGGCGGTGGCGGCGGTTTGGGCTTGTTCTCGAGCATCACGCGCGCGAGCCGCTGCGGGACTTCCTCGGGAGTCTCGCGCTTGGGCGTCGGCAGCAGCGGAAATGCGATCCCGAGCAGCACCAGGATGATCAGTAGCACGCGCAGGATCTTGCGGAACCGCGCGCTCGATTCCGGATCGCCCTCCCAGGGCAGATCAAAGTCGCGGTAATAGGGCGCAATGACCATGGCGGGCCTACACCGGCTTGAACTGGCCGGCGGCGACCGGCTTTTCCTTCTGAATGACCGCGAGCGAGATGCGCCCGTAGTCGGCATCCGTGCAGGTCGCCATTACGCGCTTGAGTACTTCGTAGGGCAGCGCCTTGTCCGCCATGATGGTGATCTCGCGCTGGGCGATATCGCGCTCGCTGATCACCGTGCCGACCAGCAGCGGGCGCTTGAGTGCGGCGCGCAGCGGCTCGACCAGCCTCCCCTGCCCGGCGCGGATCTGCTCCACGGTGGCGATGAATTCTCCCTGCACGAACAGGTCCGTCCTGGTGATCATGACCACCACCGACTGCTTGGGCGCGACCTCAGCGATCGACTGCGGAATCTCGATGCCTTTGGCGTTCTGGATGACTTCGACCTCGGTCGAGTACACGAGCAGGAACGCGACCATCACCGACAGGATGTCGATGAGCGGAATGAGGTTCAGCTGCGCATCCGCGCGGTGCCGCAGGTGGTGCTGCGCCATGCGCTGGGCGCGATGCGACATGCTCATGGGTGTGCTCCGTTGCCAGACGCCAGCGCGGCGTGAATGGGGGCGGCGGCGGCAGGGGTCGCCGCCGCTGCCGGGGATACCGTCGCCGGGGACACCGTGCCGCCCGTGGCCTGAGGGGCCGCCGGCGCATCGCCGATGGAAATGTCCGGAAACAGCTCGGCCTGCACGACGTTCAGACCCTGAGTCACTTCAAATACGCGCACGCGATCCATGACCTGCACCAGCGTGTCGTAGGGGGTGTCCGCCTCCAGCAGGATGCTGGCGTCGGTCTTCTCGGGGAACTTGGCCTTGACACGCTTGAGGTACTCCGTCAGTGCATCGTAGTTGTAGCCGCCGGGCGTGTTGGGGAGCGTTGCGAGCGGTCCGCTATTGCGATCTGCCACCTGGATGAGGTCCTTGCGTACCATCACCTCCAGCTGCAGTCCCGGCGGCGGCTCCCGGAATTCGGTCTGCGAGGCCGGCAGATTCAGCTGCAGGATCACGGTGCGCGAGAACACCGCGGTCATGAGCAGGAAGGTCACGAGCACCGTGAAGATGTCGATCATCGGCACCAGCAGCAGTTCCGCCGGTTTGCGCGAGTGACGCTCCAGCTTGCGGATTTGATACGGACGGCGCATGCGCGACCTTCAGTCCTTCCAGGGCGGGCGCGGGCTCAGGCCGCGGCGGGCGCGGATTGGCGCTCGGTGATCGCGTTCAGGAACTTGACCGACGCCATCTCCAGGCTGTCGATCAGCTCGGTGGTCCTGGTCTGCAGCCACGCGTGGATGAACAGCAGCGGTACCGCCGTCATGAGGCCGAAGGCGGTGCAGTTCATCGCCACCGAGATGCTCGCCGACAGCAGGTTGGCCTTCTCGGCCGGGTTGACGGTCGCCACCGCCGCGAATGCGCGGATCAGTCCCATCACCGTGCCCAGCAGCCCGAGCAGCGTCGCGAGATTGGCGAAGGTCGCGAGGTAGTGGGTGCGCTTTTCCAGCCGTGGCACCACCTCCATGAGGCTCTCCTCCATCGCCTTCTCGATATCATCGCGCCGGCGTGCAGACTGAATGCGCGCCAGGCCGTAGTTGAGAATGTGGCCGATGGCCGACTCGGATTTGGAAGTCGCCTGCGCCACCTGGCGAAAGTTGCCCTGCGAGAGCAGCGGCACGATTTCGTTCCACAGACCGCGGTTGCGCGCGGCCGTGAGCGCCAGATAGATGTAACGTTCGATGGCGATCGCCAGACCCACCACGAACACGATGGCGATGGGGTACATGAAATTCCCGCCGCCCTGAAAGAATCGTACGATCAAGTTCCAGAGGTCCATCTAAACACTCCCGCTCATAGAGACCGCCATACACGCATTAACCTGCGAAAACTGAATGACATAAGCCCAAAAAGCTGCGACCCAGCTCTCATCCTGATACCGCGCCCCGGCCATTTTTCAGTGCTTGTCGCCCGAACCCTGCACCGCGCCCGCCTCGGGATCCGCCCGCTCGGGCTTCAAGGCGTCGTAATAGCGGTTTTCCCGCTGGAAAACATCCCGATCCAGCGGCTGCAGCACGTCGTCCAGCAGGCTGTTCACGGGCTTGCCGAGCAGATCGCCAAGATCGGAGCGCTTCCACGGCACGATGTACAACACTTTGGGCAGCTCACGGTTCCCGGTGATGTCGGTCGGGTCGAGCTCGAGCCGGTCCGGGCCCTTGCGCGCGCTCGCCTTGGAGCCGGAGGGCTCCGTGCGCGCGGCCGTCCCGGCCGCAGGTGGCCTGCGCGCAGCGCCCGGAGCGTTCGCATCCGCGGCGACTCCGGCAGCCGGTGTGGCCGCGGCCGGGGCACTCCTCGAGGTATCCACTGCCGGGTCGAGCTGCTCCGGGCGCGGCAGGGCGCGCGCGGGTGCTTGCGAGCCTGAGGGCTTCGGCGGCGCAGACTCCTGCGCCCGCGCCGTGCCGAGAGTGAGCGGGCACAAGGCCATGAGAGCCGACAGCACGGCCGTTGGGCTCAATCGGTTTACGCACACGCGACACATGGTCAACCTCCTGCTCTCGAGGCGCTGCTGCTGCCGGTGCCGCTCGCAACGCTGTCACCGGGGGCGGGTTGCGAAGGCGGCTCAGGCGCCGCGCGCGGCTGGGATGCCGGCGCTCCCGGGGCTGGCGCGGGCGCCGTGTCGCCGGAGTTGCCGCTCGCGGGCGCGGCAGGCGCCGGCCGCTTCACCGGCGGCATCCCCAGGCGTTGTCGCAATTCCGCAATCCAGCCGCTCACCGGCTTGTCCTCGCCGGTGAGCCGCTGGTACTGCTCGAAGGCCGTCAGCGCGCGGGCAGGGTCCCCAAGATAGAGATCCGACAGCACACCTAGGTTCCGCCAGGCTGGTGCATAGTGCGCATCCGCCGCAACGGCCTGCTCGTACGAGGAGGCCGCGTCCTTGAACTGCCCGCGCATGCGCTGGGTGGCGCCGAGCTCGCTCCACGCCACCGCGCTGCCGGGCTCGTGCGCGACCGCGCTCTTCAGGGTTTCCTCCGCCTGGTCGAGGTGATCCGCCTTGCGCTGCAGAATGGCGAGGTTCACCAGCGGGGCCGCGAACTGCGGGTACTGCAGGGCGACCTGCTTGAAGCCAAGCTCCGCCTCCAAGGTGTTGCCGGCGCGCAGGTAATTCACGGCACGCTCGAAGTCCGCGCGTGCCGCCGGTGGAACCTGCGGGCGGGCCGCCGCAGCGGGCGCCGTGGCATGGACGGCCGCAGTCGCGGCACTCGCCGGCACGGAGGGGGGCGGCGGCGCTGTGGCGTGCTGCTCCGGCAGCGCGAGCGGCTGCGCGGCACGCGGCGCGGTGCGCGCGGGCTTGGAACTGCAGCCGGCGAGGGCCGCCAGCACCAGTCCCGCGAGCGCGACCGCCGCAGCGCACCGCGCGTGTCGGGCGTGCCGCGCGGCAGGCGCCGCGCGGCCGCGCGGGCCTTTATTCCAGGCTGGTGACCACATCCTGCATCAGCTCCGTTTTGCCATAGCGCGCGGGCTTGAGCCGCGCCAGCGCCTGAAAGCTCCTGCGTACCCACTCATCGTACACACCATCCTTGGCGCGCGCGGCGTTCAGCTCGTGCGCCTTGATTGCCTGCTCCTCGAACGGAAACACCTGCTCCTCGAGCAGCGAGTTGTATTCCTCCAGCGCGTCGCCCGTGAGCTTCGACGGCCGCTCCGACCCCAGGACGTCCTTGGCGAGCGTGCCGTACAGCTCCGCCATCTCGTAGGTGGCGGCGGTCGTCACCTCGGCGACCTGGTATTCGGCGGCACGCTTGTAGCCCTCCATCGCGCTCTCGAGTGCGTTGCGCTTGACTACCAGGCTCTTCTTCAGGGGCGCCGTGAGGCGCACAGCGCGAAACGCATCGCGCGCCGGCTGTGCGAGCGTCAGCTGCGCTTTCGCGGCCAGGTAGTGGGTGCGATCGGTGCGCTGCGCGCCGGCCTGCGCGTCGGCCCGGATGATCTCCTGGTACCAGTGATCGCGCCGCGTGGAATCGCCGCTCTTGCCGGCGTAGTCCGCCAGGCGCTGGCGTGCCTCTTCGGCATCGGCGAGCGGTGTTGGGTTGGTGTCGACGAACTTCTCGAGCATCCCCATGGCGCGCGGATTGTTGCCGGCCTTCGAGTACAGGTCCGCGGATCGCATGAGCGCTTCACGCTGCACGGCGCGATTCTCGCCCGGGTTCGCCGCGATCCGCTCGAACTCCGCGGCGGCCTCGCCCGGGCGGTTGGCTTCGGAGTACGCCACGGCGAGCTTGCGGGTGACCTCCGGTTGCAGCTGATGCTGCGGGAACTGGCGGCGAAAATCCTCGAGCACGCCGATGGCGCGCTGCCACTCCTTGAGCGTCAGCAGCTCGGCAGCGGCGTCGTACTGCGCGTTGGCGCGAATCTTCGATTCCGGGGCCACGCGCCCGACGCGCAGGAAATCCTCCACCGCCCCGCCGGCATCGCCGGCCTTCTGCTTCGCCTCGCCCGCCTTGTATACGCTGGCGGCGAGGCGCTCGGTGAGATCGGCGCGCATCTTGTCATCCTTGCCGGCGAGCTCGCGGGCCTGCAGGAACGCCGGCTCCGCCTTGTCGTAATCGCCCTGGTCGAAACGCGCCTGCGCGATGATCGTCCACGCGATGCGCTGCTTGGCCACATCCACCGGCGGCTGGCGCGCGAGAATCGACTCGGAGACGCTGACCGCGCGCGGCCGGTCCCCGGCGGCGAAGATCTCCTCGGCTGCGCGGGTCAGAACCCCGGCGCTGTCCGGGTGCTCCGGAAAGGTCTGCGCGAACCTGACTCCGGCGTCCATGGCGCGCTTGTGCCAGGCGTCCTTGTCCGCCCCGCTCAAGCCCTCCTCGCCTTTCTGATAGGAGACCAGCCCCGCGTAGGCGGCGGTCGCGGACTTGTCGTTCCTCGCATAGCCGTAGGCGGTGTGCTCGTACTCGGCAGCCGCATCGGCATACTGATGGCTTTCGAACAACGCCTCCGCCAGCAGGTAATCGGTCGCGGCGGAGTCGACATCTTCCGGGAACGACTTCAGGTAGCCCCGGTACCAGCGCGCGGCTTCCTGGTAGTCCGCGACCCGTTTGGACTTCTGCGCGCTCGCATGGAAGTAGGTGGCCACGTCCTTGAGGTTGGTCTTGAGCTCCTGCACCACGCGCGCATTGTCGGCACGGCTGCGGGTTTTCCAGTAGGGGGAGTCGAAGTTGTAGCGCTCGACAAACTCGTGCTTGCCGTCGACCACCAGCTGGCTGAAGCCACCCTTGCCGTAGGCCTCGATCGCCGCCATGTCGAGGTCCGGCGCGTGGTCGCTGTAGGGATCGCGGGCCACGTACGCGCGGTAGACGTTCGCCGCATCCTGGTAGCGCTGTTTGTCGACGTACAGATCGCCGAGCCGGGAATACAGCAGCCAGGCGTAGGGACGCTCGCCGCGCTGGCTCATGTATTGCTCGAGCGAGGCGGCGCCGTCGTTGTAGGAGAACGTGATGCTCATGACCCGCAGGGTGTCCTCGACCAGCTCGCGATCGGCGCGCTTGAGCTTCTCCAGGCGCACGGACTTGCCGCCGCCGGTGCCAAGCTCCTGATCGAGCACTCCGCCGAAGGACGGCAGGCTCTCGAGCGCCAGCGACTGCTTGAACAGCGACCAGCCGCGCTTGTACAAACTCTGCTGGAAGAACGCCGAGCCGGCGCCGCGCCCGATGACGGCGGCGTAGGCGCGCTCGGCATCCGCGTAGCGCTTGTCGGAGAACAACAGCTCGCCGCGCCTGAACTGCACCTCATCGAGCTGCGGGCTTTGCGGGTAGCGCTGCACGATCCGATCCAGCGTGCCGAGCGCCGGCCCGGACTGGCCGGTGGTCTCATAGGCGCGCGCCAGCTGATAGAGCACCTGGTCGTTGCGCGCATAGTCGGGGAATGCCTTGAGCAGCGTCGTGTACAGCTTGATCGCCTCGGCCCCCTGCAAGTCCACCGCGGTGACTTCCTGTTCCAGCCGCTGCATCTCGCCGGCGTCGAGGTTGAGGTCCCCGAGGCGGCGCAGGGCCTCGGCACGCAGCTTCGGATCGGTATTCTGCAGCTCTAGAAAGTGGCGGTAGTTCTCCATCGCGCGGGAAACGCTGGCGCTCACCATCGTGTCGCGGTGCACCTCGACCTTGCGCGAACCGAGATCCCCGATTGTAGGCTGCGCAGCGGAGGGGGCACTCTGCGCCGAGGCCCGCGGCGTGCCCGTGAGCAAGGCGAGCGCGAGCGCCGGCGCGAAGGATGCGGGGGCCGTCATGCGCACTCTCATCGCGGCGGCTCCGCCGCCTTGGGCACCGGAGCCTGCTCGGGTGGCGCCGGAACCTGCTCGGGTGGCGCCGGAGCCTGCTCGGGTGGCGCCGGGGTCTCTTCGGCCGGCGCGGCCTGATTGCCGCCTGCGCTTCCCTTCTGGGTGTCCGCGCTGGCGGCGCGATCGTACATGCTCGCGAGCGCAAAGCGCGCCTGAACCTCGTAGGCGGCGAGCCGATCCTTCTGCTCTTCGAGCTGATGAGCGGCGAGCCGCGCGAGAAAGACACTCTGTTTCTGCTCGGTGCCGCCGAGGCGCGCCTGCAGGGTATCGATGCGCTGCTTCAGCTCGGTGACGCGGGCGGCGAACTCCCCGGTGTTGGTCGGCACGCTCTTGCGGTCGCGCTCCACGCGGATCCAGCGGCTCTGTGCCTCATGCAGCGCGAGACTGAGATCCTTCAGCCCGCGATGCTCCTGCCACAAGCGCGCGTTGAAGGCATCTCTCAGGTTAAACTGCAATACCCCCTTGATCAGCGCCAGTCGCACGCGCAAGTCCGCGTACTCGGGTGTGTCGGGAGCCGCGGCGAGCGCCGTCTCTACACGCTGCACGCGCGCCCACTGCTCGCGCTCGGCCGTGGTACCGAGCGCGGCCATGTCACGCTGCGTCTCGATGGTGCGCAGCTCATTTGCCAGCGTGACGTTGCGCTGCTGCAGCTTCTCGACCGCACCTGAGGCCAGTAGCGCATCCGCCCGTGGCAGCCGCTCGGTGTAGGCGCGTTCGCGCGTCTCGATCATGTCCTGGAAGGCGCCCATGCTGTCGCCCCAGCGCTCCAACGTGCCGTTCAGATACACCAGGTCGCGGTAGTTCTTGAGCCCCTCCTGGAAATCGTGTCCCGCCAGCACCGCGTACAGGTAGCGGGACTCGGGCGCATCGGGCAGGCTCTTCAGCTGCCAGAACCAGCCGTAGCGGGCACCCAGATCGGTGCCCAGCACGCGCTCGAGCAGATCGCCCTTCTCGATCCGCGCGATGGCCTCATCCAGCTGCCCGTTCTCGGCATCGAAGGACTTGACCGCGCTCTCGTAGTACTCGGCGGACTGCGCGTTGGCGTTCAACTTGCCGAAGGCGTAGGGCACGGCGAGGTAGGACTCCTGCACGGCCGCGTCCAGTACGTCGCGGTTGCGCAGCTCCATCCACGGCGTGAGCGCCCCCTGGTAGTCCCCAAGCGCCGCATCCGCCCAGCCGATGCCCAGCAGCGCCTTGTTCGAGTACGGACCGTTCAGGCGCACCCGCGCGAGCGGCGGTCGCGCCCGCGCCGGCTGGTTGGCCTGCAGGCACGCAAAGCCGAGGGCGAGATTGGCGCGGTCCTTGAGCGCCGCCAGCTCGGGAGTCACGGCGAGCATGGTGCCGACGCTGCTGAGGAACGGGTCGGCATCGTTGAGCCGTCCGTTACGCACCAGCGCCACCCCCAGGTTGAAGCGCGCGTAGGCGGACCAGATCTGCGGGCCACGCCAGCTCGACAGCAGGCGGATGGCCTCATCGTAGCGTCCCTCGTGCATCAGCACGTTGCCGAACAGCAGCTCCTTCTGCGCCTCCAGCTCCGGGGACATGCGCCCATTCACCTTGCGCAACGCCGCGTCCGCGCGCTCGAGATAACCGCGCGCGTACCACACCTGCGCCAGATAGAACCAGGCGCGATTGCGCACTCCCGTGGGCACATCGTTGGTCAGCAGCCTCTCGAAGCGTTCGCCCGCTTCGTTGTGCATCCCGAGCGCCAGGTACAACCCGCCCTCGAGCAGCTGAGCTTCCTCCGCATGGTGCGGCACGCGGCCCCAGTGCTCGTAAGCGAGCACTCGTGTGAGGGCCGCGAAATCCTCGTTCTGATAGAAGTAGAACAGCGCGTCGCCGTAGTGCAGATCACGGATACGCGTGATCGGGAGCTTCTCGGGGTCGTGTTGCCGTGCGCTGGCCGCGCCGGCCGGCAGCGCCAGCACGGCGGCGAGAAACAGCGCACGCATGCCGGAAGCTCGCGTCAAGGGCTATTCCCAGTCCTTGATCTCGAACTCCGGCTGCAGTTTCCTCTGCCGGTCATCGATCTTGAGCTCCAGGTACTTGGCGCCGACGCCCTTCTCGAACCTGAGCGAGGCGCCGCGCTTGTAAGCGCGCTGGTTAGGCCCCTTGCCGTTGAAGAAGGCGACCAGCTCGTGCGCGCCTACCTTGAGGTTGCCGAGATACAGGCGCTGCACGCCGCCCTTGAGCAGCGCCTCGGCTTCGCGCGGCGTATACAGGTAGTTGATGACCTCCTTCCGATCGAGCTTCAGCTGCACCGAATCGAGTGCGAAGAACTGCCCGACGTCGACCGACAGGAACACCGCCACCTGGGTGTTGGCCGGGAACAGCAGTTCCTCCTCCAGAATGAACAGGTCCTTGTTGAGATCGACCACGTCCTTCTTCAGATCCTGGATCTCCTGGTCGAGGCCGCGGGTATCCGGGGAAGACTCCGGGACGGCAGGCGACGTGGCGAGAGGTGAGCCTGCGTCCGCTGGAGTTGCGGCGGGGGCCTCGCCCGGGGGTGCCGTGGTGCCGGCGGCCGCCGGGGTGGTGGTGGCGTCCGGCCCGGCCGGGGGTGCGCCCAGCGCCGTGGGCGCAAGCCCTGCGAGCAGCGCGCCCACGAGCAGCGGGGCGAGGAGCGCACCGCGCCGCGGCGCAGCATCGGCTCGTGACGGGGCGCGTGTCATCTGCAGCATGGTGGTTCCGATCATTCGTTCAGCAGAGCCCGCAGCTGTTGCAGGTAGAGCTGTTCGCTCTCGGCGCTGTAGTCGCGCAGCACGTCGCGGACGGTGCCGTTGCGGTCGATCAGCACGGTCATCGGCAGGTTATCGACCTGATAGCTGCGGCTGACCCCCTTGGCGGGGTCGAGCAGCAGGGCGAAGCTCACGGACGCCGAGCGCGCGAATTCGCGCGCCTGAGCCGGATCGTCATCGACACCGATCCCGAACATCGCCAGTCCCGCGGAGTGATAGGTCGCGAGGCTGCGGTTCAGGGCCGCGAGCTGTGTGCGGCAGGGAGTGCAGCGGCTGCTCCAGAAGCTCAGCACCACGACCTCGCCGCGGTGCTCCGACAGGCGTGCGTTGCCGCCGACGGCGGCGTGCAGCGCAAAATCAGGCGCGCTCTGGCCGATGAGCGCGTAGCGCATCTGTGCCTGTACTGCCAGGCTGCAGCCTAGTGCCATCACGGCCACGCACAGCAACACCTGTGCGCGTGACCGGACGGAGCACGTCGCCAGCAGCCAACGTTCTGCCACCTCACGCCACACCGCGTGGTTCGGCCGTTGCCAGCTCAATAATGATCCTTCGCCAAGGGGTGGCGCCCGCGCCAAGCGCGCAAAATTGCACAGCGCACTTAACACTGTCAAACAAAGCCGGCGGTGAAAAAAGGGCTGGCGGCGTCGTCAGCACGCGACACCGGCCCGGGCGCCGTGGCGCGCCTGCCGGCGCGCCCGCCGCCTCAGACGACGCGGTTGAAGGCCGTCAGCCCCGCCAGGGCGCTGCCCGCCCCAAGGCTCTGCATGGGGAACAGCGTCGGGAACTGCCCGTCCAGGCCCATGAGCCCCATGTAGTTGAGGATCACGACCTCCACCAGCTGGTTCACGGCGTTGGCCGCGGGGCTGGAGGTGCTCACCACCGAGCCATCGGAGCTGAAGTAGCCGATCTGGCGGCCGGCAGCGCCATTGCGCAGCGGTGGCCGGCCGGCGGGGCTGTAAACCAGGAAGAACGTCGAGGCCACCGAGGCGTTGTCGCCCTGCCAGCCGAGCTTGCCGCGGCCGCCGACGCTGCTATCGACCATGCCGGTGGAGGTGAGGGAACCGTCGCTGAATACGTAGATCATCACCGGCGTCTTCAAGCGCTGCGCGTACTCCAGTACCGCCCCGATCATCTGGCCGGCCTTGAAGTTACGCATCTCGCCGGTTGCCCGGGTGCCGTCGTGGTAGTCGTAGCCGCCCAGGGTAATGGTGCCGGCGCCGGCGAAGCCATTGAGCACCAGCTTCATGACGGTGGCGGTCTTCGCGACATCCGAGTCGGAGAAGTCGCTCGCCGTGAAGATGGGCGCGGCGCCGCCGGTGATATTCGTGTCCCTGGTGGGATCGAGCGCGGCCGGATCGCCGAACTTGTCGGCCGTGTGGGCCGCCTTGACGTAGGCGCAGCGCACCTGGTTCTTCAGCGCCGCATCGGCGTTCGGATCGCTGCCGTAGAGCTGAACGCCGGGGGTCGCTCCGTTGGGCATGCTGAGCGTGCCGGTAAAGGCGGCGGTGTCGCCCGCGCCGACCTGCGCGGTGTTGCCGCCGCTTATGCGCGCCTGCGACTCGAGCACCGCCACCGCGAGCGGATCCGGAGCGCCGCCGCCCGGAGGCATCGGCACCAGCGACGTCGAGTCGGAGGGCTGGCTGATGGTGGTCGGCTGCAACGCCGGATTGATGAGCGCCATGGGCGCCTGCGAGTTGCCCCCGGACACCGAGGATTCGGTGCCGATGAGCGTCAGCAACAGGCCCTGCGCGCCCGCCATGGCGATGCCGTACATCGGGTTGTGCGGATTGTTCTGGGTGTCGTTCTGCGACATGGCGCACAGCACCGCGCCGTTGGTGCCGGCGGCGGTGGCCGGAGTCGTCGCCTTGCTCAAGATGCCGCGCTTGATGGCGCCGTCACCGTGCCACAGCAGGCCGAGTGATGCGTCGATGTTGGCGCTCGAGCTCGGCACCATGTTGCCCGGCACGCCGAGCTTGCCGTAGCCGGCGGTGGACAGGAAGTTCGTCTGGCCCCCCTGCACGCCGACCAGTACCTCCGAGCCGACCAGGTTAGCCCCGCCCGCCAGATCAAAACAGATGAAAGGCAGGCTGCCCGATGCGGTCGGTACGTTGCACTGGCTCGAGGCGAGCAGCGCCTGCATGTCCGGGGACAGCGCGCCATCCGCGCGGCTCGCCTTGAGCAGCGCGCCGAGCCACGCCGGCCCGATCACCATGGCCGGGCCGGACAGGAACCCGGCGGCAACGAAGTCGCGGCGCGTCACCGGCAGCGGGTGATTCTCGTGCAGCAGCGGCTCGCCGAGCGCGTGCGATCGCGGGGGTTTCTTGCGGATCAACATCTGCCTATCTCCAGGTCCTTGAAGTCACTGCAGGGTCACCACGGCGCTGCCGAGCACCGCGGTGCAGGCCGCGACGGTCGCCTGTGACACCGTGGCGCCGGCGTTGAGCGTCGGGATGCGGGTGAGCAGGCTATCGACCTCGCTGCGTACGGCGCCGGCCGAGGCGGGCGTCGCGTTGCCCACCGCGTTGGTGACCAGCGCGTTGATGACGAGTTGGCGATTGGCGCTGCCGCTGGCACCGAAGAATCCGGACGCGCTGGCGTTGAGGCTCGCGTCCAGCCCGGTGCCACCGAAGAACGTATCGCGCAGCGATTGCGCGGCGAGCAACTGGCCACAATACGCATTCGCCAGCTGCGACATCGCCGTCTGCTGCGAAGGCACGAACGCCGAAATCAATGGACCCGCGGGCAGCGACTGTTGCGAGACGCTGTAGAGTGCGGACACGACCGGGTTCGTGATCGGCACTCCGGTGATACGCGAGAGCGAGTTGTTGACGCGCTCGAAGGTCGCGATGCCGAAGTCGGGCTTGGGCGTGGGATCGGGCGCGGGCGGCGACACCACCACCGTCGGCTCCACATAGGCATGTACGTTCGAGCCGAGCTGATCGAACGACAGGAAGAACAGGTCGCTGGTCGGTCCCAGGGTCACCGGAATCACGGTGCCGAGACCCGACAGCAGCTGACCGTTGACGGGGGTGTAGTTCGCGCCGCCGACACTGGCGCTCATGGTGGCGTAGGCCTGCCCGGCCGGGGCCAGCACGCCGTTCACGCCGAGGCGGATGCCGCTGATCTGCAGATTCGCCGGCACCACGGCTTTGGGATCCAGGCTGATGAACTTCGGCTGATAGAACAGGTAGCTGTAGTTATCGTACTGACTGGCCTGGAACAGGATGTACGACTGCGCCACGCCCGACAGCGAGCTCACTCCGAACAGCAGGTAGTACTTCTCCCCAACGCCGGCAGAGAAGTTCTGCTGGATCTGCGCCGGGGTGAGCGCGCGGTTGTGGATGGCGACGAACTTGATCACGCCCTGCCACTGGCGCTGCCCGGTGGTCTCGTTGCCGAGTACCAGGGCGAAGGTGCTGTCCCAGTTGGCGAGCGAGCCGCCCTTGGCCGGATCGGCATCGCCGGTCCAGACCCCATTGACGTAGATCTTCTGGCCGTTGACCGGATCGTAGGTGAGCACCAGATGCTGCAGCGCCGCCTGGGCCGCACCGCTCGCGGTGGTGGTCATGAGGGGCGAAGCACCGTTGGTATCGGTGGTGCTGCTGCGCGCGCGCCCTTCGTACTGCATGGCGTCCTGGCCCAGCGTGGCGTCGCGCGTGGTGTTGCTGCCGGAGTAGCTGATGATGTAGGCGGCGGTCTGAGCGACGTTCGCCGGTGCCGCCCACACCTCCAGCGAATACTCGCCCGAGGACTGGATCATGGCCGCAAGCTTCTGGCTGGTGCTGGTGGAGGCCTGCGCCTTGCCACCCGCGCCGATGCTGATGCCCCAGCCACCCACCCAGCTGACGTTCCCGGACAGCGACAGGTCGGCCGCGGGCGTGACGCCGCTGGTGTCGTAGGCGGTGCTGCCGCTGCCGGTCTGGAACATGTATTTGGCGACCAGGTTCGCCTCAAAGCGGCTGCCGCCGGAGGCGACGGTGCCCTGCTTGAGCGTGAGCGCGTTGGAGATCACCAGGTTGGGATCGATCGGCGTCACCGCGATACCGTTGGCGAACGCGGTGATCGCGGCCAGCATCGCCGCGGAGCTCCCCGGGCAGTCGGGGGCGCCGCCGGATGAGGGCGTGACCCAGCAATGGTGGAACTCGTCCGCCAGGCGCACGTAGAAGCGCGACTGGTTGGGACTTGCCAGGTTCATCTTCGGCTGCGCCGCGGCGTAAGCCTCGTTGATGTTGGCGCTGGCGAAGTACGGCTGCTGTGCGGTGGCCGAGCTCGAGGTGTGACAGCCCGAGCAGAACCTGGTCAGCAGCGGATAGACCGTCGACTGGAAGCTCGGGTTGCCCGCGGTGGGATCGGCGGGGAACTGCTTGCCGCCACCGGCCGCCTGCACCGGGGGTGCGGTCAGCTGCACGCTGGTGGTGGACGCAGAGCCGGCCCCGATCCACGCCTGGATCCACACCAGCATGGTGGCGGCGCAGGCGGAGGGGTCTGCGACCCAGCAGTTGTGGCCGCTGCCCACCTTGAGCACCAGGGTCGACTGGTCAGGCCGCACCAGGTTCACCAGCGGGCCGGCGGCCTGGTAAGCGAGGTTCACGTCGTCCGAGCGCGCGAACATCGGCGACTGGCCGCCCTGGTGGTGACAGCCGCCGCAGCGGTTGGCGGGGCGGATGTTTTCCCACAGGTTGATCTTGAATGCCTGCACGTCCGCATTCGCTGCCGCGGGCCCGGTGTAGGCGTTCGCAGTGCTGCTGGGGGGCGTCGACTGCTGATTCACCATGGTCGGCGCGCCCCCGCCGCCGCATGCTGCCAGGGTGACGAGAATCAGGAGCGCGGTGCAGGCGACTACGGGGCGCGCCGCGCGCCTCAGGAGCTCTGCACGCACAGGCAGGCTGGCAACGGATTTGCGGTTCATTGCGGCGCTCCCTTACTGGCCCGGACAGGCGGCAGCGGACAGCTGGAACACCTGCTTGAGTTTGTAGCCGCCGGACTTGAAGCTCGCCTTGATGGCCGCGACTGTCGCCTGATCGGTGCCGCTGCTGGGGGCGCGGAAGCACACCGCCTGGAAGACCTTGCTCACCTGGCACTGCGCGAAGGCATCGCTCGATGCGAGTTCCTGGCCGAGCGACTTGGCGCCCGCACCGCTGCCGGGCAGGGTCGGATCCCAGCCCAGCGAGGCATTGGCTCCGGCGCGCCAGCGGTTCGACCAGCCGTCGTCGGGGGTCACGAAGCCAAACTGGAAATTGGTGGAGTTGATCAGGTACTTCGGCTGGACCTGGCCGGGCGTGTACTGGAGCGAGCCGGTATTGGTGCCGGCGCCGACGACGGTGCCCACGAAGTCGTAGTACGCGAACGCCTGCGCCATGGGATCCATGCCGCTATGACACCCGACGCAGTTGTTGAGGAACACGCGGCTGTCCCCGCCCGGGGAGCGCGCCACGTCCTGGCGTATGCGATCCGCGGGCCGCGTGGTGTCCATCACCGTCTCCATGTCGTGGCAGAGGTGATTGATCATGGTGAAGCGGAACATGGCGCGGTTGGTGCCGTTGATGAAGAACGCAGAGGCCGCGCCACGCGTGCTGATGAGCCCGGCGGTCGCCTGCACCGGCGTACCGTAGGTGGCCGATTGAGTGGTGCGCTGGAGCGTGGTGCTCAAGTCAACGCCGTTCATCTCCGCGGTGGCGTAGTGATTGTTGTTCGCGGCCGAGGGCGCCGGCAGCCCCGGCGCATTCACGATATAGAGAATGTCATCCGACAGGGCGGTGTTGAACGCCACGTCGTCGCGGGTCATGCCGATGACGGTCGCGGCGTAGTCATTGAACGGCGCGAACACCGTCTGGTCGCGATTGGTCCAGGGGATCACCAGGTTCTTCAGCGTCACGTTGTAGAACGACGGGGCACTGGTGGCGATGGCAGCGGCGGCCAGCAGGCCCGGCTGCCCGGGACTGCCGCTGATCGCGGTGGCCATCTGGCCGAGCACGGCCGCCGCCGGCGGCTCTCCGGCTATGCGCTCGTAGATGCGCTTGGCCTGCTCGTTGGGTCCGGCGTGGGCGGAAGTCGCCAGCTGCGTCAACAGCAGCACGGCGCCGGTGAGCGCGCGGCGCGCACCGCCGGAAAGGACCTGTGCCTTGTTCAGTCTGACATTCATGGCGCTCGTCAACTCCCTAAACTGCTCCGAAGCGCGCAGCGGACTATACGTTCCTTCACACCCGTCTCGAATGTCTCAAGCGGGTGACGTCGCCGATCGACGACACTCGCGCCGGTTGTTGGTCTGCGCAGATCATTGCGCGGCGAACTGCGAGGGCGGTCACGGCGTGCCCGCGTTCGCACGCTTACCTAGTAGCGTGATGGGCACGGTACACCGCTGACCCATGAGAACCGCGGGGCGCAGCGGCACGCCGTGATGGGATCGGTGTTTATGGCGATACTTATGGCGATTAGTACTCAGAACCACCTCGAATTACGTTACATTCACCGGCGGCGGAAAGTCCGCGTAGCTGGGGAGGCGCACATGAACGCGCAGCGCGGCCGGCACAACCTGAGACGATGCACACAGCGTGCGATCACGCTGCCGCGACTCGCCGCAGCGCTGCTGACAGCGGCGCTCGCGGCTGCGCTCGGCGCCTGCAGCGGCGGTGGCAGCGTCAACATCGCCAACAGCCAGCTCTCCGATCCGGCCACGGTCGACTTTCCCATCTTCTATGTGAAGCGCCAGCTACCGATGAACAGCAACGGCACCGTGGCGCAGGACGACCTGCGTGTGCTGCGCGACGCGCTGCCATCCGCGGATCTGTACATGCGCGCCAGCGCCTCAGCGAGCGCAGCGGAGATCAACATAACCGCGCGCCTCACCACCGGTGCCCGCTGGGACGTGAAGGACGTCGACACTTCCGCCGACGGCACCCGGGTGGTTTTCGCCATGCGCGGCCCGCTCGCCGTGAACCAGGATCCCAAGAAGCCGCCGTCGTGGCGCATCTATGAGTTCGTGATCGCGCGCGACACCCTGCACGCGGTCATCAACCCCGCCACCGATCCCGATCCGCTCACCGTCAACGACGTGTCGCCCCACTACCTGCCCGACGGCCGCATCGTGTTCTCCACGACGCGGCAGAACAAGTCAAAGGGCATCCTGCTCGATGAGGGCAAGCCGCAGTTCTCGGCGCAGGACGAGGCGCGCCAGGAGCCGGCGTTCGTGCTGGAAGTGATGAACGCCGACGGCACTTTTGGCGCGGACCCCCTGCACCCGCAGCTGTCCTTCAACCAGAGCCACGATCGCGACGCGACCGTGCTGGCCAACGGCCGGGTGCTGTGGAGCCGCTGGGATCACGCGCCCGGCAAGGACGCCATGCACCTGTATTCGGCCAATCCCGACGGCACGGATCTCGAGCTCTACTACGGCGCCAACAGCCACATGACCGGGACCAACAACACCGTCGTCGAGTTCGTGCAGCCGCGCGAGATGCAGGATGGCCGCATCCTCGCGCTCATGCGCCAGTACACCGATGTCGACTTGGGCGGCAACCTCGTCATCATCGACGGCACCCATTTCGTCGAGAACACCCAGCCGCTCGCCGCCAACGCCGCTCTCACCGGCCCGGCGCAGACCCCGGCCACCACCAACGACGTGCGTACCATCCCCGGTCCCTCACCGGGCGGGCGCTTCGCTTCCGCCTACCCCCTGCAGGACGGCACCGGCCGCACACTCGTCAGCTGGAGCCAGTGCCGGCTGCTCGACACCACGCAGACTCCGCCGGCGATCGTGCCGTGCACTTCCACCGCGCTCGCCGCCCCGAACCCGCAGACCGCGCCGCCGCTGTACAGCCTGTGGATGCTCGATCCGCGGAAGAACACCTTCATGCCGATCGACCAGCCGGTCGAGGGAGTGATGGTCACGGACGTGGCGGTGGCGCAGCCGCGCCCGCTCCCCAACATCATCCTCGACAAGGTGCCGGGGGTGGACCTCGACCAGAATCTGGTGAGCGCCGGGGTGGGCGTCATCGACATAAGAAGTGTCTACGACATCGACGGCGTCGACACCGCCAACCCGAACATCGCCACGGTCGCGGACCCCGCGAAGACCAGCGCGAGCGCGCGTCCGGCGCGCTTCATCCGCCTGGAGAAGGCGGTGTCGATTCCTGACACGAGCGTCGTCAATCTCTCCGCCGCAGCCTTCGGCGCTACCGACTACATGCTCGAGATCCTCGGCTACGCGCCCATCGAGCCCGACGGCTCGGTACGCATCGAGGTGCCGGCGAACGTCGCCTTCCGCATGAGCGTGCTGGATGGCAACGCGCGCCGCATCGCGCCGGTGCAAGGGGTATGGCTGCAGGTGAAGCCGGGCGAGGTGGTGTCCTGCAACGGCTGCCACACGCCGGCGAGCGCCCAGCGCCCGATCTCGCACGGTCGGGCGGGGCTGTTTGCCTCCGTCTGGGCGGGGGGCACGGGCGGGGTACCCTTCCCCCACACCATCGCATCCGGCGCCGGCGCCTTCATTCCGCAGCAAGGCGAGACCATGGCGCAGGCGCGCATGCGCGTCAGCTGCACCAGCGACTCCCCGGCCTGCAAGCAGATGGTGCCGGGCGTCAATGTGACCTACACCGATGTGTGGACCGATCCGGCGCAGGCGATCCCCGGCGCGCCCATTAACTACCGCTACGACGATGCGACCCAGTTCACGACGGCGATTCCGACCACACCCGTATGCGTCACCGCCTGGGCGGCCAACTGCCGCATCGTGATCAACTACCCGAAGCACATCCAGGCGCTGTGGGATGCGGCGCGGCCTGCCATGGTCGGCGGCGCGTTGGTCGATCACAGCTGCTCGCAGGCGGGTTGTCACAACCCGAAAAATGCTGCGGGTGCAGCGCAGACTCCGGCGGCCAATCTCGATCTGACCAATTCCGCCTCCAACGACGTGCCGCAGGAGTTCACCTCCTATCGCCAGCTGCTGTTCCCGCATAACATAGTTAATATGGGCGTCACGACCTCGGTGGGCCCGTTCATGGATGCGGGTAGTGCGAATGGTGGGTTGTCGGCCGCTTTCTTCCGCTGCTTCGAAACAGGCTCCACATGTCCCAACACCCCGCACGTGGGCTGGCTGAGCCCGGCGGAGCTTCGCCTGGTGTCGGAGTGGCTGGATATTGGCGCGCAGTACTTCAACAATCCGTTCGATCCCGCGGTCCCGGTCAATTGAGCGAAGGATCGAATTGATCGCGCGCCTGCGCCAGGTCGCGCTCGCGAGCCTCGTGTTGCTGGGATTGTTGCTGACGCCCGCCGTGGGCGGCGCGCGCGAGTACCTGCAGCTGTTCGTGGCCCAGCCGTACCTGGAGCTGCACACCGGTCCCGGCCGCGGCTATCCGGTGTTTAACGTGGTGCCGCGCGATGGCAGCGTCGATGTGCTGTTCCGGCGCACCGACTGGTTCAAGGTGCGCACCGAGCACGGCGTGGAAGGCTGGGCCTCGCAACAGGACATGTTGGGGATGGTGCTGGCGGACGGCTCGCCGTTCAGGTTCAGTGTCGGCGACCGCGCCGGCTTCGGCGCGCACCGCTACGAGGCCGGCCTGTTCGCGGGAGCCTATGGCGGCGCCAACTACGTATCGGGGTACGCGTCGCTTTCGTTCAACTCGCAGCTGGCGCTGGAGGCAGCGCTGGGTCAGTTCCTCGGCAGGTTCTCCAACGGCGTCACCGCCGATGTGGGGCTGACACACGTGATCGTGCCCGAGGCACGCTGGTCACCGTTCCTGACGCTGGGTGTCGGCGAAGTGCATGTCGAGCCCAAGGCGACCCTGGTGCAGGCGGCCAACCGCACCGAACAGACGGCCTACGTCGGCGGCGGTGTACGCTACTACCTCACGCGGCGCTTTTTCGTGCGCGGCGAATACAAGGCCCACTACGTTTTCACGAAGCGCAATCAGAACCAGGAAGCCGACGAATGGAAACTGGGATTCGCATTCTTCTACTGACGGCGCTGTTGGCAGTGCTGCCCGGCTGCGCCTCGGTGCGCGACTGGTATCACCACCGCGCCGAACGCCGCGCCGCGGCCCGGGCGCAGAGCGCGCCACCGCCGGTAAGCGACTCGTCGCAGGATGAGAGCGCGCCGCCACGGGTGATCGAGCCGGAGGTGGCGCGGCGCAAGATCAAGGTGCCACGCATCCACAGTTCCAACGTCGAGGTGGGCCTCAATTACGGTGTCCTGTCGATCGAGGATTTCGGCACACATCCGGTCTACGGGATCAGCGCCGCCTACCACATCACCGAGGACTTCTTCTTCCAGGCTGATGTGGGCCGCTCGCACGCCGGGCGCACCAGTTTCGAGACCCTGGGGGGCAACATTCAGCTGATTACCGAGTCTGAGAGGCGCTTCACGTACTACGACCTGTCGCTGGGCTACAACTTCCTGCCAGGCGAAGCCTTCCTCGGTCGTGGCATCGCCATGACGAACGCCTTCTATCTCATCGGCGGCATCGGCGGCACCGATTTCGCCGGGGACACGAAGTTTACGGTGAACTTTGGCGCCGGCTACCGGGTGGTGCCGGCAGACTGGCTGGCGGTGCACATCACGGTGCAGGACCGGGTGTTCCAGTCGAGCCTGCTGGGCGCCACCAAGCTCACCAACAACCTCGAGGCGCGTATTGGCACGACCGTCTTCTTCTAGAGGAACGCACGATGAAGAACCGTATCGCAGCCATTGCCGCCGCGCTCGCCATCGCCCTGCCGGCGCTGGCGGGCTCCAGCGGCGGCCCCGCACCGCAGTTCACGCTCAGCGCGCACAGCGGCCCGAACGTGAGCCTCGCGCAGTATCACGGCCAGGTGGTGATGATCAATTTCTGGGCGAGCTGGTGCGGCCCCTGCCGCCAGGAGATGCCCCTGCTCGAGAGCATCTACAGGAAGTACCACAAGCTCGGATTCACACTGCTCGGCGTGAACGTGGAGCCGGACTCGAAGGCGGCCGACGACTGGCTGAAGGCCACGCCGGTGTCCTTCCCCATCCTCTACGATAAGGAGAGTAAGGTGAGTAAGCTGTACGATGTCGCCGGCATGCCCAGCACGGTGATCATCGACCGCAGCGGTAAACTGCGCGTGCTGCACCAGGGCTTCAAGCCCGGCGACGAGAATGGGTATCTCGACAGTATCCGCAGCCTGATCCGGGAGTAGCGCGATGAGCGTGTCGCCTGGCTTGCCGAGCGCGAGCCTGACAGTGAAGCTGATGCGGGCCGTGAAGGCGGCACTGCTGCTGGCCGCGCTCGCCGGGTGCGCGGCGCCGCTCCCGTGGGTCAAGCCATACGAGCGCGAGCACTTCGCCGATCCCATCATGTCCTTCAACCGCGATCCGGTCTCCAGCACGTACCTGCAACACGTGTTCGAGACCCGCGAGGGCGCCCGCGGGGCAACGGGGTCGGTGGGCGGCGGCTGCGGATGCAATTGACTGGCGAGGCGCGCTGCGCGCACACGCGCCGCCAGGCGCGGCTGAGCCCCTTCACGCGCACGCTGCTCACGCTGGGCGCGATCACCGCCCCCGCGCTCGGCGGGGTGCTCCCCGAGGATCGTGCCGATGTCCTGTGGCACACCTACAACGGCGGGGACATCACCATCGAAGGCCCCTCGGTGCTGGTGCGCAAGAAGGTGGGCGACAACCTGTCGCTGTCCGCCAATTACTACGAGGACATGATCTCGAGCGCCTCGATCGACGTGAAGCTGTCGGCGAGTCCGTATCACGAGACCCGCAGGCAGGAGAGCCTGGGGGCGGACTACCTGCACGGCAAGTCCACCTACAGCGCCGGCTTCATCACCAGCAAGGAGCCCGACTACAAGGCCAACACCAGCTACTTCGCGGTCAGCCAGGACATGTTCGGCGATCTGACCACGCTCACCCTCGGCTACCGGCGCGGCTGGGATCGGATCTATGAGGACCGGAAGGACTCGCAAACCCAGCAGATCGTGACCGATACGATCTTCTACAACGGTCGTCCCGCAACCGCCGATCACCGTGGCTATTCGCTGTCGCTGAGCCAGATCCTGACGCACAACGCCATTCTGGGCTTCAATTACGAGTTGCTCACGGACCAGGGATATCTCGCCAACCCCTACCGCAAGATCCGCTATCTCTCGCCGGGTCAGGGCGCGGGCTTCACGCTCGCCGATCAGGTATATCCCAACACGCGCACCAGCTACGCCGCCTCAGCGCAGCTGAAATACTACCTGCCGTACCGCGCGGCGCTCACCGGCCAGTACCGCTACTTCCACGACACCTGGGGCATCCTCGCGCACACCGTCGAGCTCGACTACACCCACCCGGTGGGCAAGCACTGGATTTTCGACGGCACTCTGCGCTACTACCGCCAGGGCGCCGCCGATTTCTACAGCGACCTGTTTCCGCGGGCCAACTACCAGAACTTCATGGCGCGCGATCGCGAGCTCGCCGCGTTCCACAGTTACACCGTGGGCGCGGGCGCGTCGTATCAATTCCAGGTGTCCGGCGTCCCCTGGATCAGCAAGAGCAGCGCCAACGTGCGCGTCGATCACCTGCTGGTCGATTACAGCGACTTTCGCAATGCGCTGCTCGCCGGCACTTACGGCGCGGGCAACGAGCCGCTCTACAAACTCAACGCGAACATCTTTCAGGTGTTCGTCTCGCTCTGGTTCTAGCCGCATCGACGCCTCCCCGCGGCGCTGAACCGGCGCTGAACAGAAAGCGCGCGGCTGATTCGCGCGCGGCGCTGCGCAGTGGCGCGTCGGTGAGTTAAGCTTCGGATCCTGTCGCCACTGCTCATTCGTGCCTGTCGTCAAGCAGCGACAGCGCCGAATGAAAAGGATTCCTATCATGCACACCCGCTCTTCTCTGCTCACCCTATTCGCCGCTGTCGTCCTGGCCGGGGCGTGCCCTGGTGCGCACGCGCAGGCGCGCGAGCAGGGGCGCCTCCTGACCGCGAGTCAGATTTTGGAAGAGCTGCGCACAACGCGGGACCAGGCGATTCCCGATCGCCTGCTCGAGCGCGCTTACGGCATCGCGGTCATTCCTGACCTGACCAAGGTCGCGTTCTTCGCCGGCGGGCGCCGTGGCCACGGCGTGCTGGTGGTGCGCGACAAGCAGGGGCGCTTCACCAACCCGGTGTTCATCACCATGACCGGGGGCAGCTTCGGCTGGCAATGGGGCGTGCAATCCACCGATATCGTCCTGGTGTTCACCACGCCCAAGGGCGTGGAAGGCATCAACGGCGGCAAGGTGACGCTCGGCGCCGATGCCTCGGTCGCCGCGGGACCGGTCGGACGTCAGGCGGAGGCCGCCACCGATGCGGCCTTCAAGGCGGAGGTCTACTCCTACTCGCGCAGCCGTGGCGTGTTCGCCGGACTGGCGCTCGACGGCACCGCGATCACCATTGATGACCGGGCGAACGCGGCCTTCTACAGGAAGCCCGGCATCGCCTCGGGTGACATCATTGCCGGTACCGTGACGAGCGAGGATGAGTCCGCGCGGCGCTTCCTCGCGGCCGTGGCCGCGAGCACCCGCGCCGTGCACCCGGGTGTGCAGCGCTCGGCCTCTGCGGCCGGCCCGGCCGCCGCGCCCGCGCCGCCGCCGGCACCGGCGCCGAGCGCCACGCGCTCGTTCCCGCTCGCCGATCAGCGGCCGGGACAGGAGCCGAAGTGAGCACCGACGGTTCAGCCGTCCGCGGTTGAGGCGAGCGGCACGGCATCACCGGCGCCGCCGGTCGCGGCCGGCGGCGTAACCAGCCTGCGCCGAAACTCGCGCAACAGCAGCGCGAGGCTGGTCAGCGCCTGCAGCGTCACCGAGGCAACCGACAAGTACCACACCTGCATGAGTGTGAAATGCGGTAGCGTGGACAGCAGCACCGCCGGCAGCACGAAAGTCAGCAGCCGCGCTGCGGAACTGAGCAGTGATGGCCAGGTATTGCCGAGCGCCTGGAAGACACCCGAGCAGGTGAAGATGAATCCCGTGGCGACGAAGTTCCAGGAGATGATGCGCAGGTAACTTGCCCCGACTGCAACCGCATCCGGCTGGCGCGTGAAGAATTCGATGAACAGCTCGGAGCGCCACTGACAGAGTAGCGTGAGCGCGACCATCAGCACGGAGCTCAGCAGCACCGCCTTGCGGAAGGTCTCGCGGACACGCCCGTACCGGCGCGCGCCGAAATTCTGACCGGCCACGGCCGGTACGGCGAACGCGATAGCCATCACCGGCAGGAACAGCGCCTGCATCACGCGCCCGCCGATGCCGAATCCCGCCTGCGCCGCAGGTCCGAAGCCGCGGATCACCCAGTAGATCACGCCCAGGATCACGAACAGCATGAAGAATTCGCCGCCGGCGGGCAGCCCGACGTTGAGAATGCGGCGGATGAGCGGCAGCCGGGGACGCCATTGATCCCGGCGCAGCCCGACGTAGTGCTCGAGCCGCACGAAGTATATCCACAGGAACGCCACCCCGAAGGCGACCGCGATGCTGCTGGCGAGCCCGGCGCCGGCAGCACCGAGCGGGTGATGCGTGCCCCAGCCGGCGATCAGCACGGGCGCCAGCACCGTGTTCAGAATCACGGTCAGCATCTGCACGATCATGGTGGGTCGCACGATGCCGGTGCCGCGCAGCGCGGAACCCATGGCCACGAGCGCGAACTGCAACGCGAGCCCCGGGGTGTACCAGTACAGGTAAGCCACTCCCGCGGCGGCGGCGGCCGGATCGGCCGCCACCGCGCGTACGTAGGGGCCGCCCACCAGGAACCCGGCCGCCAGCGTGAGCACGCCGCAGATCGCCGACAGCAGCACCGACTGATTGAACACCAGGTTGGCCTCGGCCTGGTCCTTGCGGCCGACCGCGTGCGAGACCAGCGCCACGGTGCCGACGCCGAGCATCTGCGTCGCCGCCAGGATCACGAAGCCTATGGTGCCGGCGGTGCTGACACCGGCGATCGCGGCGTCCCCGAGCCGCGCGACAAAATACAGATCCACCACGAAGTACAGGGTCTGAAACAGCATGCCGATTCCAATCGGCACCGCCATCGCCACCAGCTGCCGCGTAATGGGCCCTTGCGTCAGATCCTTCATGTCTCACCGCCCTTGGCTTGTTGGTTCCCGGCAGCCTCAGTGTGACCGCATCGCTTTGCGCCACTTGCGCCAGTCGCCGGCGACGGCTTCGGACATGCGCTCGGCGGCTTTGGCGAGCCAGGTCATCTTTCTGCGCCCAAGATCGGCGAGGATGCTGCAGCGCTGGCGAGGACTGCCCAGGTGCATGTTGGCAGTTTCCCAGCCCATCATCCACAGCAGGCGACTCTCATCCTGGCCGCGCGGCAGGCTCGCGAGCTCGATGCGACTGCAGTCCGGTGCCAACCGCCGGATGAGCCACTGGCCATGCACCGCGAGAAACGGGTCGGGAACTCGCACTACTCTCGTCAGGATCTCGGCATAACGCGGCGGCACGGCGCGCGCTCCTCGCGCCCACAGCCACGCGGAGGGCGCGAGTGGCTTCGCTTCGCGAGCGATCATGCCGCCGTGCCAGTCGGTCAGTGCAACCAGGCGCGGTCGCCCGAGGCTCCCAGCGCCGGCCTGGCGGTGCGCCAGGCGCACCTCGAGTCCGTGCGCCGGCATCGCCGCCGCGAGCAGGCGCCGTACCCGCTCGTCCACCCGCCCCGAAACGGTACGCAGCGAGCGCATGCGGTCCCAAAAGGGGCGCTGGTCCTTCAGCCGCGCCACCGCAAGATCGCGCAGCCACCGATAGTGTTCCGCCAGCACTGCGGCGGCGCCCCCGCTGCGTAGCGACTCGGTGTAGCCCTCGAGAATCGACTCGCAACCGCGGCGCGCCGAGAGCGTGAGCCGCGAATCCTCGACGGCGAGCAGCGCGCTGGTAGCCAGGCGCACCAGATCCTGCGTGTAGGGCAGACTCACGACCTCGTCGAAGTCGTTGACGCCCCATATCAGGCGACCTTCCGCGTCGCGCCAGGTGCCGAAGTTCTCGACGTGCAGATCACCGACCGCGAGCACTGCGGGCGCGTCCTTGAGCTCCCGGCAGACCTCCGGCCAGTGTTGCGCCCAGCGGTAAAAGGTGGCACGCAGGAAGGAAAAGACATCCTCCGACATCAGGCGGTGTTTGAGATCGAGATCCCGCTGCACCAGCGGCACGCGTTCGGCGAGCCAGCGCTCATAGCTTCGGGTTGCCTCGCGGATGTCCACGAGCCGCAACATAGACGAGGCCGAACAGCCTCGCCACGCCAATGCCACCTGCGCCGGACTTCGATGGATCGTGGTAGATTCGTCACATGAACGTGGGGAGCGGCGCAGCGGAGCCGGTGGGATCGCTTGACGTCGCGCTCGCCCACGCCGTGCGCCTGCTCGAGCGCGACCCGCGGCTGGCCGCGGAACAGGCCGGCGAGATCCTGAACGCCGTCCCGGGTCATCCCGGCGCGTCACTGGTCCTCGGTATTGCGCGCCGCAACAGCGGCGATCCGGCCGCGGCGCTCTCGGTGCTGGCGCCGCTTGCCGTGGCTCAACCCCGCTCGGCCGCGGCGCACTTCGAACTCGGTGTGACCCTGGGCGCACTGGCACGGGGCGAGGATGCCGTTGCCGAGCTGCGCACGGCGGTGGCCCTCAATCCCGATCTTCCCGATGCCTGGCGTACCCTCGCCGATCACCTGACGGCGATGGGAGATGACGCGGGGGCCGAGACTGCACGTGCGCGCTTTCTCAAGGCGTCCACGCGTGACCCGCACCTGATGGCCGCAGCCGCCGCACTGTGCGACAACCGCATCCCGGAGGCCGAGGCGCTGCTACGCCGGCATCTTGTCGAGCATCCGACCGACATTGCCGCGATCCGCATGTTCGCCGAGGTCGCCGCTCGCCTGGGCCGCTATCACGACGCCGAGAATCTGCTCGCACGCTGCCTCGAGCTTGCGCCCGGCTTTCACGGCGCGCGCCATAACTACGCCGTGGCGTTGTTCCGTCAGGGCAAGCCTGCCGCCGCCCTGCCGCAGGTCGAGCAGCTGCGCGCCGCCGAGCCGGCTAACCCCAACTACCGCAGTCTCGAGGCCGCGATCCTCGCGGGTATCGGCGAATATGCGCGCTCGATCGACATCTACGCCGAGGTGCTGCGGCGCTACCCCAGCCAGGCGAAGATCTGGCTGAGCTACGGGCATGCGCTCAAGACCGCCGGCCGATCGAGTGAGGGGATCCACGCCTATCGACGTACGCTCGAGCTGGATCCGGGCCTTGGGGAGGCGTGGTGGAGTCTCGCGAACCTCAAGACCTTCCGCTTCACGGCCGACGAGCTGCGCCAGATGCAGGCGCAGCTGGCGCGGAGCGATCTTAAGACCGAAGACCGGTATCACTTTCATTTCGCTCTCGGCAAAACCCTCGAGGATCAGGAGGACTACGGACCCTCGTTCGAGCACTACCGACAGGGTAATGGCCTGCGGCGCTCACAGGTTCACTACGACGCCACGCAGGGGCAGCAACACTTGGCGCGGGCGCGGACGCTGTTCACGCGCGAGTTCTTCGCCACACATGCAGACCAGGGCGCTCCCGACCCGGACCCGATCTTCATCGTCGGCCTGCCACGCGCGGGCTCCACGCTGATCGAGCAGATCCTGGCGAGCCACTCGCGGGTCGAAGGGACCATGGAGCTGCCCGACATTCCGGCCCTGGCCCATGCGGTGGGCGAGCGCGGCCGCAACAGCGGGCTGCGCTATCCGGAAGTTCTTACCACCCTGCAGGCGTCCGAGCTGCGCGACCTTGGCGAGGAGTACCTCGCGCGCACGCGCATTCAGCGCAAGAGCGCTGCCCCGTTCTTCATCGACAAGCTGCCCAACAACTTCCTGCACCTGGGCTTCATTCATCTGATGCTGCCCAATGCCAGGATCATCGACGCGCGCCGCCACCCGCTCGGCTGCTGCTTCTCGGGGTTCAAGCAGCACTTCGCCCGCGGGCAGAATTTCACCTACGACCTGGCGGAGCTGGGCGGCTACTACCGCGACTACGTCGAGCTGATGGCGCATTTTGATGAGGTGCTGCCCGGGCGCGTGCACCGCGTGTTCTACGAGCGGATGATCGAAGATACCGAGGCCGAGGTGCGCCGACTCCTCGACTACTGCCGCCTGCCGTTCGAGCCGGATTGCCTGCGCTTCTACGAGAACGAGCGCGCGGTGCGCACCGCAAGCTCCGAGCAGGTGCGCACGCCCATCTACCGGGAGGGAATGGACCAGTGGCGCCATTACGAGTCGTGGCTCGAGCCGCTCAAGGCCGCCTTAGGTCCCGTGCTCCAGGCGTATCCAGACACACCCGATTTCCGCGATAATCGCCACCACGGCTAATCAGCACAACGACGCCGTAATTCCAAGGGGGATCTCATGCAGCGCAGCCGATCACGCAAGCTGAAGAAAATGGGCGCATCCGGGCACGCAACGGGCATCGGCAGGGTGCCGGTACTCCTGCGGCGGGCGCCGATTGCCGCCGCCATCATGTTCGCCGTGCCGCGATTGTGGGCTGCAGACACGGCCGATACCGGCGGACTGGCGGAAGTGGTGGTCACCGCCCAAAAGCGCGCCGAGAACCTGCAGGACGTGCCCCTCAGTATCACCGCGATCGGCAGCGAGAAGCTCGAGCAGCTTGGTGTGCAGAATTTCGATGACTACGTGAAGTACCTGCCGAGCGTCGCTTACCAGTCGGGCGGCCCGGGATTTGCCCGCGTGTTCATGCGCGGCGTATCGAGCGGCGACAACGGCAACCACTCCGGTCCGCTGCCGAGCGTCGGCGTGTACCTCGATGAGCAGCCGATCACCAGCATCCAGGGCGCGCTCGATATGCACGTGTACGACATCGAGCGGGTCGAAGCGCTCGCCGGTCCGCAGGGCACGCTCTACGGCGCCAGTTCCGAGGCCGGCACGGTGCGCATCATCACCAACAAGCCCGACCTCACCGGCTTCAAGGCCGGCTACGATCTACAGGGCGATACGGTTCGCGGCCAGGGCGGCTATGTCGCCGAGGGCTTCGTCAACCTGCCGCTCTCCGCCAACGCCGCGATCCGCTTGGTTGGTTGGGCGGAGCACGACGCCGGTTATATCGACAATATCCCGCGTAATTTCACCTACCCGACCTCCGGAATCTGCCTCGCCAACACCAGCCCGGCACCCTCCGGGTGTGTGAGCACGCCGACGCTGGCAAAAAAGCGCTTCAACGACGTGGACACCTACGGCGCGCGCGCGGCCCTCAAGGTGGATCTCAACGGCAACTGGACGATCACGCCGACGCTCATGGGACAGCACACCAAGGCGAACGGCAATTTCGCGGTCGATCCGTCCATCGCCGGCGACCTGTCGACCGCGCGCTATTACCCAGACGGGATCACTGACGAGTGGTGGCAGGCGGCGCTGACGCTGGAAGGCAAGATCAGCAACTTCGACATCACTTTCGCCAGCGGCTATCTGAAGCGCGACGATCACACGCCGGCGGACTACACCGACTACTCGTTCCTGTACGACAAGCAGACCACCTACATCGCCTATTTCACCAACGACGCCGGCGCGCTCATCGATCCGTCGCAGCATATCGAGGGCCGCGACCACTACCGCAAGTTCAGCAACGAGCTGCGCATCACCACGCCCAAGGACAGTCCGCTGCGCTTCGTCGGTGGCCTGTTCACCGAGCGGCAGCAGCACTACATCCTGCAGAACTACCTGGTGGACCAGCTGCCGACCGACAAGTCGGTCACCGGCTGGCCGCAGACCTTGTGGCTCACGGATCAGATTCGCGTCGACCGCGACTACGCGGTGTTCGGCGAGCTGAGCTACGACCTCACGCCTAAGCTCACCGGCACGGTCGGCTACCGCTTCTTCCGCTACGACAACTCCCTGGACGGCTTCTTCGGCTTCGGCTTCAACAACGTCTACGGTTCGCATTCTGGCGAGCTAGCGACCACCTTCCAGCCCGATGGCACCCGTAACGCCGATGGTACCGGGTGCCTGAAGCCCGGCATCCTCGGCGGCCCGTGTGTCGACCTGGCCAACGAGGTCAAGAAGAACGGCTCGACGCCCAAGTTCAACCTGACCTACAAGTTTGATCCGGACCACATGGTGTACGCGACCGTGTCGAAGGGCTTCCGGCCGGGCGGCATCAATCGTCGCACGCAGGCTCCACCGGATCCGCCATTGGCCACGTACGACCCGGACTTCCTCAAGAACTACGAGCTCGGGTTCAAGACCACCTGGCTGAACAACCACCTGCGTGTGAACGGCGCGTTCTTCTGGGAGGATTGGAAGAACTTCCAGTTCGGGTTCCTGGGCCAGAACTCCTTCACGATCGTGCGCAACGCGGGCGCGGCGCGCATCAAGGGAGCCGAGCAGGAGATCGAATGGGCGGTCACCCCGGGCTTCACGCTCACCGCCGCGGCCACCGAGCTCGATCCGAAAATGAGCCAGGACTTCTGCCTCGACTCCAACCCGGCGACCGGCGTGCCTTTCCCGCTGTCGACCTGCCCGGCGTGGGACTCGGTGCCCTCGGGCACGCAGCTGCCGACGGTGGCCAAGTTCAAGGGAAATATCACGGCGCGCTACACTTTCCCGCTCGGCAGTGGCGATATGCACCTGCAGGGTGCCTACGTCTACCAGAGCTCGAGCAATTCCGATCTCTCGCCGGCCGCCAACGCGCTGATCGGCAGGCAGCCGGCCTACGGGATATTCGATGTCACCGCGGGACTGACGCGCGGCAAATTCAACGCCGAGCTGTTCGTCGACAACCTGTTCGACAAGCGTGTCGAGCTGTACCGCTTCGCCGAGTGCACCATCTTCGGCAGCGGCGGCACACCCATCTGCGGGCTGAAACCGCTGGCCAACATCAACACACCGCGGATGATAGGATTGCGCTTCGGAGAGCGGTTCTAGACCTTCCGGCAACCGCGAGCCTCATGTGGCGCGGTGCACCCAGGGCGGTGCACCGCGCCTCGTACTGTCCCGGAGGTCCTAGGCCGGACCGAAGGCGCCTGCGGAAGTCCCCGTTTGAACGAATCCGTCCCAGTCCCAGCTGTCAGCAGCCTCGGCCCCGCCGGGCGCACGGCCTTCGGCATCCTCGCGGCCATCAGCTTCTGCCACCTGCTGAACGACATGATGCAGTCGCTCCTGCCGGCGCTGTATCCGATGCTGAGGAGCTCGTATCGCTTAAGCTTCACGCAGATCGGCCTCCTGACCTTCACCTTCCAGTTCACCGCATCGCTCCTGCAGCCGCTGGTGGGGGCGTTCGCCGACAAGAGTCCCCGCCCCTACTCACTCGCCGCCGGCATGGGTTTCACACTGGTGGGACTTGTCCTGCTCGCCTTTGCCGACAGCTATGCGCTGCTGCTGTTCGCGGCCGCGCTCATCGGTACCGGCTCTTCGGTGTTCCACCCCGAGTCCTCGCGCGTGGCGCGCATGGCCTCGGGTGGCAAGCATGGACTCGCGCAATCGGTGTTCCAGGTCGGTGGCAACTTTGGCACCTCGGCGGGCCCGTTGCTCGCGGCCTTCGTCGTGCTGCCGCGCGGCCAGTCGAGCGTGGCGTGGTTCTCCATCGCGGCACTGCTCGGCATCGTGGTACTCATCAATGTCGGACACTGGTACAAGACGCACGGCATCACGCGCCTGGCGCGCGCGGCGGGATCGCAGGCATCGAGCGCCACGCGCGGTCACGTCGTCCTCGCCATCACGGTGCTGCTGGCGCTGGTGTTCTCGAAGTACGTCTACCTCGCGAGCATCACCAGCTATTACACCTTCTACCTCATCGATCACTTTCACGTTTCGGTGCGCACTTCCCAGCTGCTGCTGTTCGTGTTCCTGGCCTCTGCGGCAGTGGGCGGCATGGCCGGCGGCCCCCTGGGCGATCGGCTCGGCAGCAAGTACATCATCTGGGCCTCGATCCTGGGCGTTCTGCCGTTTACTCTGCTGCTGCCGCACGCGAATCTCTTCTGGACCTGTGTGCTCACCGTGCCGATCGGCCTGATCCTCGCCTCGGCGTTTCCGGCGATCGTGGTGTACGCACAGGACCTGCTGCCCGGCCGCACCGGCATGGTCGCGGGACTGTTCTTCGGGCTGGCGTTCGGCATGGGCAGCGTCGGCGCGGCGGTGCTCGGCAAAGTGGCCGACCACATCGGCATCGATTTCGTGTATCAGCTGTGCGCTTTCCTGCCGCTTATCGGGCTGCTGGCCGCGTTTCTGCCAGACGTTCACAAGCAGCACGCCCCACGAGCGGGTTGATATGCTGGCGGCGTGAAGCTGCTGTCGCGAAACCTGCTGGATGAGCTCGCCGCGAAGGCGGCGTCGAGTCCGCGCGCCCGCGCCCATCACAACATCCACGCCACAGCCGCCGATCCGGTGCAGCGCTTCGTCGTAGTGGCCTGCGGCGACTCGTACTTCCGGCCGCATCGGCATAAGACCCGCTCGGAGCTGGCGGTGATCGTGCGCGGGCGTGTGGACGTCCTGACCTTCGACGAGCGCGGCCGCGTGACGGCGCGCTACGGCGTCGGCGACGGCACCGACAGCATTGGGTACGAGACGCCCCAGGGCGCCTGGCATACGGTGGTCCCGGGCGCCGCCGGCGGTGCCTTCCTCGAGATCAAGGAGGGCCCGTACGATCCGGCCACGGCGGCCGAGTTCGCTCCCTGGGCGCCCGCCGAGGGAGATGCCTCGGTGCAGAGGTTCCTCGAGTGGTTACGCAGCGCGCGGCCCGGAGATACGCCGCCGGCTTGAGGCTGCCGTGGCGCGGCTTAGTTGCGCGCCAGAGCCTGCTGCCGCAGGTATCCGTCCAGCTCGTCTCCCTTCATCAGGGTCTCGACATAGCTGAAGGTCCCGGCTTGCTTCGCTTCGCGCGCCGCGGCAATTACACCGGTGATCGCAGCGCGATAGAGCGAGGTGGAAAGGCTCACGCGCCTGACCCCTGCGGCCGCAAGATCGGCGAGTGCGAACGATCTGCCGCGCATCCCGACCATGAAGTTGACCGGCTTCGCGAGTGCGCTGCACACCGTGCGCACCGCGGCCAGGTCGGGCAACCCCGGTGCAAACAGGACATCGGCACCGGCGCGCTGGAAAGCCTGCAGGCGGCGCACGGTGTCGTTCAGGTCAGGGTTGCCGTGCAGGAAGTTCTCGGCGCGCGCGGTGAGCATGAACGGGAAGGGCAGACGGCGCGCCGCCTCCGCCGCAGCCGCCACGCGCTCCACCGCCTCTCCGAGCGCGTAGATCGGCGCGCGCGGATTGCCGCTGGCATCCTCGATCGAGCCGCCCACGAGGCCGGCAGCGGCGGCCAGGCGGATGGTTTCCGCCGCCGTCTCGGGCGAGTCACCGAAGCCGTTCTCGAGATCGGCGGCCACGGGATGCGGGCTCAGGTGCACGATCAGCCGTGCGTGCGCCAGCGCCTCCTCGCGCGTGATTTCACCATCGAGCTTGCCCAGCGTCGCTGCGCACGCGGCGCTCGAGGTCGCGAGCGCCTCGAATCCGAGTCCCGCCATGACACTCGCCGAGCCGCCATCCCAGACGTTGGGAATCACGAAGATGCCGGGAGTCTCGTGCAGCGCCCGAAAGCGTATCGCCTTGTCTTGTTGGCTCGGCATGACCCAGACTCCTTGAGGCGCCGGTCGCCGCGCGGGCGCCAGCGTAGACTCTGGCACAATCGGCCACACGGGAGCCAGCCCACGGTGATCCGCCTCATCGCCCTCGCCCTCGCCCTCGCCCTCGCCCTCGGTGCGGCCGCGGACGCCGCAGCGAGTGCAGCCCCGCCAGCTGTCTGCAAGCACGGCCCCGCCGCTGCACCCGCCCTGGCGCGTTTGCGCGAGGCGCTGGCGCACGGGCGCTTCGTGGCCTATGAGCCGACTTCCCTGCAGGTGACAAACGGGCGAGTCAGCGCGGCGGATGCGGCCGGCATCCGTGCGGACCTGGCGGTCCTGCGGCCGCGGTTCGATTCGCTCCTCACCTACGAGGCGCTGCACGGCGCCGAGAACATCCCGTCCATAGCGGCGTCTCTGAAGTTTCGCGCACTCATCATCGGGGTGTGGGACCCGCTCGATGAGGCGGAGGTCAGCGCCGCGATCGACGCCGCGCGTCACTATCCGCGCCTGGTGGCCGGGGTGTCCCTCGGCAACGAGCGGCTCTTCAGCAGGCGCAGCGATTTCACCGGCCTCATTGCCGTGATCGCCAGTGTGCGCGCGAGGCTGCCCGACACTCCCCTGTCCACCAGCGAGCCGTTTCACATGTACTACCCTGAGTCGGCCGCCGCGCTGCTCGGTGAGCTCGATTTTCTCCTGGTGAACGTGCATCCCATCTTCCAGCCGTGGTTCCGCGATGCCCCCGAGGGCGCCGGCGCGCAGTTGGTGGTGAACGTGGTTGCGAGACTGGCGCAGAGCTACTGTGGACCCATCCTGGTGAAGGAGACCGGCGTGCCGAGCGCACCGGCGAGCGCCGGCTTCAGCGCTGCGCAGCAGGCATCTTTCTACCGCGAGCTGCGCCAGCGCTTCCCCGCAACCCGCGATCGCGCGTTCGCGTACTTCGCCGCGTTCGATGCCCCGTGGCGCAGCGCGGATGCGACTCCGGTGCCCGGCCCGCACCCCGAAGAGGCGCACTGGGGCCTGTACGATGACGCGCGGCGCGCCAAGCCCGCGGCCGGCGAGCTCCCGTTGCTCATTGCACCGCCATCTCCACCATGACCTTGTCACCGGTGTCCGGCCTGGGCGTTGGGCGTTGACGATGAATACCCGCGACGGATCAACCTGGCCCGTAGCATAGCCGCACGCGGGCGGCCACCTCAGTCGTCGTGATGTCCGTGGTCGTGGCCACGATCGCCGCGCTCATCGTCTCCATGCTCACCATGGTGTGCATGCCCGTGCTCCCGGCGGCGCTCGTGACGATAGCCAGGCTCGTACTCCGCGGAGCGCACGAAATACACCGGCCGGTTGCAGGCGTTGTACTCGTGGCAGTGCTTGCGCCAGTTCTTCGCGTGACCCGGCGGCACGTGCAGATAGATCGGCTCCATCGGCACAGGCTGAGCCACCACCACCGGCACGGCGACTACCGGCTGCACGTAGAGGACCGGCGGTGGCGGCCGGTTTCCCAGCACCACCCGGCCATACACTCCCGGAACGATTTCGCCGGTGATGGTCGCACTGACACTCACACTCTGCGCGTGGACCAGGGGCACGGCCGCCACCAGGGCGGCGGCCGATTGCAATAGGAAACGGATCGCTCTCATAAGCACTCCTCGGTGTTCATCGATCGCACACACGGCGCGAACTATGCCAACGGTCAATGTGAATGACACACCCCCGGCCCTGCACAGGCCGTGAACTGTGACGCACCTCGCACTCTAGACGGGCTCGATCAGGGTCGCATCGTTCGGCAGCTTAGGGCTGTTCACCCGGCGACTCACTTTCCAGGCCACCATCAGTTCCTCGGGGTAGCTTTTCAGCGCCAGCCTGGCGTCCGGCGGCGCGCCGCTGAGCCAGGCCTCGTGCTCGCTTTCCGCAAGGATCGCCGGCATGCGTTGCTTGCCGTTGTGCACCTCGGCCAGCAGGCGGTTGGCAGGCACCGTGATCAGCGTGCAGGAAAAGACGTGCGATCCGTCCTGCCGCCGCGAGCGATCCCACAGGCCCGCGACGCCGAACACCTCGCGGTCGGCGAGCTGCACGAAAAAGGGGTCGCGCGTACCGTCCTCGTTCACGTGCGGCTCGTAGAAGCCGCCCATGACCAGAATGCATCGCTGGCCGCGATGCCACGGATCCCTGTAACTCGGAGCGCTGTCGATGCGCTCCACGGTGGCATTGATGGTGGAGGCCCTGAGCGGCACCCCGTAAGCCCAGTAAGGGATCAGGCCCCAGCGCATCATCGCCGCCTCACGCTCGCCGGACTCTGCCACCACGACCGGAACCTGCTCGGTCGGCAGCACGCGGTAGCTCAGCGGATACTCCCAGCGTCCGCGCCGGATCCCCATCGCCCGCTCGGCCTTGGCGGCTTGCGCAAGGATGTACTTGCCGCACATGGTTTGGCCTCAAACAGTGTCGCCAGCACTGTAGCACTGTGTGGACGCACGCCGGCGGCGTTGTCCACACTCGCGCCATGCTCCCGTGGAATGCGCTCGAAAGGCTGCGCGATCACTTTGGCGACTACGTCATCCTCGTCACCTGCCGCAGCTGCCGGCACTCGCGGGAGATGGCGCCCGCGTTTCTCGCGCGTCACTGCCGCGGCGGCTGGGACGAGCCCATCGCCAACATCATCGCGAGATTCAGGTGCCGGTGCGGCAAGAAGCTCGTCGACGTGCAGGTCGGGTTCAACCGCAAGCCGCGCGGCTGGGTGAAGAACCCTTCCTGAGCGGCCCGCGACGCCGGCGCGCGAGCCATTGTGCCGTGCGCGCGTGCCGCGCGCGCTCAGCGCGCCGGCTCGGCGTTCGATTGCACGGCGGAAGCCACGGTCTTCAGACCCCAGAAGTCGCGTTCTATGATCCGGTACAGCGCCGCGGTGAAGCGCTCAGCGTCGGCACGTGCCAGATGCGACCACTCCGGCAGGTTGTAGCCCTGCAGCTCGGGATAGTCCTCGAAATGAATGCCCGGCGCCCGGGTGGCGCTGAGCAACGCGTCCCAGGACCGCGCTCGCGGATGCATCCGGTCCTCGAATTCGAGAAACGGGCCCGTGCTAGGCATACGCACGAACAGCACCTTCACCCCGCGCGCCCGCAGTCGCGCGACGGCCTTGGCGCTCCGCTCGATCTGTTCCTTCTCGGATTTCATAGCCTCCGCGGGCGAGGGATCATCGTCGGATGGCACGAACTCCTCCGCCCAGATGCTACGCGCCAGCGCGCGGTACTTCGGATCGATGTCAACTTTGTCCCACAGGTGACTGTTACGGTCGGCCTCGGTCTCGGCGAGCTTGCGCACCCTGGTGAAGGAATGCAGGCCCGGACGGGCCGGCCAGCGCTGGCGCGCGAGCACGGTCTGCAGCGAGTAGTCCGGATCATCGAAGGCGAGATATGGCTCGATCAGGTGCATCGACAGCCACTGCCCGGTGCGCTGCGAAGGCGATTCCTTGCGTGCATAGCGGATCGCCCCGCCGCGATACTCATAGCCCGAAAAGAACAGATCCGGCTCGACTGCGATCAACAGGCGCCCGGTAAACTGCGGATCGGCCGCAAGGTCCTCCACGGCTGCAAGGGGTGAAGTGCCTTCGAAGGAAAGCTGAATCGGACGCCTCCCCGCCATGCGCTCCCAGACGTGTAACTGCATATCGAAATACAAGCGCGAGGCGCCGGCCAGCACCGTCGCGTCGCCCTCGCCGGCATCGATGCGCCGGCGTTGAATCGCCCACAGGCCGAAGTTATTCGTGATGCTCGGCCGCACGCCATACGCACGCCAGTACTCCTCCCACCCTGTCACCAGCAGCGCTAGCAGCAGCACTGCGCCGAGCAGGATCCTGCCCCAGGGCTGCACCGGCACCGGACGCACCGGCACTGGCTGCGCCACACCGGGTCGATCGGCCGCAGTTTGACGCGCATAGCGGTCCGGCGCGCTCTGGCGCAGATATTCGTCCGCCGCATCGTGCCGGGCGTCAGAACTGGAAGTAGATGAATGCATTTCCAGCTCCCTGGGCAATGACGATCGCAAAGGCCATCAGCGCCCAGATCATGGACAGCGCCAGCGCCGGGGCGCGTGCGATGACCGACTCGAGCGTGCGCGCACGCATCAGCCAGTGCGTGAGCAGGATCCCGCCCACGATCGCAGCCACCGACAGCAGATTGAAGGTCGCCAGGATCGGCTTGGCGGCGGCGTTCTGGCCGAACATGCCCCGCAGCACGCTCCAGGCCTTGCCGAAGGTCTTGGCGCGGAAGAACACCCAGGTCACGTTCACCAGCGTATAGGTGAGCAGCCCGAGCGCCACGAACACGAGCGGTCCGGGGCGGTAGTTGGCGAAGCGCGCCCGCAGCGCCCGCTCGACGGCGAGATACACCCCGTGCAGGCCGCCCCAGGCAACGAAGGTCCAGTTCGCGCCGTGCCACAGCCCGCCCAGCAACATGGTCGTCATGAGGGCGGCATAGGCGCGCCGCGCACCGTGGCGATTACCGCCGAGCGGAATGTAGAGGTAATCGCGCAGCCACGAGGACAGCGTGATATGCCAGCGGCGCCAGAAGTCCGAGAACCCCACCGCCGCGTAGGGGAAGCGGAAGTTGTCCGGCATGGCGAATCCCAGGCACAGCGCCGCGCCGATCGCGGTGGTCGAATAGCCGGCGAAGTCGCAGAAGATCTGACCGCTGAAGGCCAGCGTCCCCGCCCAGGCATCCAGCGCTCCCGGGATCTTGTCGCTGTCGTAGACACGCTCCGCGGCGCTCGCGAGGAAACTGTCGGCGAGCACGATCTTGTTGAAGAGACCGAGGGTCATGAGCGCCAGCCCGAAGCGCAGCTGCTCCCCGCTGGCGCGGCGCGGTTGCGCGAACTGCGGCACCAATTCAGTCGGGCGCATGATGGGACCCGCCACCAGGTGCGGGAAGAAGGTCACGAACAGGGCGTAGTCGAGCAGGTTCTGTGCCGGGGCCGCGCGCCGCAGGTACACGTCCAGCGTGTACGACATGGTCGCGAACGTATAGAAGGAGATGCCCACCGGCAGGACGATGTCGTAGTGCGCCGGGTGATAGGCGACGCCGATCACGGACATCAGGGTGGTGAAGTTATCGAGCAGGAACTGTCCGTACTTGAAATACCCCAGCATGCCGAGGTTCGCGATCACCGACAGCAGCATCCAGGCGTGGCGGGTAGCGGGCCGTCGCGCTTTTACGAGGCCCTGCGCGGCGTACCAGTCGATGACGGTCGACACCCACAGCAGGATCACGAACGGCGGATTCCACGCCGCGTAGAACAGGTAACTCGCGATCAGCAGATTGATTTTCTTCGTGGTCCAGGGCAGCGGCAGCGCGTGCAGCGCGAGCACACACGCAAAGAACACGACGAACGTGAGCGAGTTGAATACCATGTCGGCCCGCCGTCCGCCTGCAGGCGGCCCGGCTGCCTCCCCCCAATGCCCATTCAGCGCTTTTCTTCATCATGCAGGAGCGCAGCCGCATTGCGCAACAGCACGGCGGCGGCGGACAGAATACGCGGCGGCCCGCCGCTTCGGAGCATCGCGAGGGGCGATCTCAGGATGTGACGGATGATTTCATTGCGGCCTCGGCCCGGCGCTGCATTTCCTCCGGCAGCACGTCTTCCACGTGCGTCGCGACCGTCCAGACATGACCGAACGGGTCCTCGAGCGTGCCCGAGCGGTCGCCGTAGAACTGATCCGCCACCGGCCGCTGCGCCTTCGCCCCGGCCCTGACGGCGCGTTCGAACACCGCGTCCACCTCCGCCAGATACAGCAGGATGCTGACACTCGATCCGCCGAGCGAGCGCGGCCCGCGGTAGCCCATGGCGGGGTGCTCGTCGGCAAGCATGATCACGGAGTCGCCGATCTTGATCTCGGCGTGACCCACCCGGCCCTGCGCATCGGCCATGCGCAGCAGCTCCGTTGCGCCGAAGGCGCGCTTGTAGAATTCGATCGCCTCCGCGGCGCCTTTGATGATCAGGTACGGGGTCGCCGTGCGGTATCCGTCCGGAATCGGTTTCGTGGCCATGGGTCCAGCTCCTCTATTTCTCCTTCCGGAGCTTACTCCCGGGTAGGTGGCAAGTTAATGACGCGCACAGGAGTCACCCGTCCAGTGCTCAGGTGCTGCCGGCACTGGATATGGGGGTGCGCGCGTTCTGTCGGCGCCAGATCCAGTATGCCGCGGTCAGGCACGCCAGAAACGGCAGCCCGAAGACCAGCGTCATGCGGAACGCGTCCGTAAAGGCCGTCGTGAGCAGGACGGCTGCCATGAGCGTGGCGCCGAGCAGTGTCGTGGCGGGAAAGCCGGCCATGCGGAAGCGCAAGGGCGCAGAGCCGGTGCATGCGCGCACGCGCCGGAAGCGATAGTGGGTAACGAAGATCATCATCCAGGTGAACATTGCGCCAAAGGCCGAAATCGAAACCATGAGAATGAACGCCGACCTTCTCGCCACGATGCTCAGCACGGTGGCGAGCGCGATGCCGATGCTCGAGAACAGCAGTGCCTGCACCGGAACGCCGCGCCGGTTGAGGAGGCCAAAGCGCCTCGGCGCATGATGGGCCCGCGACAGGCTGAACATCATGCGCGTGGTGATGTAGAGCTGACTGTTCATCGCCGACAGTGCGGCGACCAGGATGACGAAGTTGAAAATGCCGGCAGCAGCCGGCACCCGCAGCGCGCGCATGACCTTCACGAACGGGCTCTCCTCGATGCCCGCGGCGGTCCACGGCACGATCGCCAGCACCAGGGCGAGTGTCAGCAGATAGAAAAGGATCAGCCGAAACACCGTCGAGCGAAATGCGCGCGTGACGGCAATCTCCGGTTGCGCGGCCTCCCCTGCCGCAACGGCGATCATCTCGATGCTGAGGTAACTGAATATCGCGACGATCACCGCGACCCACGCGCCCCACACGCCCCTGGGC
>DATGVL010000021.1:0-33450 GCA_035300445.1 Steroidobacteraceae bacterium
CACCCCGCAGCTGGATTTGGCCGCCGCCTTCTACGGCTACAAGCAGGACAGTTTCGCCACCGGCGCCAACACCGGCTGCTCCGACAACCGCAGCAGCGGCTGCAGCGGCACCGAGTCCTCGATCTCCCTGTTGGCCGACTATAAATTCGCCAAGCGCTTCGACGGCTACTTCGGCACCTTCTGGACCGGCGTGCAGGACGGACTCGCCAACGGCTTCCTCAATAAGTCCACCCTCACCACCACCACCGGTGTCCGCTTCAGGTTCTAGAACCGGCAAATGCATCCGAACTGCGGTCTCGGGGCCGAGTCTCTACCGGCCCTGAGACCGTGCGGATGGAGGCTCTCATGAACGATGCACAGCCAAAACGCAGCGAATGGAGCTGGTGGTACCTGCTGTTTCTCGTCCAGTTCATCGCCGTGCTGTGGCCGCCCTTCTACAACAGTGCCGAACCGTATTGGATGGGCGTTCCTTTCTTCTACTGGTATCAGCTCCTGTGGGTCCTCATCAGCGCCGTAATCACGGCGGTGATCTATCTGGCCACTGAGAAGTAGCCCGACACCGAACCGGACAAGCCAGGGGGAATGTCATGCAGGACGTGAACTGGGTTGCGCTCACGATCTTCGTACTGCTGTTTGCCTTTATCACCTGGTTGGGCTTCGCCGCCGCGCACTGGCGCAAGGGCGATCTCAACTTGCTGCATGAGTGGGGACTGGGCGGCCGGCGCTTCGGTACCGTTGTCACCTGGTTCCTCGTGGGTGGCGATGTCTACACCGCTTACACCTTCATCGCCGTCCCCGCCCTCGCCTTCGGCGCCGGCGCCGTGGCTTTTTTTGCGGTGCCCTACACGATCGTGATCTATCCCATCCTGTTCCTGGTGTTTCCGCGCCTGTGGCACGTGTGTCACAAGCACGGCTACATCACGGCGGGTGATTTCGTGCGCGGCCGCTTCGGCAATCGCTGGCTGGCCCTCGCGATAGCCATCACCGGCATCGTCGCGACGATGCCTTACATCGCCCTGCAACTGGTCGGTATCCAGGTCGTGATCGGCGCTCTGGGCATCTCCGGAACCGGCCTGGCCGCCGACTTGCCTCTCATCATCGCCTTCGCAGTGCTCGCGGCCTTCACCTATTCGAGCGGATTGCGCGCGCCCGCATCGATCGCGATCGTCAAGGACATCCTGATCTACCTCACTGCCTTCGCGGCCGTCATCGTCATCCCCATCGAGCTGGGCGGCTTTGGGAAGATCTTCGCGGCCGTGCCCGCGCAGAAGCTGTTGTTGGCAGTTCCCGGACCCCAGACCACCGGGGCATACGGCGCCTATGCGACACTGGCGTTGGGTTCGGCGCTGGCGCTGTTCCTGTATCCTCACACCCTGACCGGCATCCTGAGCGCCAGCAGCGGCCGGGTCGTGCGCCGCAACGCCGCCTTGTTGCCCGGCTATACCTTCATGCTGGGGCTGCTGGCGCTGCTGGGCTTCTTCGCGATCGCCGCCGGGGTCAAGGGCCTGCCGGAATTCGCCGCCGGCTTCAAGCAGTTCGGCAACAACTTCGCGGTGCCGGCATTGTTGCTGCACGGCTTCCCGTCGTGGTTCGTCGGGATCGCCTTCGCGGCGATTGGTATCGGCGCCCTGGTGCCGGCGGCCATCATGTCGATCGCCGCCGCGAATCTCTACACGCGCAACATTCACCGTGAGTTCGTCAACCAGAATCCGACCGACCGCCAGGAAGCCCAGATGGCAAAGTGGGTGTCGCTGATCGTCAAGCTCGGCGCGCTCATCTTCATCCTGTTCGTGCCGACCAAGTACGCGATCGAGCTGCAATTGCTGGGCGGGATCTGGATCATCCAGACGCTGCCCGCCGTGATGCTGGGTGTTTACACCCGCTGGTTCAACTCCTGGGCGTTGCTCATCGGCTGGGCCGTCGGCACCTATGCCGGCACCGCGATGGCCATCGCCGCGGAGCTCAAGCCCGCCTATCCGCTCGCCTTCGGCGGCTACAGCTTCCCGGGCTACACGGCCTTTTACACCTTGCTCCTCAACCTGGTGGTGGCGGCCGTGCTGACGCCGCTGTTCAGCGCAATCAGTGCGCGCAAGCCGGCGCCGGACCAGACCGTGGCGGCTGACTATCAAGCGTGAGACAGGGTCGAGTACGACGTATACCATAGACCGAGATAATCCGAACAAACCAGGGGAATACTATGGCCGGGATCCCACAGAACTTCCGTCGTGTAGTGATCGCCGCCGCCGTCGGCAACGTCATCGAATGGTACGACTTCTACATCTTCGGTAGTTTGGCCGCGGTCCTGTCGGTCAAGTTCTTCGACAAAACCAACCCGACAGCGGCGCTGCTGAGCACGATCGCCCTGTTTACCGCCGGCTTCCTGATTCGCCCATTGGGCGCGTTTTTGTTTGGATATCTGGGTGACCGGGTGGGCCGCAAATACACCTTTATCGTGACTCTGAGCGGCATGGGCTTAGGCACCGCCGCCATCGGCCTGATACCCACCTACGCCTCGATTGGCGTTTCCGCTGCCTTTATTCTGTTCGGCCTGAGAATCATCCAGGGGCTGTGCCTGGGCGGGGAATACGGCGGCGCGATCACCTACGTCGCCGAGCACGTCTCCGACGAGCGCCGGGGATACTACACCGGCTGGCTGCAGACCTCGCCGACGCTCGGGATCGTGGTTTCCCTCGCAGTGATCGTCGGTACCCGGACCTACCTGGGAAATGACGAGTTCAACGCATGGGGCTGGCGGATTCCGTTCCTCATCTCTTTCCTGCTGGTGATGATGGCGATCTACATCCGGCTGCAACTGGGGGAAACTCCGATATTCCAGGAGATGAAGGCCAGGGGCGGGATGGTACGAAACCCGTGGAGAGAGGCATTCCTGAGCCCCAACATCAAATTCATCCTGGTTGCTATCGTGGTTTTGCTCGGGCAGGGCGTCGTGTGGTACAGCGGCCAGTTCTGGGCCCTCTACTTCCTGCAGACGGTGAAAAAGCTCGACGTGCTGACTTCCAGCTACATTGTCGGCGTAGCCCTGCTCATCGCCTCCCCGACGTTGATCCTCTTCGGGTGGCTCTCCGACAACATCGGCCGCAAGCCGGTCATTCTCGGTGGGATGTTCCTGGCAGCCGTCACGTATTACCCGCTGTATTCATGGCTTGGTGAAGTCACGAACCCCGGCGCAGTCAATTATCCGACCGCCATCTTCATCATATTCATCCTGGTGTCCTACGTCGGCATGGTGTACGGCCCGGTCGGGGCGTTCCTGGCAGAGTATTTCCCGAGCCGCATCCGCTATACGTCGGTCTCGGTGCCCTACCACATCGGCAACGGTTGGGGCGGGGGCCTGGTGCCGTTCATCACCTCGGCCGCATTTCTGTCGACCGGCAGCGTGGGCCGCGCACTGATCTACCCCATTGCGGTGCCGGCGGTGGCGTTCCTCATCTGCCTCTTTGTGATGCCGGAAACGCGCCACAATCGTATCTGGGGTCCCGAGAAGGCCCCCGCTGCGGGCTCCTGATTCGCGGCGCCGGGACGAGGACTAACCAGGAGCGCTGAAGCCTGGCCGGGTGGCCGGTATTGCCGGGCACTCGGGTGCGGTGCGCGCACGAACCTCGGCGAGCACGCTGGCGAGGCAGGCGGCGAGCTCCGCGGCCGCCGCACCCCGCAGTGCGGCGCCGCGCAATCATCACCCCGCCGGTTTATGCTGCTAGGCCGATGTGGATCGTCAGACTGGCGCTGCGGCGCCCGTACACCTTCGTCGTCCTGGCCATCGTGATCATGCTGCTCGGCACGTTCGCGATCTGGCGCACGCCGACCGACATCTTTCCCAACATCAGGATTCCGGTAGTGGCCACGGTGTGGAAGTACACCGGCCTGTCGCCCGAGGAGATGGCGACCCGCATGATTCTCGGGACCGAGCGTAACGCGCAGACCACGGTCAACGACGTCGAGCACACCGAGTCGCAGTCCCTGAGCGGCACCTCGGTGGTGAAGTACTTCTTCCAGCCCAACGTCAACGAAGAGCTGTCGTTCGCGCAGGTTACCGGGATATCGCAGACCAATCTGCGCTCTGCGCCCCCCGGCACTACGCCGCCCTTCATCCTCGCCTACAACGCTTCCTCGGTCCCCATACTGCAGCTCGCCCTCTCGAGCGAGAACCTCTCGGAAGCCCAGCTGTTCGATCTCGGCAACAACATCATCCGCACCGGGCTCTCCACCGTCGCGGGCGCCTCCATGCCCTACCCCTACGGCGGCCTGCAGCGCCAGGTGCAGGTCGATCTGGATCCCGACGCCCTGCGCGCCCACGGGCTGTCGGGAAACGATGTGACCGCCGCCTTCACCACGCAGAACTCGATCCTGCCGGCGGGCACCCAGAAGATCGGCGACCGGGAGTACTTCGTCTCGGTCAACTCCAACCCCACGACGGTGGCGGAGCTCAACGACCTGCCGGTCACCACGCGCAATGGCAACGTGATCTATGTGCGTGACGTGGCGCACGTGCGCGACGGCTACCCGCCGCAGACCAACATCGTGCGCCGCGACGGCCACCGCGGCGTGCTGCTGAGCGTGCTCAAGACCGGCAGCGCCTCGACCCTCGACATCATCCGCGCCATCAAGCAACGTCTGCCGCGGATCCGCGACGCGCTGCCGCCGGGTTTCAACGTCGACCTGGTGGGCGACCAGTCGCTGTTCGTGCGCGCCGCCATTTCCGGCGTGGTGCGCGAGGCGGTGATCGCCGCCGCGCTGACCGCTCTCATGATCCTGCTATTCCTGGGGAGCTGGCGCAGCACCCTCATCATCGCCGTGTCGATCCCGCTGTCGATCCTCGCCTCCATCATCTGCCTGTCGGCGCTCGGTGAGACGATCAACATCATGACGCTCGGCGGCCTGGCGCTCGCCGTCGGCATTCTGGTCGATGACGCCACCGTCACCATCGAGAACATCAACTGGCACCTCGAGCATGGCGAGGAGGTGGAGGCGGCGATCCTGAACGGCGCGCACGAGATCGCCGTGCCGGCGTTCGTCTCCACCCTCGCCATCTGCATCGTGTTCGTGCCGATGTTCATGCTGGTGGGCATCGCCCGCTACCTGTTCGTGCCCATGGCCGAGGCGGTGGTGTTCGCGATGCTGGCCTCCTACCTGCTGTCCCGTACGCTGGTGCCGACCCTCGCGAAATACTGGCTGCAGCGGCATGCACACGCAACACAGCCGCCGCGCGGCCTGCCGCAGCTTCTGCAGCGGCGTTTCGATGAGTGGTTCACGCGGGTGCGCGCGGGCTATCACGCGCTGCTCGAGGGCGCCCTGGCGAGCGGCCCGCGCTTCGCAGTGCCGTTCCTCGCCGCCATGGCGGCCACCGCCCTGCTCGCCTTCCCGTTCGGCCGTTACCTGCCCGGCCTCGGCCAGGACTTCTTCCCCAGTGTGGATGCCGGCCAGATCAAGCTGCACCTGCGCGCCGCGACCGGCATTCGCATCGATGAAACGGCGAGCCTGTGCGATCGCGTCGAGGCGACGATCCGCCAGCTGATTCCCGCGCACGAGATTGCGACCATCGTCGACAACATCGGCGTGCCCTACAGCGGCATCAATCTGGCTTATTCCACCTCGGCGCCGGTGGGCCCGGGCGACGCCGATGTCTTCGTGAATCTCTCTGCGGACCATCGGCCGACCGCAGACTACGCGCGCACGCTGCGGGCGAACCTCGCCTCGCTCTACCCCTCTACGACCTTCGCGTTCCTGCCGGCGGATATCGTCAGTCAGATCCTCAATTTCGGACTGCCGGCTCCGCTCGACGTGCAGGTATCGGGCTTCGACGTCGCGGCCAACCGCGCGTACGCCAACGCGCTGCTCGAGAGGATGCACCACATCCCCGGGGTCGTTGATCTGCGCATCCAGCAGGCCTTCGATTACCCGACCCTCAACGTCGAGGTCGATCGCAGCAGGGCGGCGCTGCTCGGGCTGTCCGAGACCGATGTCGCCTCGGATCTCCTGGTATCGCTGTCGGGCAGCTCGCAGACCACGCTGTCCTTCTGGATCGACCCGAAGAGCGGCACCCAGTACAGCATCGCGGCCCAGACGCCGCAGTTCCGGTTGACCTCCCTCCTGGACCTGGCGACCACACCGGTCACCGGCACCACGGCGGGCGGGGCGCTCACACCGGTCGGGAGTACTTCCGCGACCACCGGCGGGGCTGGCCATACTGCGCAGCTGCTCGCCAACCTGGCGAGCTTCCATCGCGGCGTGGCGCCTGCGGTCGTGAGCCACTACGACGCCACGCCGGTGATCGACATCTTCGGAGCCGTCGAGGGGACCGACCTCGGCTTCGTGTCTGCGCAGATCGACAAAGTGATCGCCGACACGCAGCGCTCCGTGCCACACGGCTCGCAGGTGACCGTGCGCGGCCAGGTGAGGACCATGACCGATTCATTCGCGGGGCTGCTGCTCGGGCTCGCGGCCGCGATCGTGCTGGTCTACCTGCTGATCGTGGTCAATTTCCAGTCCTGGCTCGACCCGTTCATCATCATCACCGCCCTGCCCGCGGCGCTGGCCGGGATCGTATGGATGCTGTTCATGACACACACGCCGGTGAGCGTGCCGGCCCTCACCGGCGCGATCATGTGCATGGGGGTGGCCACCGCCAACAGTGTTCTGGTCGTCAGCTTCGCGCGCCAGCGCCTGGACGCCGGCGATGGCGCCTCCCATGCCGCCCTGCAGGCAGGAGTCACGCGCTTCCGCCCGGTGCTGATGACCGCGCTCGCGATGATCATCGGCATGGTGCCCATGGCTCTGGGGCTCGGTGAGGGCGGGGAGCAGAACGCGCCGCTCGGCCGCGCCGTGATCGGTGGCCTGGTTTTCGCTACCGTGGCTACATTGTTCTTCGTCCCCACCGTATTCACCCTCATCCACGGACGCCGGAGCAGCTGATGTCCGACCTGCCGCCCTTCCCTGCCCCAGCGGCCACACGCGTGCGGCGCCTGGCGCTCATGGCGCTCGCTCTCGCCGTGGTGCTGGCGGTCTGGGGCATCGTGAGCCGGCTCAGCGCCCGCAACACCCTCGGGCGCGAGGCCGATGAGGCTGCGGTTGCAACGGTCGCGACGGTGAAGCCCAGCCGCGGTCCGGCCTCCAACACCCTGGTGCTGCCAGGGAGCGTCCAGGCCTACTACGAGGCGCCGATCTACGCGCGCACCAGCGGCTATCTGAAGGCCTGGTACACCGACATCGGCACGACGGTGAAGAAAGGCCAGCTGCTCGCCGAGATCGACGCCCCGGAAGTGGACCAGCAGCTGCGCCAGGCGCAGGCGGATCTGGCGACCGCGCAGGCCAACTACGAGCTCGCGCGCACCACCAACGAGCGATGGAAGGGTCTGCTGGCGACGGAGTCGGTTTCGCAGCAGGACGCCGATCAGCGCGCCGGGGATGCGGCCGCCAAGGCCGCAGCGCGGCAATCGGCGGCCGCCAACCTGGCACGCCTGGCTGACCTGGAGTCCTTCAAGCGTGTGGTGGCGCCCTTCGGCGGCGTGGTCACCGAACGCAATACCGACGTCGGCGCATTGATCAACGCCGGACAGAACCCGGGCAGCGCTCTGTTCCGCGTGGCCGACACGCACCGGCTGCGCATCTACGTGTCGGTGCCGCAGGCGTATGCGGCCGCCATTCAGCCGGGCCTGACGGCAGAGCTGGTATTCGCGGATCGCCCAGCGCAGCGCTACTCCGCCTCCGTCGCTTCCACCGCGCGCGCACTGGATGCCACCTCACGCACGCTGCAGGCGGAGCTGCAGATCGACAATGCTCAGGGCGAGCTGCTGCCGGGCTCCTATGCGCAGGTGTACTTTACGCTGTCGGCCGGCGCGAACACCCTGCGGGTGCCGGTGAATACGGTGTTGTTTCGCGCGCAGGGCCTGCAGGTCGCCACGCTCGACCGCGAGCATCGTGTGCGCCTGAAATCCATCACCCAGGGGCGGGATTTCGGCACCGAGATCGAGGTGCTGACCGGGCTCGACGCGGCTGACACCCTGGTGGTCAATCCCCCCGATTCCATCAGCGAGGGGGCCGCGGTGCGCGTCGCGCAGCCGCGAGCGCCGCCGCATGGCGCGGCAGGACCTTCCTGATGAGACGTGCGGCATCGCTGGCCGTGGCGGTGCTGGGCGCGCTGAGCGGTTGTTCGCTCAGCCCGCGTTATCAACGCCCGTCCGTGCCTGCCGCGCCGGACTCCTACAAGGAGGCCGGCGAGTGGAAGCTCGCCACGCCCGCGGACGCTACGGCGCGCGGCCGCTGGTGGACGATGTATCAGGACCGGGAGCTCGATGAGCTCGAAAGACAGGCCACCGATGCCAATCAGAGCCTGCGGGCGGCGCTCGCACGTCTCGATCAGGCGCGCGCCCAGACCCGAATGGCACGCGCAGCATGGTTCCCGACGCTGACGGCGCAGGCGAACGCCACCCGCTCACAGACCTCGCTCAATTCGCCCACCTACACCCCCGGCAAGCCACCTATCGGGAATGTCTTCACCGCCGGGGCAGACGTGTCCTACGAGCTGGACGTCTTCGGCCGCGTGCGTAACACCCTCGCTGGCGCGCGTGCCAGCGAGCAGGCGAGCGCCGGGGACGTCGCGGCGCTCGATCTCAGCGTGCGCGCCGAGCTGGCCAGTGACTACTTCACGCTGCGCGGCCTGGACATCGAGCAGCAGCTGCTCGATCACACGGTCACCGAGTACGTGCGGGCGCTGCAGCTCACGCAGAACCTGTATCACGGCGGGGCCGCGGCCATCGCCGACGTACAACAGGCGCAGGCCCAGTTGGAGTCGGCCCGTACCCAGGCCGAGGAGACCCGCCTGCGCCGCGCTCAGACCGAGCATGCCATCGCCGTGCTGGTCGGCCGCCAGCCTGCCGATTTCAGTATCGCCACGCGCTCGGGGGGCGGTGATCTGCCCGTTCCGGAGGTTGCGCCCGGCCTGCCCTCGGAGCTCCTGGAGCGCCGCCCGGACGTCGCGGCGGCGGAACGCCGCGTGGCGGCGGCCAATGCCGGCATCGGCGTGGCGCGCGCGGCCTACTTTCCCGTATTCAGTCTGCTCGGCACCGCGGGCGTGGAAAGCACCACCGCTTCCAACTGGATCGGCGCCCCGAGCCGCTTCTGGTCGGTCGGCCCGCAGGCGTTGATGACGCTCTTCGACGGCGGCCTGCACGCGGCACAGTCCGCCGCCGCGCACGCTGCCTACGACGAGCAGGTCGCCAACTACCGCGGCACGGTGCTCACGGCCTTTCAGGACGTCGAGGACAATCTCGCCGCGCTGCGCCAGTTGCAGCGCGAGAGCGTAAGTCAGGCGGCCGCCGTCACCGCCACGCAGGGGGCACTCGACCAGGCGAACCTGCGCTACAAGGGCGGGCTCGTGACCTACCTCGAGGTCGTCTCGAGCGAGAACGCCGCACTCGCGGCCCACCTGACGGCGGTCGACATCAGCATCCGCCGCACCAACGCCACCGTGCTCCTGGTCAAGGCCCTGGGCGGAGACTGGCAGCGGCGCTGAGCGCCCGATCGGACGCCTCGGATCCCGCGTGGGGGGACGAGCCCCCCACGCCGGCGGGCTGGAATCAGCCCTGTGGCACGCGCGTGTCGCTACGCGCCTGTTCCTCGGCCTTGCGGACCTCGGCCTTGACGTTGGCTTCGGGCTTCAGCTGGTGAATTGCCGCAGCGAGCCTCGTCCCGCCGGTCACTCTGGACTTCAGGTCCTCGAAGGGAATGTTGAGATTCTGCGAGACGTGCAGGGTCGCCGCACACTCCTCGACAGTCCTGAATCCCGCGCAGGCTTCCTGGGCCGACATGCCCGAGGGCACGAGGGCCGCCAGCCGCGTGCTCGGCGAGGCCGATTCGTTCGACTGTGCCGTTGCCGAGGGGTCGGTCGGAGCAACGCCCGGCGTCGCCGGGTCGATCGAGGGCATGGACGGCTGCTCGGTGGGCGATGGCTGAGCCGCGCCGGCCCGATCCTCGGGTCCGCCGGCGTACGCAAACGCCGCCAGCGCGAGCGCGGGGGCTGCCACAATCAAAGTCAAAAAGCGCTTCATGTCGTACCTCCATTACTACCAGACCTGTGCGTCGAAGCGTTGCGCCTTTGGGCAAATCCGCCCTCGTCGCGAGCGCTCTCCCTTCAGTGAAGCGACTGGACCGTGCCCGCATATAAGCGCCTCGAGACCCGGCAGGGCAAGATGTCTGCGATCTGCGCCGTGTAAATTGCCGGCGTCGCCGCGTCGGACTGCGCGCGAGGCAAACGCGCGCTTGTCGGCACGGCACTCAGGCGCGCACGAAATCGATGTAGCCGCGCTCGACATCGGTGTGGGTGAGCTGTACGCGCAGCGCATCACCCACGTCCAGCCCCTCAAACCCCCTGACCAGGCGTCCTTCCGCAACCGGCTGCAGGATGCGCACCCACACGCCCTTGTCCGAAGCGCCGGTCACCAGGGCATCGAACTGCTGGCCGATACGCGATTCGAGCAGCATGGCGGCGGCGCACTTGCGCACCTGGCGCTCGACCCTCGCGGCATTGCCTTCCTGCTCGGTGCACTGTGCCGCGAGCTCGCGCAGCTCCTCGTCGCCGTAGGGCGCGGAGCGCCCGGCGAGCGCGGCCTTCAGCAACCGCTGGGTGATGACGTCCGGGAAGCGCCGGTTGGGCGCGGTCGCGTGCGTGTAGTCATTCACTGCCAATCCGAAATGTCCTTCGGCAGCCTGTCCGGGGCGCTTGAGCACATACTCGCCGGCCCCCAGCAACTTGACGATCGACAGCGACAGGTCCGGAAATTGCGCCGGCGCCGCCTGCTGGCGCCTGACGAGAAAGGCACTCAGCGCCCGCGCGTCCGGCGCCGCCGGCAGAGACTCGCCAAGCCCGCGGGCCAGCTCGACGATCCGCCCCCAGCGTTGCGGCTTGCGCAGCACGCGGCGCAGCGATGCGGAGCCACGGCGCTCCAGGTACTGCGCCACCACGGTGTTGGCCGCGATCATGAAGTATTCGATGAGCTCCTTGGCGCGATTGTCCTCATCGGGCCTGAGGTCCGCGAGCACTCCGCCGTCGTAGACCGCCCGCGCCTCGATGGTGCTGAGTCCCAGCGCACCCTGCTCGTGGCGCACGCGTTTGAGCAGCTGTGCCACGCGGTCCTGGAGGCGCAGCTGCTGCTCGATGCCGCTGAGCGCTGCGGCGCGTGCCGGCATTGGACCCGTGCCGAGGAGCCACGCCGCGACGCTGTCATAGGCGAGTTTGGCGCGGTTGCGCACCACCGCGCGATAGATGTCGGATGCCAGGAGTGCGCCATCGGCGGCGATGGTCATGTCGATGACGATGCTGAGGCGCTCCTGGTCCTCGCCGAGGGAGGTGAGGTCGGTCGACAGCCGCTCGGGAAGCATCGGAAAGATCTGAGCGGCGGTGTAGACGGTGGTGGTGTTGGCGCGGGCGTGCGCGTCGATCGGTGAGCCGGGAGCCACCGTGGCATCCACGTCGGCGATCGCCACCAGGATCCTCACCGCAGCGCCGCCGAGGGGCTCGGCAACCGAGAGCTGATCGAGGTCGCGCGAGTCGTCGTTGTCGATCGAGCACCACAGCAGGGTGCGCAGGTCACGGATCTGCCTGCCGCTCTGCGGCGCGGGCCGGCCGAGGCTGCGCAATTGCTCCACCGCGGCTGCGGAGAAGTCCGGCTCGAGTCCGTGCTCGAGCATCGCGCGCCGCGCGATGCTCCTGAGCTCGTTGCTTCGGTCAGGTGACATCGCGGCATGATACCCGCGATGGCCCGCTGTCGAGGGCAGGTGGGTCCAGGCGAGGGGTCCCGCCTCATTCGCTCCTGAGCGTCAGAGACTGGGCAGCATGCCCGTGAAGTACACCAGCACGTAGGCCTTGAGCGAGCCGGCCTGCGGGACGCCGAAGACCTTGACGGCTGTGCCGGGTACCAGCCCGGCGGTGATCGCCGCAAGACCGCTGCTGGTGGTGACGTCGATCGGGCTTATCGTGATCACGCCGTTCGAGCGGTCGACCTGATAGACCAGCGCGGCCGACTGGGCCGTGGTGCTCACATCGACCTTCGCCGGCAGCGTGCCGCCGAGCACTGTCATGGCGAATGAATTGCCGGCGAAGGCGCTGGTGACCACGCCGAGCGGCACCGGCGTCGGGATCAGCACCGCGTTCCTGAGCGACCAGCCGGTGGGGTTCGCCGCATCGCCCCAGGTCGCGCCGCTCACGCCCCATGCCGTCAGCGAGCCGACCGTGCCGCCGAAATCCACCCCGCCGTTGGTTGCAGCGACGAACGCCGCGACTGCGTTCATGCCCTCGGTGGCGAGCGTCGGATAGGTGAAGTCCCACCACAGGAATCCCATGACCGAATTGCCGCTGGGATCGGTGTTGGCCGTGGCGCCCGAGATGTAGTCGAGCGTCACGGTGTAGTCATCCGTTGCCTGGGCAAACTGCCGGCTGTAGGTGAAGCCGGTGGCGTTGGCCCCTGAGATCCGCCCGGAATACGCCGCGGTCTCGATATCGATGCTCTGCGCCACCAGCGGCGTAGCGAGCGGATCGACTACGCTCACATGCACCTTGAAGCCGCGCACCAGATCGTGGCTGGCGAGGAAGGCGGTGCCGGTGGCGATCGGCGTGGTGCCGGTGCGCAAGAAGAACTCGGTGCTGGCGTCGACCGTCACGGGGACGCCGCCGCCGGATTCGTTGGCCACGGTGATGACATCGGTCGTGGTGTCGACGTGCAGCACGTGCCCTTCCGGGCTCAGCCACACGTTGCCGAACTCGCTGCTCGCCCACACGCGCACCGCCACCAGCGTACCGTCTTCCTGGTAGCGTGCGGCGATGCGCACGAACTTGCCGGGGAGACTCATGGCTTCGCCCGTGAAATCCTTCACGACCGTGCGGCTCTTGGCGTCGAGGTCGTAGACGATCGTGCCGTTGGTAGCGTCGGCGAAGATCTGCAGCGACAGAGCGGTCGTGATCGCGGTCTCCGGGTTAGTTACCGGCAGCGCCGGAAAGTCCTTGGTGATGGTGAGCGACTTGCCGTCGGAGGCCACGCTGTTCACCGTGCCGTAGGTGTGTCGCAGCGCCAGGCGCGCGATGTCGCGCACCGGATGATGGCGCACCGGCCCCTTGAAGTTCACCGCCCACAGCACCGCGCCAGAGGCCGCGGGCGGTGCATGCCCGACGATGAAGGCCGGGTGGGCGAGATCAAACTCCAGGTCGAGCGCGTTGTTCTGACTCGTGGTGACGGTCAGTGGCGAGTCAAAGGTGACGTTCACGGGCACTGTGAAGTTGCCGCTGCTGCCCTGCCTGCCCTGGATCTGAATCTGATCGGACGGAATGCGGGTTCCGGCGGCAACCGCAAAGCCGCTTTCGGGATTTGCGCCGACCGTCAGCAGCAGGTCACCTGGATTGGCGCTGATGGTGAGCAGCGCCCCGGTGTAGGTGCCGACCGGCACGCTCACGTTGCCGAGGATCTCGCCCAGCTGGTCGAGCTGCTCGAGATTCACGTACGGCGCGGGGCTCGGCGCCGACCACACCGTCGCCGCGCTGCCGCCGCCCTGCGGGACGAGTGCGATGCTCAGCAGCTTCACGCCGATAGTCGCCCAGTCGTCGGAGGACGCATCGCTGATCGTCAGCGGCATGGTCCCTGACATCGGCGTTGGCGTGGGTGTCGTGGAGCCCGAGCCGCCACAGCCGCTGACAGCCGCCGTGAGACCGATCAGGAGCGCGCCGTAGAGTGCGCTCCTCAGGATATTGCGCTGCATAACCCAATCCCTCTGTTGGTTCGAGACCGCCGCCTGCATCGGCTGCGGTGAACATAGCGAGCGAGGGCGGCATCGGTTGACGCGCAAGGCGTGCAACGCCGGCCCGTCGCGACGCGGCGACAGCTCATCGATCCGGCGACCGCTCATTGACCCGGTTGCAGCAACTCCAGCACGTGTCGCTTGGCGCGTGCACAAGCTTCGCCGAGCTCAAGACCCGCGGCGAGTCCGGCGGCAATGCCCGACGCCAGAGCGCAGCCGGTCCCGCGTTGCGTCTTGGCGCTGCGCGAGGCGATGAGTCTGCGCGGCGAGCCCCCGGCGCTCAGGAGCAGATCGACGGCCTCACTTCCGCTCCCGTGGCCCCCCTTGATCAGCACCGCCGCCGGTCCGAGCGCGAGCCAGGCGTGTGCCTGACGCAGCACCTCCTCCTCGGTCGTCGCCGGCTCGGTACCCAGGAGCGCGGCAGCCTCGGGGATGTTGGGAGTGACGAGCGTGGCGCGCGGCACCAGGCTCACGCGCAGCGCCTCGCGCCCGCGGGCATCCAGGAGCGCCGCTCCCGAGGATGAGGCCAGCACCGGATCGAGCACCATCGGTACCTGCTCACGCGGCGGCAGGCACGCCGCCACCGCGAGCGCGATAGCGCGGGTGGCCAGCATGCCGATCTTGATGGCGCCGACCCGCCCGGTCGCCAACGCCGCTTCGATCTGTGCCCGCACCAGCTGCGGCCGCAGTGGGTGTACCGCGCTCACCCGGGAGTCCGATTGCACGGTCACCGCGGTCACGGCGCACATCGCTTCGATTCCGAAGCGCGCCAGGGTGTGCAGGTCACGCGCCAGGCCCGCCCCGCCGCTGCAGTCCGTGCCGGCGATGACCAGGACCGCGCTCACTCGCCCATCGCGATCAGCGCGACGTTCGCGTACCCCTGGCTCTGCAGCGCCCGCGCCGCACGCCAGGCGCGTAGCCCGGTGCGGCAGCACAGCACGATGCGCGGCTCGGCGGGGAAACTCATCCGGGCCTTCTCCAGCGCCTCCACACCCATGCGCACCGCCGACGGAAAAGGCGATACCGGCACTTCGGCGAGGCTGCGCAGGTCGATCACGATGTCGGCGACGGAGACTTCCGTCGCCGCGATGAAGGCCAGGGCCGTGCCCGCGGGCTCGCGCGCGCCGGTGAAGGAAAAGCCTCCCAGGTGCAGGGTGCGAAAGTCCACCGAGATCAGGCGACCGAGCGGGGTGGGCTGCCACTTCAGGAGCAGTGCCAGCGCCAGGTGAGCCTGCAGCGTACCCATGACACCGACCGCGGTTCCCAGCACGCCGGCCTCGGCGCACGAGCCCGCGGCGCGCGGCATTTCGGGAAACACGGCCCGATAGCTCGGCGCGTCCCCGCAGAACACACCGACGTAGCCGGACAGGCCCAGCACCGAGGCGCTCACCAGCGGGGTGTGCGCGCGCCGGCAGGCATCGCTCAACACGTAGGTCACGGCGAAACTGTCGGCCGCATCGATGACGACATCCGCCGCCACCAGGGGCGCTGCATTGGCGGGGCTGAGACGCTCCTCGAGAGTGTCGATGCGTACTGCGGGATTGGATTGCCGCAGCGCGGCGCGCGCCGCGTGCACCTTGGGCCGCCCGAGGTCGCTCATACGATATAGCGGCTGACGGTGCAGGTTCGATTCCTCCACGCGATCGTGGTCGACGATCAGCAGTCGCCCGACTCCCGCGGCGGTGAGGTACTGCAGCACCGCGCAACCCAGCCCGCCCGCCCCCACGACGACCGCGGTCGCGGCCGCGAGACGTGCCTGACCCTCGGCGCCGACTTCTGGAAGAATCGACTGGCGCGCGTACCGATCGCTCATGGCCGCAACGCTCGCTTCAGGCGGCCCGCGCCGCGCTCAGCCACTCGCGGACGCGCGCCTCGGGGTTCAGATGCCGCACGATGTCGGTCACGACCGCCGCGACGTCTGCGCCGGCGGCGAATACCCCCGGGAGGCGCTCGAGCGTCAGCCCACCGACGGCCACCAGTGGGATCGCGCCGATGCGGCGCTTCCACTGCGTGATCCGCTCAAGACCCTGCGGCGGCCAGGGCATGGCCTTCAGCAGCGTCGGATAGATCGGACCGAGCGCCACGTAGTCGGGTTGCAGGGCGAGTGCGCGCGAGAGCTCGCCCTCATCGTGCGTGCTGACACCCAGGCGTACGCCGGCGCGTCGCAAGGCGATCACATCCGCCCCATCCAGATCGCCCTGCCCGAGGTGCACGAAATCGCAGCCCGCCTCGAGCGCGAGCTGCCAGTGATCGTTGACGATGAGCTGCATGGCGGCCGCTGCGCAGCAGGCGCGCGCCTCGCGAATCTCGCCGCGCACCCTCTCCTGCGGCTGCTCCTTGATGCGCAGCTGAACCAGCCGCACGCCGAGGGGCGCCAGGCGCTTCACCCACGCGGCGCTGTCGACGATCGGATAGACGCGCGCCAGCTTCATCCGCGGAAGGCCGTGCCAATCACCGGCGTCGAGGGTGCGGCGAGGTCACGCGGCTCGATCGGTCCGGCCAGCCGCGCCGAGCGTCCCGCCTCGACGGCCTGGGCAAATGCTGCCGCCATCTGCACCGGATCGCCCGCCTGCGCGACTGCGGTGTTGATCAGCGCCGCGTCGAAACCGAGCTCCAGGGCGCGCGCGGCGTGCGAGGGCACGCCGATTCCGGCATCGATGATCAGCGGCACGTCGGGGAAGTGGGCGCGCAGCGCCGTGAGGCCAAACAGGTTGTTCAGCCCGCGGCCGGATCCGATGGGCGCGCCCCACGGCATCAGCACCCGGCAGCCCACCGCCAGCAGCCGTTCCGCAACCACCAGGTCCTCGGTGGTATACGGAAACACCTCGAAGCCGTCGGCGCACAGGATGCGCGCGGCCTCGGTGAGCCCGAACACGTCCGGCTGCAGCGTGTCGTCCTCGCCGATCACCTCGAGCTTGATCCACGGGGTGCCGAACACCTCGCGTGCCATGTGCGCGGTGCTGACGGCCTCCTTCACCGAATGGCAGCCCGCGGTGTTGGGCAACACCCTCACCCCCAACTCGCGGATGATCGACCAGAAGCCCTGTCCGGCGCGCTCACCGCCCGATTCGCGGCGCAGTGCCACCGTCACCACCTCGGCGCGCGCCGCGCGCACCGCCGCGGTCAGCACCGCGGGCGACGGGTAACGGGCCGTGCCGAGCAGCAGCCGCGACCGGAGCGACGTTCCGTAGAGCTGCAGCATCAGCCCCCCTGCATGGGCGCCAGCACTTCCACGCGATCACCCTCGGCGAGGCGGGTGCCTGGCCGCACATCCGCCGCCACGAATTCGCCGTTGACCGCGGTCGCTACCACGGCCTCGCCATAGCCGAGCTCCTGCAGTACGGAGGACAGCTCGGCGGCGACGGTCTCACGCCAGGCGCCGTTGACGAGGATTCTCATCCATCACCTCCGGAAAATGTCTTCCGTGCAACATCACGTCGGCCGCGCGACGGGCGAGTGCCGGTGCCAGCAGGAAGCCGTGCCGGTACAGGCCGTTCACATACACCGTCTCGCCGTGGCGGCGCAGACGCGGCAGGTTGTCGGCAAACGCCGCCCGCACGCCGGTGCCGATCTCGACGATCTCCGCCTCACCGAACGCCGGATGCAACGCGTAGGCGGCCGACAGCAGCTCCAGCATGGAACGCGCACTGATGCGCGTACCCTGATCGCTCTCGATCATGGTGGCGCCTACCATGAAGAGCCCATCCGCCCGCGGTACGACATACACCGGCACGCGCGGATGCAGCAGGCGCACCGGGCGGGAGAGCGAGATCTCGCGCAGGCGCAGCAGCAGCATTTCTCCCTTCACCCCGCGCAGTTCCGTGAGCTGGCGGCGCGCGGCGAGCCCGGTGCAATCGATCAGCTGCCCCCCGGCGGGCAGGCTCGCCGAGGCCTCGATGCCGTAGTGGATGGCCACTCCGAGCTGCCCGAGCCGCGCGGCGAGCGCCGTGAGTGCCGCCCGCGGGTCGAGATGGCCCTCGTCCCGGAAATAGAGCCCCTGCGTGAAACGTCCGGCCAGGTCAGGCTCGAGGCCCGCGATCTCTTCAGAGGCGAGGGCCTCGCAATGCCTGGTGCGGGCGGCGAACTGCGTGACATCCGCCGCATCGCGGCCATGCGCCACGACCAGCGTGCCGTTCACGACGGTGCCGGCGAAGCGCTCACGCCACCAGGGGATACTCTCCGCACCGAGGCGCGCGATCAGGGGATCGCAGCTCTCCAGCTCACACCACGGCGCCAGCATGCCACCGGCGAACCAGGAGCACGCGGGCGCGCCGAGTTGCGCGCTGCGCTCGAGGACCTCCACGGCCACGCCGCGCTCGGCGAGCTCCAGCGCGCAGGTGAGGCCCGCGACCCCGGCGCCGATGACGGTCACGCGCACGGCTTCAGCGCTCCGGCGGGGCCGGCGCGGGCACGTACAGTTCGCTCCCGCCGGCACGGAACCTCGCGGCCATCTCGCTCATGCCCTGCGCGCGGGCCTCGGCGCGCACCTCGTGCGAGATGCGCATGGAGCAGAACTTCGGCCCGCACATGGAGCAGAAATGCGCCACCTTGTGACCTTCCTTCGGCAGCGTCGCATCGTGGAAGGCGCAGGCGGTGTCGGGGTCGAGCGCGAGGTTGAACTGATCCTGCCAGCGGAAATCGAAGCGTGCGCGCGACAGCGCATCGTCGCGCGCACGCGCCCCGGGGTGCCCCTTGGCAAGGTCGGCGGCGTGCGCCGCGATCTTGTAGGTGATGACGCCGGTCTTGACGTCGTTGCGATCCGGGAGTCCGAGGTGCTCCTTGGGCGTCACGTAGCAGAGCATGGCGGTACCGAACCAACCGATCATGGCGGCTCCGATCGCGGACGTGATGTGATCGTATCCGGGTGCGATGTCGGTCGTCAGGGGACCTAAGGTATAGAACGGTGCTTCGCCGCAGGTGGCGAGCTGCTTGTCCATGTTCTCCTTGATCTTGTGCATCGGCACGTGCCCCGGCCCCTCGATCATCACCTGGCAGTCGTGCTGCCAGGCGACGCGCGTGAGCTCGCCGAGGGTGTCGAGCTCGGCGAACTGCGCGGCATCGTTGGCATCGGCGATGGAGCCCGGGCGCAGACCGTCACCGAGCGAGAAGCTCACATCGTACGCACGGCAGATCGCACAGATCTCCTCGAAGTGCTCGTAGAGGAAGCTCTCGCGGTGATGCGCCAGGCACCACTTCGCCATGATCGAGCCGCCGCGCGAGACGATGCCGGTGACGCGCCCGACCGTGAGCGGGATATAGGGTAGCCGCACGCCGGCGTGGATGGTGAAGTAGTCCACGCCCTGCTCGGCCTGCTCGATGAGCGTGTCGCGGAAGATCTCCCAGCTGAGCTCCTCGGCGACCCCGCCGACCTTCTCCAGCGCCTGGTAGATCGGCACGGTGCCGATCGGCACGGGCGAATTGCGCAGGATCCATTCGCGGATGGTGTGGATGTTTCGCCCGGTAGAGAGGTCCATGACCGTGTCGGCTCCCCAGCGGATCGCCCATACCAGCTTGTCGACCTCCTCGGCGGTCGAGGAGGTCACGGCCGAGTTGCCGATGTTGGCGTTGATCTTCACCAGGAAGTTGCGCCCGATGATCATCGGTTCGGACTCGGGGTGATTCACGTTCGCGGGAATGATGGCGCGTCCGGCGGCCACCTCGGCGCGCACGAACTCCGGCGTCACGTAATCCGGAATGCACGCGCCCCAGGCGTTGCCGTCCCCCGTGCGCTGAGTGTCGCGCCCCTCGCTGCCGCTGTTCTCGCGCAGCGCGACGTACTCCATCTCCGGGGTGATGATCCCGGCGCGCGCATAGGCGAGCTGCGTCACGGCCGCCCTGCCCCGCGAGCGCAGCGGCGCGCACCGCAGCGGGAACTGCGGCGCCGCCTTGGCCCCGGCGGCAAGCCCGTTGTCCAGCGGCCTTACCTGCCGGCCGGTGTAGCTCTCGACGTCGCCCCGCGCGCTGATCCACGCGGCGCGGGTGCGCGGCAGCCCGCGGTTGATGTCGATAGTGACGGCCGGGTCGGTATAGGGGCCGGACGGATCGTAGACCGTCAAGGGTGCCTCGCCCGCGGAAGGATGCAACTCGATCTCGCGCATCGGCACGCGCAAGCCCGGATGGAGGCTGCCGGATTTGTAGACCTTGCGCGACGCCGGCAAGGGCTCGGACACGACCTGCAACAGCTGTGCATTCATCGAAGTTCTCCAGGGAGGCGGCCGGGACGCGAGGCGCACAACGGAACCGGGCCTGGATGGCCCCGGCGGGGTTCGGTTGGCGGCGCGTAGACCAAGGGAAACTTTCCTACGCCAGCATTAACTGGATCAGGTTCAGAGGGTCGCCATGCCGCGCTGTAGTGCAGCGCTGTTGGCCTCTCAGCCCCCTGCCGGGGCTCCCCTAGCTCGGCGCTGAAAATAGTACGGTGGATGCCATCGGGTCAATGGGTGGCGCGCCTCAAAAATGCCACGCCCGTGACCTGAGGTGGACGGGTGTGTGACACTGAGGCTTTCCGGCGGCTCGTTACGAGGTTGAGCGTTCCGATGGCGTCGTGGCAGGTCTGGGCGCTGATGTCGGCGGCGTTCGCCGCCATGACTGCGATATTCGCCAAGCTCGGGGTCGAGCAGTTCAACCCCGACGCGGCGACCCTCATCCGCACGGTGGTGATTCTGATCGTGCTGACGGGCGTAGTCGCCGCGACGCACCAGCTCCCGGCGCTCGCGGCCGGCTCGCCGCGCACCTATACGTTCCTCGTGCTCTCCGGACTTGCAACCGGGGCGTCCTGGTGGTGTTACTTCCGCGCGCTACACATCGGCGACGCCGCTCGCGTGGCGCCGCTCGATAAGCTGAGCGTCGTTCTGGTGGCGTTGTTCGGAGTCGGCCTTCTCGGCGAGAAGCTCGCGCCCGTGAACTGGCTCGGCATTGTCATGATCGCCGCCGGTGCCTGGTTCGTAACGCTCAAGCCCTAGCCGCCGACGCCGCACGCGCGGCGCCTCTGATGTCTTTGGCTCTGGAACCCTGAACGGGGTCGTCAGGCCGGCCGGCTGCCTCCGTGACTTGCCTGTCCACCCTTGCGGCCCGCTTCGGCCGCAAGCTCTGGATGCTGAGAGAAGCTACGCTTTTCATCGGGCACGCTCTGTCCGCCCTTGCGCCCTGCGACCGCCGCGAGCGCGCGATTCTGCGAGAAGCTGCGCTTGGAGCCGGGGACGCTCTGCCCGCCCTTGCGCCCGGCCTCTGCCGCCAGTCGCCGGTTCTGCGAGAAGCTGCGCTTCTCGTCCGGTACCGCCTTGCCACCCATGCTCGCGATCTGCCGTTGCCGCTCGGTGTTCATCGACGCGAACCCACGGTGCGAGATGCGCCCTTCATGTGTTCCTTGAGCCATCACTCTCTCCTTATGTGCGCGAAGTCCGAGGGATGCCGAACCCGCGACTTAGTCGCGACGTGTGACGCCGTCGGCCGGAGCATACCTCCGGCGGACGGCTTAGGAAAACCAGGGTGTTCCTGATGCGGTGTGGCCAGGCGGTCGTGCCGTCGCTAAGTCACTGACTGGGTGGACTTTCTAGGGCATCAGATGATCGATGACCAGGCTGACCAGCCCGTCACGACCCACTTGATACGTCACTTCGCCGAGTGGATCACCGCTGGCACCCACGGGGTTCCCGGAGCGGGCAATCCGCGCGACGACCTGCACGCTCTGGCCCGGCGCGAAGGCCCGACCGGGAATCATCGCGTCCGAGGCGGCGAGCGAGACGACTTGCGGGAAACGGCTCTCCAGGCGCTTCACCGCCAGCGGCGGACCGGGGTGCGCGGGGTCGCGCACGAACACAAACAGAGGTGAAGCACCGACCGCGGCCGCGAGCGACGGCGCGAGCGTGACGTTCACGCGCACCTCCGCGCCGGGCTTCGCCGCGGGCGGCGGCGGCTGGGCTGCCGCTGCACTCGCGGGCGCGGCGCCTGCGAGTTGCCCGTCGATGGCGCTGATCTGCTGCTCGATGAGCGGCCGCACGTTCGCCGGCGGATCCATCCCCAGCAGTTTCACGAAGCGCGCCCGCGCCAGCGGCAGATCTCCGCGGCGCGCAGCGACCGCGCCTCCGAAGAACAGCGCCTTGCCCGAATCCGGCGCCAGCACCAGCGCCCGCTCGATGAGCCGGCCGGCGCGTCCGTCGAGCTCGGATTCGTCGGTGAGCACCAGTGTCTCGGCCTCGCCGGTGAGCGCGTCGGCGTTCTTGCCGTCGCTCAGGCGATCGGCGCGCTCAAAGGCCCGCAGCGCGAGCGGATACTCCTGCAAGGCGATGTAAGAACGGCCGAGCATCAGCCAGCCCTCGAGGTTCTGGGGGTCGCGCTCGAGCTCACGTGCCAGGCGGGCGACCATGCTCTGAGGCGAGTCGCCAGGCGTTACGGTTCTCCACGGCCAGTTGCTCCAGCTGACATACAACACCGCCGAGCCGATCACCAGCAGCACGGCGGCAGCAACGGCCGCCCACGGCGCCGGCCCCGGCGCCGCCGCGCCAACCCCGCCCCTGAGGAGCGGAATCACCACCGCGATGACACCGGCCACGGTCAGCGCCGCCGCCAGCAGGACGAACGTGACCATCAGCGGCTCGGGTCCTCTTCCAGCGGTTCGTTGTCAGCAGGCACCAGCGCGATGCGCGCGCGCACGATGCGCCACGACACGAACGCGCCGAAGAGCAGCAACACCCCCGGTGCCAGCCACAACCAGGCGGTCTTCAGCGCAAAGCGCGGACGGAAAAGGACGAAGTCCCCGTAGCGCGCCAGCATGAAGTTGCGGACGTCATCGTCGGACTTGCCGGCGAGCAGCATGTCGCTGACTTCGCGCCGCAGGTCCGAGGCGATACCTGCGGGCGAGTCGGCGATCGCCTCGTTCTGGCATTGCACGCAGCGCAACTCGTGTGTGAGTCCCGAATAGCGCGCCTGCAGTTCCGGAGTGGGCATCTGCGTCGGATCGACTCCCCAGGCGGCACGCTGCGGCGCAAGCAACGCGGTGGCCCCGAGCGCGAGCAACCCCAGGAGTACTGCGGCGGAAGAGAACGGCCGGCGCAGGCTGCCTGCGGCGTACGAGCGCGTCATGACTTCGCCGTCTGCTGCTTCGGCAGCCGCGACAGAATTTCCTTCTCCCAGACCTGGCGCGTCAGCTCGCCCATGCACTTGTAGACGACGATCCCCTGAGGATTGACCAGGAAGCTCTCCGGCGCCGCATAAACGCCCCAGTCGATGGCGGTGCGGCCGTCGCGGTCGACCGCGACCACCTCGTAGGGGTTGCCGAGCTGGGTGAGCCAGGAGAGCGCCTGTGCATCATCATCCTTCCAGTCGAGGCCGATGACCGGGACGACACCCGACTGGCGCACCTCGAGAAGCATGCCGTGCTCCTCCCGACAGGTGGCGCACCAGCTGCCCCAGACGTTCAACAGGTACCAGCGTCCGCGCAGCGAAGTCGTGCTGACGGTGCGACTGGCGTCCGTCAGGCTCGGGAGCGAGAACTGCGGCGCGGGCTTGCCGATCAGAGGCGATGCGATGACGCCCTTGTCGGGCGAGTGCTTGATGCCGATCGCCAGCACGATTACCAGCAGCGCGAACACGGCAGCCGGGAGCGTGAAGCGGTTCATGCAGCGCCATCTCCCGCGGTAGCGCCGAGCGCGGGCGCCTCGACAGCCTTGGCGGTGCGGTAGCGGCGATCGGAAGCGGCTGTGGCACCACCGATGGCCATGATGAGCGCGGCGAGCCAGATGAGGCTCACCAGCGGCCGGATCTGGATGCGCACGCTCCAGCTCCCTGCACCGAGATCCTCACCGAGTGCCACCAGGATATTCGCGCCGCGGTGCACCTCGATGGAGGTCTGGGTGATCACCTGGTGCTGTACCCAGTACTGGCGCTTCTCGGGTCTCAACACCGTGACCGGTGCGCCGTGGCGCGTGACCACGATGGTGCCGCCCACGCCGTCGTAATTCGGACCCTGCACCGGGCGCACCCCGTCGAAGCGGAATTCGTAACCGCCGGCGCTGGTGCTGGCGCCGGGCGCCAGGGCCACGTCGCGCTCGGTGGTGAAGGACTGCACGGTGGTCAGCGCGAGGACCGCCGTGGCGAGACCGAGGTGCGCGATCGTCATGCCGATCACCGCGCGCGGCAACGAGAGGCCGCGGCGCCAGCGGTCGATGGGATCCACCAGCGAGGCCAGCACGATCCACAGCGCGAGCGTTGCGCCCACCGGGGTCAGCACGCGGCCGTGAGAGTAGATGCCGTACACGAGCCCGCAGGCGAGCACCGCGGCGGCGATGAACGTGTAGAGCAGCGTACGCTGCTTGTCCTTCAGGCGCCCGCGCTTCCAGCTCGAGTGGATGCCGACCGACAGCAGGGCGAGCAGCGGCAGCATGGACAACATGAAGGTGGGATTGAAATATGGCGGCCCGACCGACACCGTGCCCAGCTTCAGCGCATCCGAGATCAGCGGCGCCAGCGTGCCGGCGAACACCGTGGTTGCGGCAATGACCAGCAGCACGTTGTTGAAGAGGAGAAACGATTCGCGCGACCCGAGTTCGAACCCGGCCGTCGACCTCAGTTGCGGCGCGCGCCAGGCATAAAGACTCAGGGCTCCGCCGATCATCACGATGAGAAAGGCCAGAATGAAAATGCCGCGGCTCGGATCCGCTGCGAACGAGTGCACCGACACCAGTACCCCGGAGCGCACCAGGAAGGTGCCGAGCATGCTCAGCGAGAAGGCCAGGATCGCCAGCAGCAGCGTCCAGCTCTTGAACAGCCCGCGCTTGTCGGTAACTGCGAGCGAGTGCACCAGCGCAGTACCCATCAGCCACGGCATGAACGAGGCGTTCTCGACCGGATCCCAGAACCAGAAGCCGCCCCAGCCGAGCTCGTAGTACGCCCAGAAGCTTCCCAGCGCGATGCCGCAGGTGAGGAACGCCCACGCGGCGGTCGTCCACGGCCGCGTCCAGCGCGCCCAGGTCTGGTCCAGCCGGCCTTCGAGCATCGCCGCGCAGGCGAATGCAAACGCCACGGCAAAGCCCACATAGCCGGTGTAGAGAATGGGCGGGTGAATCGCCAGCGCCGGATCCTGCAGGATCGGATTCAGGTCGCGGCCGTCGGGGGCGGCCGGGTCCAGGCGCAGGAAGGGATTGGAGGTGGCGAGGGTGAACAGCAGGAACCCGAAGCTGATGAGTCCGAGCACGCCCAGCACGCGCGCCGCGAAGCGCGGCGGCAGGCGCGAGGCGCCGATGGTCACCGCTACGGTCCAGGCGGCGAGCAGCAGGATCCACAGCAGGAGCGAGCCCTCGTGGGCGCCCCACATCGCGGTAACGCGATAGAACAGGGGCAGCGCGGAGTTGGAATTCTCGGCGATGTACAGGACCGAGAAGTCATTTCCCACGAAGGAAGCCACCAGGCACCCCACGGCGGTCGCAATCATGACGAACTGGCCGGCGACGGCGGGCGTCACCGCCGCGATCCACCGGTCACGGCCCAGCATGGGACCTGCTATGCCGAAGAACGCCTGCAGGGCCGCCAGCAGCAGCGCGAGAATCAGAGCAAAGTGACCGAGTTCGGGAAGCATGTCAGGTACCCGCTGAAGGAGGAGGCGCATGTGCCGCGGCCGGGGGCGGTGCGTCCCCGGAGGATGGGGCGGGCGGCGCCCTGCCGTCCGCCCGTGACTCCCCGTGGCGCTTCTTCAATGAGCGCGCCACCTCGGGAGGCATGTAGTTCTCGTCGTGCTTGGCGAGCACTTCGTCTGCAACGAAGGTGCCGTCGTGGCGCATACGCCCGTGAGCGACGACGCCGGCTCCTTCGCGGAACAGATCCGGCAACACGCCCGTGTAGCTGACCGGCACGTCGTGACTGAAGTCAGTCACGACGAAGCGCACTTCCAGGCTCCCGGGAGCGCGGTGCAGGCTCCCCTGCGTCACCATGCCGCCCAGCCGGAAGTGCTCGCCCGAGGGCACCTGGCCGGCGGCGACCTGGGTCGGATCGAAGAAAAAGGTGACGTTCTGGCGAAAGGCGCTGAGCGCCAGTGCGCCGGCGAGACTCGCGCCACCAACGATGCCGAGCACCAGGGCCATGCGGCGCCGTCGCGGCGTCACGGCCCCTCCCCCCGCGTTGCCAGGCGCCGCCGCGCTTCCTCGCGCGAGCGTGCCAGCGAGCGGCGCGCCCACACGATGTTCAACACGATGGCCGCGAGCGTGACCGCGTACGCGGGCCACACGAAGGCGGCATAGCCGCCCATTTCGAAGAACTGACTCATGCGTTTACGATCTCACGAATCCAGCTGGCCGAGCGTTCACGGCTCAAGACTTCACCGCGCAGGCGCACCAGCAGTACCGCCGCGAAAAACAGCGTGAAGCCCAGCAGCATCATCAGCAGCGGCACCAGCATCGATGCCGCCATGGTGGGCTTGGCGAGCCGCATCACCGAGGGTGCCTGGTGGAGCGAATTCCACCAGGTCACCGAGTAATGAATGATCGGCACGTTCACCACCCCTACCACCGCCAGCACCGCGCTGGCGCGGTCGGCCCGCTGCGTGTCCTCGAGCCCTGCGCGCAATCCCATGTATCCCAGATACAGAAATAGCAGAATGAGTTCCGAGGTCAGGCGTGGATCCCACTCCCAGTACGTTCCCCACATCGGCTGGCCCCACAGCGCCCCGGTCACGAGTGCCGCGAAGGTGAACGAGGCGCCGATCGGAGCACAGCTGGCGGCGACCGCGTGCGCCACCTTGATGCGCCAGATGAGGCCCACCGCGGCGGCAACTGCCATGGTCGTATACACCATGAGTGACATCCATGCACTGGGCGCGTGCACATAAATGATGCGAAAGCCGTCGCCCTGCTGGTAGTCCGGCGGCGCCAGCACCAGCCCGCCCCACAGTCCGCCGATGATCAGCAGCGCCGCGGGCCAGGCAAACCACGGCGTCAGCCGAGCCGCCAGCGCATAGACGTAGGGCGGTGAGCCGAGCCGATGAAACCAGGTCCAGGTCATGATGCGGGCTTGCGCTCCCAATTATTCCAGGCTGATCCGCACCGCCGCCGCCGCCGCGAGCGGCGCCAGCGTCACCCCGAGTACCGCCAGGGCCGCCAGCAGCTCCAGCGGCGCCAGCAGCGGGCCGCCGGTGATCGCGAGTTGCGTCGCGCGCGCGCCGAAAATCAGCACCGGGAGCGACAACGGCAGCGTCAGCAGCGACAGCAATGCGCCGCTGCGCTTGATCCCGAGCGTCAGGGCCGCGCCGATCGAGCCGATGAGACTCAACGCCACACTGCCCACCGCGACCGAGGCGACAATCCCGGGGACTGCCGCAACCGAGACCCCGAGTGACAGTCCCGCGAGCGGTGCCATGAGTGCGAGCGGCAGACCCGTCAACAACCAATGCGCCGCGGTCTTCGCGAATATCAGCCAGGTGAGTGACTGACCCGAGAGCGCGTACTGCTCGAGCGTGCCGTCGTAGGCATCGTCGCGAAACAGAAACTCGAGCGCCAGGAGCGACGCCAGCAACGCGCCGGCCCACAGAACACCCGGGGCGATTTCCCGCAACCGCGCGAGCTCCGGAGAAATCGCCAGCGGGAACAGCATGGTGACCATCGCAAAGAACGCGAGCGGCTGCACCAGCTGGCCGCGCTTGCGAAAGGCGAGGTGCAGGTCGCGCGCCAGGGCCAGACGTGCCGCATCCAGTATCGGAGCCTGATGGCTGCCGGCCCACACCGTCGCCTGCGCAGGCGTCGGCGCCGCCGGCACCACCACTCCCGCCACGGGAGAGCCGTAGCGGCTCATGCGGCGAGCTCCAGGCGCCGCAGATCGCGCACGCTGGCGGGCAATTCATGATGAACGGCCGCCAGTACCATGCCACCGCGCGCCAGCTGCTCGCTGATCAGACTTCCCACCAGCTGCTGCCCCTCCGTATCGAGATTGGTCGTCGGCTCATCCAGCAGCCACAGCGGCACCATCGACAGAGCAAGACCTGCGAGGGCCACGCGCCGTCGCTGCCCGGCCGAGAGCGTGCGCACCAGGCGCTCGCACCAGGAGCTCGCGCCCACGCGCTCCAACACATCCTCGAGCGCCGCGGCACTGAGGCGATGTCTGACACCGATCCAGTAGCGCAGGTTCTCGCGCGCGCTGAGGTCGGCCTTCAGCGGCGGTTCGTGCCCGAGGTAGGCGAGCGCGCAGTGAAAGGTACGCAGATCGCTGCGCACATCCCGGCCCTCCCACAGCACCCGCCCCTCCTCCGGGTACATCAGCCCGCAGACCGTGCGCAGCAGGCTGGTCTTGCCCGAGCCGTTGGGGCCGGTCACCTGCAGACACTCGCCCCGGGAGAGCGAAAAGCCGACCCCCCGCAGGACGTGACGGTCACCCCGCCACAGGTGCAGGCTCTCAACATCCAGGTGCTCCTCGTGCATGAAATATGCTGCGGCTCGCTCACGCCCAGGCGTGTGCCTGAGCACGGCGCGCGAGTCTCGCAAATTCAGCAGCTTATCGCCACACCCCCCGTGTCGCTCATCCGCGTCAGTCAACCCAGGCGCGAATCCCCCCCCAGATCAGTGCACCGCGCGACGCGATCGATTCGATGAGCGTGCGTCGCGGGCATCTGCACTGAGCCTCGCGCCGTGCGAGTCGCGCAGCGTGCGCTCATCGAGCGTTGCGCCGCGCAAGAATCGCGACTGTGTGAGTCATTATCTACGGATCACTTCCAACATGAGCGCGCATTCGACGCATCGCCAGCGAGCCCACAACTTCTCTTCTCGTACTTCGCCGAAGATGCAAGTGTCGCGGTCAGGCGTCGCAGTTCGCGAAGAAGTTAAATCAGCGCCGCAAATTCATGACGGCAGCTGGCGACAGTTTGTCTGTTGCCTGAGACGATCGTTGTCGGGAGCCCGAGACACGTTACCGCCGCGCGGATGATGTGTATGGTGATCCCTCGCGCGCGCTTGCGCTTCGAGTACGTGATCGTGTGGTTGGGGGGCTCATAATTTTGTTACAGCTCATCGCAGCAGCGTTGGGGTCGCCTTCACGCGCAGCTGATTTTGCGACTGTTGGAATGGACGACATGCGCGCCGGCTAGCTCGGCATGCATCGGGGGGGAACATGAGTGTCTGGACAGACATACCGCACGATGCGGTTACGAGGCAGCGCCGCCCCTGGGGTGTGCGCGCGCTCGCCGTGCTGCTCCTCCTCGGGCTGCTGCCGCAGGCCTTCGCCGCGCCGACGCGCCTGAACTTCGACCATCTGACGACCGGCTTCGAGCTCATCGGCCAGCACCGCGACCTGCCCTGCGAGGCCTGTCACGCCAACGCCATGTTCCAGGGCACCCCGAGAGATTGCGCCGCCTGTCACGGCGTCGGCACCGCCGTGCGCGCTACCGCCAAGCCCGCCAACCACATCCTCTCGACCGACCAGTGCGCCAGCTGCCATACACCCATCGCCTGGAACCCGGCGGTCAACTTCGACCACACCCAGGTGCGCGGCAGCTGCTCGACCTGCCACAACGGTGTGCAGGCACAGGGCAAGGGACCGACCCACATCGTCACCGACCTGGAGTGCGATGTCTGCCATACGACGCTCAGCTGGGGCGGCGCGATGTTCAGCCACGTGGGCGTAACCAGCAACTGCGCCAGCTGCCACAACGGCGTGTCGGCGACCGGCATGCCCGCGACCCACATTCCGGTCGGCACGCCCCCGACCCCGTGCGAGGGCTGCCACTCGAGCACCAACTTCACGACCTGGGCCGGAACGCTCATCAACCATCTGGCGGTGACGGCGCTCACCTGCGCAAGCTGCCATGAAACAGCGGCCTTCCTCGGGATGCACCCGAGTACCAACACCACTTCGGGCGACTCGCGCCCGCCGGCGGCGCTCGACGCCAACCATCCCCCCAAGAGCGCCGGGGATTGCGGCGTGTGTCATGGCACGACTTCATTCGGCAGCAGCGCGCTGCGGCCGGCGAACCATATTCCGACCAGTGCGCCGTGCGTGCAGTGCCACACCACGGCAGGCAACTACAAGGCCTATTCGGTCACCGGCACGCACCAGGGGGCCACCGGGTGCCTCAGCTGTCACGGACCGGCGGTGGCCGGAACGTTTGCCAATATCACCATCGTCACCACGCCCGGCAATCACATCCCGATCGGCAGCCTCGACTGCAACGGCTCGGGCTGCCACAGCACGACGAATGTGAACGCCGGCGGCTTCAAGCTCGGCGCGGCGAGCCTCGCAAGCCCGACGCTCGGCGTCGCAGGCCACACCACCGTGGCGGGCATGACCTGCATGACCTGTCACGAGAGCGCGCCCTATATGGGAATGCTCGCCAGCACCACTACGGCATCGGATTCGCGCCCCACATTCGACGCAGTCCATCCGACCACGGGCGATTGCAGCGGCTGTCACACGACGGCGCCGACCTTTAGCACCAATCAGATGGGCAACGCCCTGCCCGCGAAGCACATTCCGACCAGTGCACCGTGCGCCCAGTGCCACACGACCGCGGGCAACTACGCCCTCTACTCTTCCCCCGGCACGCACCAGGGTGTGACCGGGTGCCTGACCTGTCACGGCTCGACGGTGAACACGACGTTTCTCAACGTCACTCCGGTCACGACGCCCGCCAATCACATCCCGATCGGCACCCTCGATTGCAACGGCTCGGGCTGTCACGCCGCGGGTAACGTGAACCCGGGCGGGGGCGGCTTCATCCTCGGCAGGGCGAGCATCTCAAATCCCACCCTCAGCGTGGCGGGTCACGCGACCGTGGCGGCGGTGGGCGCCTGCACGAGCTGTCACGAAAGCGCGCCCTACATCGGGATGCTCGCCAGCAGCGCGACTAGCGCCGGAGACTCGCGTCCGACCGCGCTTGACAAACTTCATCCGATCAGCGGCGATTGCGCGACCTGCCACACTACGGCACCGACTTTTCTCAGCGACGTGACTGCAGCCGGCAAACCCGCGAATCACATTCCGACCAGCGCGGCCTGTGCGCAGTGCCACACCACCGCGGGCAATTATGCCGCCTACTCGGTCACCGGTACGCACCAGGGCGTGACGGGCTGCCTCACGTGCCACGGCTCGACGATCGCCGGGACCTTCGCCAACGTCACGATCGTCAGTACCCCCGCCAATCACATCCCGATCGGCAGCCTCGACTGCAACGGCTCGGGCTGCCACAGCACGGCGAATGTGAACGCGGGGGGCTTCAGGCTCGGCACCGCGAACATCTCGAATCCCACGCTCACCGTCGCCGGCCATGCGACCGTGGCGGCGGCCGTGGCCGCCTGCGCGACCTGTCACGAGACCGCGCCTTACATGGGGATGACCCCGAGCACGGCGCTCCCGGGAGGAGACTCTCGTCCGACCGCGTACGACGCCACGCACCCCACCACGGGCGACTGCGGCAACTGCCACGTGACGACTCCCACTTTTGGAACGGACCTGCTCCCCACAGCCCCGAAGCCCGCGAATCACATTCCAACGACGGCTGTATGCGCGCAGTGCCACACGACCGCGGGCAACTTCGCGCTCTACTCCGTCACCGGCACCCACCAGGGTGTGACCGGGTGCCTCACCTGTCACGGCCCGACGGTGAACACGACCTTCGTCAACGTGACCATGGTGACGACGCCCAGCAACCACATCCCGATAGGCACCCTCGATTGCAACGGCTCGGGCTGTCACACCACGACCAATGTGAACCCCGGCGGCTTCAGGCTCGGCACAGCGAGCATCGCGAACCCGACGCTCACGGTCGCCGGCCACATCACGGTGGCGGCGGCGGTTGCGGGCTGCATGAGCTGTCACGAGAGCGCGCCCTACATGGGCATGCTGGCCAGCAGCGCGAGCACGGCCGGAGACTCGCGTCCGACCGCGTTTGACAAGAACCATCCCACGAGCGGTGACTGCAACGGCTGCCACACCACGACGCCCACCTTCGCTACCGACCAGACGGGTAACGCCAAGCCGGCGAACCACATTCCGAGCAGCGCGCCCTGCGCCCAGTGCCATACGACCGCGGGCAATAACGCGCTCTACTCCGTCACCGGCACGCACCAGGGCGTCACCGGCTGCCTCACCTGTCACGGTTCGACCGTCGCCAGGACCTTTGCCAACGTCACCATCGTCACCAACCCGAGCAATCACATTCCCTTCGGGAGCCTGGATTGCAACGGCTCGGGCTGTCACACCACGGGTAACGTGAATCCGGGCGGCTTCAAGCTCGGAGCGGCCAACGTCAATACGCCGACGCTCACGGTCGCCGGTCACACCACGGTGGCGGCGGCGGTCACGGGTTGCATGACCTGTCACGAGGGCGCGCCCTATTTGGGGATGATGGTGGGGACCGCGGCCTCGTGGGGCGACTCGCGCCCCACCGCATACGACAAGGCCCACCCCACGAGTGGCGACTGCAACGGCTGCCACACCACGACTCCCACGTTCGCGACCGACCAGACAGGTAACGCCAAGCCCGCGAATCACATTCCGACCACGGCACCGTGCGCCCAGTGCCACACGACCGTGGGCAATAACGCGCTCTACTCCGTCACGGGCACGCACCAGGGCGTGACCGGATGTCTCACCTGCCATGGTTCGAAGGTCGCCGGGACCTTTGCCAACATCACGATCGTCACCAACCCGGGCAATCACATTCCCTTCGGGAGCCTGGATTGCAACGGCTCGGGCTGTCACACCACCAGCAATGTGAACGCCGGTGGCTTCAAGCTCGGCACGGCGAACGTCAACACGCCGACGCTCTCGGTCGCCGGCCACACCACGGTGGCGGGGGTGGGCCCCTGCACGACCTGTCACCAGAGTGCACCGTACATGGGGATGCTGGCGAGCACCGCGACCGCGTGGGGCGACTCGCTTCCGACCGCATACGACAAGGCCCATCCGACCAGCGGTGAGTGCAGCGGGTGCCATACGACCACACCGACGTTTGCCACCAATCAGATGGGCAGCAGCGCCAAGCCGGCCACGCACATTCCGACCACGGCGGCCTGTGCCGTGTGCCACACGACCGCCGGCAACTTTGGTGCCTATGTGATGGGTGCGCCCGGACATGCGGGCATCACCAACAATTGCGCGCTGTGCCACGCCTACGGGCTGAGCTTCTACAACATGGTGCCGCCGACGCTCAAACAGCCGCCCTCCGGGCCCACCGGACACATTCCCTCGAATCCGCCCAACGGCACCGGCAAGATCGCCTGCGAGCTGTGCCACTCGCCGACCGTGTTCACGACGTTCTCAGGCACCGTCATGAAGCACGCCTACGTCGTCTCGATGACGTGCATGAGCTGCCACGAGAAGGGCATGACGTGGAAGACCAACGGTGGCTTGTGGACGCGGCCGGGCGCCGGTCATTACGCCGGCCGGGATTGCGGCGGATCGGGTTGCCATAACGCGCGCGACAAGCTCGCCGTGCGGCCGAGGGCGAGCGTGACGACCGCGGCGACGAGCGCTACCAAGCCCACCACGGGCCTCACCGCCCGCGCCGGTGTGGGTGCCGCCGGGCGCCCCGGGACGGGGCGTGCGCTGGTGCCACCGGGCGCCACCGCGCCGGGCACACCGTTCAACCATGCCAGCGTCGCGGGCACCGCGTGCGTCAGCTGTCATACCAGCGCGAGCGGCAGCGGCAAACCGCCGACTCACATCTCGACCACCGAC
>DATGVL010000022.1:0-7535 GCA_035300445.1 Steroidobacteraceae bacterium
GGCGAGCGCACGCGCGACACGCTTGTAGGTGTCGTCCATCGACTTGTCGATGGGCGCACCGTCCTTGGCCGTGAGGCGGTACTTCTTGTCCCAGATGTCGAGCGACGCTTCCTGGAAAGGAACGGCGTCCAGGCCCAAGGGATCGATCTTGACCACAGTGTTCATGTAATCCGCGGCGCTCCGAATGCTCTCGACGCCTTGCTCAACGGATTGCAGGGAATGCCAGCCAAAGCGCTTGAGGCGGCGCTCAATGAGCCGCGAGCCTGACCGGTACCTGCTGCCCTGAGGACAGTCAGGTCCCTGAAACCTCCCCCCGACCGCGTGACCCTTGATCGCTGTAGCGCGAACACAAGATCTTGTGTCGGGGTCAAAAGCCTAATGAGCGTCCGGGGGTGCGTCAAGCATGACAATGTCAAATTTTAGTACCAATTTAAGTAAGTAATTTCAATAACATATGAAAGTCATGGCTGTCGGATGCGAGAAATTTTTTTAAGGATTGCCGGGCTTTCCAGTCAGGCCCCGACCCCAATATCTTGTACCCAGACAAAGCACAGGTTTTGCACAGCCTGCCCACAAAAAATGAGGATTTCGCTCCTCCAGGGAGCGCCGCTTTCCGCCCCCAGGAACATGGGTCTGCTGTCGCGATGGGCAAGAGCGCGAGCGCGCCCACCCTGATCGGCGCGCCGCCGCCGTACCGTCGGCCACTTCCCCTGGCTCTTGAAATTTCCGCTCTTGAAAGCTCAGCCCCCGAGCCACACATCGTGTGCAACCGCGCAAGGTTTGCGCTTTGTTTACCAACATTCCAACAGGAGAGCTTTATGACCATCGTTCGTTACGAGCCGTGGGCGCTCTTGAGCCGCTTTCAGCGGCAGTTCGAGCGCGCCGTGGGCGAGAGTGCTGACGGCGCGGGTGCCGCGAGTGTCAGCTGGATCCCGCACGTGGACGTCCGCGAGGAAGCCGAGCGCTTCTTAGTGGCCGCCGACCTGCCGGGCGTCGAAGGCAAGGACATCGAAGTCACGGCCGACAAGGGTGTGCTGACGATCCGCGGCGAGCGAAACTCGGAGAGCAAGACCTCCGCCGACGGCTTCGAGCGCGTCGAGCGCGCCACCGGCACGTTCCTGCGTCGCTTCAGCCTTCCCGAGAGCGCCGATGCCGAGGCGATCAAGGCCAGGCACGTGAACGGGGTGCTGGAAGTCACCATTCCGAAGCGTCCGCAGGAGCAGCCGCGGCGCATTTCCGTCCAGGCCGCGTAAGCCTCAACCTCAGGTCAGCCGGTAGTGCGCGTTCGCACTGCCGGCTCTCCTGAGTGCTTGTTCCAGGGCAGGCTCTTCGGGCTAGAATTCCCAGGGCATGAGACGTCAACTGCTCCTCGCCCTGGTCGTGGCGCTCGCGGCGGCGCCGCTACCGGCTGCGATGCCGCCGGCGGTCGGCGAGACCCCACTCCCGACGCTCGCGCCGATGATCAAGAAAGTCTCGCCGGCGGTGGTCAACATCGCCACGCGCGGGACCATTCGCGAGCGCGGTCCGCAGAATCCGCTGCTGGACGACCCCTTCTTCCGCCGCTTCTTCGACGTGCCACCGGATACCGGACCGCGCGAGCGGCCGTTCCAGAGCGCGGGCTCCGGCGTGATCGTCGACGCCAAGAGCGGCTATATCGTCACCAACGCACACGTGGTGGAGAACGCCAACGAGATCACCGTCACGCTGCAGGACGGCCGCGACGTCAAGGCCGACGTGGTCGGGAGCGACGCGCCCTCGGACGTGGCGGTCCTCAAGGTCAAGCCCGACGGTCTGTCGCAGATCGCGCTCGGTGATTCGGCCAGGGCCGAGGTGGGCGACTTCGTGGTGGCCATCGGCAATCCCTTCGGCCTGCAACACACCGTGACCTCCGGAATCATCAGCGGCCTGTCGCGCTCGGGCATCAACCCCGACGGCTACGAGGACTTCATCCAGACCGACGCCTCGATCAACCCGGGCAATTCCGGTGGTGCGCTGGTGAACCTGCGCGGTGAGCTGATCGGAATCAACACCGCGATCCTGTCGCGCAGCGGAGGCAACATCGGCATCGGCTTCGCCATTCCGGTGAACATGGCGCGCAGCGTGATGGAGCAGCTGATCAAGTACGGCTCGGTGAAGCGCGGCCAGCTGGGCGTGAGCATGTATACCGTGACCCCGGATATCGCCCATTCGCTCGGGCTGAGCGGCGCCATGGGAGCGCTGGTGTCGCAGGTGGTCGAGGGATCGCCGGCCGACAAGGCCGGCATCCGCACCGGGGACGTCATCACCTCCGTCAACGGGCAGACGGTGAAGTCCAACAGCGAGCTGCGCAACACCATCGGCCTGCTGCGGGTGGGCGACAAGATCGACATCGGCCTGGTGCGTGACGGCAAGCCGTTGCGCGTGACCGCGGTAATCGCCGATACCGCGGCCGAACTGCCCGGCGGTCCGGCGAGCATTCACAAGGGCTTTGAAGGCGCAACGCTCGCCGACGCCTCCGACGCCGGTGGCGCGCTGGTGCGCAGCGTCGAGCCGGGCAGCGCTGCCGCCCAGGCGGGGCTGCGGCCCGACGATGTCATCGTGGGTGCGAATCGCGGCCGGGTCGGCAATCTGCGCGAGTTGCGCGAGCGCGCCAAGAGCGCCGCGGTGCTGGTACTGGAAGTGCGGCGCGGCAACACGATTCTGTTGATCCCGCTGCGCTGAAGCGGCGCCCGGCGTGAGCGGGACGCCCGGGCAAGGGAGTGATGTGAACGTCTGTGTGCTCGGTGGGAGCGGCTTTGTCGGCACGGAGCTGGTCACCCGGCTCGCGCTCGCCGGGCACTGGGTGCGCGTACCCACCCGCAATCTCACGCGCACCGAGCGTCTGCGGGTGCTCGACACCGTCGAGCCGCGGGTCGCGAACGTGCATGAGCCGCGGATCCTGAGTCAACTGTTCACCCGCTGCGATGCGGTCGTCAACCTCGTCGGGATCCTGAACGAGCGCCGGGGCGCGAGCTTCGACGCCGTGCACACCGAGCTCGCTGCCAAGGTGATGGCCTCCGCGCGCACCGCGGGAGTGCGCCGGGTGCTGCACATGAGCGCCCTCGGTGCGGATGCGCACGCGCCGAGCCGCTATCTGCGCTCCAAGGCCGCCGCCGAGGCGCGGCTGCGCGCCGCGCCGCACTCCGAGCTGCCGCACGCCGACCCTGCGGTGACGATCTTCCGTCCCTCGGTGATCTTCGGGCCCGGAGATTCCCTCACCAACCGCTTTGCCGGCCTGCTGCGGCTCACGCTGGGCTGGCTGCCGCTGGCGCGCGCGCGGGCGCGCTTCGCGCCCGTCTGCGTATTCGACGTCGCCGACGCCCTGGTGCACGCGCTCGGCGAGCGCGCCAGCGCCGGTCAGACTTACGAGCTGTGCGGCCCGCAGGTCATGACGCTCGCCGAGATCGTGCGCCTGAGCGCGCGCGTGGCGCGCCTGCCCTGCCGGATCGTGCCGCTGCCGGATGTCATCGCACGCCTGCAGGGTCTGGTGATGGGAATGCTGCCCGGCAAGCCGTTCTCACTGGACAACTTCCGCTCGCTCACCCTCGACAGCGTGTGCCGCGAGGACGGCTGCCGCAGGCTCGGCATCACGCCCAGGCCCATGCTCGCGGTATTGCCCACCTACCTCGAGCCGCGCCGCGCGGCTGTGTCCGCCTGAGGTGCCGTGCACAGACGCGCGTGCCGCTGCGCGCGCGGCTGGCGTGCCAGCTCGCGGGCGGCGGCATAGAAGCGCGCGAGATCATCACCGGCCTGCGCGAGCAGCCGCGCGAAGCCCGGGACGCAGGCGAAGTAGGTGGACACGGAAGCCAGGCGCGCGTTGTTGAGGCCCTCGGCAATCCACTGCTCGTACAGCGGATAGCTCGCGCCCTCACGCAGCTCGAGCGCGCGCATGTCGGCCGCGAGCGTGCCGAGGATCTGCGCCTTGCCGGCGCGCATCTCATCGCGTGCCGCACCCGAGGCGTACAGGAGCGCCAGCCGGCTGCGGCTGTGCGCCAGCAGGCTCAGGAACGCCGCGGCGTGCTCCTGGCGCTCGCGCAGCTGCTGCAGGCGCCGGGAGGCGCCCTGAGAGTTCAGCCAGCGCGCGAGTCCCGCATCTTCGACCGTGGTCGCGAACGCCTCGTTGAATTCGGAGTCGTCGCGCACGTACAGCAGCTGGTGGGCGAGCTCGTGGAAGATGGTCGCGGCGAGCTCATCGTCGCCGTAGCGCAGCATGCTCGAGAGCACCGGGTCGGCGAACCTGCCGAGGGTCGAGTAGGCGGGCACGCCGTCGACGCTCACATCGTAACCGCGCACCGCCAGAGCGGCGGCGAACTCGCGCGCGTGCCGCTCGCGAAAATAACCGCGGTAGGCAACGCAGCCGGCGATCGGGAAACACCAGCGCTTCGGGCTGACGGAGAACTCCGGCGCCGCGACCACGTTCCACACCACGTATGGGCGGCCGATGTCGGCGTAACTGCGGTAGCTCTTGTTGTCGGGGAGCCCCAGCTCGCGGGACGCGAACTCACGTGCGGCGCGCACCTCCTCGAGATGCGCGCGCAGCGCGGGCGGTGTGTGCGGGTCGGCCAGCAGCTTCTCGATGGGCACGCGCTCACGCAGTACCTGCAACTGACCGCTCGCGGCCTGCATGAGATACAAGCTGCCGCAGCCGTACAGCAGCGTACACGCCGCCGCCAGCAGTAACGCGCGCACGCCGCACCTAACCTGCGCGGCAACAGCGGGATTCGCCGCGCTCAGCGCGGAGCTCTCGGTTAACATGCGCACCATGCGAGTCTACTTGGTCGGCGGCGCGGTACGGGACCGGCTGCTGGGAGTTCCGGTCCGCGAGCGCGACTGGGTGGTGGTCGGGGCGCAGCCGCAGGAGCTGGAGCGCGCCGGTTACCTGCCGGTGGGGCGCGAGTTCCCGGTGTTCCTGCATCCGCAGACCCACGAGGAGTACGCGCTCGCGCGCCGCGAGCGCAAGGTCGCGCGCGGCTATCGCGGCTTCACGACGCAGTCCTCGCCCGAGGTGACGCTGGAGGAGGATCTGCAGCGCCGCGATCTCACCGTCAACGCCATGGCCGAGAGTGAGGACGGTGAGCTCGTCGATCCTTACGGCGGACAGGCGGATCTCGCGGCGCGCGTGTTGCGCCACGTGTCGGAGGCCTTCGTCGAGGATCCGGTGCGCGTCCTGCGCGTCGCGCGCTTCGCGGCCCGCTATGCCGACTTAGGTTTCCGTGTCGCCGATGAGACCGTGCAGCTGATGCAGCGCATGACCCAGGGGGGCGAAGTGAGCGCGCTCGTTGCCGAGCGCGTATGGCAGGAGACCGAGCGTGCGCTCGGGGAATCGCGCCCGGAAGTGTTCTTCGAGACCCTGCGCGCCTGCGGCGCGCTGGCGGTGATCTTCCCGGAGATCGAGGCGCTCTACGGCGTGCCACAGCCCGCGCGCTGGCACCCGGAAATCGACACCGGGGTGCACGTCATGCTGGCGCTGCGTCATGCGGCGCGGCTCGGCGCCTCCGGCGCCGTGCGTTTCGCCGCGCTGACTCACGACCTCGGCAAGGCCCGCACGCCGCGCGAACGCTGGCCGAGTCATCACGGTCACGAGGAGGCCGGCGTGCCGCTGATCGAGGCCCTCAGTGCGCGCCTCAAGGTCCCGAACGCGCACCGCGAGCTGGCGGTCCTCACCGCCCGCCACCACACCCTCGTGCACCGCGCCGCCGAGCTGAAGCCGACAACGATCCTCACGCTGCTGGAGAACTGCGACGCCTTTCGCCGCCCGGAGCGCTTTGCCGAGCTGCTGCTGGCGTGTGAGGCGGATGCGTGCGGGCGCACCGGGCGTGAAAACGAACCTTATCCGCAGGCCGCGTACCTGAAGAGGGCGCTGGCGGCCGCGGCTGCCGTGACGCTAACGGAGGAGGAGCGCCGGGGCTTAAGCGGTGCGGCGATCGGTGAGCAGCTGCGCGGGCGGCGCTTCGCCGCCGTCAGCGCAGTGAAGGCAGGCGCGGCCAAGGCGCAGCTTTAATGGCCCATCCGACGCACCGGCCGATTCGTGTCAGCGCAGCGTGCCCTGCGCCACCAGTGCCAACAGCACGGTCCCAACCGCGACGCGGTACCAGGCGAAGATCGTGAAGCGGTGCGACTGCACGTAGCGCAGCAGCCATTTGACGGCGATGAAGGCCACGACGCCCGAGACCAGGAAGCCGACGGCGAGCGCATGCCAGTCTTCCGCGGCGCCCTGGCCGCGCACCTTGAGCAACTCGTAGGCGGTGGCGGCGAACATGGTCGGGATGCCCACCAGGAAGGCGAACTCGGTCGCCGCCGGACGCAGCGTGAGACCGGCGAGCATGGCCGAGAAGATGGTCGCGGCGGAGCGCGAGGTGCCGGGGAACACCGCCGCGAGAATCTGGCAGGCGCCGACCCAGAATGCGACGTTCCAGGTGACCACCGCGGCTGCCGGCTTGCGGGCCACGTACTGCTCGATGACGAAGATCGCGATTCCACCGATGACCAGGGCAAGCGCTATCGGCAACACAGTCTCCGGCAGCTTCCAGCCCAGGCGTGTCGCGAGGAAACCACCCGCCGCCGTGATCAGGAAGGCCACGGTGAGCTTCACCAGGTAGTCGCGGTTGGCCGGCTGGTCGAAGCGCGTCAGCAGATCCAGCAGCCGCCGCCAGTAGATCAGCACCAGCGCCAGGATCGCGCCCGCCTGGATCGCAACGTTGAACAGCTCCGAGCGCCCCCCGAGCCAGCGCTCCGCGATGAGCAGGTGCCCGGTGCTCGAGATGGGCAGAAATTCGCTGATGCCTTCGATGATGCCGAGAATGACGGTGCTGAGGATGTCGGACACGGCGCTATCTTAACTGGCCCTTGCGGCTGCGGCTGCGGTCGCGTGCAACTCACAGCAGGTGACGCAGATCCTGCAGTGCAAAGCCGCACAGAGGCGCGTCGTAGCCGCGCGTGAGGGCCATGAACTTGAACGCCTCGCCCATTTCCTCCGGCAGAACTAAGCGCCGCGCCTCGCCCGCAAGCCGCGCGCGCCGTGCGCTATCGTCGGCTTCGGCCACCAGGGCCTCCAGCCCCCCGGCCAGGAGAAAGCCCGCCTGGGTCGCAAAGCCGCTCAGCGTGAGATTCGCCGCCAGCGCGGCCTCCGCGATGCGCGTGAAATCGACCCAGGCGGTGATGTCCTGAACCCCGACGTTGATATACGGGTCGGCGTGCGCGCGCTGTTTGAAATGACAGCGCAGCGTGCCGCTCGCGCGCTCGCGATGGTAGTAGTGCCGCCGCGGCAGCCCGTAGTCGCACAACAGCAGCACACCCCGTCCCAGGCACTCGCTCAAGGAGGCGATCCAGGGCTCGACGCGCAGGCACAGCTCCGACACGTACCCCGGCGGCAGCTCCCCCTCCAACGAGGCGAGCAGCCCCTCGCAGGCCCGTGCCAGCGCAGGCTCCGCGGCGGCGCTCTGCTCACGGAAGGAGATGTCCTCGCCGCAAGCCTCAGGCGCACCGCCCGTGGCCCCGCCAGCGCACGCCGTGGTTTC
>DATGVL010000023.1:0-84351 GCA_035300445.1 Steroidobacteraceae bacterium
TGCTCGAGGATGGCGTAGCGATCGGTCATGCCGGCGATGTAATCAGCGACCGCGCGCGCGCGTGCGGCGTCTCCCTGGGGGGTTTCCCCGCATATCGCCTGGTCGCGGTATTCCGGCGGCATGAGACTCACGTCCTTGAAAAATGCCTCAAACAGTTGTTGCACCACGCGCTGCGCCTTCGAGGTCATGCGCAACACCTTGTAGTGCCGGTACACGTGCTCGCGCAGAAACGCCTTGAGCTCCAGGTGCTCCTCGCGGCAGGAGTCACTCAACATCGCCAGCGGCTGCGCCCGCGCGCGTACTTCATCGATCGAGCGCGGCTGCGCCTGCGTGAGTTGGATCTGCGTGGTGCGGATGAAGTCGACCACGATGTGGTTGATCATGCGCCGGATGGTTTCGTGCACCAGGCGGCGCTCGCCAAGATCCGGGTAAAGCGCCACGACGGCATCGTACTGCCGCCGGAACACGCGCACCTCGCGCAACGCGGTCACGTCCAGCAGCTGCGCGCGGATGCCATCGTCCACGTCGTGATTGTTGTAGGCGATCTCATCGGCGAGATTGGCGATCTGTGCCTCGAGCCCGGGCTGCTGGCGCCGGATGAAGCGCTCGCCGAGTTCCCCGAGCTCGCGCGCGTGCCGCAACGAGCAGTGCTTGAGTATGCCTTCGCGGCACTCGAAGGTGAGGTTGAGCCCGCGGAACTGCGCGTACCGCTCCTCGAGCTCGTCCACGACCCGCAGGGACTGCAGGTTGTGCTCGAAACCACCGTACTCGCGCATGCACTCGTTGAGCGCGTCCTGCCCGGCGTGTCCGAAGGGAGTATGGCCGAGGTCGTGGGCCAGGCAGATCGCTTCCGTCAGCGCCTCATTCAGGCGCAGCGCGAGCGCCACCGAGCGGGCGATCTGCGCCACTTCGATCGAATGCGTCACGCGCGTGCGGTACAGGTCCCCCTCGTGATTGACGAACACCTGAGTCTTGTAGACCAGGCGGCGAAAGGCGTTCGAATGGATGATGCGGTCGCGGTCGCGCTGAAACTCGCTGCGAAACTCAGGCGGGCTTTCAGGATAGCGCCGGCCGCGGGACTGCCCGTCATGCGCCGCGTAGGGTGCCAGCGAGGCAGCCGGGGCGGGCACGTCGTTCACGGCGCTCACCCGCAGTGCGCGCCGAGCGTGCGCGTGAGCGCCGCCGCCGGGTAGTCTGCCGTCAGGAGGGCGTCCCCGATGCCGCGCGGCAGCACCAGGCGCAGGCGCCCGCCCAGCACCTTCTTGTCCATGCTCATGTGCTCGAGCACGGCGGCCGGCGTCACCGAGGCGATGCGCGTCGGCAGACCGGCCCGCTCCAGCAACCGCCGCACCCGGGCGGCCTCATCGCCCGTCATGAGACCGCATTCGCGCGCCATGGCCGCCGCCATGGACAGGCCGGCGCCGACCGCCTCGCCATGCAGCCACTCCTGATAACCGGTGGCGGATTCGAGCGCGTGGCCGAAGGTATGGCCTAGATTCAGCAGCGCGCGCTCGCCCACCTCGCGCTCGTCGCGGCCGACGATCGCCGCCTTGATCTCGCAGGAGCGGCGGATGACGTGCGCGAGCGCCGCGGGTGCGCCCGCGAGCAGCTCATCGAGGTGCGCCTCGAGCCAACCGAACAGGGCCGCGTCGCAGATGAGTCCGTACTTGATCACCTCGGCGAGTCCGGCGCGCAGCTCGCGCGCCGGCAGCGTCGCGAGGGTGCGCGTGTCGGTCACCACGAGCACGGGCTGGTGAAAGGCCCCGATCAGGTTCTTGCCACCGGGGTGATTGACGGCAGTCTTGCCGCCGACCGCCGAGTCCACCTGCGCCAGCAGTGTGGTGGGCACCTGGGCGAACGCCACGCCGCGCTGGTAGCAGGCGGCGGCAAACCCGGTGAGGTCGCCGACCACCCCGCCCCCCAGGGCGATGAGGGCGCAGTCGCGCCCGAAGCGGTTGGCGATGAGCACGTCGAGTACGCGCGCGGCGTTGGCGAGTGTCTTGTGCCTCTCGCCGTCCGCAAGGATGACTTCCACGATACGACGCGGCCCCAGGCTCGCGGTGAGCGCCGGCAGGTACAGCGGCGCGACGGTGGTGTTGCTGACGACGAGCACGTCGTGCGCCGGCAGGTGCTGCCGGAAGACGTCCGGCCGGCCGATCAACCCTGCATCGATCAGGATCGGGTAGCTGCGGGTTCCGAGTTCGACGTTCAGAGTGTCCACGTGCGCACACGGCGCGGAGAAGCCATCGCGCAGTATACGTGAGGGCTCCAGAGGCAGGCGGTGCGCCTAGGGTGTGGCACGCGCCGCAGCGAGTTCGCGCAGGATCTGCTCGGCGACACTTTGCACGCGCCGGCCGTCGGTCGGCACGGTGATGTCGGCGATCTCGCCATACAGCGGCGCGCGCGCGTCCATGAGTTGTCCCAGGCGCGCGGTGCTGTCGCCGTCGGAGAGCAGCGGGCGGTTTCTGCCGTGCCGCACCCGCTGCGCCTGCTGCGCCACCGAGGTCTGCAGGTACACGACGCAGCCGCGCTCGGCGAGGCGGCGGCGGTTCTCCGGCAGCAGCACGGCACCGCCTCCGGTAGCGAGCACGATGCTCGCCAGCTGCGTGAGCGCCTCGATCGCCTCGCGCTCGCGCTGGCGAAAGCCGGCTTCCCCTTCCTTCTCGAAGATGAACGGGATGTCGACCCCGGTGCGCCGCTCGATCTCCGCGTCGCTGTCGTAGAAGGGCAGCTGCAGAGTGCGTGACAGGTGGCGGCCCACGGCCGTCTTGCCCGAGCCCATCGGGCCGATGAGGAAAACGCTGGTCTTGCCGAGCATGCGAGCCGACAGGATACACAAAACGCCGCGGCCGCCCGTAAGGCGGCCGCAAGCGTCAGCGCGGGATCAGCGGCGCGTCAGTTGTAGACGTTCACACCCTCACGCACGATCTTCGGGGTGATGAAGATCATGAGCTCGTCCTTGTCGTCCTTGTGGATAGTGCTCTTGAACAGGTGCCCGAGGACCGGGATGTCCCCGAGGTACGGCACCTTGGTGTCGTCCTCGCGCTGCGTGGTCGACAGGATGCCGCCGAGCACCACCGTCTGCCCGTCGTTCACCAGCACCTGGGTGACGATCTCGCGCGTGTTGATCGAGGGTACGTTCACCCCGCCGGAGGTCACCACCACGGTGCCGACGGCGTCGTCCTTGACGTCGAGGTCGAGGATGATGCGGTTGTCGGGCGTAATCTGCGGCTTGACCTTGAGCAACAGTACCGCCTTCTTGAACTGGATGGTGGTCGCGCCACTGGAGGCGGACTGCTGGTACGGGATTTCCACGCCCTGCTCGATGGTCGCCTCCTTCTGGTTCGCGGTGATGACGCGCGGCGAGGAGATGATGTTCGCCTGCGTCTCCGCCTGGGCAGCCGACAGCTCCAGGTCGACGAGGAAATTGCTGCCGAGGATGCCGAGGGCGATCGAACCCGCGGGGCTCGCGACCGGCAGGTTGATGTTATAGCGGCTGGCGGCCGCCGGGATCCCGTACGTCGGGCCCGGCACGAGCACCGGCGCGCCCGGCGGCACCAGGGATGCGTTGAACGCGTTCTGGTTGAGGGCGGTGTTGATCGCGTTCTGTCCGGTTAGAAACGTGTTGGTCATGCTGTCGGTGCCGGCAGAGGTACCGCTCGTGCTCACCAGACCGTTCTGGCCGTTCTTCTGCCAGTTGGTGAGCCCGAAGCGCGCGCCCAGATCGCGCTCGAAGTCGTTGCTGACGATGACGACGCGCGCCTCGATGAGCACCTGGCGCACCGGAATATCGAGTGTCGCCACCAGGCGGCGCACGTCCGCCAGCCGGTCGGCGGTGTCCTGCAGCAGCAGGGTGTTGGTGCGATCGTCGACCGCCACACTGCCGCGCGTGGACATCAGCGAATTGGTCTGCGTCTTGATGAGCGCCGCCATGTCCTGGGCCTTGGCGTAGTTCACCTGCAGGTACTCGGAGCGCAGCGGCGCGAGCTCCTGCACGTCCTTGCGCGCGGCCAGCTCGGCCTTCTCGCGGGTGGCGAGCTCGGCCTGCGGGGCCACGATGATGACGTTGTCCTGGCGGCGCTTGTCGAGACCCTTGGTGCGCAGCACGATATCGAGCGCCTGGTCCCACGGCACGTTCTGCAGCCGCAGGGTGACGTTGCCGGTCACCGAGTCGCTCACCACGATGTTCTGGCCGCTGGCATCGGCCAGCAGCTGCAGCACCGCGCGTGTCTCGATGTCCTGGAAGTTCAGCGTGAGGCGCTCGCCGGTGTACACCGGGCGGTCCTCCTGGGCGTTGGCGGCCTTGCGACGCGGCGCCACCTCGACCACGTACTGGTCGTCGGACTGGTAGGCGAGCTGCTCGTAGTCACCGCCCGCGGTGATCGAGATGCGCGAGCCGTTGCCCACCCGGGTCACGTCAAAGCCCCTGATCGGCGTGCCGTAGTCGCTCGCGTCGTAGCGGCGCATGAGGTTGGCCGGCACGCTCGCGTCGCTGAAATCGACGACCACCTGGTCGCCGATCTGGTGCAGGTTGACGTGCATATGCGGATCGGAGAGCTTGACGATCACGCGCCCGGCGCCGTCGGCGCCGCGCCGGAAGTCGATGGCGCGCAGCTCGCGCGCCCCGCCGCCAGAGCTCGCGGCCACCGCGCCCGAGGGGGCGGCGCCCGCGCTGGCGCGTGCTGCGCTGCCGCCGAGCATGACGATGATGTTGCTGCCCTCGACCCGCGTGTCATACGGCACCAGCTTGTCCAGGTTCAGCACCAGACGCGTGCGGTCCTTGGTCTCGGCGGCGAGTATGGTGTCGAGGCCGGAGGCGTGCACGTCGATGCGGCGTGAGGCCAGCGCCAGCGTGGTGTTTGGCAGGTCAAAGGAAATGCGCGCCGGGTTGTCGATGGTGAACGACAGCGGCTGCGGCGCCGGCCCCGACAGGCGCAGAGTGATCTGCAGCTGCTGTCCGGCCAGGGGCTGCACGTCGATGGCTTGCAACGCGGGTTGATCCGCGGCCCGTGCCGTGCCCGCGAGCATGCCGAGTACCCCTGCGAGCACCAGCCAGGGGGCGGTGCTGAGGAGGCGATTCATCAGGCTAGAGGCTTGCATTCGTGGACTCCCTGCTGGACCTTTACTCGTTCAGGGCGAGCGCCGCGGGGCGCTCCATGTACCCGCCGAGGCTGTCCGGAACTATTTCAATCAGTGTGATCTTGGCCGGTGTGATGTCGGTGATCTTGCCTTCCGCCTGCCCCAGGTGGTTGCCGGCGTTCACGCGATGCACCAGGCCGTCCTTGGTCTGCACCAGGCCGAACATCCGCCCGCCGAGGCGCAGCGTGCCGACCATCTTCAGCGTGTCGAGCGAGAACTGCTCAAGGAACTCTCGATTGCGCTTGGCGTCGGGACGTATGCCGCCGTAGCCCGCACCGGAACCCGGGCTGCTCGGCAGGAACGGCGAGCGCAGCTCGGCCGCCGAGTACAGGAAGGTCTCGTAGGGCTTGATCTCCGGCAGCGGCTCGACGCGCCCGCCCGGCTCCTTCTTCGTGTCCTCGATGAAGCGCGCCAGATCGTTGTCCGCGCTCGAGCACGCCGTGAGCGCGGCGTAGCCGGCGCACGCCAGGGCCACGCCCAGCAGGCGCAGGCAGGATTGCCGTGAAAGCTTATGCATGAGTGAGTACCGCGGTCCCGTACATGTGGTCAACCCGCCGGCTTCGCACGGTGGGCGACGTCGCCCTTCTTGTCCGCCTCGCCCGCGGCGATCTCGTCCTCGTCCAGGTAGCGGTAGGTCTTCGCCGTGAGTTCCAGGGACAGCTGATCGTAGGCGTCCTTGTTATCGGGCTTGATGTCGATGTCGTGCAGCGTGACGATGCGCGGCAGCGCCGCGATACCGCTCACGAACTCCCCGAACTGGTGGTAGCTGCCGCTCAGGCGGATCTTGATGGGCAGCTCGGCGTAGAAATCCTTCTTCTGCTCGGGCTGGGGCTGGAACAGCTTCTCCTCGAGCCCGGCGGCAAGTCCGGTCTGCGAGATGTCCACCAACAGGTTCGGCACCTCGGTCTTGCCGGGGAGCTGGCGCAGCAGCGCGCCGAAGGAGCGCTCGATGTCCTTGAGCTGCTGCTTGTAGACCTCGAGATTGACGGCCTTGGCGTGCTTGGTACGGAACTCCTGGCGCAGGTGCTGCTCCTCGTCCTGGTGGCGCTGCAGCTCGGGGCGCTGCTCGTTCCACACCAGCACGTAGACACCGACTATCGTCAGCGCGAGAAACGCCGCTGCAACCGCGCCGGCGCGCACCGGCAGGGGCCAGCGGCCCGGTTCGCGCGGATCGAGTGAGCGCAGCTCGTCGAGTAGATTCATTGCCGTCCCCCCGCACCGCCCACGCTCGCTTTTCTGATCTTGCTCTTGGCGCCGTCCTCGGGCGCCACGGTGGTCACCTGGTCGGCGGTCAACGTGAAGCTCGAGCCGGGCGTGGGACCCTTGGCGGTCTGCACGACCTCGAGCTCGGGATTACGCAGCCACTGGGAACCGTCGATGTTGCGCATGAAGGAGGACACGCGGGTGCTCGACTGCGCGACGCCGTCGAACCGCAGCCGCTTCTCGGTCTGCTTCACGCCGGTGAGATACACCCCCTCGGGAAGCGTGCGCACGATCTCGTCGAACACGTGCACGATCTCCGGGCGGGAGCGCTGCAGCTTCTCGATGATCTCCATGCGCGCGATGAACTTCTGCTTGGAGACCTCGAGGTTGTTGATCTCCTCGATCTGCTTGTCGAGCGTCTTGATCTGGGCGCGCAGCTGCTGGTTGCGGTGCTCCTGCGACTCGATCATCGAGCCGTACAGCAGGTAGGCGGCGAACGATGTGACGCCGGCGGCGAGCGCCGCCACGCCGAGCGCCACCAGGAATGCGAGCTTGCGCTCTTTGCGCTCGCCTTCACGCCAGGGAAGCAGGTTTATACGCGGCATGTCAGTCAAAACTCCGCAATGCGAGCCCACAGGCCGTCAGCAGTGCCGTAGCATCGCGCTGCACCGCCTGCGCCTTGGCGCGCGAGGACAGCTTCATCTGACCGAGCGGGTCGCCCTTCTCGGCAGAGATTCCCACGCGGCTGGAGATCACCTCCGCCACTCCGGGGATGTTGGCGCAGCCACCGCACACCAGGATCTTTTCCGGCTGCTCGCGCCCGGACCCGGACGCGAGGTAAAACTGCAGCGAGCGGCTGACCTGCTGGGTCATGTCGTCGATGAACGGGTCGAGCACTTCCGCCTGGTAGTTGCCGGGCAGGCCGCCTTCCTTCTTGGCGCGTCCCGCCTCCTCCATCGCCAGCCCGTAAGTGCGCATGATCTCCTCGGTGAGCTGCTGCCCGCCGAAGGCGAAGTCGCGCGTGTACACCACCTTCAGATTGCGCAGCACACTGAAAGTGGTGCTGCTCGCGCCGAAGTCCACCACCGCGATGGTGCGGTCGGTGCCGCCGTCGGGCATCTGGTGCGTCATGAGCTTGCAGGCGTTCTCGAGCGCGAAGGCCTCCACGTCCACGATCTTGGTGGTGAGGCCCGCGGCCTTGACCGCCGCCTGGCGCTGCTCGACGTTCTCGCTGCGCGTGGCGACCAGCAGCACGTCGTTGGATTCCGCATCCCTCTCGTTGGGTCCCAACACCTCGAAGTCGTAGCTGACCTCATCCATCGGAAACGGGATGTACTGGTCGGCCTGCATCTCGACCTGCGCCTCGAGGTCGCCGCTGCGCAGCGCGCGCGGCATCTGGATCACCTTGGTGATCGCGGCGTCGCCGGAAATGGCCACCGCCACCTCGCTACTCTTGGCGCCGGCGCGCTTCACCGCGCGGCGGATCGCCTCCCCGACTGCCTCCGCATCCACGATCGCCTTCTCGTTGATGGCGTTTTGGGGCGTGGGCTCGGCCGCATAGGCTTCGACGCGGTACTGCCCACCCCCCATGACGAGCTCGATGAGCTTCACCGAGGAAGTCGTTATGTCAAGTCCTAGGAGTGGGCGGTATTTGCGTTGTAATAGGAACATTTTTCTTTCCTTTTCAGGTCATTACGCCTGAAAATGACCACCCTAAATCAAACCCAGGAGCACTATATATCAGCGCACTGTTAAATTGAACGTGAGCGGGCTCACGGATCCGAGCGCTCGCCGCGAACGAGCCGCGCGAGCGGCCCAAACCGTGACGCGCGAGCGCATCGGCGACACCGCAGATCAACGAATGATGCGTCGTCTTGTCCAAGCGTTTCTGGAGACGGAAAGCTTCGCTTCCGCAGGCGGCAGGTGCATGCTGGATCGGTCGCTCGAACCGTCCTCGCGCGGCGCGTGGCCGCTCGCGCGGGAGTACGTTAACGTTCGAACGGCAACCCCGCTGTCGTAGGCACGTGCGTCCCGTAGACCGGAGGCTTTGCGTCCCCACCTTTCGGTGAGTTTGCCCTTGAATCGCCGGCTACTATGCATAGCCCCCATGGCGAGCGCAAGGAGAGAGAGTTGGTTTCTGTGAATTGGAATTACTTTCGCATTGCGGTGCTCATCGCCGGCGGTGTGACGCTGATCACACTTCTGGGCGCCTACGCGTTGGCCTGCAGTTATGTGTACTTGGTGCCCTCGCTCCCCTCGACGGATTCGATGCGCAACGTCGAGCTGCAGGTGCCCCTGCGCGTGTACACCCGCTCGGGTGCACTGATTGCGCAGATCGGCGAGCAGCGCCGCATCCCGGTCGGGTACGACCAGATCCCCGATCTCGTCAAGCACGCGTTTCTCGCCGCCGAGGACGAGCGCTTCTTCGCGCACCACGGCATCGATTACTTCGGCGTGGTGCGTGCGGTGCTCATCGATCTGCTCTCCGGGGACAAGAGCCAGGGCGCCAGCACCATCACCATGCAGGCCGCCCGCAACATGTTCCTCAACCTCGACAAGACCTATCGGCGCAAGCTGCAGGAGACCTTCGTCACCTACCGCATGGAGCACGAGTTCACCAAGCAGGAGATCTTCGGGCTGTATCTGAACGTGATCTTCTTCGGGCAGCGCGCCTACGGCGTGGCGGCCGCCGCCGAGGCCTTCTTCGGCAAGTCCCTCGACAAGCTCGACGTGGCCGAGGCCGCCACCATCGCCGGAGTTCCCAAGGCGCCCTCGCGTTACAACCCGATCGTCGATCCGCAGCTCGCCACCGGGCGGCGCGCCTACGTGCTGCGGCGCATGCGTGAGCTCGGGTACATCGATGCCGCCACCGCCGAGGCCGCCAACAAGGAGCCGATGCAGGCGCGCGCCCATGCGCCGCTCTATGACGTCGAGGCCCCCTACGTCGCGGAGATGGCGCGCCTCGAGCTGCGCCAGCGCTTCGGCGCCAACGCCGAGACCGCCGGCTACCGCGTCTATACCACCATCGACGGGCGGCTGCAGGCGAGCGCCAACCGCGCGGTGCGCGTCGGACTGATCGAGTACGACCGCCGCCACGGCTGGCGCGGGCCGGCCGGACACGTGGACCTGCCGGCGCACGGCGAGCCGGACTACGACGACCTGGTGGACGAGTACGCCGGGATCGGCAACCTGGCGCCGGCGATCGTGGTGTCGGTCGCCGAGAAGAGTGCGCGCGCCTACGTGAAGACCCTGGGACCGGTGCAGATCGAGTGGGACGGGCTGTCGTGGGCGCGCAAGCAGCTGCGCAGCGAAACGCTCACGCCGGCGCCGAAGGATGCCGGCCAGGTGCTCAGCAAGGGCGACGTCATTTACGTCGTCGCCGATGAAGCCGGGCACGCGCAGCTCGGGCAGATCCCGGAGGCGCAGAGCGCGCTGGTGGCGCTCGATCCCAACGACGGCAGCATCGTCGCGCTGGTGGGCGGTTTCGACTACTTCACCAACAAATACAACCGCGTCACCCAGGCGCGGCGCCTGCCCGGTTCCGGATTCAAGCCGTTCCTGTACTCGGCGGCGCTCGAGAATGGCTTTACGCCGGCGACCGTGCTGCTCGATGCGCCGATCGTCCTCGACGCCAACGGGAGCGAGGAGGCCTGGCGGCCCGAGAACTCCACCCGCGAGTTCGCCGGGCCGACGCGCCTGCGCGAGGCGCTGGTGCGCTCGCGCAACCTGGTGTCGATCCGCATCCTCAAGGATCTCGGCGTCAGCACCGCGATCGACTACATCGCCCGCTTCGGCTTCGATGCGCGCACCATGCCGCACGATCTCACCCTCGCGCTCGGCACCCTGCAGGCGACGCCCCTGGATGTCGCGGCCGGCTATGCGGTGTTCGCGAACGGCGGTTATCGCGTCGGGCCGTACTTCATCGATCGCATCGAGGATGGCTCGGGAGCGGTGGTATGGCGCGCCGCGCCGCGCATGGTGTGTGCGCAGTGCGATGCGGGCCAGACGCAGTCCGCGGGCGCGGAGCCGCTGCGGGTCTCGGATCCGGCACACGGTGAGCCTGCGCCGCTGCCCGCGGACCAGGTGGCGCCGCGCGTCATCAGCGCCCAGAACGCGTACCTCATGGCCGACATGATGTCGGACGTCATCAAGCGCGGCACCGGGCGGCGGGCCCTCGCGCTCGGGCGCAGCGACATCGCCGGCAAGACCGGCACCACCAATGAGGTCAAGGACACCTGGTTCAACGGCTTCACCCCCAATCTCGTGGCCACCGTGTGGGTGGGTTTCGACCAGGAGCGTCCGCTCGGGGAGGCCGAGGAGGGTGCGCGCACCGCGCTGCCGATCTGGATCCAGTTCATGCGCGAAGCGCTGCGGGGCGTCCCGGAGCAGCAGCGCACGATGCCCGACGGCCTGGTCACCTTGCGGATCTCCCCCCAGACCGGCACGCTGGTCAGCGCCGAGAATCCTGACGGCGTGCCGGAGACTTTCATGGCGAACCACCTGCCCGACTCAGGATCCGTGGCTCAAGGCCCTGAGGGCCAGGCGAGCAGCGAACCGATCTTCTGAAAGTCGCGATGAAAGCCAAGCGACACGCGACCCGCAGCGAGCACCTGCGGCGCGCGCTGGCCCAGGAAGCCGCGCGCCTCATGGCCGAGCACGGCATCCGCGATTTCCTGGTGGCCAAGCGCAAGGCCGCCGAGCGCCTCGGGGTGGTGGACGGCGCCGCCGTGCTGCCGAAGAACAGTGAGATCGAGAGCGCGCTGGCCGAGTACCAGCGCCTCTTCGGCGGCGCCTCGCACCTCGAGGCGCTGCACGCCCAGCGCCACGCGGCACTCTCGGCCATGCGTTACCTGCGCGAGTTCGAGCCCCGGCTGGTGGGCCCGGTGCTCTCGGGCACCGCCACCCTGCACACCGAGGTGCAGCTGCACCTGTTCGCCGACCGGGTCGAATCGGTCACTCTCAAGCTGCTCGATGCCTGCATCCCGCACGAGGTGACCGAGAAGCGCGTCAAGCTCAACGCCGAGCGGGTGCGGCCCTTTCCGGGCGTGCGCTTCGAGATGGACGCGCAGCCGATCGAGGCGACGGTGTTTCCGACCGACGGCATCCGCCAGGCGCCGGTGAGCCCGGTAGACGGGCGGCCGATGCGGCGTGCGAACACCTTCGAGGTCGAGGCCCTGCTGCAGCAACCCTGAGGGCGGCGCGCGCTCGAGCGGCGGCGCCCAGGCGCGACGCCTGCGCGCCGCTCTTCAGAGGCGCCTGGCGATCTCGAGGTAGTCGCGGCGCGCGGGACCGGTGTACAGCTGGCGCGGGCGGCCGATGCGCATGCCCGGATCGGAGATCATCTCCTGCCAGTGCGCCACCCAGCCCACGGTGCGCGCGATCGCAAACATGACCGTGAACATCGAGCGCGGAATGCCGATGGCGCTGTAGATGACCCCGGAATAGAAATCCACGTTCGGGTAGAGCTTGCGCGAGACGAAGTACTCGTCCTTGAGCGCGATCTCCTCCAGGCGCAGCGCCAGCTCGAACAGCGGATTGTCGGCACGCCCGAGCCGCGCCAGCACCTTGTGGCACATCTCGCGGATGATCTTGGCGCGCGGGTCGAAGTTCTTGTACACGCGATGCCCGAAGCCCATGAGGCGGAAGTGGCCCGACTTGTCCTTGGCCATCGCCAGGTGCTTGGGGATGTGGTCGACGCTGCCGATCTGCTCGAGCATCGCCAGCACCGCCTCGTTGGCGCCCCCGTGTGCCGGCCCCCACAGCGCCGACACGCCCGCCGAGATCGCGGCGTAGGGATTGGCGCCGGTACTGCCGGCGAGGCGCACGGTCGAGGTGCTGGCGTTCTGCTCGTGATCGGCGTGCAGGATGAACAGCAGATCGAGCGCCTCGGAGGCGATGGGGTCGAGCCGGTAGGGCTCGCACGGCACGGCGAACACCATGTGCAGCACGTTGGCGGCGTAACTCAAGTCGTTGCGCGGGTAGATGAACGGCTGTCCGACGGAGTGCTTGTGCGCAGCGGCGGCGATGGTGGGGAGCTTGGCGATGATGCGATGCGAGAAGATCTCGCGGTGGCGCGGGTTATGGATATCCATGGTGTCGTGATAGAACGCCGACATCGACGCCACCACCGCCGACACCATCGCCATGGGATGCGCGTTGTGGTGGAAGCCGTTGAAGAAGCGCAGCAACGTCTCGTTGAGCATGGTGTGGTAACGGATGTTGCAGGTGAACTCCTCGAGCTGCTTCGGCGTGGGCAGCTCTCCGAGCAGCAGCAGGTAGGCGACCTCCATGAAGGAGCTCTTTTCCGCGAGCTGCTCGATCGGGTAGCCGCGATACAGCAGCACGCCCGCATCCCCGTCGATGTAGGTGATGCGGCTCTCGGTCGCGGCGGTCGCGCCGAAGCCCGGATCGTAGGTGAACACATCGAGGTCTTTGTGAAGACCTGCGATATCGAGCGCCGCCGGCCCGATGGTGCCGGTGCGCACCGGCAGGTGGCTGCTGCGCCCGCTGGCGCTATCGGTGAGCTCGAAGGTCGTCTCCGTCTTGCCGGTCATGTCCACAGCCGCGTTTCCGTGTGGCGTTACCGCGCGCGCCTGCGGGCGCGGCACTCGAACGAGCCAGATTTACATGGTCCGTGCCCTGAATCAAGGCGCGGCCTACCCGCGGGTAGGGGCGCTATCGTGCAAGGCAGCGCGAGCCCCCGGGAGCTGGCGCGTGTTACTGCACCACCTTGATGGAATCGCCGGGCTTGGGCTCCCCCTTGGGATACAGGCCGTTCAGCAGCCGCAGCTCTTCCTTCTTGAATTTCTCGACCGGCATGTCCTTGGCATAGTCATCGATCCTGGTGGTGTCGGTCGCCTGGATGATCTTCAGGCGGTACGGCTCGGCGAGCGGATATTCCGAGGGCTTCATGTCGCGCATCGTGCCGATCGACGACATGAACAGCCCGTCATCCAGCGGCGCGCCCGCCTCACTCGAGCGGCTGGCCGCGCCGATCACGAAGGCCTGGGTGCCGCGATACAGCACCGCCAGGCGCACCGGGCCGGATCCGCCATCGAGGGGCGAGCCCGAGCGGGTGATGACGGCATAGCCCTCCATACCGTTGACCGCGAGCGCCTCACCGCGGGCGATCGATGCGCCTCTGAGCTTCTGCAGCAGGAACTCGCGCGGGGATTTCTTCTCCGGGCGTTTCTCCACCGTCAGCTGCATCAGCAACTCCTTCTTCTTGGTGATCAGCAGCCGGTCGCGCTCGTTCTTCACCCGCCACCCCTTGGGGAAGGCCATCGTGAGCTTCATGCCGGCGTGATAGAAGCGGTTGTCACGCACGATGCCCTGCTCGCGGGAGGAGCCGAAGGGCAGTGCGTCGATCGCCTTGAGATAGTCGTCGCGGTTATCGATCCAGCCGCCGCGCGGCACGGTGGTCATGTTCGCCGCACCGAGCGTCGCCTGCACGATGCGCTCATCGGGCGCGGGGTGATCGGAAAACACGCCGTGGTAGATGTTGGGATCGCGCCCCTCGTCCTTGGCACGCGTGAGCTCGAAGGACTCCTGCGCCTTGAACACCTTCATCGCATTGCCCATCGCCTCCGGGCGATAGCCACTGCGCGCGGCGTACTCGAGCCCCAGGCGGTCGGCCTCCGACTCCTGGTCGCGTCCGTAGCCCTGCATCCAGGCGGTCGCCCCGAGGTCCGCCATTTCCGCGATCGCCGCGTTGCCGGTCAGGATGGCGGTCGCCAGCGCGCCGGTCCCCAGGAGCACGCCGCGCGCCTGACTGCGCGCCGGATGACGTGCGACGTCGTGACCGATCTCGTGCCCGAGTACCGCGGCCAGCTCGGCCTCGGAGTTCAGGTACGGCAGCAGCCCGCGATGGATGTAGACGTAGCCCCCACCGATGGTGAAGGCGTTGATCGAGTCGTCATCGAGCACGAAGAACTGGAAATCCCAGTCCGCGATCGGCGTGTTGCGCGCCACGCGCGTGCCGACCATCTGCACGTAGTCCTGCAGGGCCTGGTCCTGGTACAGGCCGTAGAATTTCTTGATCTCCTCGTGGTCGCGCCGCGCCCGCTCCTGCTCGCCCTTCACCGAGGTGAAGACGACGTGGTGCGTGCCGCTCTCGGGATTGGTGGCGCAGCTGGTGGCGGCGAGCGCGGCGGCGCAGGCAACGGCGGCGGCAAGTGTGCGGCGCATGACGCGACTCCCCCTGGGGCCAGCTTCAGGCACGTGCTGCGGCAGTAGAGCGCTTGCCGGGGCCGAAGTTCCGCGCCCGCCCCTCGAGCCCGGATGGCTGAAAGGGCGAGTCAGCGCGAGCCGGCCGCCGTGGCGTACTTCTTGCGGAACTTGTCGACGCGACCCGCGGTGTCGACGATCTTCTGCTTGCCGGTATAGAAAGGATGGCAGTTCGAGCACACCTCGACCTGCAGATCATGTCCGAGCGTCGAGCTCGTCTTGAACGTGTTGCCGCACGTGCAGGTGACGGTGATCTCTTTGTAGTCGGGATGGATGGCGGCTTTCATGGGAGTGTTCACGGTGTCTGACGAAGACGCTCACCGTTCAATGGGGCGTCAAGCACACGAGTTAAAGGGCGCGCGGCGCGGCAGTTTAGCGGCAGTGTCGCGCGGCCTCAAGCACCTTGAAGGAGCCCGCCGTTTTGCCGGGTTTCCTTATCCACAGAAGCTGTGGACAACTCTGTGGACGGAGTCCTCCGCGGGGCTGCGATATCGCCGTCAGATTGCATTTTTGTTACCTTGGTCAAAAAATGAGCATGCATTTTTAGCTTGGTTCCTCAATGGGTTACAGAGATCTTGTGGAGCGGCTTGGCGGGTTTACCCTGTAATTGGCTCATTCTCCGATGACGCTCCCCGGGCCTGTGAATAAAGGCCGGGAGGCGCCCGAGCGCGCGCCCGAAACGCCGATTGACAACGCAGAAGAACCGTTGAATTTCGGGATTTCCGGCATGAATCCGAGCAGTACTTCGTTGAGGAATCGCAGCCCGAGCTCGCTCGGCCGGTAGCCCGTCGCGGTGCGCACGATCAGGCCCCGAGTGATCGCGGCCTGCATCGGCGCCGCAATCTCCTGCCAGTCGAGCCCGGTGCGCGCGGGGAACGTCTGCGCATCGAATCCGCCGGTGAGGCGCAGCGCGTTCAGCATGAATTCGAACGGCAGCTCGCGCGCGGCTATCACCCGGCGCGTGAGTTCAGCGTCGGAGGCGGCCAGATAGCGGCGCGGCTCGCGCGGCTGCACCGTGCGCACGATCTGGCCAGCCTGCGGGAACGTCAGCTTGCCGTGCGCGCCGGCGCCGATGCCGAGATAGTCTCCGAAGCTCCAGTAGTTGAGGTTGTGGCGGCATTGCCGCCCCGCGCGCGCGTACGCCGACACCTCGTACTGCGCCAAGCCTGCCGCCAGCAGCCGCTCGCCGCACGCCGCCAGCATGCCCGCGGCGGCGTCATCATCCGGCAGCGGCGGCGGCTGCGCCGCAAACACCGTGCCCGGCTCGAGCGTGAGCTGGTAATGCGACAAGTGCGCGGGCGCGAGGCTGAGCGCCTCCTCCACGTCACGCACCGCGGCGGCGAGCTCCTGTCCCGGCAGGCCGTACATGAGGTCGACGTTGAAGTTGCCGAGATCAGCGGCGTGCAGCTCGGCGGCGGCGAGGCGCGTCTCGGCGGGCGAATGAATCCGCCCCAGGGCGCTGAGCCTCGCCTGATCGAAGCTCTGCGCGCCGAGCGACACACGCGTCACGCCCGCCGCGCGGTATTCCCGAAACGCGCCGCGCTCGACGGCGCCCGGGTTCGCCTCCAGCGTGACCTCGAGGTCGTGCGCCAGCGTGAGATGGCGCCGTGCCGAGTCCAGCACCCGGCCGATGGCGTCCGGGCAGAACAGGCTCGGCGTGCCGCCACCGAAGAACACACTCGTCACTGCGCGCCCCGCGACCTCAGGTGCCTGCGCGGCGAGATCGCGCCCGAGCCGCCGTACGTACGGCTCCAGCGGCAGCTCGCCGTTCAACGTGTAGGAGTTGAAGTCGCAATACGGGCATTTGCGCACGCACCAGGGGAAGTGCACGTACAAGGCGAGCGGCGGAGTGATGAGCGCGGGCATGTCGGAGGTGGATACTACGCTTGAGGGCAACGCAGGGCCTTGGCCTTGGTGGCCGGCGGGACCCGCAGAACCGGTGCGGACTTGAGCTAACGCGCGGGCAGGGGCCGCGGCGGATCGCGCGCATCGTGCATGTGCTCGAACAGGTCACCGCGTGTGGGGATCATCCCCAGGGAGCAGCCGAAAAAGGGCATGATCCAGAAGAAGGCGATCGCGCAGTGGTCGTTGATATGGAAGACGGTCACTCCGCCGGGCAGCGCCTCGACGCGGTGCGTGCGCGCGTGATTCCACGCGAGGCCCGGCGTACGCGCAGGGGCCGGCGCGAACATCGCGCTGGCCGGCGGCACACCGAAAGCGCGCGCCGTGCGTCCCTTCGCCTCATCCCGTGCGACCCAGCGCGACGCCGCGCCGGTGGCTTCCGCCGCCCAGTCGATGGCGGTGGACGGCGCGCCCGGGGCGGGTGCGGTGGAGCCGGGCGTGCGGGCAGGCTCGAGTGGCAGCGCGGGTGGGAGTGGCTGGCGGGTGCGCTCGGGTGGCGGGGCAGTCACGGACTGGCTGCCCTGCTCGGGCAGGAGCAGGAGCACCAGCGCCCCGGCGTCGGGGGCGCCAGGGATCGCCTGCGTACGGGTGAGCGCCAGAAACCACCACAGCGCCAGCGCGTGCGCCCCGGCGACGACCGCGAGTGCGGGCAGGCGCCGCGCGGAGGGTGACGGGCTCATGGGGCGTGCTCGGGTGTGGCCGGATCCCGATCGTCGGCGTTGCGGATTCGAGACGCCGCGCGCGCGAAAAGTTCCGCGAGGACCTTGGGGGACGCCTCACGGCTAGCGACTCGCTGCCGGTAGAGTACCTGAGATCCCTGAGGTTGTTACTTCCCGCGAGTTATCATCCCTCGCTAGTTGCCGTCCACGGGAACTCCTCGCGGATCGCGCGCACCACATCGTCCGCAATCTCGGCACGCTCGAGCATCGGATACTCAGCCCGCAACTTCCCGCTGATCGTGCCGCGCGACTCCCGCACCGAGCGGATGATGCGATCCAGCGTCGGGTCCGGTCCCTCGACAATGCTCTTCAGGCGTGCCCGCGCTGCGCCGTGGCGCTGCAGATATTGCGCCTCCGCGCGCATCTCCTGCTCGATCGTTAAATCGAGCGCTGCCGCGAGGAAGGTGACCTGACGCGTCAAGTCCGGATACCGCCAGGCGTGCAGCGCATCCTGATAGCGGTCGAATTGCAGGTTGTACGTCACGCCATCGTCGCCGAGTTGTTCCGGCCCGAACGACCAGTTGCCCCGATACTGCTGCATCAGCGGCCGCGAGAAGAGCTCGAGCGCCCCGTCGTAGCTCAACGGACGCAAGTCCGGTTTCTGTAGGATCGCCGAGATCGGCACAACGTAAGGCGCGGGCAAGGCACCATCCCGACGCAGCACGTCGTTGATCAGAAAGCGGCTGATGCGACCGTTGCCATCGATCATGGGATGCAGATAGACAAAACCGAAGGACGCAAGCGCCGCGCGGGCCACTGATGACACTCCCGCCGTCCGCCTCAAGAGTTCACGCAAGCCCTCCAAGAAAGAGGGCACATCGTTCCAATGCGGCCCGATGTAGTGCACGCGCTCCTCACCGACGCGAGCAGTCTCTCCAACAAACACCGGCGAGCGACGGAGGCCGTAGTGGAGGGCATTCGGTCCGAGAATTTCGCGCTGTAAGGCTTCCAAGTCAGCAGGGCTGAACGGATCGGCTGATTGCCCCGTGCGCTGCTCCATGACCGCGGCAAAGCGCTGGATGCGATCGCGCTTGTTCTCCTCATGCTCGATCTCAAAGCTGGCGCGGCTCTCCTTGATGGTCAGCCACACCGCACTGCGCCGCACGAGTTCCGGGCTGAACTGGCCTTCGAGGCGTGCGATGTGCTCACGGACGTCGAAGTCGAGGGCTCGCGCCACATCCGGTGTGAGATGTACCTGAGGGCTGAAGCCCGCGCTGCCGAGCAGATTGTCGCGCACGCGCCAGCGGATATTGTTGATCGGTGTTGACGCGACGAGTTCAAGTTCCGAGTCCACCACAGGGACGTAGTTGCCGCGCGTCGTGTCTGGCACATCGAGTCGCTGGCGGGTCAGGCACTCATACAGAAACCCTGTGCGCCGCGCATATCGGCCGGTGGGTTCACGTCGAATCCAATCTTCGAGTTCAGCTGCCGGGCCCACCGCGAACAGGCGCGAGAGTGCCTCCAGATGAACGCCCTCGTGCTTGAGCGCGAAGCTCAGGTGTCCGGCGAGTGTGGGCTCGGGGCGCAGCTGCTGCTGCACCGTGCGCCGCTCGGTGGTGCCATCGCTGACAGTCGCCCGAGTGGAGCCGATGAGCGTCTCGGTTCGTAGCGCTTGGGTCACGGTGAGGCCGAAGCGCTCGATCAGCCACCGATAGCCGATCCAGTCCGGCAATGGTTCTCTACCTCCTGGCTGATACCGGAACGATTATTCTAAGCCTGGAATGATTATAGGTTATAGATTTTAGACTGGAACGATTACCGGCCAGGGCATGGGAATCCCATGCGCAGGGGCTGACTGCCCCGATCGGCTGCGTGTTCTCCTGGATGATACCGGAACGACTGCTTTAAGCCCAGAACGATTATAAACAATCGATGTGAGCCCAGAATGATTACCGGCTAAGGCCTGAGCGTCGCAGCGGAAGTAACAGCGTCAGGGTCCTTCCTGAGAGCGCCAAGAACCTGCATGCCATTTTGGACTCGATCCCCGAGCGGATGCCCCGTAGAACACAGCTGGACGGTGAGACTGCCCGCCGGTTACGGAAGAGCGCGCGGAAAAAGTAAGGAGCTGACCCGGGCTGGGGCTCGCCTGAGCTCACGGCCTATTTAAACGTCAGAGTCACCCCGTTGACCGTGATCTGCAGCTGCACGAGCGCAATGGCTCCGGTGCTCGTGACCGAATAAATCAGGGTATCGGTTGCCGGGGTGCCGTTGAGAGTGCCTGACCCTTTGATGTTGACGAAGACGGCGGTAGGGCTGTCAGCGGTCACCGTGTAGGTTTCCGTCAGGCTGCCGATGGCGTTGCCCATGCTATCCCTGTAAGTCGCGGCGAGCAGCGTGCCCGAAGAGCCGACGGCCAGAGTCGCCGGGAAGGGCATGAAGCTCGTGATGATCGCTGTCCAGGCCACACCATTTGTCGTCCCGGAAAGGCCCAGGGGACTGTACGGGTTCGTCAGGTAATAAGCCGTCGTGTTGTCCGTCGAGACGACCGTGCCATTCTTCGTCAGGGTGAGCGTCAGCACGCTGGTGTCGGCCATCTGACCGTTGAACATCATCATGCCGCCGGGTGTATTGCTGACAGTCACACTGTAGTTGTTGCCGCCGTAGGTGGTCGACAAGGTCGTCGATGTGACGTTCATCGGCTGCGACGGCGCGGTGGCCGACTGCAGGTTCTGCATGGGCATCGGAGAACTGCCCGAGTAACTTCCGCCGCCGCACCCCGCTATCGCACCCGCGGTGAAGGCAACAATGAAACAAGCCGTGATTGTCTTCATGGAGTTCTCCCTACTGAGCGCCAGCTATCCTGCTCAGCTTGCGACGCGCTTCGACCGGTAACGCTACACCGGCCGGACAGGCGCTGCCATCGGCAACACTGTCGCCAGTTCGCGACCGAGCTCGGGAGAGGGACGTTACGCAAGGACCAAGGACGAGCCGTGCGGTCAGGCCTTATTCCGCGTTCTGCACCTGCTCGCGCATCTGCTCGATCAGCACCTTCATGTCCACGGCGCTGCGCGTGGTCTCGAGGTCCTGGGACTTCGAGGACAAGGTGTTGGCTTCGCGGTTGAGCTCCTGCATGAGGAAGTCGAGCCGGCGGCCGGCGGGCTCGCTCGCGCCGATGACGCGGCGCACTTCGCTGATGTGGCCCGCAAGGCGCTCGAGCTCCTCGTCCACGTCGAGGCGCTGCAGGAGCAGCGCCAGCTCCTGCTCGAGCCGCTCGGGATCGACGCCCGCGGTCAGCTCGAGAAGCCGCTCGTTGAGGCGCACGCGCATGCGCGCCTGCACCTCCGGCAGCCGCGCGCGCACCTGCGCCACCAGCTCCTCGAGTCCGGTGCAGCGCTGCTCGAGAAGCTCGCGCAGCCGCGCCCCCTCGCGCGCGCGCGCCGCCACCAGCTCCTCGAGGGTCGCGCCGAACACGGCGTAGGTTGCCGCCAGCAGCTGCTCGCCGCTGCCGCCGTCCTCGCGCAGCACCCCCGGCCAGCGCAACACGTCCACCGCGTTCACCGCGGCGGCGGGCTCGCGCAGCGTGCGCGCCACGATGTGCACCGCGGCCAGCACGCGCTCGAGCGCCACGGTATCCACCTCCAGCGCGCTGCCCGCGCCCTGCGGGCGCCGGTAGCTGAGGGTGCAATCGACCTTGCCGCGGCGCAGGTGGCGCGTGAGACGTGCGCGCAGCTCTCCTTCGGCCGCGCGCAGCTCATCCGGCAGGCGAAAGCCCGCTTCCAGGAAGCGGTGATTCACGCTGCGTAACTCGCACACGAGTGTGCCCCACTCTCCGGTGGTTTCCCGGCGCGCAAAGCCGGTCATGCTCGCGATCATGTCCCTTCGATCCGCTTAGCGTCGCTACGCCCGCTCGCCGCACAGGTGATATAAAGCCTCGATAAGTCTAACAGATGCATGGAATTCTTCTTGCGGCTCGAATACGCGGACATCAGCCTGCTCGGCGGGCGCGAAGAGAACCAGGACCGGGTCGCGGTCGCGGTGGCGGAAAAAGCCGTCCTGCTGCTGGTGGCCGACGGCATGGGAGGACACGCCGACGGCGCCCGCGCCGCGCAGGTCACGCAGCAGGTGATCGTGGACGCGTTCTGGCACACGCCGCAACCGCTGTTCGATCCGCTGGGGTTCCTGCACCTGACGCTCGGGCGCGCGCACGAGCAGGTGGTGAAGCTCGGCGTGCAGCTGCCGCTCGAGCAGCGCCCGCGCGCCACCTGTGCCGTGTGCCTCGTCCAGCAGCGCGCCAGCTGGTGGGCACACGTCGGCGACAGCCGCCTGTATCACCTGCGCCGCGGCGCGCTGGTGGCGCGCAGCCGCGACCACAGTCACGTGGAGCTGCTGCTGCGCGAGGGGCTCATCAGCGCCGAGCAGGCGCACAACCACCCGATGCGCAACTTCGTCGAATGTTGCCTCGGCGGGGATCCGATCCTGCCGGACATGTCGCTGACGCGGCGCCGCCCGCTGGAGCCGGACGACGTGCTGCTGGCGTGCACCGACGGGCTGTGGGGCCCGCTCACCGACACCGAGATCGCAACCGAGGTCGGTAAGCCCGGGGAGCTGCGCGCGAAGCTGCTGGAGCTCGGCGCGCGCGCCGTGCAGCGCGCCGGCAGCGGCAGTGACAACACTTCCGCGGCCGCGCTGCGCTGGCTCGGGGATTAGGGATGCACTCATGACCAGAGCTTCCGGACGCGCCCTGGATGAGCTGCGGCAGGTGAGCTTCATGCGCCGTCACGCGCGGCACGCCGAGGGCTCGGTGCTGGTGCAGTTCGGCGACACGCAGGTGCTGTGCACCGCCAGCGTCGAGGACACGGTGCCGCCGTTCCTGCGCGGCAAGGCTTCCGGCTGGGTCACCGCCGAGTACGGCATGCTGCCGCGAGCCACGCACACGCGCACGGCACGCGAGGCGGCCCGCGGCAAGCAGAGCGGGCGCACCCAGGAGATCCAGCGCCTCATCGGCCGCTCGCTGCGCGCGGTCGTGGACATGAAGGCACTCGGCGAGCGCACCATCACCATCGACTGCGACGTGCTGCAGGCCGATGGCGGCACGCGCACCGCCTCCGTCACCGGCGGTTTCGTCGCCCTGGCCGAGGCCTGCGAGCAGCTGGTGCAGCGGCGCCTGATCGCCGCGAGCCCGCTGCACGGGCAGGTGGCGGCGGTGTCGGTCGGCATCGTCGCCGGCGTCCCGGTGCTCGATCTGGACTACGCCGAGGACTCCCAGGCGGAAACCGACATGAACGTGGTCATGAACAATGGAGGCGCGTTCGTGGAGATCCAGGGGACCGCCGAAGGCCATGCGTTCCGCCGCCACGAGCTCGATGCGCTGCTGAATCTCGCGGCGCACGGCATCGGCGAGCTGTTCGCGCTGCAGGCTCAGGCGCTCAGGGGGCCGTGACGCGCGTCGTTCTGGCCAGCAGCAACCCCGGCAAGCTGCGCGAGCTGGCGGCGCTGCTCGCGCCGCTGTCCCTCACGCTCATCCCGCAGGGCGCGCTCGGCATCACCGCCGTGCCCGAGAGCGGCGCGACGTTCCTCGCGAACGCACTCCTGAAGGCGCGCCACGCCGCGCGGTGCGCGCAGCTGCCGGCGCTGGCGGATGATTCCGGGCTCGAGGTCGACGCGCTCGGCGGGCGTCCCGGAGTGCGCTCGGCGCGCTTCGCGGGCGAGGGCGCGAGCGATGACGACAATCTGCGCCAGCTGCTCGCCGAGCTGCGCGACGTCGCCCAGCCGCAGCGCCAGGCGCGCTATCGGTGCGTCATCGTCCTGGTGCGCAGCGCCGCCGATGAGGGGCCGCTGATCGCACACGGCAGCTGGGAGGGTCACATCGGCAGCGCGCCGCGCGGCCGCGGCGGCTTCGGCTACGACCCGGTATTCGTGCCCCTCGGGGAGCGGCGCAGCGCCGCCGAGCTCGACACGTCCGAGAAAAACTCGCTCAGCCACCGCGCCCGGGCGCTGCGCGCGCTCGTCGCGATGCTCCAGTCGGCCAGCTATATTGCCGCCCCATGAAGCTCGGCAGGCTGTTCGTCATCGCCGCCCCCTCCGGTGCGGGCAAGACCTCGCTCGTCAAGGCGCTGCTGGCGAGCGAGCCGCGCCTGCGCCTGTCGGTCTCGCACACCACGCGCAAGCGGCGCCCCACCGAGGAGGAAGGGCGTGAATACCACTTCGTTTCGGTGCCGCAGTTCGAGCAACTGGTGGCGCGCGGGGAGTTCCTCGAGCACGCGCGGGTGTTCGACAACTTCTATGGCACCGCGCGCGGCTTTGTCGAGGAGCAGCTGCGGCGGGGATACGATGTGATCCTGGAAATCGACTGGCAGGGCGCGCAGCAGGTGCGCCGCGCCATGCCGCAGTGCGTGAGCATATTCATCCTGCCGCCCTCGCGCCGCGCGCTCGCCGAGCGGCTGGCGCGCCGCGCGACCGACTCCCCGGAGATCATCGCGCGGCGCCTGCGCGATGCCGCGGCCGACATGTCCCACTACCGCGAGTTCGACTACCTCGTCGTCAACGACGACTTCGCACGGGCGGTCAGCGACCTGCGGCGCATCGTTGCCGGGCGCGCTGAGGACCTGAGGAGCCCGCGGCCGGAACTGGCGCCCTTGCTCGGCGAACTGCTGGCGCCGCCGTGACCAGCCCTTAGGCGCCCGGCGGACGGGCGCCCGAGCCGGCCGCACTGGCCTGATGCGCCGTTCTTGCCTTATAGTATTAGGCCCTGTGCACCCCTTGGGGTGCGCCCCACTCGTCAAGCGACCCCATGGCCCGAATCACCGTAGAAGATTGCCTGCAGAACGTCGAGAACCTGTTCCAGCTGGTGCTGCTGGCGGCGCAGCGTGCCCGCCGGCTCGCCAACGGCGCCGAGCCGACGCTGCCTCTGGAGAACGACAAGCCGACCGTGCTCGCCCTGCGCGAGATCGCGGCCGGCAACGTGACCGCGGAAATGCTCCGCGAGCCCGAGCCGGCGCCCGAGACCGTGGCGCCCGACGCCGACAACCAGTCCAGCTTCCGCGCTCCGCAGTTCGGCCTCGGAGACTGACGGCCAGCGCTCACCCATGGACTATGCGTCTTCGCTCCTGGGACTGCTGCCCGGCGGAAGACGCACTCCGGGACTGAAGGAACTGCTGGCCACGGTCGGCACTTACCTGCCGCCCGAGCAGGTCGCGCGCATCCGCGAGGCGGCCGAGTTCGGCACCTCGGCGCACCACGGGCAGAAACGCCTCTCGGGAGAGCCGTTCATCGCCCACCCGGTGGCGGCCGCGGCCATCCTCGCTGATCTGCGCCTGGACGCCGACACCATCATGGCGGCGATCCTGCACGACGTCATCGAAGACACCCCGACGCCCAAGGATCAGCTGGCGGCGCGTTTCGGTGCGGACGTGGCCGAGCTGGTCGATGGCGTCACCAAGCTCGACCAGATCAAGTTCAAGAGCCGCGAGGAGGCACAGGCGGAGTCGTTCCGCAAGATGCTGCTGGCGATGGTGCGCGACCTGCGCGTCATCCTGGTGAAGCTCGCCGACCGCATGCACAACATGCGCACCATCGGAGCCATGGCGCCGGCGCGGCGCCGGGCGATCGCCCGCGAGACGCTCGAGATCTACGCGCCGATCGCCGAGCGGCTCGGGCTCTACAACATCAAGCTCGAGCTCGAGGACCTGGGGTTCGAGGCGCTGTATCCGCGCCGTTACCAGGTGCTGGAGCACGCGCTGCGCCGTGCGCGCGGCAACCAGAAGGAATTCCTCAAGAAGATCCAGCAGCAGCTGAACGCCGGGCTCCTGAAGAGCAGCATCCAGGCGCACGTGGTGGCGCGCGAGAAGCACCTGTACAGCATCTACAGCAAGATGCGCCGCAAGCGCGCCATGCTCAGCGAGATCGTGGACGTCTACGGCATCCGCATCGTGGTCGATACCCCCGACACCTGCTATCGCGCCCTCGGTGCCGTGCACTCGGTGTTCAAGCCGATGCCGGTACGCTTCAAGGACTACATCGCCATCCCGCGCGTGAACGGCTACCAGTCGCTGCACACCACCCTGTTCGGTCCCAACGGGGTGCCGATCGAGGTGCAGATCCGCACCGGCGACATGCACCGCGTGGCCGAAGCGGGCATTGCCGCGCACTGGAAGTACAAGACCGGCGGGGATGCCGACTCCACGCAGCGCGAGCGCACGCGCGAGTGGCTGTCGAATCTGGTGTCGCTGCAGGAGGCCGGCTCGTCCGAGGAATTCCTCGAGAGTGTCAAGGTCGACCTGTTCCCGGACAAGGTGTACGTGTTCACCCCCAAGGGGCAGATCCTGCGCCTGCCCTCGGGTGCCACGGTGGTGGATTTCGCCTACGCGGTGCACACCGACATCGGCAACCGCTGCGTCGCCGCCAAGCTCGACCGGCGTCTCACGCCGCTGCGCACCGTGCTGCGCAACGGCCAGACGGTCGAGATCATCACCGCCAAGGGCGCGACCCCCAACCCCTCGTGGGTCAACTTCGTGGCGACGGCCAAGGCGCGCAGCGCCATCCGCCACTACCTCAAGGGCCTGCGGCGCACGGAAGCGATCGCGCTCGGCGCGAAGCTCCTGGTGCAGGCGCTCGGGGAATTCAGCGTATCGCTCGATGAGGTCCTGCCCGAGGTGCAGCGCGCCGCGCTCGGCGAGCTCGGCCTGAAGGATCTGGATGAGCTGTACGAGAAGCTCGGCATGGGCGAGCGCCTGGCGCCGCTGGTCGCGCGCCGCCTGCTGCCCAGCGCCACGGCGACCAACAGCGCCGGCGGACTGGCGCCGCTGGCCATCGCCGGCACCGAGGGCCTGCTGGTCAGCTACGCACGCTGCTGCTTTCCCATTCCGTACGACCCGATCTTCGCGTTCCTGTCGGCGGGCCGCGGGGTGGTGATCCACCGCGAGAATTGCGTCAACGTCGAGGACTACCGCAAGCATCCGGAGAACTGGCTGCCGGTCAGCTGGCAGACCGCTCCGGATCGGCTGTTCTCGTCCGAGATCCGCGTCTACGTGGTGAACCGCACCGGGGTGCTGGCGGCGGTCGCGGCGGCGATCGCCAGCACGGAAACCAACATCGACCACGTCTCCATCGACGAGCAGGACAGCGACACCGCGGTGCTGACCTTCGAGCTGCGGGTGCGCGACCGCCGGCATCTCGCGCGCCTGGTGCGCGTCATCCGCCGCATGTCCGACGTCACACGCGTGACGCGCACCATAGCCGCGCACGCGCGCTCCGAACACACCGCCGACGAAGCGGACACCGAGGCCGACAGCGACCGCGGCGGGTGAATGCCGCGCAGGAGGAGCAACTGATGAGCCGCCAGACCATCCACACCGAGCGCGCCCCGCAGGCGATCGGCACCTACTCGCAGGCGGTACGCGCCGGCGACACCGTCTACCTGTCCGGCCAGGTGCCGCTCGATCCGGCGACCATGCAGCTGGTGAGCGGGGACATCGAGGTGCAGATCCGCCGCGTGTTCGAAAACCTCAAGGCGGTGGCGGAAGCCGCCGGTGGCTCCCTCGCCCACGCGGTCAAGATGAACGTATTCCTCACCGACCTGGCGCACTTCGGCAAGGTGAACGAGGTCATGGCGAGTTACTGCAGCAAGCCCTACCCGGCGCGCGCGGTGGTCGGCGTCGCACAGCTGCCGCGTGGCGCGCAGGTCGAGATCGAGTGCGTCCTGCACCTGGGCTGAGCCGCAGGTATCCCGCCGCCGCCGCCGGCCCCTCCCCGGCCGAGCGCGCCGAGCAGCGCCCGGTGAGCGCGCTGCGCGGAGTGGGGGCGGCGCTCGCCGCGCGCCTGGCGCGCCTGGGCGTGACGCGCATCTGCGACCTGCTGTTCGTGCTGCCGTCGCGCTACGAGGACCGCACGCGGGTGTCGGCCGTGGGCGCGCTCAGCCCGGGCGTGCGGGCCGCGGTGGAAGGCGAAGTGCAGCTCACCGAGATCGCCTACCGCGGCCGGCGCCAGCTCCTGTGCCGGATCTCCGACGGCTCGGGGATGCTCACCCTGAGGTTCTTCCATTTCTCGGTGAGCCAGAGCCAGGGCCTGGCGCGGGGTACGCGGCTGCGCTGCTTCGGTGAGGTGCGCCGCGGCGCACTCGGGCTCGAGATGGTGCACCCGGAATACCGGCGGCTCAGCGGGGACGCCGCGCCGCTCGAAGACACGCTGACGCCGATCTATCCGCTCACCGAAGGCGTGCCTCAGGGACGGCTGCGGGCGCTCATCGGCGAGTCGCTGCGGGAGCTGGATCGAAGCGCGCTGCGCGACTGGCTGCCCCGCGAGGCCGTCCTGCCGCCGGGCCTGCCCTCGCTGCGGGAAGCGCTCTACTACCTGCACCGGCCGCCGCGCGCGGCGCAGCTCGCCGAGCTCGCCTCCGGGCGCCACCCGGCGCAGCAGCGACTCGCCTTCGAGGAGCTGCTGGCGCACCACCTCACGCTCAGGCTGAGGAAGCGCGCCCTGAAAACCGACCCCGCCTGGGCGCTCGCCGATGGCGAAGGGCTCGAGCGCCGGTTCCTGGAGGCGCTGCCGTTCGCCCTGACGCACGCCCAGTCGCGCGCGCTGCGCGATGCGCAGGAGGATCTCGCCACCAGCGTGCCGATGGTGCGGCTGCTGCAGGGAGATGTCGGCTGCGGCAAGACCGTGGTGGCCGCCGCCGCCGCCGCTCGCGCCGCCGGCAGCGGCCTGCAGGCGGCGCTGATGGTGCCCACGGAGCTGCTGGCCGAGCAGCACTGGCGCACGTTGCGCGAGTGGTTTGCACCGCTGGGCGAGACGGTCGCGCTGGTGTCGGGCTCACAGGCGCCACGCGCGCGGCGCAGCGCGCTCGCGGCGATCGCCGGCGGAGAGGTGCGCGTGGTGGTCGGCACCCATGCGCTGTTTCAGGAAGGCATCGAGTTTGCCGCCCTGGCACTGGTGATCGTGGATGAGCAGCACCGCTTCGGCGTGCAGCAGCGTCTGAAGCTCTCGGAAAAGGGACAGCGGCAGGGGCGCCTGCCGCACCAGCTGATCATGACCGCGACGCCCATTCCGCGCACGCTCGCCATGACCGCCTACGCCGATCTGGATATCTCCGTGATCGACGAGCTGCCACCGGGGCGCACGCCGGTGCAGACGGTCGTGGTGCCGGAGCAGCGGCGCAGCGAGGTCGTGGCGCGCATCGCGCAGGCCTGCCGCGCCGGGCGCCAGGCGTACTGGGTCTGCCCGCTGATCGGCGAATCGGACGAGTTGCGCGCGCAGGCGGCGGAGGAGACCGCCGCGCGCCTCGCCGAGGCGCTGCCGGCCGTGCGCGTGGGGCTGGTGCACGGGCGCATGCCGGGCCCCGCAAAGGATCACGCCATGCAAGCGTTCCAGGCGGGCGGGATCCAGCTGCTCATCGCCACCACCGTCATCGAAGTGGGGGTGGACGTGCCGAATGCGACCCTGATGGTGATCGACAACGCCGAGCGCATGGGACTGGCGCAGCTGCATCAGCTGCGCGGGCGCGTCGGGCGCGGGCCCGAGGCGAGCACCTGCGTGCTGCTGTACCGCGCGCCGCTGTCGGCGCTGGCGCGCGAGCGCCTGCGGGTGATCCGCCGGAGCAATGATGGCTTCGAGATCGCGCGCCGCGACCTCGAGCTGCGCGGACCGGGGGAGCTGCTCGGCACGCGTCAGACCGGACTTGCGCAACTGCGCGTCGCGGATCTGATGCGCGATGCGGACCTGCTGCCACGCGTACAGCAGACCGCCGAGCTGCTGCTGGCATCCTACCCGGACAACATCGCCGCGCTCACCGCCCGCTGGATCGGCGCGGGTGAGCGCTACGGCCGGGTCGGCTGAAGCGCCGTGAGCCGTCGCAACCTGTCCGCCAACGCGGCGATCGCGGTCCTCTCCCTCATCTTCTTCACCTGGGGCGCGCTCACCAGCCTCAACGACGTGCTGATCCCGCATCTGAAGGCCGTGTTCGAGATGAACTACGCGCGCACGATGCTGATCCAGTTCACCTTCTTCAGCACCTACCTGGTGATGTCGCTGCCGGCGGGACGCCTGAGCGCGCACGTCGGTTACAAGCCGAGCATGGTCATCGGGCTGCTGATCGCGGCGCTTGGCGCACTGGCGTTCTATCCGGCCGCCAAGGTGCCCTCTTATCCGCTGTTCCTGCTGGCGCTGTTTGTGCTCGCCACGGGCATCACGCTGCTGCAGGTCGCGGCGAACCCGTACATCAGCCTGCTGGGCGAGCCACGCGGCGCCTCGAGCCGTCTCACTCTGGCGCAGGCGCTCAACTCGCTCGGTCACACGCTCTCGCCGGCGCTCATCGGACCGCTGATCCTCGCGGTCGCGGTGCTCGGCAGCGCCGAGCTGGCGCGGCTGCCGCAGGCGCAGCAACAGGCCTACCGCATCGCGCAGGCGCAATCGGTGCAGCTGCCGTATCTCGCGGTCGCGGCAGGCTTGCTGCTGCTGGCGAGCTGCGTGTACCTGTTCCGCCTGCCGCCACTCACCGAGGCCACCGAACAGGCCGATCCGCACCCGCACACCTTCACCGAGGTGCTGCGGTACCGGCACGTGCGCCTGGGGGTCCTCGCCATCTTCGTTTACGTCGGCGCGGAGGTGACCATCGGCAGTTTCCTGATCAGTTACATCACGCTTGCGCGCATCGGCAACCTCGACGCCGGCAGCGCCGCGCACTATGTCTCGTACTACTGGGGCGCCGCGATGACCGGCCGCTTCATCGGCTCGGCGCTGCTGCGCCGGATTGCGCCGCGCGTGCTGCTGTGCGTGTTCGCCCTGGTGGCGATCGCCTTGCTCACGACCACCATCCTCAGCAGCGGGGCGGTGGCGATGTGGAGCGTGATCGCAATCGGGCTATTCAACTCCATCATGTTCCCGACCCTGTTCACCCTCGGCATCGAGGGCCTCGGGCCGCTCACGCCCAAGGCCTCGAGTCTGCTGGTGATGGCGATCTTCGGTGGCGCGGTGATCCCGCAACTGCAGGGCGTGCTCGCGGACCGCATCGGCGTGCAGCTCGCCTTCTTCCTGCCGCTGCTGTGCTACGCCTACATCGCCTGGTATGCGCTGCGGGGATCGCGGCCGGCGCTTAGACTTGCGCGCATGAGCGTTCCCGGATGAGCACCGCATCGCCCCCGCTCGCCTCGGCGCCGCAGCTCCCGGAGGCGCCGCTGTCGTACCGCCTCGCGCGGCGCGTGACCGAGTACGGCCGGCTGATGCGTCTCGACCGCCCGGTCGGCACGTGGCTGCTGCTGTGGCCGGCGCTGTGGGCGCTGTGGATCGCGGGCAGCGCCCGTCCACGCCCCGAGGTGCTGCTGGTGTTCGTGCTGGGGGTGGTGGTGATGCGCGCCGCGGGCTGCGTGATCAACGACTTCCTCGACCGCGACATCGATCCGCACGTGCAGCGCACGCGCGACCGGCCCCTCGCCGCGCGCCGCGTCTCGCCCGGCGAGGCCCTGGTGTTATTTGCCCTGCTGCTCAGCATGGCGCTGTACCTGGTGACGCGGCTCGACCTGCTCACCGTACAGCTCGCCGCTATCGGCGCGCTGCTGACCGTCTCTTATCCGCTCTTCAAGCGCTTCTTCCCCATGCCGCAGCTGTACCTCGGCATCTCCTTCGGCGGCTGGAGCGTGCCGATGGCGTTCGCGGCCCAGACCGGCGCGCTGCCGCGCGTCGCGTGGGTGCTGTACATCGCGGCCGTCATCTGGGCGGCCATGTACGACACCCTCTACGCCCTGGTCGACCGCGAGGACGACCTGAAGATCGGCGTGAAGTCCAGCGCCGTCCTGTTCGCGGACATGGACCGGCTGCTGATCGGGGTGATGCAGGCGATGATGCTGGGCGCGCTGGTGCTGGTCGGGCGCAACCTGCATTTCGGACGTCCCTACGAGGGCGGGCTGGCGGCGGCCGGCGTGCTGTTCCTGTGGCAGCAGTGGCTCATCCGCAAGCGCGATCCCGCCGGCTGCATGCGCGCCTTCCTCAACAACCAGTACGTGGGCCTGGTGGTGTTCGTCGGCATCCTGCTGCAGTACGTGTACGCCAGCTGAGGCGCCGCGCGCCCGAGCTCACCACTGCTTCTTCAACCCCACATAGATGGCGTGCGGCATGACCGACAGCACCAGCGGCGTGCCGCGGCGGGAATGCGCGAAGTAGCCCGCGGCGCTGCCGAGGGCAAAGCCGGCGATCACGTCCGACTGCCAGTGCGCCCGCACCTTCATGCGGGCGATCGCGTCGTACACCGGCAGCAGCTCCAGCGCGTAGACCGCCGGGTGCTCGCGGCCGTACTCGAGCACCAGCGGTGTGACGACGGCACTGGTGATGGTGACCTCGCCGCTGGGAAAGCTCTGGTTGCCGCCGCCCTTGAACCAGTGGTTGGGGTCGGAGGTGGTGTCGGGGCGCTGGCGCGAGAACACCCGCTTCAGGACCTCCGAGGACACCCCGCCGATGAGGGTCGCATCGATGGAGTGCCACAACGTGCGTCCGAAGCGATCCTCGCCCCCCTCCCAGAGCGCGCCGCCCACCTCCCCCACCAGCAGCACCGCGATCAGTGCGTTCTGGTTGGAACGCGCCCAGAGGCCTGAGTTGTCGTAGCTCAGGCGCGAGTCGATCCCCAACGGGCCCCCGCCGGCGCGGGCCGGGGCAGTCCCCAGCACCGCGAGCAGCAGCGCGACGGCGGCGGACAACACGGTGCGGCAGCGGATGGGCACGGGTAAGCTCCCGGTGACGGGGTGGGCTCGTAGTCTATGAGTCTGTACAAGAATCAGTCGTTCCGTGCACGCCTGGGCTTCGCGCTGCAGGGTCTCGTGCACGGCGTGCGCGCGGAGCGCAGCCTGCAGGTCCAGCTGCTCGCTCTGGCGGCGGCGCTGGCGGCGCTCGGCATCCTGCGCCCGAGCGCGCTGTGGTGGGCGCTGGTGCTGCTCTCGAGCGCGGTCGTGATTGCGGCCGAGCTGTTCAACACCGCGCTCGAGGGGCTCGCCGATGCGCTGCATCCGCACGAGCACCCCGCCATCCGCATCGCCAAGGATTGCGCGGCCGCCGGCGTGCTCGTCGCGGTGCTCGGCGCGCTCACCGTCGCGCTGGCCCTGGCGCTGCACCTGCTCGGCCGCTGAAGCGCGATTCAACAGCCACGAAGGAGCCACGGTGGCGAACACGGTCAACTGGGGAGTGCACGCGTTCCACGTTCTGTCCATGGAGGCGGACTGGAACGACGAACCGGGCGTTTACATCTTCGCGGGTATCCAGGCTGATGCCCTGTGGCATGCCTATTACGTCGGCATCACCGAGAGCTTCAAGACCCGACTGCAGACTCATGAGCACTGGGTTGCGGCATGCCGGCTCGGGGCCAGCCACGTCCATGCCATGGTGGTTGCGCTGCCGGCGGAGCGCGAGCAGATCGAGCGGGAGCTGATTGCGACCTATCGGCCGTACCTGAACACCCAGCCCGGCTGGTCTTCGCCGGCGAGCACAGAATGACCAATTGTCGACTCAGGCTGCTGCGCTTCGTTGACATGAGCGGCCGCGCTCGGGCATCGTCCCGCGGATGACTCACGACCCCATCCGGCACGACTGGACGCTGGCCGAGGTGCAGGGCCTGTTCGCCCTGCCGTTCACGGACCTGATCCTGGGCGCGCAGCGCGTGCACCGCGCGCACCATGAACCCAACACCGTGCAGATGAGCACGCTGCTGTCCATCAAGACCGGCGCCTGTCCCGAGGATTGCGCTTACTGCCCGCAGAGCGCGCGCTACGACACCGGGCTCGCCCCGCAGGCGCTGCTGGAGGTCGCCGCGGTGCGCGAGCACGCGGCGCGCGCCAAGGCCGCGGGTGCGACGCGCTTCTGCATGGGTGCGGCCTACCGCTCCCCCAAGGCGCGCGACCTGCAGGTGATCGTGCAGATGGTGCGCGAGGTACGCGCACTCGGGCTCGAGAGCTGCGCCACCCTCGGGATGCTCACGAGCGCGCAGGCGAGCGAGCTCAAGGCGGCGGGCCTGGACTACTACAACCACAACCTCGACACCTCGGCGGACTACTACGCCGAGATCATCACCACGCGCAGCTACCAGGACCGGCTCGACACCCTCGCCGCGGTGCGGGCGGCGGGACTGAAGGTGTGTTGCGGCGGCATCATCGGTATGGGCGAGTCGAGCGCCGATCGCGCCGAGCTGCTGCGCACGCTGGCCAATCTGCCCGCGCATCCAGAGAGCGTACCGATCAATCAGCTGGTGAAGGTCCCCGGTACCCCGCTCGCTCACGGCCCGGACGTGGATCCGTTCGATTTCGTGCGCACCATCGCGGTCGCGCGCCTGCTGATGCCGCGCGCCCATGTGCGCCTGTCGGCCGGACGCGAGGGCATGAGCGATGAGCTGCAGGCGCTGTGCTTTCTCGCCGGGGCGAACTCCATCTTCTACGGCGAGAAGCTGCTCACCACCGGCAACCCCGATATCGAGCACGACCGCCGGCTGCTCGCGCGGCTGGGACTCACCGCCGAGGGCACCCCGCGCGCACGCTCCACGCAGGAACTCCCGGCCGCGCCGCCCGGCGCGGCCCGCGCCGCGAGCTGAAAGCGCAGGTGCCCGCTCGCCATGAAACGAGCCGCACCGGCACTTGAGGCGGCGCTGTCGCGGCTCGCGCAGCGGCAGCTGCGCCGGGCGCGCACCACGCTCGAGGCTTGCGGCGCGCCGGACAGCCGCGTGGTGGCACTGGCCGGCGGGCGTGAGCTCATCGACTTCAGCAGCAACGACTACCTGGGTCTCGCGCGCCACCCGGGGCCCGCCGCGGCCATGAGCGCCTGCGCGGCGCGCACCGGCGCGGGGAGCGGCGCCTCGCATCTGGTCAGCGGCCACGGCGCCGAGCACCAGCGCCTGGAAGAGGAGCTGGCGGCCTTCACCGGGCGCGAGCGCGCGCTGCTTTTTTCCACCGGCTACATGGCAAACCTCGCGGTGCTGGGCGCGCTCGCGGGCCGCGGGGAGCGCGTGCTGCTCGATCGCCTCAGCCACGCATCCCTCATCGACGGCGCGCTGCTCTCGGGCGCGCGGCTGCGGCGCTACCGCCATGCCGATGCGCAGGCCGCCGCAGCGCTGCTCGGCGCCGACGGCGAGCGCACGGCGCTCATCGCCAGCGACGGCGTGTTCAGCATGGACGGGGATCTGGCGCCGCTGCCGGAGCTGGCGCGCGCCGCACGCGCGCAGGATGCGTGGCTCGTGGTCGACGACGCGCACGGCCTGGGTGTCGTCGGCGCGAGCGGACGCGGCGTACTCGAGCACTTTGGCCTCGGTGCCGAGGAGGTGCCGGTGCTCATCGGCACGCTCGGCAAGGCCTTCGGCTCGTTCGGCGCATTCGTGGCCGGCGGCGCCGATCTCATCGAGTACCTGATCCAGACGGCGCGCTCCTACATCTACACCACGGCGCTCCCGCAGCCGGTGGCGGCCGCCACGCGCCGCGCGCTCGAGCTGGCGCAGACCGAGAGCTGGCGCCGCGAGCGCGTGCTGGCCCTCACCGCGCGCTTTCGCAGACAGGCGCGGGAGGCGCAGGTGCCGCTCACCGACTCCGGCACTCCCATCCAGCCCGTGGTGCTCGGCAGCGCTGCCGCCGCGCTCGCCGCACAAGCGCATTTGCAGGATGCCGGCCTGTGGGTCGTGGCCATCCGGCCACCCACGGTGCCCCAGGGGAGCGCGCGCCTGCGCGTCACGCTGTCCGCCGCGCACACCGAGGCACAGGTCGATGAGCTGGTCGCGCAGCTCGCGTGCGCGTGCGCGCGGGCGCGGAGCGTTCAGGCGTGAGCGCTCTGTACTTCGAGGTCCAGGGACGCGGCCGGGACGTGGTGCTGCTGCACGGCTGGGGCCTGAACCTGCGGGTGTGGGATGAGCTCGCGGGGGCTCTGGCACGCCGCTTCCGGGTCATCGCCATCGATCTGCCGGGGCACGGCAAGAGCGACTGGGACGCGCGCGCCAGCACCCCGGCGGCGCAGGCCTGGCGGGTGCATGAGACGCTCGCGCCCCTGACGCAGCGCTACGCGCTGCTCGGCTGGTCCTCAGGCGGGCAGTTCGCGCTCGATCTCGCCGCCGCCATGCCCGCAGGAATCGAGCGCCTGGCGCTGGTCGCCACCACACCGAAGTTTCTCGCCGCGGCCGGCTGGCGCTGCGGCACCGCGCCGGCGCTGCTGCGCCGGCTCGAGAGGCAATTGCAGGCGGATTGCGAGCGCACCGTGAGCCGGTTCCTCACTCTGCAGGTGCGCGGCAGCGCACCGCGCACCGCCGCCCGGGTGCTGGAGAGGCTGCGCCACGCCGTGGCGGTGCACGGAGGGGCGCGCCCCGAGGCCCTCGCGCTGGGGCTCGCGCGGCTGAAGGAGGCCGACCTGCGCAGGGCGCTCCCGCTGGTACGCGCACCGGCGCTGGTGATCGCCGGGCGCCTCGACCGGATCACGCGCGCGGCCGCGGCCCGGGCACTCGCGGCGGCGCTGCCGCGCGCGCGCTACGTCGAATTCGCACGCGCCGCGCACGCCCCGTTCCTGTCGAGCCCGGCGCGCTTCGCGCAGCTGCTGACGGAGTTCCTGCGTGCTTAAGTCCGCGGAAGCCTATCGCCTCGACCGCGGCAGGCTGCGTGCGTCCTTCGATCGCGCCAGCGCCGGCTATGAGTCCGCCGCCGGGCTGCAGGCGCGCGTGGCCGCGGAGCTGCTCGAGCGGCTCGCGCTGTTCGCCCTGGAACCGCGCGTGGTGCTCGATCTGGGTGCCGGCACCGGCCGCGTCACGCGCGAGCTCAAGCGCCGCTACCGGCGCGCCCTGGTGATTGCCCTCGACCTCGCCCCCGGGATGCTGCGCGAGGCGCGCCGGCATCAACAGTGGTGGCGGCGCTTCGAACGGGTGTGCGCGGACGCGCTGCGCCTGCCACTCGCCGACGCCAGCGTGGACGTGGTGTTCAGCAGCCTGATGCTGCAATGGTGCGAGCCGCTCGAGACGGCGCTCGCCGAATGTCGCCGTGTGCTCAAGCCTGACGGTTTCTTCGCCTTCAGCACCCTGGGTCCGGACACGCTGCAGGAGCTGCGGGGCGCGTGGGCGAGCGCCGACGGCTACAATCATGTGAATCACTTCGTCGATGTGCACGAGGTCGGTGATGCTGTGGTACGCGCGGGTCTCACGGAGCCGGTGCTCGATGTTGATCGCATCGCGGTCGGCTACCCCGATGCCCTGGCCCTGATGCGCGATCTGAAGACCATCGGTGCACACAATGTCACGGCCGGGCGGCCGCGCGCGCTCGTCGGCCGCTCGCGTCTGAAGCGCATGCAGGACGCCTACGAGGCCTTTCGCCGCGATGATCGACTGCCGGCCACCTACGAAGTCATCTACGGCGCGAGCTGGGGAGCGGCCGGGCGCCGCGCCACGCCGGCCCTGGCCGGGGAAGCGCGCATCGCGCCGGGGTCGATCCGGCGGGCGGCACGGCCATGACCGCCAGGGGGATTTTCGTCACCGGCACGGACACCGCCGTGGGCAAGACGGTCGTGGCGTGCGGGCTGGCGCGTGGACTTCGGGCCCAGGGTGCCCGGGTGGCGGTCATGAAACCGGTGGCGTCGGGGGCCACCCGCACACCCGAGGGCCTGCGCAACGCCGATGCCCTGGCCCTCATCGAGGCGGCGCAGGCCACGACGGCCTACGCCGTGGTGAACCCCTATTGCTTTGAGCCGGCCATTTCACCGCATATCGCCGCAAAAGAGGCCCAGATCGAGGTTGATATCGCCGTGATCCGCCGAAACTTCGAGGTCCTGGCGGCGCAGGCGGACTGGGTCGTGGTCGAGGGCGCGGGGGGCTGGTTCGCACCGATCAGCGACCGGCAGACCATGGCGGATGTGGCCTGGGCGCTCGCGGTGCCGACCCTCATGGTCGTGGGCGTGAAGCTCGGGTGCCTGAATCACGCGCAGCTCACGCGGCTGGCGATCGAGGCGCGGGGCGTGAGCTTCGCCGGCTGGATCGCGAGCGCCGTCGACCCCGCCATGGCGCGCACCGCCGAGAATCTCGCCTCGCTCGAGCGGCTCCTCGGTGAGCCCGCCCTCGCCATCGCGCCCTGTGAGCCCGCGGCCGCTTCATCGCTCACGCTCGAGGAAGCGGCGGCGCGGCTCGCGCGCAAGGCCATAAGCTTCGGGCGCCTTGAATAAGGGCCGCTGCGCGTTACCATCGCAGCGTACGTGGACAGCGAACCACTGCGCATCGAGATCTGCCCGAACTGCTCGCTGAGCGTTCGCGGTGCGCAGGTGTTTTTTGCCGCCGCCTGCGTGGTCCCGTGCGGGGTCGGCGCGTTCCTCGCGTGCAAGGGCTTCTGGCCCATCCTGCCGTTCGCGGGACTGGAAATGGCGCTGCTCGGCTGGGCGCTCAGGGTGTCCCTCGAGCGGCGCTTCCACCGCCAGACCATTACCGTGAGCGAGGCGGATGTGAGCATCGAATCGCAGGTGCGCGAGCGCTGCGCGCGGGTCGTGTTCCCGCGGCATTGGGCGCAGGTTAAACTGCGCCGCCCCGCAGCTGTGCAGTACCCGAGCCGGCTCACCATCGAGTCGCACGGCCGCCAATGCGAGCTGGGCAGCTTTCTCACGGAAGAGGAGCGGCGTGGATTGGCGCTTCGCTTGCAGCGCCTCATCGGCCGCGTCAACGAGTCGCCCTCCTGGCCGTAAGCCCAAAGGGGCCCGCGGTCGGAGCTGGTTTGCTTTTCGCTTGAGACGCGCCGCCTTCGACGGTCGGGGTGCGCGCTGTAAGGCACGTTAATAATGATGATCCGCGCAAAGCTCGCCCCGCTCGCCCTGGCCGCCGTCGCGACGTGCGGCGCCTCGGCGGCGCAGGCCGAATCCGGCTGGAGCCAGCTCAACATGCCCCGGGGGGTCACCGAGATCAGCCGCAAGATCTACGACCTGCACATGGAGATCTTCTGGGTGTGCGTCGCCATCGCGGTGGTGGTGTTCGGCGCGATGATCTGGTCGATCATCGCCTACCGCAAGTCCCGGGGCGCGATCCCGGACGCCACCCTGGTCCACAACACCAAGGTGGAAGCCATCTGGACGGTGGTGCCGGTGATCATCCTGATCGCCATGGCGGTGCCGGCGGCGCGCACGCTGGTGGAAATCGAGGACACCACCCGCACCGAGCTCACCATCAAGGTCACCGGCTTTCAGTGGGGCTGGCAGTACGACTACCTCGACGACGGCGTGGCCTACTACTCGCGCCTCGATCGCCACAGCGACGCGGCGCGCGAGCTGCTTTCCGGGATCGATCCCAACAGCGTCGATCACTACCTGCTCAACGTCGATCACCCGCTGGTCGTGCCGGTCGGCACCAAGGTGCGCGTGCTGATCACCGCCGCGGACGTCATCCATTCCTGGTGGGTGCCGGCCTTCGGCGTCAAGAAGGATGCGATCCCGGGCTTCGTGAACGAGGCCTGGTTCAAGGTGGACACGGACAAGCCGGGCCTGTACCGCGGTCAGTGCGCGGAGCTGTGCGGCCGCGACCACGGCTTCATGCCCATCGTGGTCGACGTGCGCTCCAAGGCGGACTTCGCGACCTGGCTCAAGGACAAGGCCGCTGCGCAGAAGCAGGCGGCCGCCCCGCTCGCCCCCCCCGCGGTGACGCCCGCCGCCGCGCCCGCCGAAGCCGCCCGCGCCCCGGCCGCGACCGCCCCCTGATCACCCCCAACGCAGCGCAACGAGAATCACACATGGCCGAGCAGCCCTCGCACGCCGCCTCCCACGACCACGACCACAAGCCGCACGGCTGGCGCCGCTGGGTCTACGCGACCAACCACAAGGACATCGGCACGATGTACCTGATCCTCGCCTGCACGATGTTCTTCATCGGCGGCGGCATGGCGATGCTCATCCGGCTCGAGCTCTTCAAGCCCGGCCTGCAGTTCTTCGATCCGCAGTTCTTCAATTCCATGACCACCATGCACGCGCTGATCATGATCTTCGGCGCGGTGATGCCGGCGTGGACGGGGCTGGCGAACTGGATGGTCCCGATGCAGGTCGGGGCGCCGGACATGGCGCTGCCGCGCCTCAACAACTTCAGCTTCTGGATCCTGCCGTTCGCGTTCACGCTGCTGCTGTCCTCGCTGTTCGTGCCCGGCGGCGCCCCCGCGGGCGGCTGGACCATGTACCCGCCGCTGGTGCTGCAGACCGGGGCGTCCTTCCCGATGCTGGTGTTCTCGGTCCACCTGATGGGCGCCTCCTCGATCCTCGGCGCCATCAACATCGTGGTGACCATCATGAACATGCGCGCGCCGGGGATGACGCTGCTGCGCATGCCGCTGTTCGTGTGGACCTGGCTGATCACCGCGTACCTCTTGATCGCGGTGATGCCGGTGCTCGCCGGAGCGGTGACCATGCTGCTCACCGATCATTTCTTCGGCACCACCTTCTTCACCGCCGCCGGCGGCGGTGACCCGGTGATGTTCCAGCATATCTTCTGGTTCTTCGGGCACCCGGAGGTCTACATCCTCATCCTGCCCGCCTTCGGCATCATCTCGGAGGTCATTCCGACCTTCTCGAGGAAGCCCCTGTTCGGCTACGAAGCGATGGTGTACGCGGTCGCCTCGATCGCCTTCCTGTCCTTCATCGTGTGGGCGCACCACATGTTCACGGTCGGCATGCCGCTCGCGGCGCAGCTGTTCTTCATGCTGTCCACCATGCTGATCGCGGTGCCCACCGGCGTGAAGGTGTTCAACTGGACCGCGACCATGTGGAAGGGCTCGCTGTCCTTCGAGCCGCCGATGCTGTTCGCGCTGGCGTTCCTGTTCCTGTTCAGCATCGGCGGCTTCTCCGGCCTGATGCTGGCGATCGTGCCGGCCGACTACCAGTACCAGGACACCTACTTCGTCGTGGCGCACTTCCACTACGTGCTGGTGCCGGGGTCGATCTTCGGCATCATGGCGGGGGTGTACTACTGGCTGCCGAAATGGACCGGCAGGATGTACGACCTGAAGCTCGCGACCTGGCATTTCTGGCTGTCGGCGATCTTCGTGAACGTGCTGTTCTTCCCGCAGCACTTCCTCGGGCTCGCCGGCATGCCACGCCGCATTCCCGACTACGCGGTGCAGTTCACCGACTGGAACATGGTGTCCTCGATCGGCGCCTTCGGCTTCGGCCTGGCGCAGTTCCTGTTTCCCTACATCATCTGGAAGTGCGTGCGCGGCGGTCAGCCCATCGGCAACAAGGCCTGGGAGGGTGCGCATGGACTGGAGTGGGAGCTGCCCTCGCCGCCGCCGTACCACTCCTGGACCACGCCGCCGTCGGATGCGGTCATCGCGCGCGGCGCGGCGCACTGATGCACTCGCACACCAGCACCCCGGACGCGGCGCCGCATGAGGCCGAACGGCGCCGGCGCGTACGGCGCAGCGCGCTGCTGTTCGCGCTGATCGCGGCGGGCTTCTACTTCGGCTTCATCCTCATGGCACTGGTGCGCGGCTGGAAATGAGCGACCCGCGGCGCGCCAACCGCCATCTGCTGTGGCAGCTGCTCGCCATGGCGGCCGGCAGCTTCGGCTTCGGCTTTGCGCTGGTGCCGCTGTACAACGTGCTGTGCTCGGTCACCGGCTACGGCGACCAGACCAGGCTCCTCGAGCGCGTGCAGGCCGTCGAGCACCCGGACGTGAACCGCACCGTGAAGGTGGAATTCCTGGCGGACGTCGCCAGCGCCGGCAGCTGGGAGTTCCGTCCGGTGCTGCGCACCCTGGACGTGCATCCGGGCCAGCTCTACACGGCGCAGTTCTACGCGCACAACCTCACCGGGCGGGACAGCGTGGCGCAGGCGGTACCCAACATCGCCCCATCGGAGGTGGCCGCGTACTTCCACAAGACCGAATGCTTCTGCTTCTCGCCCCAGCACTTCCGGCTCGACGAGGGGCGCGACATGCCGGTGCGCTTCTTCATCGACCCGGCGCTGCCGCGCCACATCGATCTGATCACACTGGCGTACACCTTCTACGACGAATCCTCGCGCGTCACCCGCCAACCCTAGGCACCGACATGGCCAACGCACACGCTCCCGACAGCAGCCACTACTACATCCCGCACGACAGTCCGTGGCCGATCCGCGGCTCGATCGCGCTGTTCGCCATCATGCTGGGGGCTATCGGCTACCTGAATGACTGGGCGGGTGGCTGGGTCTTCCTGCCCGGCGCGGTGCTGCTCGCCTACATGTTCTTCGGCTGGTTCTCGACCGTCATCGACGAGAACCAGCACGGCATCTACAACCTGCAGGTCGACCGCTCGTTCCGCATGGGAATGATGTGGTTCATCTTCTCCGAGGTGATGTTCTTCGCCGCGTTCTTCGGCGCGCTGTTCTACGCGCGCATGCTGTCGGTGCCGTGGCTCGGCGGCCAGGGCGTCAAGGTGTTCACCAACTTCATCCTCTGGCCGCAGTTCGAGGGCGTCTGGCCGACCAACGGCCCGGGACACGTCGGCGGTCATGGGGACGGCACCTTCAGCACCATCCCGGCGATCGGCATCCCGGCGCTCAACACCGCGATCCTGCTCACCAGCGGCTTCACCGTCACCATGGCGCACCACGCGCTGCGCGCCGGCAAGCGCGTGCCGCTCGCCATCTGGCTGGCGCTGACCTTCTGCCTCGGCTTCACTTTCGTCGGACTGCAGGCGCACGAGTACGGCGAGGCCTACCGAGAGCTCGGCCTGCGGCTCTCGACCGGTATCTACGGCTCGACGTTCTTCATGCTCACCGGCTTCCACGGCCTGCACGTGACGGTGGGCGCGATCATGCTCACGGTCATCTGGCTGCGGGTGTTGCGCGGGCACTTCACCGCCACCCGGCATTTCGCCTTCGAGGCGGTCGCCTGGTACTGGCACTTCGTCGACGTGGTGTGGCTCGGCCTGTTCATCTTTGTCTACTGGCTGTAGCTGCGCGCCCGCTCTCACGGATGCGGCGGGACGCTGCCGGACTGCAGGCCGTGGGGCGCGATCAGCCCCAGGTACCAGGCCAGCATCAACAGCGCAAACAGCACCAGCGACACGCCGATGCGGATGGTGAGGGCGCGCGCCAGCTTGCGCGAATCGTCCGCGCCGCCGCGCGACAGATGAAACAGCCCGAAGCCCAGGCTCGCGACGATCCCCGCGAGACTCGCCAGGATCAGCACCAACACCAGCGCACGCATGGGGCGCAGTGTAGCGCCGGGGTGCCGCGGAGCAATGATCCATGTCGCGGGGCTTGAGGCTCGGCAGCAGCGTGTTCGCCCCGTCGGCCGGCTTCACGGTCGCGACGCTGCTCTTGTGCGCGCTCTTCATCCGCCTGGGGGTGTGGCAGTGGCACAAGGGGATCGAGCGCCAGGAAGAGTGGAGCCGCTTCGCGCGCGGCGCGGATCGGGTGATCGCCCTCGATGAGCGCGCCGTGGGCGATGTGCCGCTGTACCAGCGCGTGAGCGTGACGGGGCGGCTGGATGGCGCGCACCAGTTCCTGCTCGACAACCGCACTCATCGCGGGCGCGCCGGCTACGAAGTGCTGACGCCGCTCAGGCGCGCCGAGGCTGCCGTGCTGCTGATCGATCGCGGCTGGGTGCCGTTCTCCGGCACGCGGACGAGCTTGCCGGATGTCTCCCTGCAGGCCGCGGCGCCCGTGACCCTGAGCGGCCGCACTGCGCCGCTCCCGAGCCCGGGGCTCGCCAGCGGCCGGGCCGCCCCCGAGGCGCGCGCGGCGTGGCCCAAGCTCACCAGTTACCCGAGCGTGGCTGAGCTGTCCGCGGCGCTCGGCACTCCGCTCGCGGCGCGCATCGTGCTGCTCGACCCGCAGGCCCCGTTCGGTTATCTGCGCGACTGGCAGCCGCCCGGCATGGCGCCGCTCCGCCACCTCTCCTACGCCATCCAGTGGTGGTGCTTCGCGACGCTGGCGCTCATCGTGTGGGCGATCATGAGCACGCGCAGGAACCCGGCTGCGGCGAGCGCATGAACACCCCGGCGGGAGCGCTGCGCGCGCGCAACCTGCGCACCCTGGCGGGGCTTGCGGCACTGTTTCTGCTGCCGCTCGTGATGGCGTTGTTCACGTACTACGGCACCGGCTGGCGGCCGGCGCAGCGCGTCAACCACGGCGTGCTGATCACGCCGGTGCGGGCGCTGCCGCCGGTGAGGCTGCCGCGGCCCGGCGTTACCGCGGCGGCCCACGGCACAGCGTTCCGCGGCCAGTGGTCGCTGGTGTACGTCGGCGACGGCGCCTGCGACAGCCCGTGCCGCCAGGCTCTGTACGTGATGCGTCAGACGCGCCTCGCGCTCAACAACGACATGACGCGCGTGCAGCGGGTGTTCCTCGTCAGCGCCGAGTGCTGTGCCCGCGAGCTGCTCGGGCGCGAGCAGGCCGGCCTCGAGATCCTGGACGCGGCGGGCCCGGCGGGCGCGGCGCTGCTGCGCGAGTTTCCCTCCCCGGGGCGCGAGCACTCGCTGTTCGTGGTCGATCCGCTCGGCAACCTCATGATGAGCTACGATGCGCGCCGGGATCCTCACGGGCTGCTCGAGGACCTGAAGAAGCTGCTGAAGCTGTCGCACATCGGCTGACGTCGCGAGAGTTCCAACCATGCCGGTTGCCCGCTGGATGCGTCGCCTGGCCGTTGCAGGCGTGCTGTTGTGCTTCGCCGTAGTGGTGCTCGGCGCCTACGTGCGCCTGAGCGCTGCCGGGCTCGGCTGCCCCGACTGGCCCGGCTGCTACGGCCACCTCACACCCCTGGGCGCGCAGCACAGCGCCGCGGCGCAAGCCGCGTATGCCGGGCGGCCGCTGGCGCCCGGCAAGGCGTGGCGCGAGATGATCCACCGTTATGCGGCCGGCGCCCTCGGGCTGGTGATCTCAGGGATCACCGCGCTCGCGATCAGCGCGCGCCGCCAGCGGCCGGTGAGCGTGCCGTTCGCACTGATGCTGTTCGCGACCCTGATCGTGCAGGCCGCGCTCGGGATGCTCACCGTCACCCGCCAGCTCGAGCCCCTCATCGTGACGCTGCACCTGCTGTTCGGCATGACCACCCTTGGCCTCTTGTGGTGGCTGATGCTGTCGCTGCCGCGCAGCTCCTGGGGGGCTACCGCGCTCAAGAGCGCCGGCCGCAAGATCAGCGGCGGCGGCGCCTCACCGATTGCGAGCGCCCGTCAGCTCGCGCTCGTGGGTCTCGCCGCGCTCGCTTTGCAGATGGCGCTCGGGGGCTGGACCAGCAGCAATTACGCCGCCCTCGCCTGCCTGGATTTTCCGACCTGCCAGGGCACCTGGTGGCCGCACGGGGATTATCACGACGCCTTCGTGCTGTGGCACGGTCTCGACGTCGACTATGAAGGCGGCCTGCTCGACAACCCGGCGCGCGTCGCCATTCATCTCACGCACCGGCTGGGCGCGCTGCTGGCGGCGGCGGCACTGGCGCTCGCGGCACTGTTCGTGTTGCGGCGCCGTGGGCTGTCGGGCGCGCGATTGCGCGCCTGGGCGCTGCTCGGGGCGCTCGGCCTGCAGCTGCTCATCGGCATATCCATGGTGCTCAAGGCATTGCCGCTGTGGCTCGCCACGGCGCACACCGCCGGCGCCGCGCTGCTGCTGCTCGCCACGCTGGCGCTGCTGCGATCCCTGAGTACGCGGTAAGGCGCTCGCCCGGCAGCGTCGCACCGCGATCTGCTAGGCTGCGCATCCCGTGGCGACGACATCGGAATATGCACCCGTAGCGCCGCCAGTGTGGCGCCGCTACCTCGAGTTGACGAAGCCCAGGGTCGTCGCGCTCGTCACCTTCACCGCCATCGTCGGGACACTGCTCGCGAGCCCCGGAGCACCGCCGCTCGACGCGCTGGTGTGGGGAAATCTCGGCATCGCGCTCGCCGCCGCCTGCGCCGCCACCCTCAATCACGTGCTCGACCGGCGCATCGATGCGCAGATGGCCCGCACCCGCGCGCGGCCGCTGCCGAGCGGGCAGCTGACCGAGCGTGAGGCGCTGGCGTTCGCCGCCGTGCTGGGCGTCGCCGCCATGGCGATGCTCGCCTTTCTGGTGAACCTGCTGACCGCGGTGCTGACCTTCCTGTCCCTCATCGGCTACGCGGTCATCTACACCCTGTGGCTGAAACGGGCGACCTCGCAGAACATCGTCATCGGCGGCGCGGCCGGGGCGGCGCCGCCGGTGCTCGGCTGGGCGGCGGTGACCAACGGCATCGACCCGAATGCGCTGCTGCTGTTTGTCATCATTTTCGTGTGGACGCCGCCGCATTTCTGGGCGCTGGCGATCGCGCGCCGCGATGAATATGCGCGCGCCGGCATTCCGATGCTGCCGGTGACGCACGGCCTCGCCTACACGCGCCTGCAGGTACTGCTGTACACCGTGCTGCTCACGGTCGTGACGCTGATGCCGTTCCTCACCCGCATGAGCGGCCTCGCCTATCTCGCCGCCGCGCTGGCGCTGAACGCCGGGTTCCTCTACTACGCGCTGGCGCTCAAGATCACCGCCCGCGAGGAGCTGCCGATGCGCGTGTTCCGCTTCTCGGTGACCTATCTCATGTGGCTGTTCGCGGCGCTCCTGGTGGATCACTACCTGCCGACGCTGCGCGGCGGCGGACCGTGAGCGGCGCGGGGCGCGCTCAGGCGCGCTAGGAGGTGCGCTGCAGCATCATCCGCCAGGAATAGATGATCTGGTCCTTCAACAGCAGCACACCGGCGGTGCGGTAGGTGTCGGCGTCGATCTGGCCCAGGTGCTCCGCGCCGTGATAGCCCGTGGATTCGCAGGCGTACACCGACAGGATCGACTCGCCGATGACCGCGAAGCGGCCGAGTAGCGTACCGAAGGTCGCGTCCTCGAAGCGCCATTTCATGCTGGTGCCGTCGGGGCCGGGAGGCTCGATCCAGTACGCGTGCACGAATTCCGCCGGCGGCGATCCGAGCACCTTGAGCGTGCCCGACAGCAGCCAGCACTCCGCGCGATGCGCGATCTCGGTGCGGCCGATCGCCTCCAGCGGCTCGCCGTCGGCGCGCCACAGCGTTCCCTGCGCGGTCCATACCGCCGGTTGGAACAGAAACGTGTGCGCCATGGGTGCATTATGGCGCGCACCGCCCCTTTCAGGGTACGTTGCGACCCAGCGACAGCCAAAGGTGCCTTTATGTTGACGGAACGTGTCTGGTCGGGAAACAGCCTGCGCAATTTTCACTATCTCATCGCCTGTGCCGAGACCGGCGAGGCGCTCGCCGTCGATCCGCTGGAGTGGCGGCTGTGCCTGGAGGCGGCGCGCAAGCGCGGCTGGGAGATCACGCAGATTCTCAACACCCACGAGCACACCGACCACACCGGCGGCAATGCCGGCCTGAAGGCGGCAACCCACGCCAAGGTCGCGGCTCACGCGGCTGCCGCCGCGCGTATCGGCGGCGTGGATCGGGGCCTCGCCAAAGGGGACATCATCAAGGTCGGGCGCACCGTGGAGCTCGAATGCCTCGACACCCCGGGGCACACGCTCACGCACATCTGCCTGCTGTCGCGCACCGAGGAGCCGGCGCTGTTCTGCGGCGACACCCTGTTCAACGCCGGTGCCGGCAACTGTTTCAACGGCGGGGACCCGGAGAAGCTCTACGACACCTTCGTCACGCAGCTCGCGCGCCTGCCGGACAAGACGCGTGTGTTCCCCGGCCACGAGTACCTGGCACGCAACCTCGAGTTCACGCTCGATCGCGAGCCCGGCAACCCGGACGCGGCGCCGCTGCTCGAGCAGGCGCGCCATCATGACCCGGCCGCCGCGCCGGTGACCACGCTCGGGCAGGAGAAGCGCATCAACACGTTCCTGCGGCTGCAGAATCCCGCGGTCATAGCGCGGCTGCGGGAAGCCTTTCCCGACATCGGCGAGCATCCCGATGCCCGCACCGTGTTCGTGAAGCTGCGCGAGTTGCGCAATCGCTGGTGAGCGCGTGCGCGTCGCGGCGGCAATCCTCATCACGGCAGCGCTGGCCTCGAGCGGCTGCGAGCCACGGCCTGATGCCGTGGGCGCCGCGCCGGCCGCCCTGAGCCCTGCGACGCGCAGCGCCGTCAACGACGCGGTGCGCCAGTTCGCCCGGGACGTCGCGCACGACGTCACGCGCGAAGGCCCGGCCGCCTGGCGCCGTTACTTCTCCCCGAGCACCTCGTTCTTCATGGCCTCCGACGGGCAACTGGTGTTTTCGAACGCCGCGTCCGCGGCGCGCGGGATCGACGATCTCACGCGCACGCTCAGGTCCATCGAGCTGCGCTGGGGAGACGATCTGCGCATCGACCCGCTGACGCCGGATCTGGCGGTGATGGCGAGCTCGTGGTCCGAGCTGCGGGTGGCCGCCGACGGCGGCCGGGTCACGGACCGCGGCTACTTCACCGCCGTGGCGGAACGGCGCGACGGCCGGTGGAAATTCCGCAACGCCCACTGGTCGGTCGCGGCGCCGGCCCCCAGGGCGCCGTAGGCGCGGCGGGTGAGGGAACGGCCATCGGCTGAAGGCGCGCTCGCGGGCGGTTGCCCGCTGCGGCGCGAACGTTGCAGCATAGGGCTCTCAGGAGGACGGTTTATGCGCATTGCTCTTCGGGTGCTGGCCGGCGCGCTGCTGGCGAGCGGGATGGCCGCGGCCTGGGCCAACGGCGGCGGCGGGATGTCCATGCCCTCACCACCGCCCATGGCGCGCGAGCAGACGCCGCAACAGAAGGCGCGCGACGCCTACAACGACGGCGTGCACTACGTGAAGAAAGCCGACAAGGCACAGGAGAGCGCCGCGCAGGCGAACGATGCCGGCAAGAAGGACAAGGCCGCGCAGGAGGCCCGCGAGCGCTATACGCAAGCGCTGGCCAAGTTCCAGCAGGCGACCGGGCTCGACCCCCAGCTGCACGAGGCGTGGAACTACGTGGGCTACACGAGCCGCAAGCTCGGGCACTACGAGGAGGCGCTCGCGGCCTACGACAAGGCGCTCATTCTCAAGCCGGGCTTCGCGGACGCTCTCGAGTATCGCGGCGAGGCGTATCTCGCGCTCAGTCGCGTCCCCGATGCGCAGCAGGCGTACCTCGACCTGTACGCAGGTAACCGGGCGCTGGCGGGCAAGCTCCTGGCGGCCATGAAGAGCTGGGCCGCGGATCAGCGCGCCAACGCCTCCGGCAGCAATGCCACCAACCTGGACGAACTCGACAAGTGGATCCAGGAGCGAGCGCAGATCGCGGGCCAGACCGCGGCGTTGACGCGCGCCGGCACGGCGGCCAGCTGGCGCTGAGGCGCGCGCGGGGAGGCCTCCCGGCAGCTGCGCTGCTGCTGCTCGCCGCCACCTGTCCGCTGGCGGCCGAAGAGTATGTCTGGCACCTGCCGCGGGGTTTCCCCACGCCCGCGGTACCGCCTGACAATCCCATGTCCGGGGCCAAGGTGGCGCTCGGTGAGCGGCTGTTCTTCGAGCGCCGCCTGTCGGTGAGCGGCCAGTACAGCTGCGCGAGCTGTCACGAACCGGCGCACTCCTTCGCACAGGATCGGCCGGTCGCCATCGGCGCCACCGGCGAGGCGCTGCCGCACAACGCCATGGCGCTGGTCAACGTCGCTTACAACATCAGCTTCGGCTGGATGAGGCCCCGGGTGCGCTCGCTCGAGGCACAGATGCTCGAGCCGATGTTGAATGAGCACCCGCTGGAGCTCGGGCTCAAGGGCCGCGAGGCCGCCGTGTGCGCGCAGCTGGCGGCGGATCGGGCCTATGCGGACGACTTCGCCGCCGCCTTCCCGGGGGATCCCGCCCCCGTGACCTTCGAGCATGTGGTCAAGGCCATCGCGAGCTTCGAGCGCACGCTGATCTCGGGCGGCTCGCCCTTCGATCGCTACGTGTTCGGCGGCGAGCACGAGGCGCTGTCGGGGCAAGCCAAGCAGGGCATGGCGCTGTTCTTCTCCAGGCGCGCGGGCTGCTCGGGGTGCCACTCGGGATTCAACTTCTCGGGCAACTGGCGCGATGCGCAGGGTGAGACCGGGCCGGCGAGCTTCGCACGCAACGGCACGAGCGCCCGCCCGATGCGGGTCCCGACCCTGCGCAACGTGGCGCTCACCGCCCCGTACATGCACGACGGACGCTTCGCGAGCCTCACCGCGGTGCTCGATCACTATTCGTCCCTCGCCCAGGCCGCGCGTGCCGATCGGCGTCTGCCACGCGTGCCGTTCTCCGCTGCCGAGCGCAGCGCGCTGCTCGCGTTCCTGGACAGCCTCACCGATGAGACTTTCGTCGGCCGCGCCCGGTGAGGCGCCGCAGAGCGCCGCCCGCTAGGGCTGGCCCTGGAGGTACTTCCCCATCCACTCGAGGTAACGCCGGGAGCGATCGACCAGGAAGCTCGGTCGGGTGAGCGAGTGGTACTCCCCGGGATAGACAATGAGTTGCGCCGGGACCCCGAGCGTGCGCAGGGCCTGATACATCTGCTCGCTGCCGGCTACCGGCACGTTGAAGTCCCGGTCACCGCCGAGGAACAGCGTCGGAGTGCGGATCCGGTCGGCGTGAAAGAACGGGTAGGACACCTTGAGCCATAACGCCGGATTGCGCCACGGGGGTCCGAGCTCGGCGTTGTATTCCACGACGTATTCGTCGGTGCCGTAGGTCGAGAGTTGATTGCCGCTACCGGCGCCGCTGATCGCCGCCTTGAAGCGCGTGTCACTCGCGATCAGGTAGTCGGTGAGCAGACCGCCGTAGCTCCAGCCGCCGACCCCCAGGCGTGCCGGATCGGCCAGCCCCAAGCCGACCGCGTAATCGACCCCGGCGAGCAGGTCCTCGACTTCCTTGTGGCCCCAGTCGGCGAGAATGCTGCGGGCGAACTGCGCGCCGCGCCCGGTGCTGCCGCGATAGTTGACGGCGAGCACCACGTACCCGTGGGTCGCGAACAGCTGCCGCTCGAGCGGCGGTCCGTAGCCCTGCAGCTCGAGGGAGTGGTCGTCCTGGCCGTTCGGTCCGCCGTGGATCCACACGATGGTCGGATAGCGCCGCCCGGACCGGTAGTCGGGCGGCTTGACGAGCTGTCCGTGCACCGCCGTGCCGTCGCGGCTCCTGAAGGCGATGTCCTCGACCGATCCGAGCTGCAACTCCCCGAACAGCGCCTGGTTGTGCGCGCTCAGGGGCCGCAGCCGGCCCTGCTCGAGCGCATAGACTTCCACCGGCGAGCCGTCGGTCGAAACCAACACCGCGGTGTGCCCGGCCGCCGCGGCGAGCTCGTGCACCACCATGGGCCCGCCGAGGCGCTCGATCGCCCCGCCCGCGAGCGGCACCCGCGCCGGGTACTGGGTGCCGTCGTCCTCGACGGCGAATTCAAGTGAGCGGCCGTCGGCTGCGAACGCCGGCGAGAGGACCGCGCGATCGAGGCGCTCGGTCAGGGCGCGCACCTCACCCGACTTCACCTCGACCGTCGCCAGAGTGTCCATGATGTAGGCGTTGAATCTCGGCTGCGCGCCCTGCAGGAACGCGAGTCGCGTTCCGTCCGGACTCCATGCGAGCCTCGGGTTGTTGGGCGACCAGCCCGTCAGCAGCTGCCGCGGCGTCGCGCCGGCGCGGGCGGCAATGAGATCGATCTCATCGCTGCCGGTCTCACCAGGGCCCTTCATGGGATCGCTGAGGTAGGCGATCTGCCCGCCGTCGGGCGACCAGGCCGGATGCGATTCCCGGCGGCCGAAATCCGCGGTGAGCGCCTGGCAGGCGCCGCTGCGCACATCGAAGAGGTACAGATGCGCGTGCGAGGCCGCGCTCAGGTAGCCCTCCCGGTCGTGTTTGAACTCGAACGCGTCGATGACGATGGGTTGCGGCGGTTTGGCCTCCGCCTCGCCGCTGGCGTGCATGACGAGCACGAGGCGCTGAGCGTCGGGCGACCACTCGTAGCTCGTGAGCTCCCCGCTGACGTGAGTCAGCTGCCGCGGCTCCCCACCGCGCCGATCCAGAACCCACAGCTGGGTCCGCTCCCCGGCAGGGCGCGCCGACAGGAAGCTCAGGTAGCGCCCGTCGGGGCTGAAGCGCGGCTCCGACACGCTCTCGCCGCGCGTCAGCTGCACGCTCGCGTCCCCCGCCCAGTTGGCCATCCACAGCGCGCTCCGGGATTCGTCGGACTCCCGGTCGTAGCTCGTCACCAGGTAGGCGACCCCGGCGCCATCGGGCGAGATCCTAAGATCGGACAGCGCCTGGAAGCGGAACCAATCCTCCGGCGTCAGGGCGCGGCCCGCCTGTGCCGCGAGCGGCGCAAGGCCGGCGATGAAAGCAACAGCAATCGGCGGCAGGCGTTTCATGTACGCGGTCTTTCGAGTTGTGTACGCGCACCGGGCGGTACCCGGCGGAGAAGTGTAGCCTGAGCCCCCGCTGCCGGGGCAAACTGTCGGGTACCTGCACCTCAGAAACCATGAGCGCGCCGCACGCACCAGTCGCATTCGAAGAGAGCCGCCGCCGCGCGCACGCGGCGCTGCGCGCCGGTCAGGCGGCGACCGCGGAAGCGTGGCTGCGCTCGCTCGAGGCGCAGGCGCCCGGTGATCTCAACTGCCAGTGGCTCCTCGGCGCTGCGCTCCTCGCCCAGGACAAGATCGCTGAGAGCATCGCCATTCTCGAGCGCGTGCTCGCGGGCGCGCCCGGCTTCGCCCACGCGCGGGTCGATCTCGCGCGCGCCTACCGCTGCGACGGCAGGCCCGAGCAGGCACGCGAAGAAGTACGGCGGGTTCTGAAGAGCACGCCCCACCACCATCTCGCCTGGCTCGCCTACGGCGACGTGCTCGTTGACCTGGGCCAGTACGCGGATGCCCGTACGGCCTTCGAGCGCGCGCGCCTCAGCGATCCGCAGCGGCAGCGTGTAGAGGAAGCCACGGCCGCGCTCGTGGCCGACGACCGGAAAAAATCGGAAGTCTTGTTTCGTGAAATCCTGCGCTCCGATGCGAGTCATGTGGCCGCGCTGTGCGGGCTGGCGGCACTCTCGCTCGCGGCGGACGTACCCCACGATGCCGAGCGCCTGCTGCGCCATGCCCGCAAACAGTCCGAGCACGTCCCGCTCGCGTACCGGGGACTCGGCCCGGCGCTCCTTGCCTTGGGCCGCATCAAGGAAGCGGACGCCGCCGCACGCCACTTACTGAAGATGGAGCCCGAAAACCCGCAGAGCTGGATCACCATCGCCGCCGTGTCGACGCGGCTCATGCGCCAGGAGGAAGCGCTCGAGGCCTACGAGCAGGCGGCGCGCTTCAAGCCCGACGAGGTACGGCTGCGGATGTCCATCGGACACGTTCAAAAGACGCTCGGCAGGCGGCGCGAGAGCGAGGCCTCCTATAAGGCGGCGCTGGCGCTGGATCCGGGCAATGCGGAAGCCTACTGGAGCCTGGCTGACCTCAAGAATTATACCTTCAGCGAGACCGAGGTCGCCGCCATGCAGTCCCTGCTCGCGAGCGATAAGGGCGCGCGCTCCAACGAGGCGCAGCTGAATTTTGCGCTGGGCAAGGCTTTCGAGCAGCGCCAGCTGTACCCGCAAGCCTTCGCGCACTACGCCACGGGCAACGCGCGGCGGCGCCTCGATGCGCCGTTCGACATCGAGAACTTCGAGCGCCGCAGCGCGCGCATTCGCGCGTTCTTTGACGGCGCGTTTTTTGCCGCGCGCGCCGGCAGTGGGAACCTCAGCGACGCGCCGATCTTCATCGTCGGCCTGCCGCGCTCCGGATCGACGCTGGTCGAGCAGATCCTCGCCAGCCACTCGTGCGTCGAAGGCACCATGGAGCTGCCGAACATCATCAACATCGCGCGCGAGTTCGAAGACCTGTCCGCCAACCGCGACGGCTACCCCGAGAGCGTCGGCGGCGCCTCGGCGGTGCAGCTCGGTGCGCTCGGCAGCCGCTACATCGAGGAGACCGCGCCGCTACGGCGGGGGCGGGAGCGCTTCACCGACAAGCTGCCCAATAATTTCAGTCACGTCGGACTCATCCACGCGATCCTGCCGCACGCAACCATCATCGACGCACGTCGTCATCCGATGGATTGCTGCTTCAGCACCTTCAAGCAGCACTTCGCGGAAGGGCAGACCTTCAGTTACGACCTCGACCATCTGGGTCGGTACTACCGTTGCTATCTGTCGCTCATGGATCACTGGGATGCCGTGCTGCCGGGCAAAGTGCTGCATCTTCAGTACGAGGAGCTGGTGCGCGACCCGGAGGCGAACATCCGCCTCCTGCTCGAGCACTGCCGGCTGCCCTTCGAGGCCGCCTGCCTCTCCTTTCACCAGACGCAACGCTCGGTGCGCACCGCCAGCGCCGAACAGGTGCGTCAGCCGCTCTATACCTCGGGAGTGGGTTACTGGCGGCATTTCGCCACTGAGCTCGAGCCTTTGCGTCGTGCCCTCGGAGACAGTCTCGAGCGCTTCTAGAGCGGCTGAACGCCGCGAGCTTGCAGCGGATCGCCCTTGTTGAACGATCGTTGACTAAGAGCGCCCGCACCAAGGATGATCGGGGCACGCGCCAGCGCAAAAAGCGCGCGATAGTGGTGACTGAAGGGGGGGCAGCGCATGGGTATCAGAGCCAAGGTTCGTGCGGCCGATCACTTTTGCAAGGCGACGCTGCCTCCAGGCTCCCGGATCGGCCTCGCCGTCGCAGCAGCGCTCGCCAGTGTGGCCGCACCGCGCACGCCCGCATTGGCGGCGACCGCGGATGCTGCCGGCGGCGGGCTGCAGGAAGTGGTCGTCACGGCGCGCAAGCGCGAGGAGAACCTCCAGGACGTCCCCATCAGCATCGACGTGTTCACGCACAAGGACCTGCAGAATCTCGCCATTACGCAATTCGATGACTATGCGGCGAAGGTGCCGTCGATTTCGTTCATCAGCGTGGGCCCCGGCACCCAGGTCTTCTTCATGCGCGGCGTTTCCGACGGAAGCAATCCGAACTACGCGAACAGCTCCGCGACCGGATTTTTTCTCGACGACTCGTCCCTGAGCTGGTACGGGGTGCAGCCGGACCTGCACCTTTACGACATCGAGCGCATCGAAGTGTTGAACGGCCCGCAGGGTACGACCTTCGGCGCCGGCTCCATGGCTGGCGCGGTGCGCTACATCACCAACAAGCCCGACGTGAATGGCTTCAGCGCCGGCGCCGATTTCGACGGCGGCAAGATCCAGGGTGGCCAGCAAGACCAGAGCTACGAGGCGTTTCTCAATGTGCCGCTGATCGAGGGCCGGCTCGGACTGCGCGTCTCCGCGTTCAGCGCCGCCCACGGCGGCTTCGTCAACAACGCGCTCACCACGCGCAACTGGGTCAACGGTACGGTCTCAAACAACGCGCAGTGGGCGCGTAGCGATTACAACCGCGAGCATCAGGAGGGCGGGCGTCTCGCCCTCAAGGCGGTGTTCAGCGATTCCTGGAGTGCGACGGCGTCCTACGACTATCAGCGCCTGTCCGCGCTCGGCGCGTGGGACGAAGATCCACATGTGCCCCGCACCGTGCAGCGCTTCGGTCCGGAGGACCATCGCTTTCAGGCCAAGAACTGGGATTTGCACTTAGACGGAAACGTCGGCATCGCGGACCTGGTCTTCGCCAGCACTTACTGGTCGCTGCCGACGCGGCAGCTGAACGAGTACTCCCAATACATGGAGAACTTCAGTCACCCGGACTCTGGCCTCCAGCCTGGGTTCGTAGAGTCACTGGCGTGCGATACCGGACCGCACTACAGCGCCCCCGCCGAGCCCTTCAGTGGCTGCAATGTCCCGCTGCAATACTACGAATACCACACCAATCCCGAGCGCTGGTCGGACGAGCTGCGGCTCGTGTCCAAGCCCGGCGGGCGTTTCCACTGGCTCGCGGGTCTGTACTGGGAGAAGACCGTAGACAAGAACTCCGGCAGCACCTACTACAACCCGGGACTGAAGCCACAGGGTGACTTGTTCCAGTATTATCTCGCCTATTACGGCCAAACCGCCTCCTCGCTCCCCCCAGGAATCTGGTACAGCTATACCACCCGCTCCGACTACCTGCAGACCACTGAGTTTGCGGACATCAGCTTCGATCTCACGGACAAGCTCAACGTCGAAGCAGGAGTCGTGCACTTTCACTCCAGCTTCTCCTACTTCAGCCCCTACGGGCAGTTTGCCTACGCCCCCACGGCGTCGACCTTGTCGACGGGCTCCTCGCACAAGTGGAACAGCAAGTTCGGGATCAACTACAAGCTCACCGACAAGGTGATGCTGTACGCCGATTTCTCCCAGGGTTTCCGCGATGGCGGGGCTAATTCCGGCTTTCCCGCTTCGTGCTATGCGAACGGGGTGCCGTCGAGCTATGTACCCGACACACTCAACAATTACGAACTCGGCTGGAAGACGACCAGCCTGGCAGGCCACCTTGTGTGGGACGGCGCGGCCTACTACATGGATTGGAAAAACCTGCAGACGCTCCTCTATGACATAGACATCTGCGCCCCCAGCAGTTTCAACGCCAACGTGGGTGACGGGCGCATCTACGGCGTCGAGTCGAATGTCAATTACAAGATAAGTGACAGCTGGTCATTCCAGGCTTCCGCCGCCTACACCGACGCGCACCTGGTATCGAGTACCTTCACGGCCTTCGCCGTCAATGTCGGCGAGCGGCTGCCCTACGTGCCGTACTTCAACTACAGCGCCAACCTGCGCTACGAGCATGCGCTGGGCGGCAACCTCAGGGGGTACGCGCAGTTCGACCTGTCCCACAAGGGTGACATGTGGAACGACCTTCATGTCGCCGGCTCAAACGGCTTTCCGCGCATGCTGCAGCCGGACTACACCATCATGAACCTGCGCTTCGGGTTGAATCCCGAAGGCAGCCATTGGCTTGCCGAGCTCTACGTCAGGAACCTCACGGACAAGAACGCGATCATCTACACCAGTACCGGCAACTTCGACCTGCGCCAGACGACCAACGAGCCGCGCGTGTACGGCCTGCGCGTCAACTACCGCTTCGGCAAGGTGAGCGGCTCCGAGTAGCGGCGTTGGAATCCGCCTTCTACCTGCGCACCTTTCAGCTCGCCACCGCGGCGATCCTCGGCTACCTGCTGCTGAAGATCCTCGACCCCTTGAGCGGCATGCTCGGCTGGGCGGCGGTGCTGGCTTTCATCCTGCATCCGCTGCAGGAGCGGCTCGCGCAGCGCCTCAAGGGCCGGCGGGCCCTCTCGGCCGGCATCCTCACCGCGCTGACGCCCTTCCTGGTGCTGGCGCCGCTGTCGGTGCTGACGGGCGCGTTCGTCGGCCAGGTGACGCGGCTCATCGAGTATCTGCGCGGCCACAGCTTCCTCTCCTTCCCCGAGGTGGTCGAGCGTCTGTCGGGCTATCCGCTCATCGGCGGCGCGGTCGGGTGGATGCGCGAGAACGCGCTGGTCAGCGCCGAGCAGCTGCAGGGCTGGATGACCAACGGCCTGCAGACACTGCTCAAGAGCGCCGCCTCCATGGGAGGGAGCGTTGCGCTGGGCGCGATCGGCACCCTGGTCGGCTTCTTCATGATGCTGTTCATGCTGTTCTTCTTCCTGCGCGACGGGCGCGCGATGCTCGATGGCCTGACACGCCTCGTGCCGGTGGAGCACGAGCGGCGCGCGCGGCTGCTGAAATACCTGGGCGACGTGACGCGCGCCGTGGTGTTTGGTTCCACCGTGACGGCCCTCATCCAGGGCATCTTCGTCGGCGTGGGTTTCGCCCTGGTGGGCCTGCCCTCAGCGGTGGTGTTCGGCGTGCTGGCCACCGTGGCCGCCTTCCTGCCGGCCGGCGCGGGCGCCGTGCTGATTCCGGCGGTGCTGTATCTGGGCTTCGGCGGGCGCTGGGGCGCGGCGATTTTCCTCGCCTGCTGGACCGCGGCCATGTGGGTCGGGGAGAACATCCTGCGCCCGCTCCTGACCGCGCACCAGGTGGAGGTGTCGACGCTGGCGATTTTCATCGGCGCCATCGGCGGTGCCGCCGCCTTCGGCATCCTGGGACTGGTGATCGGACCTGTGTTGCTGAGCTTCGTCGTGGCGCTGGTGCGCTTCGCGCAGGAGCGTTGAAGCCCCGGGGGGCCTGAGCCTGGTGCGTTTCCCGTAGAATGCGCCCGCCATGGATGTGTCCCCGATCCTCGATCCCCTGAACGAGGCGCAGCGCGCCGCCGTCACGGCCCGCTTAGGTCCGGTGCTGGTGCTGGCCGGGGCGGGCAGCGGCAAGACGCGCGTGCTGACGCACCGGATCGCCTGGGTGATCCAGGCCGAGGGCGCCTCCCCGCACGGGATCCTGGCGGTGACCTTCACCAACAAGGCCGCGGGCGAGATGCGCGCGCGCGTCGAGCGGCTGCTGGGCGTGCCGAGCGGCGCGCTGTGGATCGGCACCTTTCACGGCATCGCCCACCGGCTGCTGCGGCTGCACTGGCGCGAGGCGAACCTCGCGCAGGGATTTCAGATCCTCGACTCCGAGGATCAGCAGCGTCTCATCCGCAAGCTCCTCAAGGCCTCCGATCTGGATGAGACGCGCTGGGTGCCGCGCGAGGTGCAGTGGTTCATCAACTCCAACAAGGACGAGGGCCGCCGTCCGCAGCACCTGAAGGAGGCGAGCGACCCGACCCGCAGCCAGCTGATCAGGCTGTACGCGGCCTACGAGGCCGCCTGCGCCCGCGCGGGGGTGGTGGATTTCGCGGAGCTGCTGCTGCGCGCATTCGAATTGTGGCGCGACAACGCGGGGCTCCTGGCGCACTACCGGCAGCGCTTCCGGCACGTGCTGGTGGATGAGTTCCAGGACACCAATGCCATCCAGTACGCCTGGATGCGCCTGCTCGCCCCGGCGAGCACGGCAGCCGGGGCAGGCGCCGCGAGTCACCCGTTCGTGGTAGGGGACGACGATCAGTCGATTTACAAGTTCCGTGGCGCACGGGTCGAGAACCTGCAGCAGTTCCGGCGCGACTACCCGCTGGCGGCACTCTTTCGCCTCGAGCAGAACTACCGCTCCACCGCGACCATTCTGGAGGCGGCCAACGGCGTCATCGCGCACAACGCCAGCCGCCTCGGCAAGACCCTCTGGACCCGCGGTGCGCGCGGCGAGCCGATCCGCCTCTACACCGCCTTCAACGAGCGCGACGAGGCGGAGTTCGTCACGCACCGTATCCGCGAGTGGGTGGCGCAGGGCGGGCAGCGGCGCGAGATCGCCATCCTGTACCGCTCCAACGCACAGTCGCGCGTGTTCGAAGAGGCGTTTCTGTCGGCGCGCGTGCCGTACCGGGTGTACGGGGGCCTGCGGTTCTTCGAGCGTGCGGAGATCAAGGACGCGCTCGCCTACCTGCGGCTGATCTCCAACCGCAACGACGACGCCTCCTTCGAGCGCGTGGTGAACCTGCCGACGCGCGGCGTGGGCGCGAAGAGCCTCGAGGTGCTGCGCGAGCATGCCCGGGGAGCCGGCTGCTCGCTGTGGCAGGCGGCCGCCGCCGTCTGCAGCGGCGGCGGGGGGGCCCTCGCGGCCAAGGCGGGCGGCGCCATCCACGGGTTCCTCGCGCTCATCGAGCGCCTCGCCGGCGAGAGCCGGGGCCTCGCGCTGCACGAGCAGGTGGATCAGGTGTTGAAAGCGAGCGGCCTCATCGAGCACTACCGCCGCGAGAAGGCCGAGCGCGGCGAAGCGCGCGTCGAGAACCTCGATGAGCTGGTGAGCGCCGCGCGCGGCTTCACGCCCGAGGCGGCGGAGCTGCCGCCGCTCGAGGCGTTCCTGGCGCACGCCGCCCTCGAATCCGGCGAAGGCCAGGCGGATGAGTGGGAGGACTGCGTGCAGATGATGACGCTGCACAGCGCCAAGGGGCTGGAGTTCCCGGTGGTGTTCCTGTGCGGCATGGAGGAAGGGCTGTTCCCGCATCAACGCTCGCTCACCGACCTCGACGGCCTGGAGGAAGAGCGCCGGCTGTGTTATGTCGGCATGACACGCGCCATGCGGCAGCTGTATCTGACCTGGGCCGAGCAGCGGCGTCTGCACGGCGTCGACAGCTACGGCCAGGCGTCGCGCTTCGTGCGCGAGATCCCCGAGGAGCTGCTGGAAGAGGTGCGCCCGCGCGTGGGTGTGTCGTTACCTGCCGCGGTGGGGCGCTTTCGCTTCGAGGAGCCGGCGGTGGCCGGCGTGCGGCTCGGGGCGCGGGTGCGGCACGGCAAGTTCGGCGAGGGTGTGATCCTCAACGTCGAGGGGAACGGTGCGCAGGCGCGCGTGCAGGTGAGCTTCGAGCGCCAGGGCACGAAATGGCTGATGGTGCAGTACGCGAATCTCGAACCGCTGTAGGTCAGCATGAAAATCCTCATCCTGGGTGCCGGTCAGGTCGGCCGCACCGCCGCCGACCACCTGTCGCGCGAAGAGGCCAACGAGGTCACGGTGGTGGACGTCAACGAGGAGGTGCTGCGCGATCTGCAGGACCGCCTGGACGTGCGTACCGTCGCCGGCAACGCCGCCCATCCGACGGTGCTCGAGAACGCGGGCGCCGCCGAGGCCGACATCATCGTCGCGCTCACCTCCAGCGACGAGGTCAACATGATGGCCTGCGAGGTGGCGTTCACGCTGTTTCGCACCCCGACCAAGATCGCGCGCATCCGCGCGGCCGATTACACCAGCCGCGCGGCGCTGTTCGGCGCCGAGGGCCTCTCGGTAGATGTGTTCATCAACCCCGAGCAGCTGGTGACCGATTACGTCGAGCGTCTCATCTATCATCCCGGCACGCTGCAGGTGCTGGATTTCGCCGACGGCAAGGTGCGCCTGGTGGGGGTGCGGGCGCGGCGCGACGGCCTCCTGGTCGGTCAGAGCCTGCGCGAGCTGAAGCGGCATCTGCCCAAGGTGGAGGTGCGCGTGGTCGCCATCTACCGTGACGGCCGCGGCGTTGCCCCCGAGGGTGACACCGTCGTGCAGGAGGGCGACGAGATATTCTTCCTGGCGGCGCGCAACGACATCCGCCGCGTCATGGGCGAATTGCGCCACGCCGACGACCCGGCGCGGCGCATCGTCATCGCCGGCGGCGGCAACATCGGCTTCCGCCTCGCCAAGACGCTCGAGCCGCACAACCAGGTGAAGATCATCGAGCGCGATGCGCGCCAGGCACGCCGCATCGCGGAACTCCTGGAAAACGCCATCGTGCTGCACGGCGATGCCGCGGACGAGGAGCTGCTGATCGAGGAGAACATCGACAGCGCGGATGTGTTTGCGGCACTCACCAATTCGGAAGAAGCCAACATCCTCTCGGCGATGCTCGCCAAGCGTCTGGGTGCGCACAAGGCGATCGCCCTCATCAACAAGCCCTCGTACACCGAGCTGGTCGAGAGCAGCAGCATCGACATCGCCATCTCGCCGCAGACCGTCACCATCGGCTCGCTGCTCGCGTACGTGCGCCGCGGCGACGTGGTACGCGTGCATTCCCTCAAACGCGGCGCCGCCGAGGCGCTGGAGGCGATCGTGCACGGCGACGAGCGCAGCTCGCGCGTGGTCGGCAAGATGGTGGGGCAGATTCCGCTGCCCGAAGGCGCCTCCATCGGCGCGGTGGTGCGGGGTGAGGAGGTCATCATGGCGCACCACGACACCCTGGTGTGCGCGGACGACCATGTGATCCTGTTCCTCGCCGATCGCCGCCACCTCGAGGCGGTCGAACGCCTGTTCCTGCGTTCGACGCGTTAGGGCGCGGCGGTGCTCGCGGTCGCGCACGTTCTGGGGTTGCTGCTGGGGACCTTCGCGCTCGCCTACGCCCTGCCGGTCGGCTGTTCCCTGGTGATGGCCGATGGTCTGTGGCCGAAATTCCTGCTGGCCGCGGCGCTCACCGCCGGCGCGGGGCTCCTGCTGGCGGGCGCGACACTGCGCTTCCGGCGGGCGCTGAAGGCGCGCGACGGGTTCCTGCTGCTCACGCTCGGCTGGCTGCTGCTGCCGGGTGCCGCGGCGCTGCCGCTGCTCCTGTCGCTGCCGGACTTGAGCTTCACCGGTGCGTTCTTCGAGGCCATGTCCGGGCTCACCACCACCGGCTCGACCGTGTTGAACGGGCTCGATCAGCTGCCACCCTCGCTGAACTTCTGGCGCCATTCGCTGCACTGGTTCGGCGGGCTCGGCGTCATCGTCATGGCGCTCGCGGTGCTGCCGGTGCTCGGCGTGGGCGGCATGCAGCTGTACAAGGGACAGGCGCCGGGGTCGGTGAAGGACGAGCGGCTGGCGCCGCGCATCACCGAGACCGCGAAATCGCTGTGGCTGGTGTATGCGCTCATCACCCTTGCCGGCATCGCGGCGCTGCGGATCTGCGGCATGTCGTGGTTCGATGCCATCTGCCATGCCTTCTCGGCGGTGGGGCTGGGCGGCTTTTCCACCCACGACCGCAGCATCGCGTACTTCGGCTCCCCGGCGATCGAGGCGGTGCTGATCCTGCTGATGCTGATCGCGTCGCTGAACTTCGCGCGCCACTTCATCGCGCTGCGGCGCCTGTCACTGGAGTGCTACAAGGTCGACCCGGAGTGCAAGGCGATATTCGCGCTGCTGGCGGTGAGCGTGGTCGCGATCGCGGTGCTGCTCACCCGCGACGAGGTGTATGCGGATTTCTCCACCGCGCTGCGCCACTCGGCATTCAACGTCATCTCCCAGGCCACCACCAGCGGCCTCACCACCCAGGACTACCAGCGCTGGCCGGTGTTCGCGCCCTACTGGATGCTGTTCCTGTCCTGCATCGTGTGCAGCACCGGCTCGACCGGAGGCGGCATCAAGATGTTCCGCACGCTGCTGCTGACGCGGCAGGCGGGCCGCGAGCTCACACTCCTCATTCATCCGGCCGCCGTCGCGCCGGTGCGCATCGGCGGCCGGCCCATCCCGGACGGTGTGGGTCACGCGGTGCTGGCGTTCATCTTCCTGTATTTCATGACCGCGGTGCTGCTCACCTTCGCCATGCTGCTCACCGGACTCGACTTCGACTCCTCCATGAGCGCGGTCATCGCCTCGATCAACAACACGGCACACGGCTTCGGGCCCCCGGGTGCGGTGCGCAACCTGCATGCGCTCACCGTCCAGCAGACCTGGATCTGCACGGCGGCGATGCTGCTCGGAAGACTGGAGATCTTCAGCGTGATCGTGCTGTTCCGGCCGGCGTACTGGCGCAAGTAGCGGCCGCGCGACTTGCAGCGCGAAACCGCGCCACCGCTCGGCTACCAGCGGTAGCTGCCGACGAGGCTGTACAGGAAAGGGTCGATCCTGTATGGCTGCGCACCCAGCCCCCCCTGCACCGTGCCCGAGCTGGGCTCGAGCCAAGCCAGATACCGGATATCCACCTTCAGGTGCCAATTCGGCGAAGCCGGTACATCAAGTCCTGCCTGAGCGACCGCGCCCACGGTGGAGCTTGCGATTCTGGTGTAGTTGCTGGGACCTTGATCTATCAGAGACGACCTCGTGTAGTGAAAACCTGCGCCCAGGTACGGCCGCAGACGGGATTCAGGCGCGAAGCGGTACATGGTCGTCCACGCATTCGGCATCAACCTGATCCCGCCCAATTTCACACCGAAGTTCGTCACACCGAAGTTCGTCGGCGTCCCAAGGGCAAGCTCGGTTGACCAACTGCGCCCCAGGAACCACTCTCCGGAGATCTGCGGGTACAGCTTCCCGCCCATACTGGTTCCGTCGCTGAGAATTGGATTCGCCGGAGCGAGATACACCACCCCGAGCCCCAACGCGAAGACGCCCGGGCTGCCCCTCGATGTCTCGTCAGCAGGGACGCGAGGTGCGAGGAGCGCCGAGGCCAGAGCTGCAGCCGTCAGGCACCTCACCGAGATCCAACGCACGGGTCCCTCGTCAGCTGTGGATGTAACTCTCGAGCTGCTCGATCTGTTGCTGCTGCGCGGCGATGAGCGCCTTCACCAGGTCGCCGATCGACACCATGCCGACGACGCGGCCCGCCTCGACCACCGGCAGGTGGCGCACGCGCTTGTCGGTGACCAACTGCATGCACTGCTCCACGGAGGTTTCGGGCGACACCGTGAGAACCGGGGTGGTCATGATGTCGCGCACCGGCGTGTCGCTGGAGGAGCGCCCGAGCAGGATCACCTTGCGGGCGTAGTCGCGCTCGGACACGATGCCGGCGAGCACCTCGCCCTTCATGACCAGGAGCGCCCCGATGTGATGCTCGGCCATTGCGCGGATCGCCTCCAGCACCGGCGTCTCCGGTCCTACTGAAAACACCGCCCGATCCTTGCGATCGAGCAACTGACGCACCGTGGTCATGGTCGGTCCTTTCGAATCTGAGCCTAGCGTGCCGTGGGGCTCACTTCCACCGTGAGCAAGACGTTGGCGCTCACGTCCAGGGTCCCCGCCTCCACCGGTGTCGCTGCGGCCGCACTCGCCATCGCGCGCTGTCCTGCCATGTAGGCGCGCACCGGTATCACGCGCGGACTGTTCTCCTCGACGCTGAGCACGCGCACCACCTTCAGTCCCAGCGTCGCGGCGAGCACGTCGACTTCGGCGCGCGCCCGGGTCGCCGCCTCGCGCAGCGCCTGGGCGCGCACCAGGTCCTGATCGCGCAGCGTGAACTGGATGCCCTGCAGGTAATTGGCGCCGGCCTGCGTCGCGCTGTCGATGACCGTGCCGATTTTGGCCAGATCATCGAGCGTCACCTGCACCACGTTCAGGGCGCTGTAGCCGGTGAGCGTCGGCTCCTCGCCCTTCGGGTGGTACTGGTAGGTCGGATTGAGCGAGTAGCTGATGGTCTTGAGGTCCGCCGCGGGACCGGTGGCCTTGCGCACCGCCGCCAGCACCGCATCCACCTGGCGCGCGCACTGCGACGCCGCCTCCTGCGACTGCACCGCGCGCGTGCTCACGCCGATATCGATCTGTACGCGATCGGGCCGGGCGGTGATCCTGGCATCCCCGCTGACGCGAATCGACGACACGGGCGAGGCCGGCACCGGTTGTGCGCGTGCCGGGGACTGCGCCACGACGCACGCGAGCATGACGGCGATGAGACAGCGCATGTTCCCCAGCCCGCAGCCCATTGGCATATTCTACGCGTGCTTCGTGCGGCAGTTCATACTTTGGGCAGGAGAAACGCGCAGCCTCATGCGGCGCGGTATACAACAGTACATGGCCAGCGCAGAAATCCAGGTCGCGCCCGATCGGTTCGAAGTCAGTTCCGGCGAAGCGCTGCTGGTAGCCGAGCTGCGCTCGGCGATTGCGGTGTGCGTGTACGACGCCGACGAGGAGGCCGGAGCCCTGTTGCACCTGCGCTGCATCGTCAGGCACTCCAAGCCCGCCGACGTGACCGACTCGACGCTCGCCACCGAGCTGCTGCTGCTGCACCGCTGCCTCGAGACGCTGCGCGAGAGCGCCCCTGCCGCGCGCCGTCTGCAGGCGCGGATCGTGGCCCATCTCGCGGATAGCCCGCAGGTGAATCCGGCCTGCGACATCGTGATCAAGCTGGTGCGCCATTACCTCGAGGACGCCGGGGTGCAGGTGCTGCCCGAAGACATCGCGGCCGGCCCCGCGCGCACGCTGCGCTTCCGGCCGGCCATGGGGTGGGTGCATACGCACGCCTGAGTGTGGGGCCGCGCATGAGACGCTCACGCGCAGCAGCGCCACCGCCTGAGGTGCGCACCGCGCTCGAAGTGCTGCTGGGCGCGAGCGTCGCCCGCGTCACGGTGATCGAGCATTCCTGGTTCGCGCGCCTGCACGGCGCGGTTGCGACCACGCGCCCCGGGCGCATCTACCTGCGCGGCAGTGCCGCCGGGTTCTTCGCCAACCCCTGGCTGATGCTGCACGAGTACTGCCATGTCATCAGGCAATGGCAGCCGGGCGAACTCACCGCGGCCCGCTACCTGCTCGAATGCCTGCGGCGCGGCTACTGGAACAACCGCTTCGAAGTCGAGGCACGCGCGTTCGCGGACGCGAACCTCGCCCAGCTGCACGCGCTGCTCGCGCGCGCACCGCCGCCAGCGGCCGCCGTGCCTTATCCCAGCAGCGCCTCGCGGCGGTAGAGACGTCCGGCCAGGGCGATGAGCAGCGCGCCCAGGGTGAGGGTCGCTGCGACCGACAGGGCGAGATACGCCGCCGGCACCCGCTCATCGCGCAACAGGCTCGTAATGAGGAAGTGCTGGCTGAGCGAGGGGACCGCCATGAGCGCGAGCGTCGGGCGCAGTCCCATCACGCCGGCGAACACCAGCGGCAGCGTCGGCACGAGTAAAACCAGACCGAGCCAGGTCTGCGCCTCGCGGTAGCTGCGCGTGGAGGCGGCCACGATGGTCATCAGCGCAGCACCGAGGGGCACCAGCGGCAGACAGAACAGGACGACGGCGAGGCCCACGAGCGGGCCGAAATTGACGCTCATGCCGAAGCGCTCCAGCCCCGTGAACCGCAGCATGATCGCGAATGCCGCCACGGTGAGAGTCAGCGACAGCGTCATGTAGGCGCAGGTCGCGAGGATCTTGCCGTAGATCAGAGCTTCGCGCGGCACCGGTACGGTGAGCAGCGGCTCGAGCGAGCCGCGCTCGCGCTCACCGGCGGTGGTGTCGATGGCGAGGTACATGCCGCCCATCAGCATGGTGAGCAGCACCAGGTAGCTCAGGGTCCCGAGCGCCAGCACCGAACGGCTCGCCGGAGTGGCGACGTCGATGTCCTGCAGCGCGAGCGGGGACAGCACCAGGGGATCCACTCCGCGGGCCACCACCCGCAGCCGCGCGAGGAGTGAGCCGTACTGCTCAAGGAGCGCGCTCACCCGCGCGAGGGTGCCGGACACGGACGGGTCGGAGGAATCCGCGTACAGCAGCACCGCCGCGGGCGTGCCCGCCGCCAGGTGCGCGGCGAAGTCCGCGCTCACCGCCAGCACCAGCTCGTGGGTGTGCGCCTGCACCGCGGCACGGGCCGCGGCGGGGTCGTAGTCCACGGACTCGACCCGCACCCCGTACTGGCGCAGGAAGCCGAGCAAGTTCGGAGCGCGCTCGCCATGCACCACCGCGAGCGTGATCGGGCGCTCACCCTCCTCGGCGCCGCGCTCGATGCGCAGCGACAGGCCGCCGGCGAACAGCAACGGACCGAGCAGCGGACCCAGGATCAGCGCCGAGATGAGCGTGCGCCGCTCGCGCAGATTCTCGCGAAACTCCTTGCCGAACACGGTGAGGATGGCGCGCACGGCTTAAGTCCCACCCGCGCCGGCGATCAGGGCGACGAAGGCCTCCTCGAGGCCGGCGGTGCCGGTGCGGGTGCGGATCGCCTCCGGGGTGCCGCTCGCGAGCACCGTGCCGTGCGCGATCACCACCACCTCGTCGCACAGCGCGCTCACCTCCTGCATCACGTGGCTCGAGAACAGTACGCAGTGTCCGGCCTCGCGCAGCGATCCGAGCAGGCGGCGCAGGGCGCGCACCGCCATGACATCCAGCCCGTTGGTGGGCTCGTCCAGCACCAGGTTGCGCGGCCGGTGAACGAGCGCGCGGGCGAGTGCGGTCTTGACGCGCTCCCCCTGCGAGAAGCCCTTGGCGCGGCGGTCGGCGAATTCCTCCATCTCCAGGAGCCCCACGAGCTCGGCGGCGCGCTCGCGCGCCGCGGCGCGCTTCAGGCCGTGCAGCGCGCCGAAGTACAGGATGTTCTCGCGCGCCGTCAGGTTCGGATAGATGCCGGCGCCGTGCGCCAGCACCCCGAGGCGCCGGGCGGCCTGCAGGGGCGAGCGCACCGCGCTGTGCCCGTCGATGAGCGCATCCCCCGCATCGGGCCGCAGCACCGTGTACAGCATGCGCAGCGTGGTGGACTTGCCGGCGCCGTTGGGCCCGAGGAGCCCGGTGATGCGGCCGTCCGGCGCGCGCAGACTGACGTCGCGCACGGCCGTGACCGCGCCGAAGTGCTTGTAGAGGTGCGTGGCCTCGATCACGGGCGCATAAGGCGTGCGCGCGCCTTCAGGGCGGCGGACCGTTCAGCGAGGTGAAAAACGGCAGCGGACGCGCGCGGCGCGTGCAGTCGAGGTCGAGTCCGACCACCGAGGCGCGGGCGAGAAACTGCGCCAGCACGCGATCCATGCAGGGGGCGGTCAGCTGGCCGTGGCCGAAGCCCTCGAGCACGATCGAGAGGCCGCGCGGGAAGCCGCGCACCGCAAGCTGCGCGAACGCCGGGGGTGTGACCGGATCGTCGCTCCCCGACAGCAGCAGCGCCGGCACGTCGCTCTGCAGCGGCGCGTGCAGGTCCGCATCGATCGGCCCGTGCGGCCAGATGCGGCACACGCCCTCGAGCCCGTCGAGCTGCAGCGTGCCGAGGAAGGTGTCGGCGAGGCGCGCGCGGTCGATGCCACGCGCGTCATAGAAGGGCACGTCTTCGGCGCACACCACGCTGTTGTGCATGCCGCTCGCGAGCGCCTCACCGTAGCCGCGCTCGATGAGCAGGAACTGCGCGGCGAGGGGTACGTAGTCCTGGTGCGCGGCGGCCTCATCGAGCAGCAGCGGCAGGAGCGCGGCGTATTCCGCGGTGTAACTGCCGAGGCGCAGCACCGTCGCCAGGTGCGCGGTGCCAAAACTGAAGCGCGTCGCCTCGCCCGTGGACGGATCGGCCACCGTCACCGGCTCCGCATGGTTCGCGAGCGAGGACCGCACGCTGTGGTAGCTGCGCGCGGGGTCGCCGTAGCGGGCGCGGCAGGCGCGCTCGGCGGCGCAGCGCGCCAGGATGTCGAGGAGCGCGCGCTCCGCATCACTCGCCGTGGCCGGCCCGAGCGCCACGGGCGCGGGCACGACGCCGTCGAGAATCAGCGCGCGCACGCGCTGCGGGAAGCGGCGCAGGTAGTGCTGCGCGACCCGCGTGCCGTAGGAGTTGCCGTACAGGTCGATGCGCCCGATACCCAAGGCCGCACGCACGCGCTCCAGATCCTGCACGGCGAGACTGCTGGTGTAGTAGGCGACGTCGGCGCGCGCACTGAGCCGGGTGAGGCAGCGTCGCGTGTCGGCGGCGATCTCGTCCTGCGTTGCGCGATACAGCAGCTGCGCGTCCGCTGCGCAATCGAGGGGGTTCGATCCTCCGGTGCCGCGCTGGTCGATGAGGACGATGTCGCGCTCGCGGTGAATGCGCGCGAAGGCGCCGGCCACGGTGGTGTAGAACGCGCTGGCCGCCGCTCCCGGGCCGCCGGCCAGGATGAACAGCGCGTCCGCCTGTTTGCGCCGGCTGATCGCCGGCACGCGCGCCACGTGCAGGGGAATGTGCCGGCCGGCAGGATCCTGTGGATTCTCCGCGACCGACAGCACGCCGCACTCGGCCGCCACGACGGTGAATCGCAACGGGTGCTCGAGCTCGCACGCCGACAGTACCAGGCCCGGCGCGCTCGCAGCCGCGGCTGCCGCACCGGCGCTGAGGCCCAGCACCAGCAGCGCGCCCACGGCCCTAGGGGCGATCCGCATGCGGTGAGAGCATAAGGCAAGCGCGCTCTTGTTCGTGGGGTTTGCGGCCCTACAATACGCGTCCCGCGCCGCCGTCAGCCGTGCAAGCCATGAGTCCCCAGCAGCGATTCGCCTACGACGTCATCGTCATCGGCGGCGGCCATGCCGGCACCGAGGCGGCCCTCGCCGCCGCACGCGTGGGAGCGCGCACGCTGCTGCTCACCCAAAGCATCGAGACCCTGGGGCAGATGAGCTGCAATCCCGCCATCGGCGGCATCGGCAAGGGACACCTGGTGCGCGAGATCGACGCGCTCGGCGGCGCCATGGCCCGGGCGGCGGACCGCGCCGGCATCCAGTTCCGCACGCTCAATGCCAGCAAGGGCCCGGCGGTGCGCGCCACCCGCGCCCAGGCCGACCGGCAACTCTACAAGCAGGCCATCCGCAGCCTGCTCGAGAACCAGCCGAAGCTGGCGCTCTTCCAGCAGGAGGTGGCCGACCTGATCGTGGACTGCGGCCGGGTGCGCGGTGTGGTCACGGTCACCGGTATCAGCTTCGAAGCCCCGGCGGTGGTGCTGACCGTGGGCACCTTCCTCGCGGGACGCATGCACGTCGGCCTCACCAACTATCCGGGCGGCCGGGCCGGTGATGCACCCTCCAACCGGCTCGCCGCGCGGCTGCGCGAGCTGGCCCTGCCTGTGGGAAGACTGAAGACCGGGACCCCGCCGCGGATCGACGGCCGTACCCTCGACCGGTCGGTCATGGCGGTTCAGCCGGGGGATGACCCCGCTCCCGTCTTTTCGTTCCTCGGCCGTGTTAATGAGCATCCGAGGCAGGTAGATTGTTTCATTACGAAGACAAACGAGCGAACGCACGACATCATCCGTGCCGCCACAGACCGCTCCCCGATGTTCACCGGCGTAATCGAAGGCGTCGGCCCACGCTACTGTCCCTCGGTCGAGGACAAGGTGGTGCGCTTTGCGGACAAGCCCTCGCACCAGATCTTCGTCGAGCCCGAGGGACTGAACACCCACGAGGTCTACCCGAACGGCATCTCCACGAGCCTGCCCTTCGACGTGCAGTGCGAGTTCGTGCGCACCATCTGCGGCTTCGAGAACGCGCACCTCACACGGCCCGGCTATGCCATCGAATACGACTTCTTCGACCCGCGCGACCTGAAGACTTCCCTCGAGACACGCGCGCTCGCCGGCCTGTACTTCGCCGGCCAGATCAACGGCACCACCGGCTACGAGGAAGCCGCCGCGCAGGGCCTCATCGCCGGCATCAATGCCGCGCTCGCCGTCAGGGATCGCGAGCCCTGGGTCCCGAAGCGCAGCGAGGCCTACCTCGGAGTGCTCATCGATGACCTGGTGACGCGCGGCACGCGCGAGCCGTACCGCATGTTCACCAGCCGCGCCGAACACCGCCTGCTGCTGCGCGAGGACAACGCGGACCTGCGCCTCACGCCCGCGGGACGCGAGCTGGGGCTCGTCGATGACGAGCGCTGGGCGCTCCTGGAGGCGAAGCGGCGCACGTCCGATCTCGAGGTCGCGCGCCTCAAGGCGCTGCGCCTGCGGCCCGCGGACGTGCCGGCGCCCTGGGCGCAGCGCGTGCTGGGTGCGCCGCTCGCGCGCGACGTGTCCGCGTTCGAGCTGCTGAGGCGCCCGGGAGTCACCTACGAGGCGCTGCTGGAGATTGTCGGGGCGCCGGCCGTAGCCGCGGCGGGCACCGAGGGCGGTGCAGCGGGCGAGGGCCGTGCAGCCTGCGAGGGCCGTGCAGGCGGCGAGGGCGCGATGGACGAGCGGCTGGCGGCGCAGGTGCGCGCCCAGGTCGAGGTGCGCGCCAAGTACGCGGGCTACATCGAGCGACAGCAGGACGACATCGAGCGCGCCCGGGTAAACGAAGAGACCGCGCTGCCCGCCGACCTCGACTACACGCTTCTGTCGGGCCTGTCGCACGAAGTGCGACAGAGGCTCCTCGAGGTGCGGCCGGCGACCCTCGGCCAGGCGGGCCGCATCCCGGGCGTGACGCCGGTGGCGGTGTCGATCCTGCTGGTGCACCTGAAGAAGCGCAGCGGCGGCGGGCGCACACGGGTCGCATGAGCGGCTTCGTCGAGCAGCTCACGCGCGCCTGGGAGAGAAGCGACTCGCTCGCGTGCGTGGGGCTCGACCCGGACATCGAGCGCTTCCCGCGGCATATCGCCGCCGAACCCTCGCCGATCTTCCAGTTCAACAAGGCCATCATCGACGCCACCGCCGACCTGGTGTGCGCGTACAAGCCGCAGTTCGCGCACTACGCCGCCTGCCAGGCCGAGGATCAGCTCGAGCGCACCATCGAGTACATCCACAAGAGCCATCCGGGCGTACCGGTGATTCTCGACGCCAAGCGCGGCGATGTGGGCAACACCGCCGAGCGCTACGCCACCGAAGCGTTCGAGCGCTACGGCGCGGATGCCGTCACGGTCAACCCGTATCTCGGCAGTGACTCCCTCGAGCCGTTCCTTCGCCACGCGGACAAGGGCGTCGTGATCCTGTGCCGCACGTCCAATCCCGGGGCGCGCGACCTGCAGGACCGACTGATCGGCGCACGCAAGCTCTACCAGGTGGTCGCGGAGCTGGCCGCCCAGCGCTGGAACTCCCGGGGCAACTGTCTGCTGGTCGTGGGCGCCACCTATCCCGGGGATCTGGCCGAGGTGCGAGCGCTGGTGGGCAACATGCCGCTGCTCGTGCCCGGGGTCGGAGCGCAGGGGGGCGACGTGGCGCAGGTGGTGCAGAACGGCCAGACCGCGCGCGGCACGGGTCTCATCATCAGCTCCTCGCGCGCCATCCTGTATGCCTCCTCGGGCGAGGACTTCGCCAGCGCGGCGCGCGCGGCGACTCAGCAGCTGCGCGGGCAGATCAACTCGAGCCGCTCGCGCCCGGCATGAGCACGCGGCGCGCCGCGCTTTCCGCCGCCGCCACCGCGACGCTGCTCGCCTGCCTCGCCGGCTGTACGCGCTCGCAGGAGGGGCCCGCAGGCTCAGGCGCCGCGCCGCAGGCGGCCATGCTGGTTCGCGGCGGCGGACCCGACCCGGACTCGCTGGATCCCCAGAAAGCGCGCGGCTTCGAGGCGCAGAGCATCCTGCGCGATCTGTGCGAGGGCCTCACCACGCTCGACCGCAATGCCGCCGTCGCGCCGGGGGTGGCGAGCACCTGGGGCGTGAGCACCGACGGCAGGGTCTACGTCTTCAAGCTGCGTCGCGAGGCGCGCTGGTCGAACGGCGAGCCGGTGGTGGCGGCGGATTTTGTCGCCGGACTGCGCCGCCTGGTGGACCCCGCCACCGCCTCGGGCTATGCGCAGTACATCGACGTCATCGCAAACGCGGGCGACATCGTCGCCGCTCGCAAGCCGCCCGAGGCTCTGGGCGTGGCGGCGCCGGATGATGGGACCGTCGTCGTCACGCTCGCGACGCCTGCGCCGTATCTGCCGACCCTGCTGTCGCATCCGAGCGCCTGTCCGGTGCACCGGCCGACGCTCGCCGCCCACCCCGAAGGCCAGGCGCGGCCCGGCGTCATGGTTTCCAACGGCGCGTTCGTCCTCACAGAATGGGTGCAGGGCTCCTACATCCTCGCCAGCCGCAACCGCTACTACTGGAACAACGCCGCGACGCGGCTCGATGCGGTGAAGTACCTCCTGATCCCGGATGAGAACGCCGAGCTCACGCGCTATCGCGGCGGCGAGCTGCAGGTCACGTTCGTGGTACCGCGCGGGCAGTTCGACTGGATCAAGGCGAACCTCGCCGATCAGCTGCACGTCTCACCGCAGCTCACCACCTACTATTACGGCTTCAACTTGAGGCGCGCACCCTTCCGCGACTCACCGAAGCTGCGCCGGGCGCTGTCGCTGGTCATCGACCGCGAGAAGCTCGCGCAGCTCGTGCTGCGGGTGGGTGAGCTGCCCGCCTACGGCTGGGTGCCGCCGGGGATCGACCATTACGGCGCGCAGTCCTTCGACTATCGGGGCGAGCCCATGGTGGCGCGCGTGGCCGAAGCGCAGCGCCTGTACCGCGAAGCCGGCTACTCACCCGACAAGCCGCTCAGCTTCGAGCTGCGCTACAACTCCGGCGAAGTGCACACCAAGCTCGCGGTCGCGATCGCCTCCATGTGGAAGGAGGCCCTGGGGGCCGAGGTGCGCCTGACGCAGGTGGAGTTCAAGTCCCTGCTGCAGGACATCGATCGCGGCGAGGTGGAGATGTTCCGCTCGAGCTGGGTAGGCGACTACAACGACGCCTACACCTTCGCGCAGTACCTGAAGAGCGACTTCGGCGTGAACCTGCCGCACTACGCGAACGCGGCCTACGATGCGCTGCTCAAGCGCGCCGCGGCCGAAACCGACGCGACACTGCGGCGCGCGCTGCTCGAGCAGGCCGAGCGGCTCATGCTGCGCGATCACCCGCTGCTGCCGCTGTACTTCTACGTCAACAAGCACCTGGTGAAGCCCGAGGTCGAGGGCTGGTACGACAACGTCATGAACGTCGTGTACAGCAAGGACCTGGCGCTCAAGGGCAGCGCAGCGGCCGCGAGCGCGCCGCCGCCGAAGCAGCCGTAAAAAAGAAGGGCCGCGCGTGGCGGCCCTTCGGTATGACCAACGGCGGAGCAGCTACAGGATCGCGTGCGAGATGTCGCACTCGTTGGTGTCATTCGACCAGGTGCTCTGCATCGCGTACGCGCCATTGCCCATGCTCACGTTCGCGGCCGCTCCCTGGCCGGAGCTGATCCAGGCGCACTCATCGCCATTCTCCTGGCCCGTGATGGAGGTCCAGCCGCCGGCCGGATTCTGATCGGTTACGGTCTCGGCGTACTCATGGCCGTTCACGATGGAGAAACCATCGAGCAGGCCCGCCGAGCCGCTGTTGACGAAGTTCTCGCCGCAGCTGGTGGTCAGGTCGGTCACGTACGGCATGTTGGTATACGCGATGTCGCCGTAGGACGATCTGGTGTAGTCGTGCCAGGCGCAGAAAGCCGACGTCGGGGTGTTGAAGCCGTCAGGATGGGTCCCCGTCGGCGACGCCACCACGTATTGCGCGTAGCGGTTGGCGCCCGGTGTGGTGTTGCCGAAGTGGGCGGCAGCGTTGATCGCCTCCTGCGCCAGTTGCGCGGCGGTGGCATTGGCGGGCGACGGGGCCGCCGTGTCGAACCACACTCCCGCCAGGGCACCGCTGCCGGGGTAGCCCACGTGCGGCGTGCTGCTCGGGTTGCAGGTCGTGGCGCCCGCCGGCACGGTCGGGCCGTCGCAGTACTGGGTCATGGTACCCGACCACCTCTCGCCGCCGGTACCGATCCCGCGGAACAGGTTCTGCAGGTAGGTGGCCGCGCCATTGGGATCCCCGCCGCCGGTCCACTGGCTGCCGTAGAACACCAGGTAGACCTTCGGGATGCCGCTGGTCACACCGATACCGTCGATCCCGCCCCCGTAGGAGAGGGTGTTAAGGCCGGGGAGGCTGAGGGTTGGCAATGCCTGCCGGGCAGCCTCCCATGCGCGCATGCGTTGCAGGGCCTCGCGAGTGGGCACGGCGCCGTGGCGGTAAGCGTGATCGTAGACGGGCGCGTAGGGATTGCCGGTGAGGGGCTCGCCGGCGCCGAGCGAGCCGGCCGCCGCGAGGCAGCCGATGAACGCCGTCGTCAGTGTTTGCACGTAGCCTGAGCTTGTCATTTTCAATCCTCCCTGAGTTAAGAAGCGGCTAGCGGATTGCGTGCGAGATGTCGCACGCATTGGTGTCGTTCGACCAGGTGCTCTGCATCGCGTACGCGCCATTGCCCATGCTCACGTTCGCAGCCGCTCCCTGGCCGGAGCTGATCCAGGCGCATTCGTCGCCATTCTCCGCGCCCGAGGGGGCGGTCCAGCCGCCGGCCGGATTCTGATCGGTCACCGTTTCGGCGTATTCATGGCCGTTCACGATGGAGAAGCCATCGAGCAGCCCCGCGGAGCCGCTGTTGACGAAGTTCTCGCCGCAGCTGGCGCCCAGGTCGGTCACATATGGCATGTTGGTGAAGGCGATATCCCCGTAAGAGGAGGTCGTGTAGGTGTGCCAGGCGCAGAAATTCGCGCTGCCGAAGCCGTCCGGGTGCGTGCCTGAGGGCGACACGACAACGTACTGCGCGTAGCGATTGGTGGCCGCGGTGGTGTTGCCGAAATGCCCGGCTGCCCTGATCGCCTCCTGCGCCAGTTGCGTGATGCTCGCCTGGGAGGGCGACGGAGCTGCCGTGTCGAACCACACTCCGGCCAGCGCGCCGGCGCTGGGGTAACCCACGTGTGGCGTGCTGCCCGGGTTGCAGGTGGTTGCGCCCCTGGGCACGGTCGGGCCGTCGCAGTACTGCGTCATGGTGCCCGACCACATCTCACCGCCGGTTCCGATCCCGCGGAACAGGTTCTGCAGGTAGGTGGCCGCGCCATTGGGATCCCCGCCGCTGGTCCACTGGCTGCCGTAGAACACCAGGTAGACCTTCGGGGTACCGCTGGTGACACCGATGCCGTCGATCCCGCCGCCAAAGGCGAGGATCTTGGAGCTGCGGCGGCGATTGGCACCGTAGGCTGCGTGCCTGTCAGCCTCCCAGGCGCGCATCTGTTGCACGGCCTCGCGCGTCGGCACCGCACCGTGGCGGTAGGCGTGACCGTACGCGGGCGCGTAAGGATTTTCGGTGAGGCTCTCATCCGCCGCCAGCGAGCTGGCGGTGGCGAGGCAGCCGATGAGCGCGGCCGCCGTCAGTGTTTGCACGTAGCCTGAGCTTGTCATTTCACATCCTCCCTGTTTGTGCTTGTCGAACACCAAGCGACGCAGAGGGCTTTGCGGTGAACGCCGTCCCTGGCCGCTCAGAGTTGTTATTGTGTTTCCAACCTGTGACGAATCCAAGCTGGGACGAATGCTCTGCCTGGCGCGGCGCTCTCGCGGAGCTGTTACTTGCCGATGCAGAACCCGGCAAAGATCCGCCCCAGCAGATCCTCGCTGGTGAACTCGCCGGTGATCTCACTCAAGGCCTGCTGCGCCGCCCGCAGCTCCTCGGCGACCAGCTCTCCGGCGCGCTGCTCGGTGAGCTGGCGCGCGGCTTCTTCGGTGTGCTGTCGCGCCCGCGCCAGCGCCTCCAGGTGCCGGCGGCGGGCGCTGATCGTCCCGGCATCCACACTCTGGTACCCCATGCATTGCTTCAGATGCGCGCGCAGGTCCTCCAGCCCCCGGCCGGTGAGCGCCGAGAGCGTGATGTGCGGCGGGCGGGTGAGCGTGTCGGCGACCGGCAGGCCGACGGCGAGATCGCACTTGTTGAACACCAGCGTGACCGGGACATCCGCCGGCAAACGCGCGCGCTCGTCGCGAAAGGCCGTGGCGTCGGGGTCCTCCACGGTGTCGATGACGAACAGCACGCGATCGGCGCGCTGCATCTCGGCCTGCGCGCGCCGCATCCCTTCCTCCTCGACCAGATCGCCTCCCTCGCGCAGACCCGCGGTGTCCAGCACGTGCAGCGGCATGCCGTCCAGATGGATGCGCTCGCGCACCACATCGCGCGTGGTGCCGGGAATCGCGGTGACGATCGCCGCATCGTAGCCGGCGAGCCGGTTGAGCAGGCTCGACTTGCCGGCGTTCGGCCGGCCGGCGATGACCACCGTCATGCCCTCGCGCAGCAGCCGCCCCTGGCGCGCACTCTCGAGCACGCCGTCGAAATGCTCGCGCACCGCCTCGAAGCGCCCACTGAGCTCGTGGTCGGCGAGGAAGTCGACTTCCTCCTCCGGAAAGTCGATCGCCGCCTCGACGTAGCTACGCAGCTCGATCACCGCCTCCGTGAGCCCGCGCACCATGGCGGAGAACTCCCCCTGCAGCGAGCGCATGGCGGCGCGCAGCGCCGCGCGCGAGCCGGCATCGATGAGATCGGCGACGGCTTCGGCCTGCGCCAGATCGAGCTTGTCGTTGAGGAAGGCGCGCTGGGTGAATTCCCCGGCGTGGGCGCGGCGCGCGCCGAGCTCCACCGCCCGCGCCACCAGCGCCTCCATCACCACTGGCCCGCCGTGGCCGTGCAGCTCGAGGATGTGCTCGCCGGTGTAGGAATGCGGCGCCGGAAAGAACAGCGCGAGTCCCGCGTCGATCGCTTCCTGCTGCGCGTCGAGGAAGCGCGCCAGGGTCGCGTGGCGCGCCTGCGGCAGCTCACCGAGCATGACCGCCGCCACTTCCGGCGCCTTGGGGCCGGAGATGCGTACGATGCCGACGCCCCCTCGTCCCGGAGGCGTCGCCGCGGCCACGATGGTGTCCGGACGCGTCATATGTTCGGCCGTGCGCAGGCTACCGCCGGAGGCCCTCGGAATGGAAGCGGCGCCCTCGTGCGCGGCGCGGGCGCCGCGGGGCAGGCGTCAGGTTCTGCGCGCCGCCGCGGCCGCCTCGATGCGGCGGTTGATGTTCCATTGCTGCGCGATCGACAGCACGGTATTCGTCACCCAGTAGAGCACCAGTCCCGCGGGGAAAAACGCGAACGTGGCCGACATGGCGATCGGCATGATCATGAAGACTTTCGCCTGCACCGGGTCCGGGGGCGCGGGATTGAGCTTGTACTGCACGAACATCGCCACCGCCATGATCGCCGGCAGGATGAACAGCGGGTCGCGCGAGGACAGATCATGGATCCAGAGCGCAAAGGGCGCCTGGCGCATCTCGACGCTCTCGAGCAGCACCCAGTAGAACGCGAGGAACACCGGGATCTGGATCACGATCGGCAGGCAGCCGGCGACCGGGTTGATCTTCTCGCGCTGATACAGCTCCATCATCGCGCGGCCGAGCTTCTCGCGGTCGTCCTTATAGGTCTCCTGCAGGTTCTTGATGCGCGGCTGCATGGTCTTCATCTTCGCCATCGAGCGGCCGCTCGCCTCCGACAGCGGATAGAACACGAGCTTCAGCAGGAAGGTGACCAGGATGATCGCCGCGCCCCAGTTGCCGGTGATCGCGTGCACCTTGTCGAGCACCCAGAACAGCGGCATCGACAGGAACCACAGCCGGCCGTAATCGGCCACCCGGCCGAGCTCAGGCGCGGTGGCCTCGAGCTGCCCCTGGAGCTTGGGGCCGACGTAGAGCGAGGCGCCGAATTGCACCGTGGCGCCGGGCGCGACCGACTGCTCCGGGCCCGTGGCCGACAGCAGGTACTCATTCCCGGAGACACCCAGCGTGAAGCGCCAGGGGGCGCCGCGCGGCGGTACGATGGCGCTGACGAAGTGGTGCTGCAGGGCGGCGAGCCAGCCGTCGCGCACTTCGAGGGACAGGTGGCTGTCCTGCGCGTCGGTGGTGTCGAGCTTGCGGTACTTGGTGCCGTCGCGAATCGCCGGACCGTGGAAGGCGTAACTCTCGACATTGAACATGGAGCGCTTGGTGGGCGGATCATCGCGCAGGATCTGCGCGTACGGGCGCGCCGTCCAGGGCGCGGGCCCGCCGTTGTGTACCTCGTATTGCACGTCGATGCGGTACTCGCCGCGATGGAACACGAAGGTCTTGGTGACGCTCACTCCCCCCTCACTCCAGGTGAGCGGCACGCGCAGCTCGTTACGGCCATCGAGGCTGTACTCGGCCTGCTCGCTCGCAAAGCTCGCGAGGTGAGTGGGATAGGGCGCGCCGCCCGAGTCCGTCAGTCCCGACTGCAGCTCGTAGCGCGTCAGCGGATCGTCCTCGTTCTCCAGGCGCACCGGCGTGGCCTCGCCCTTTACCTGCGGATAGGCGAGCAGATCCACACGCGTGAGCGTGCCGCCAAGCGTGCTGATGTCGAGGTCGAGTACGTCGGTGCGCACGCGTACCCGCGGCGCCGCGGCGGCGGAGCCGGGCGCCGTGCCGGAGGCGCCTGAGGCGGCTGCCGCTCCGGCTTCGCTCTGGGCGCGCTCGCCGCGGGCGGGAGTCGCGGCGCGGGGTGCCTCGGGAATCCTGCTGCCCAGATCGCTCGCAGGCGCGGCCGCGTGCGGGGCCGCATTCGCCGCCTGCGCGGCCGTCGCGGCTTCCGAGGGCGCAGCGTAGTCGTGGATCCAGGTCTGGTAGTTGAGCAGCAGCAGCGCCGCGAGCGCGACCCACAGCCACAGACGCGGGCTGAAGCGAGTGAGGTTATTGGTCATGAGCGTGACGGGTGCACAGGGGCGCGCGCGGCACGGGATCGAATCCGCCCGGATGCCACGGGTGGCAGCGCGCCAGGCGTGCGAGCGCGAGCCAGCCGCCCTTCAGGAGGCCGAAGCGCAGCAGCGCCTGCAGGGCGTACTGCGAGCAGGAGGGATAGAAACGGCACGCCGGCCCGAGCAGCGGACTGAGGGTCCATTGATACAGGCGGATCAGGAAGGCTGCGACGTGGCGCATTGCTCGCCGACCTTCTTCCACAGTGCCGCGAGGCTCTCGCGCAGCGCCTCGCCGGTGGCGTCGCGCGCGCCTGCCCGCATGCTCACCACCAGGTCCACGGCGGGGATCTCGCGCTGGTGCAGGCGAAAGGACTCGCGGATGATGCGCCGGATGCGGTTGCGAGCCACCGCGCCGCCCGCCGCACGCACCGCCACCGCCAGCCCCAGACGCGGAGCGCCCGATTTGTTGACACTCGCAGTCACCGCGAAAAATCCATCGCCCATGCGCCGCCCGCGCGCGTAAGCGGCATCGAAATCGCGCTTGCGCCGCAGACGAAGTCGCGCCGGCAGAGTGAGCCGCCCTGGCATCGAGCCCTTGAGGAGACTGTTAAGGATGGGTTACGCAGGGGCTGTCGCAGTGCGCGTGAACCCGTGGGGCCTAGGGTATCAGCTTGTGCCGGCCCTTGGCGCGGCGCCGCGCGAGCACCTTGCGGCCGCCCTTGGTGGCCATGCGCGCACGGAACCCGTGGGTGCGCTTGCGGCGCACTTTGCTCGGTTGATAGGTACGCTTCATGCCGTGGGCTCCGTGGACGATGCGTGGCTCGCAAAAAAGGGCGGCAAGGCTAAGCCGTTGAGCGTCAAGGTGTCAATACACGGACGCTTGCGAAAACCTTCAGCGCGCGGCGCGATCGGTATAGACTCCGCGGCCTTTTCCTCAACGTTCACCTGAAAACGTCGCGGAGGCAACGCGCGTGGAAGCGTCGCTTTGGACTCGCTGCATGGGCGCGTTGGAGACGGAGCTTCCGGAGCAGCAGTTCAATACCTGGGTGCGGCCGTTGCAGGCCATGGAGGGGAACGGTGCGCTCAAGCTCCTGGCGCCCAACCGTTTCGTGGTCGACTGGATCAACGCCAACCTGCTGCCGCGCATCGGTGAGCTGCTGCGCGATGAGAGCACCGGAGACGTGCCCATCGTGACCGTGGAAGTCGGCTCGCGCAGCGCCGCGGCGCGCACCACCGTCGCAGCGCTCCCCGCGCGCGCACGCCGCGCCGAAGGGCTGGTGGTCGGCGCGCGGCTCAATGCCGACTTCTGCTTCGCCACCTTCGTGGAAGGCAAGAGCAACCAGCTCGCCAAGGCCGCGGCGGCCCAGGTGGCGGAAAATCCCGGCCGCGCCTACAACCCGCTGTTCATCTACGGCGGCGTCGGCCTCGGCAAGACGCACCTGATGCACGCGGTCGCGCACCTGATCAAGGACCGCGACGCGGAAGCGCGCATTGCCTACGTGCATTCGGAGCGCTTCGTGAGCGACATGGTGCGCGCGCTGCAACACAACTCGATGAACGAGTTCAAGACCGCCTACCGCTCGCTCGATGCACTGCTGATCGACGACATCCAGTTCTTCGCCGGCAAGGAGCGCTCGCAGGAAGAGTTCTTCCACACCTTCAACGAGCTGCTGGAGGGACAGCACCAGGTGATCCTCACTTGCGATCGCTATCCGAAGGAGGTCGAGGGGCTGGAAGAGCGCCTGAAATCACGCTTCGGCTGGGGCCTCACGGTGGCGATCGAGCCCCCGGAGCTCGAGACCTGCGTGGCGATCCTCATGACCAAGGCGCAGGCCACTGGCGTGGCCCTGCCCGAGGAAGTGGCGTTCTTCATCGCCAAACGCATCCGCTCCAACGTGCGCGAGCTCGAGGGCGCGCTGCGGCGGGTGATCGCGAACTCGCGCTTCACGGGACGCGCGATCACGGTGGAATTCACCAAGGAAGCGCTCAAGGACCTGCTGTCGCTGCAGGCGAAACTCGTTACCGTCGACAACATCCAGAAGACCGTGGCGGACTACTACAAGGTGCGCATGGCGGACCTGCTGTCCAAGCGCCGCAGCCGCTCGGTGGCGCGGCCGCGGCAGGTGGCGATGGCGCTCGCCAAGGAGCTCACCAGCCACAGCCTGCCGGAGATCGGCGATGCGTTCGGTGGCCGCGATCACACCACCGTGCTGCATGCCTGCAAGCGCATCAAGGAGCTGCGCGACAGCGAGCAGCGCATCAAGGAAGACTACTCAAACCTGTTGAGAACCCTGGCGGGTTGATGTGGACCACCCTGTGGACTTGCTGTGGGCGAGCATGAGGATAAAGTTACGAACAGGCCGCGCACAGCTGTTGATCGGTCCGTCCCTGTACATGTGCCGCGGAAAATGGCCGGCAACAGCCTGAGCGGGCGTGGAAAGTTTTCTTATGCCCGTTATCCCCAGGCTCTATAGTCTTAACAATAAAGAGACTTCCACCGAATAAGATCCTACTGAAGAGAGCTTTCATGAAACTGACCGCCAGCCGCGAGGACCTGCTCGCACCGCTCCAGAGTGTCATCGGTGTGGTCGAGCGCCGCCAGACCATGCCGGTGCTGGCCAACGTGCTGCTGGCTGCGCGGGATAATCGCCTGAGCGTGACGGGAACCGACCTGGAGGTGGAGCTCGTGGCGACCTGCACGGTGAACGTGCAGCAGCCGGGAGACATCACGGTGCCGGGCCGCAAACTGCTCGACATTTTCCGCTCACTGCCGGAGAAGACGAGCGTCACCGTGAGCACCGAGGGTGAGCGCGTATCGCTGCGCGGGGGTCGCAGCCGCTTCACGCTCTCGAGTCTGCCGGCGGCGGAGTTTCCCCTGGTCGAGGAGATCAACGCGCAGCACACACTCAGCGTGGCGCAGGGCGAGTTCCGGCGCCTGATCGACAAGACGCATTTCTCGATGGCGCAGCAGGACGTGCGCTACTACCTCAACGGGCTGCTGCTCGAGACCGACGGCAAGGCGCTGCGTGCCGTGGCGACCGACGGGCATCGCCTCGCGCTATGCGAGATGGAGCTGTCGGGAAAGGCCCGAGCCACTCACCAGGTCATCGTGCCCCGCAAGGGGGTGCTCGAGCTGCAGCGCACCCTCGGGACCGAGGGCACCATCGAGCTCGCCGTCGGTACAAATCACGTTCGGGCCCAGATCGGCGAAATTCGCTTCACTTCGAAGCTGATTGATGGTCGTTTCCCGGAGTACGCCCGGGTAATTCCGGCGAATCCGCCCCGCACGGTGGAAGCGGACCGGGAGACCTTGAGACAGGCCCTTCAACGGACCGCCATCCTCTCCAACGAGAAGTACCGGGGCATCCGGCTCACCGCCCGGCCAGACCTGCTGACCCTGCAGGCCCACAACCCTGAGCAGGAGGAAGCCGAGGATCAGGTCGAGGTTTCCTACCAGGGCGAGGAAGTGGAGATTGGATTCAACGTCAACTATCTACTCGACGCCCTGAGCGCGATCGAGAGCGACAAGGTCCACATCGGGCTCACCGACTCGAACAGCAGCTGCCTCATCCACGCACCCGGTACGACACACACGCGCTACGTCGTGATGCCGATGCGGCTATAGGGATCGTCGTCCAGTCAGGTGTCGCGTTGGCGCTGGCCGTGGTGCGGCCGATCATTTCGTTTGAGAGGGCTGCTTCGCCACTCGCCCAACAGCGACCCACTCGCCATCAGTCAGACGACGCCGGGCTGCGGGCGGTGCGGCCACGGGGTTTCAGAGCGTGGCCCACCGGCGTTCCACGTGGAACCAGACGATTGGGATCGGGGCTCAATGACGCGGCCTGGGGAGCAATGTCGCGCGCAGATGTGAGCTCGTTATTCGTAGCGGGCGGCAACCCGAGCTTGAGTTCGCTGCGCTTGGTCCACCTGCCGGCGCAACACGATGTTCGAGAGGCGCCTCGAGCACCCAGCAATTCGTTCGTAGCTAATTGCCGCGAATACGCGACAGTGAGCGGCTCCCAGGCCGCAGATAGCATCATTTCCGAGAGATGTGTTGTGGGTCTGGGCGTGTGCAGAGCATGGGTTCCAAGCCCCGCTTCACGCCTCTGCGGATCCAAGGCCAGGCGCGCACCTCGCCAGGCTCCTGGCATTGCAGATTTCGCATCCACGACTCACGACACTCGCCGCGTGTTCTCGCAGGTCTGCGGAAGGCGGCTTGCAGGCAGGCTTGCGGCGGAGGCGTGGGGTTCTCCGTTCGCCCGAGAACGGCTAACTGTCCATCAGTCTGGGACGGCGGCTGGAGCGCGCCGACCAAAGGGCATTCCGCGCGAGGGGCCGCCGGCGTTCCACGTGAAACCAGGGGGTGATACCAGGACGGGCGACCGGGCTCATGGCTCGAGGTGCGGTCTCGGCCCGAGCATCGGAAGCCGCACAAACGCGAGTGAGGTCGTCGTGAGTCGTACGCGGTGCACAAGCATCTGAAGCGTGAGACTCCGCGGTGTCGTGCCCGTGCTCGCAAGCGATGGATGGTCGGCGAGGAAGCCTGTGTCAAACGCCCAGCGGTTCATTTGTGGCAAATTGCCTCAAATACGAGACAGTGAGAAGCTGTTTTTCGGAGTATAGAATCATATATGAGGCATTAACGGCGTTGCGGGCTGACCTGGGCCGATACGGAGCCTGGGCACCGAGCCCAGGTATCGCGCCTGCTGCGGATTCCCGTAGAGGTCAGAGGCCAGCTCCCGTGTGTCCAGGTCTCGCACCCCTCAAGGCTCTTGGGCTGCGACGGATAGCCGTGGTGCGGCCGACCGACCCCTTGGGGCGTGCTGCTCGCCGTTGGTGCGGCTGGCTCTGTCAGCAGCTGTCGACGCGGCGCAAGGAGATATCCGCGCGAGGGGCCGCCGGCGTTCCACGTGAAACCAGGGGGTGATACCCAGGGCGGGCGACCGGGGTCAGGGTACGAAGGTGCGGCCTCGGCCTGAGCATCGGAAGGCGCTCAAGCGCGAGTGAGCTCGTGAGTCGTACGCGCTGCAGAAGCATCTGAAGCTTGAGACTCCGCGGCGTCGTGCCCGTGCTTGCAAGCGATGGATGCTCGGCAAGGAAGCCTGTGTCAAACACCTGGCGGTTGGTTCGTGCCGAATTGCCTCAAATACGCGACAGTGAGCAGCTGTTTGGCGGTGTATAGACTCATGTATGAGGCATTAACGGCGTCGTGGGCTGACCTGGGCCGATAGGGAGCCTGGGCTCCGAGCCGAGGCACCGCGCTTGCCGCGGATTCCCGTAGACGTCAGAGGCCAGCTCCCGTGTGTCCAGGTCTCGCACCCGTCGCGGCGATTGCGTTGCGCCATCGTCGGTCTCAGGAAGGCTGCTTCGAGTCAGGCTGCGACGGATAGCCGTGGCTCGGCCGACCGACCCCTTGGGGCGTGCTGTTCCCCGTTCGTGCCGCTGGCTCTGTCAGCAGTCCGACGACGCGGGGCAAGGAGATATCCGTGCGAGGGGTCGCCGTTGTTCCACGTGGAACCGCGGCGAGTCCGCGGTCTCGAAGGCGCGGCGTCGGGAGCGTCGGGAGGCATAACCCGAATGAGCTCGTCATGAGTCGCGCGTGCCGCGTACGGAGCCTGGGCTTAGAGCCGCGCTGCACGTCTACGCGGATCGGTGGCGGGCGCACCCCTTGCCTGGGGTTCCCGCCGTCATGGCGCTCGCCTGCGCTATCGTCGGTCTGCGGAGGGCCGCTTCGGGTCAGGCTTGGCAGTGCCCGACGGCTGCGATGCGCCGCCCTGCGAACTCAGGAGCAAGCGCGTGCCCTGGTCCAGATGCACGCTCTTCCCGCTCGATGTCATGACTGAGCCCATGGCCGCACCCGCCGCGCCACCTGAGAGGCTCAAGCCGCGCAGGCCAAAGACGCCGGTGCTGCCTG
>DATGVL010000024.1:0-34931 GCA_035300445.1 Steroidobacteraceae bacterium
CCGCGTCGGCTTCCGACGATGTCGGCTTCGAGCTCTACGACCTGAGGGTGGAGGTCGTCGGTCCGGCGGATCGGCCGATCTACTGCGGTGCGCGCCTGGGTGACTACTTCGAGCTCCATGGCGAAATGCTCAAGCTCCCTCCCGGGCAGGGATTCTCCCTCTACTCCCTCGCCGCACTGCTGCCGCTGCTCCCGGCCAAGCAGCGGATGACCGATCCACATGACTGGATGTCGACGGACGCAGAGATCGCCTGCCCGGACCCGAATTGCCCTACTCGGTTCCGGATCACGCGCATCGGGCGGCGGCGTTTTCGCCGTTCCGACGTGACGGCGGTCACCCCGCCCGACGGCCGCACCAAGTGATCCCCAGGTATTCCTTCCCCCGCGGCTACTCGGTGTCCCGCCTCATCAAGGGCGGCTGGCACCTGGCTGGCGGCCACGGCGCGATCGATTCCGGGCAGGCGGTGAAAGACATGGCGCGGTTCGTCGAGGCCGGCATCACGACCTTCGACTGCGCCGACATCTACACCGGCGTCGAAGCACTGATTGGTTCCTTCCGCCGCGCCTACCCCTCCCTGGCCGGGCAGGTCCAGGTGCACACGAAGTTCGTGCCCGATCTGTCCGAGTTGCAGACACTGGACCGCGGCTACGTCGAAGCCGTCATCGATCGATCCCTGACACGGCTCGGCATGGAGTGTCTCGACCTCGTGCAGCTTCACTGGTGGGACTTCGCCCTGCCGCGCTACGTTGAAACGGCTCTCGAGCTGGATCGACTGCAACGCGCCGGCAAGATCGCGCGTCTGGGTGTGACCAATTTCGATACGCTGCATCTCGAACAGCTGCTCGCCGCGGGCGTGCCCGTCGTCGCACACCAGCTCCAGTATTCACTCCTCGACGACCGGCCAAGAGCGACCATGGTGGCTTGCTGCCGCAATCACGGCATAGCGCTGCTGTGCTACGGAACCGTGGGCGGCGGATTTTTGTCGGAGCACTGGCTTGGCCGGCCGGAGCCCGCCGCCGCGCTGGCGAACCGGTCCTTGATCAAATACAAGCTGGTCATCGATGACTTCGGAGGCTGGGCGCTGTTCCAGGAGTTGTTGGCGGTCCTGGCGGACATTGCGCGCAAGCACCGCTGCGACATCGCCTCCGTGGCAACCCGGGCCGTGCTCGACTTGCCGCAGGTGGCTGCGGCTATCGTCGGCGCCACGAACGCGGCCCACCTGCCGGCTCACGCGCGCATTGACGCATGGCGCCTCCAGACCGAAGATCGGGCAGCCATCGCGTCGGTGACAGAGCGCCGCCGGGGTCCGAAGGGGGACGTCTACCAACTCGAGCGTGACCGGACGGGGCGGCACGGCGCGATCATGAAGTACAACTCGAATGCGCTGGCATTGGTGTCGCGGCCGACGACGTCCGCGCCTGAGTAAATAACGCGGCACCAATGGTCGCGGGCATACGCCGCTCCATTGCCAGCCGCTCACACGGGGGGAGCTACCATGACGGCGGAGCGAATTCTCTTAGGTCTGATGGCGCGCATTGCGCGGAAGCTGCGGGCTGCGATTGGCGCGACATTGATCGGCGCGACGATAATTGGCGCCTCCGTGCTCGCAGGCACCGCTCGGGCGGACCAGGCGACTGCGCAGGCCGGCTCCGGCACGGCAGCCACTGGCGCGCCGGCACAGACTCTTGAAGAGGTGGTCGTCACCGCCGAGAAGCGCGAATCAACCGTCCAGAAGACTCCCATCAGCGTGACGGCCATCGAAGGGACTGCCCTGCAGGCCGCCGGCGTAACGGACATGCTCACCCTCGCGCAACAGGTGCCCGGCATCTCCTTCAAGACCTCCGGTCCCGGGCAAACGGAGTTTGAGATGCGCGGCCTGACCTCGACGGGTGGCGAGTCGCCCACCGTGGGTTTCTACCTCGATGACGCCGCCCTGACGCCGGCCGCGATGGCGCAGAACGGCAAGACGGTGATCGACCCGAGCCTCTTTGACCTCAATCGCATCGAGGTGCTGCGCGGGCCACAGGGCACGCTGTACGGCGCAGGGTCGATGGGCGGCACGATCAAGCTCGTGACCAACCAACCCGACCCGCGGGCTTTCGCGGCGAACCTCGAGGGCATCGGCTCCGGCACATCCGGTGGTGGGTTCAACCACACCGAGAACCTCATGCTGAACGTGCCTCTGATGCAGGACGTGGTCGCGCTGCGACTCGTCGGCACGGACAAGCGCATCGACGGTTGGACCGACCGCGTGGTACTGAGCCCCTTCCCCATCGAGGTCAACAACAGTACCGCGCGCGGTAACGTCGCGGCCGCCCCGGCGGTGGCGCAGTTCCAGCGTTCCAACCTGGAAGAGCTGCGTGGAGGGCGGGCCTCTCTGCTCGCCCAGCCGAACGACCGCTTCAGCGCCACGGTCGGGTACATGCACCAGGAGATCACCCAGGACGGCCCGAGCACCATCGACGGCCCTCCGCTGAACCAGGCGCACTACCAGCCGTTCGACGTGGCGGAGCCCTTCTCGGACAGGTTCAACCTGTACACGCTGACCCTGAAATACAACTTCGACTCCTTCCAGCTCGTGTCCGCCTCGGCCGACTGGGACCGCCAACAGAACCAGACCCAGGACATTTCCGAGGCCATGCAGTTCTTCATCGGCGGGTTCTTCGGCCCTCCGGCGGCCTGGCCGTTCTCGAGCACGGCCACGGTGACCGAGGGAGGCGGCACTTTTTTTGGGCTCGGTGCCGGAACGATTACCGAGGACGACTACACGCGGCAGTACAGCGAGGAATTGCGCCTCACCTCGACCGGCAGCGGGCCGCTGCAGTGGCTCGCCGGCGGGTACTGGGCCGGCTACGGAGCGACATCCCACGTCTACTCTTTCTACCCGGCTACCAACAACGGATTCAACGCCGACTTCGGCACGACCAACCTCGCGGACAATCATCGCAAGGTCGACATCGACCAGTACGCAGCATTCGGCGAGGTGTCGTATCAGTTGCCGAGGTCCCTGAAGGCGACCGTCGGGGCACGGTACTACAGCTATCGCAGCAGTTCGGTGACCAGTGTGAGCGGGGTTTCCGCCAGCGGCACCAGTGCCCCGCTCTTCGGGCACGCGTCCAACTCGGGTGTCACGCCGAAGCTGAACCTCGCCTACATTCCCGACGACAACACGACGCTCTACGGCACCATCTCCAGGGGCTTCCGCCCCGGCGGGCCCAATTCGCCGATCCCGTCTCCGCCGTGCCCGGGCAACGCTCCTACGCAATTCGGGCCGGACAGCGTGTGGAATTACGAGCTGGGTGAGAAGCTCCGGTTTCTGGGCGGACGCGTCTCGATTGCCGGGGACCTGTTCTACATCGACTGGTCCAGCGTGCAGCAGCAGGTCGCCCCGGGTTGCGGCTTCAAGTTCACCGCGAACGCCGGCAAGGCGCGGGCCTACGGTGCGGAGCTGGAGATTGGAGTCATCCTCGCACCGGGCCTGGTGCTGTCGCAAAATGGCAGCTACACGCGCGCGACCAACACGACTGACGTGCCCCTCGCGGGGGTCGTCGCCGGACAACGTCTTCTGGACGTTCCGCAAGCGACGGCCAACACCAGCCTGACATACCGCAGGCCGCTCGCGGGCACCATGAGCTTCGTCGCGCGACTCAATAACAGTTACGTTGGCTCGATCGAGGACATCACATTCACGCGCAATACGCTCCCGTCCTATGACCTGGCCGGCCTGCGGCTGGGTGTCGAGGATAAGAGCTGGTCGGCAGCGCTGTTCGTGGACAACCTCACGAACAAGAGGGCTCTGCTGAGTGACACCGGCGCGCTGTCGGCGAACGTCCCGATCTTCAACCGCATCGCGACCAACCTGCCGCGGACGATCGGAGTGGATGCGGCGTACAAGTTCTAACGGACCAAGGCAAATGGCGGACGACGATGCCGGTTACCCGCGGCGTTCCTACGCCTGGACGGTCGTCGCGATCCTGGTCGGCACCGCGATCCTGTCGTACACGGACCGGCAGGTGCTGAGCCTGCTCGTCGATCCTATCCGGCGCGATTTGCTCATCAGCGATACCGAAGTCAGTCTGCTGCTCGGAACTGCCTTTGCCGTTGTCTATGGCGTCGCCGGGATCCCCTTCGGACTGCTCGCCGATCGCACTTCGCGCCGCAACCTGATCTTCTTTGGTGTAGTCGTGTGGAGCATCGGCACGGTGGCGTGCGGGTTCGCCCACAGCTTCGGCGAGCTATTCGCGGCGCGCGTCGTGGTCGGGCTGGGCGAATCGGTGCTGTCACCGTCCGCCATCTCCCTGATCAGTGACTATTTCCCCGCCTCGCGCCGTGGTCTGGCCGTAGGCAGCTACCTGAGTGGCATCGCGATCGGCAACGGTGCCTCGATCCTGATCGGCGGCGGTGCGCTGCAGCTCGTCGCAGCGGGGGTGTTCGCCGGAACACCGATCGCGGTGATTGCGCCCTGGCGGCTGGTCTTGCTGGTGATCGGCTCGCCGGGCCTCCTGTGGTCGCTCGCAATTCTGCTCATCCGCGAGCCGCAACGGCGAGCCGCCATCGCAGCGGATGCATCCGGTGCCGGCGGCGCATCGGGTCGGCACGCTGCGCTGTGGCGCGTTGCGCCGATCTACCTCGTCGTGGCGACCGCATCGCTCGTCGACAACGCCGTCGGCGCTTGGGCGCCGACGCTGCTGATCCGCGACTTTGGCCGCGATGCGGCTCAGGTGGGCCTGCAGCTCGGGTTGCTGCTGACAATCGGCTTCGGGGGCGGCGTCCTGCTCGGGGGCTGGCTCTCGGACCGGGTCGGCCGCGGCGGCCGCTGGTCGCGCAAACTGAGTGTTTGCCTCATCTCGAGCCTCCTCGCCCTGCCGGTGTGCTGGGCCATCGACGCCGCGCACGTCAGGATCGTGATGGCCGCCGTGCCACTGTACTTCGCCCTGTCGGGAATCGTCACGGCGTGCGGCTTCTCCTCGATACTGGACGTGGTGCCGAACCGGCAACGCGGCTTCGCGATGGCGGTGAGTTTCTTCCTCAACGTCGCGCTCGGCGCGGGACTCGGCCCCACCTCGGTGGCGTTGGTCAGTGATCGGGGGCTCGGCGGCGCCGCAGGGCTTGGACCGGCCATCGCACTGACGGCCGGGGCAGGATTTTTCCTCATCGCGACGATACTGGTACTGACGCTGGCCACGTTGAAGCCGCGCGCGGCGGTGTCGTCGTCGTAGCGCAAATCGCGGTTGCGGCGCGGGCCGCCGCGCCCTTTGCGAAGCGGCCACTTAGCGATTACGTGCCGCACTCCGGTATTCCGCGAACTGCAGCGGATCGTTACCGTGCGCAAAATGCTTGGCGAGAAACGCTTCGCCGTGTTCAAGGATGAAGTAGCGGAACGCTTCGGCCGCCGGGGAGAGCGTCTTGGCCAGGGTGTTGACTACGTGCCAGCGACGCATGACCGGCAGACCCTCGGTTTCAGGAGCCGCGATCAGTTGGTGATCGAGCTCCAGTTGGACGGTGTGTAGCGACAGCAGCGCAACGCCCATTCCGGCCATCACGGCCTGCTTGATGGCCTCGTTGCTCGACATCTGCATGACCACCCGCGGGGTCATCTGATACGCATCCATGAACTCGTCGAGCGCGGCGCGCGTGCCCGAGCCCGGCTCGCGCACGATGAATCCTTCCTCCAGCAGCGCTCGCGCCGGCACCCTCTCGGCGCGCGCAAAGGGATGCTCGACCGACGTCACCAATCCGTGGGGATGCATCGCGAAAGGCTCGGCCCGCGAGGGCCAGTTCTTGGGCGGCCGGCCCATGATCGCCAGCTCAACCGCGCCCTCGCGCATCAGCGCGACCACTTCCTCGCGGTTGCTGGCGATCCGCAGACGTACTTCGACACCGGGGTGCTCGTCCCGGAATTGCGCCAGCAGCCGCGGCAGAAAGTACTTCGCGGCGCTGACCATGGCGACATCCAGCATCCCGGTCTTGAGGCCGCGAAAACGGGCGACCATGTCCTCCGCGTCGCGCATCGCAGCGAGGACCCGCTGTGTGTAGGCGAGCACGTACTCGCCAACCATCGTGAGAGACACCTTGCGGCTCGAGCGATCAAACAGCGGCAGCCCGACTTCCGTCTCCAACTCCTTGATTTGCATCGAGACCGCTGGTGCCGAGAGCCGCAGCTCCTCCGCCGCGCGCGCGAAGCTCAGGTGCCGCGCGACCGCCGAGAAGACCCGCAATTGCCGGAGCGTGGCGTTCTTCATTAAGTAATTCTTAACTTGTCGGTAACTTAAAGTGACTTTACCTGAATGATAGCCTCCTTCTACAGTTGCCTCAAGCAATCGAAGAACGAGGCGGGACGATGGCAATCGCGACTGGAGCCAGCGGCGGCGCAACCGCAATCACGGACGCCAAGCGGCGCTACAAGGCCGGCGTTCTCAAGTACCGGCAGATGGGGTACTGGGAACCGGACTATGTTCCCAAGGCTACCGACACCGTCTGCCTGTTCCGCATCACCCCACAGGAGGGGGTCGACCCGATCGAAGCGGCCGCGGCGGTCGCCGGGGAGTCGAGCACCGCGACCTGGACGGTCGTGTGGACCGATCGGTTGACCGCCTGCGATACCTACCGCGCCAAGGCGTTCAGGGTCGAGCCGGTGCCGAACAGCCCGGGGCAGTTCTTCGCCTGGGTCGCGTACGACATCATTCTTTTCGAAGAGGGCTCGATCGCCAACATGACGGCGAGCCTGATCGGCAACGTGTTCAGCTTCAAGCCCCTCAAGGCCGCGAGACTCGAAGACATTCAGATTCCGGCGGTCTACGTCAAGACCTTCAAGGGGCCCCCGACCGGCCTGATTGTCGAGCGCGAACGCCTCGATAAGTTCGGCCGCCCGCTGCTCGGCGCCACGACCAAACCCAAGCTCGGACTCTCGGGCCGCAACTACGGCCGCGTCGTTTACGAGGGGCTCAAGGGCGGTCTTGATTTCATGAAGGACGACGAGAACATCAACTCGCAGCCCTTCATGCACTGGCGCGACCGCTTCCTGTACGTGATGGATGCCGTCAACAAGGCGAGCGCCGCCACCGGTGAGGTCAAAGGCTCATACCTCAACGTAACGGCTGCAACCATGGAGGACATGTACGAACGCGCCGAGTTCGCCCGGCAGCTCGGCTCGGTCGTGGTGATGATCGATCTGGTCATCGGCTGGACCGCGATCCAGAGCATGTCCAACTGGGCGCGGCGCAACGACATGATCCTGCACATGCACCGCGCCGGTCACGGTACCTACACACGACAGAAGAACCACGGCGTCAGTTTCCGTGTCATCGCCAAATGGCTGCGACTCGCGGGGGTCGATCACCTGCATGCGGGGACCGCGGTCGGCAAGCTCGAAGGCGACCCGCTGACCGTGCAGGGTTACTACAACGTGTGCCGCGACAGCTACACCCGCCAGGATCTGCCGCGCGGCATCTTCTTCGATCAGGACTGGTGCGATATCCGCAAAGTGATGCCGGTCGCCTCGGGTGGCATTCACGCCGGACAGATGCACCAGCTGCTGCATCTTTTCGGGGACGACGTGGTGCTGCAGTTCGGTGGCGGAACCATCGGTCACCCCGCGGGCATTCAGGCCGGCGCGGTCGCCAACCGGGTGGCACTGGAAGCGATGGTCAAGGCGCGCAACGAGGGCCACGACATCCGCGTCGAGGGACCGGAGATCCTGCGCCAGGCCGCCCGTGGCTGCAGCCCGCTGCAGCAGGCGCTCGATACGTGGGGGGATATCAGCTTCAACTACACCCCGACGGATGCTTCCGATTTCACTCCCACGGCCGCGGTGGCCCACTGAATCCCTTCAAGGAGAGCACGCTCCATGATGACCAACCCGGTAAGGAAGATCACGCAGGGACAGTTCAGCTTCCTGCCGGAACTGACGGACGCGGAGATTTCGCTGCAGATCGAATACGGCCTGAGCCGCGGCTACGCCTGGAGCATCGAGTACACCGACGATCCGCACCCGCGCAACACCTACTGGGAAATGTTCGGCATGCCGATGTTCGATCTGAAGGATGCTGCCGGGGTGCTGATGGAGCTGCAGAACTGCCGCAAGACCTTTCCCCAGCACTACATCCGCCTGATCGCCTTCGACTCCACGCGCGGCGTGGAGAGCATCGTCATGAGCTTCATCGTCAACCGCCCGGTAAGCGAGCCGGGTTTCGGGCTCATACGTCAGGAGGCCGGCGGCCGCACGATCCGCTACACGGTGCACGCTTACGCCAGCGACCGGCCCGAAGGCGAGCGTGGTGGGAATGGCAAGTCATGAGTGCGTCGAGGTTGGCTCCATGCACCTGATCGCTCCATCGATCCTGTCCGCCGACTTCGTGGCCGCAGCGCTGAAGCCCTATTGCGCGCGTCCCCAAGGCGCACGCGCGGCGCTGGACGTGCATCTGATGGTGCGGCCGGTGGATGCGCTCATCGAGAGCTTCATCGCCGCCGGTGCCGACACCTTCGTCGCCGGCAGCGCGATATTCGGCTGCGCGGACTATCGAGCGGTGATCGATGCGATGCGCGACGAACTGCGCCGCCCTTCGCCGGCGAGCAAGGTGGCCTGACGTGGGCTCACCGATGTACTCGATCCCCGGCAGCGCTGCCGGCACCGCGTCGCCGGTCCCCGAGCCCGCGACGGGCGCAACGGCGGCCCACGGGCCGCAGTCAGCCCAAGCGCGCACCGTGAGCGAAGTGCTGGCGCACAGCCAGGCCGGCGGGGTGATGGACGAGCTCGACCGTGACCTGGTGGGCCTTACACCGATCAAAGCGCGCATCCGTGACATCGCCGCGCTGCTCGTGATCGACAAGCTGCGCATGAACCTGGGGCTGCAGGCGCAGGCGCCCAGCCTGCACATGAGCTTCACCGGCAATCCCGGGACCGGTAAGACCACGGTGGCGCTGCGCATGGCCGAGATCCTGTTTCGTCTGGGTTACGTGCGCAAAGGCCACCTGGTTGCGGTGACGCGCGATGATCTGGTGGGGCAGTACATCGGCCACACGGCACCGAAGACCAGGGAAGTGCTGAAGCGGGCGATGGGCGGCGTGCTCTTCATCGATGAGGCGTACTACCTCTACCGGCCCGAGAACGAGCGCGACTACGGACAGGAGGCCATCGAGATCCTGCTGCAGGTCATGGAGAACCAGCGCGACGATCTGGTCGTGATCCTGGCGGGCTACAAGGATCGCATGGACAGCTTCTTCCGCTCCAATCCCGGGATGAGTTCGCGCATCGCGCACCATCTGGATTTCCCGGACTATGCGCCCGCTGAGCTGCTGCGCATCGCCGATAAGCTCCTCGAGCGGCAGAACTACCGTTTCGCTCCCGGCGCGCGCGCGGCGTTCGAGGAGTATCTGACCGCTCGCATCCGCCAGCCGCACTTCGCCAACGCACGCAGCGTGCGCAACGCGCTCGACCGTGCCCGACTGCGCCAGGCGAGCCGACTGTTTGCCGACCAGGATCGGCGCTTCACGGCTGAAGAGCTGACGACCATCGCCTGTTCCGACATTCGCGCCAGCCGCGTGTTCCAGGCCGCCGCCAGCCAGAGCCAGTCATGACCATCAAGGAGACGCGACGATGTATCTCGGGCGCACCACGCTCTCAAAGTTCCTGATCCAGCAGCTCACCGACATCCCCGGTGCCAGTGATCTCGGGGCGCTGCTGGTGGATGTTGCTGCCGCCGTCAAGGCGATCTCAGCGATGACCGCCAAGGGAGCACTCGGTGGATATCTCGGCGAGCACGGCGGCAAGAACGTGCAGGGTGAAACGCAGCAGAAGCTCGACGTGCTGGCGCACGAGGTCATGATACGCAGCTGCGAGTGGGGCGGACTGCTCGCCGGCATGGTTTCCGAGGAACTGGAGGATCCCTACCCGGTGCCGGTCGAATATGCGCGCGGTCGTTATCTTCTGATGTTCGATCCGCTCGACGGCTCTTCAAACACTGATGTGAACGTATCGGTCGGCACGATCTTCTCGGTGTTGAGACACGATAAGACCGAGCTCCCGGGCGTCGCCGACTATCTGCAGCGGGGTGAGCAGCAGGTGGCCGCCGGCTACGCCATCTACGGTCCCGCGACCATGCTGGTCATCAGCGTGGGCAAGGGCACGCATGGTTTCACGCTCGATCGGGAGATCGGCAACTTCATCCTGACACATCCGAACCTGCAGATTCCGGCCGATACCAGCGAGTTTGCCATCAACACGAGCAACACCCGCTTCTGGGAGCCGCCGGTGCACCGTTACGTGACCGAGTGCCAGGCGGGCAAGTCGGGCATTCGCGCTCGCGATTTCAACATGCGCTGGATCGCCTCGCTGGTCGCAGAGGTGCACCGCATCCTCATGCGCGGCGGGGTGTTCATGTATCCGAAGGACAGCAAGGACAAGAGCAAGCCGGGACGGCTGCGGCTCCTGTACGAAGCGAATCCGATCAGTCTGCTGGTGGAGCAGGCGGAGGGTCGCGCGACCACCGGTTGCCAGCGCCTGCTGGAGGTAGAGCCGCAGTCGCTGCATCAGCGCGTGCCGCTGATCCTGGGCTCACGCAACGAGGTCGAGCGGATCGAGCGCTACCACGCCGAATGCGAAAGCGGCGCAGACCGGCCGTTCAGCTCACCGCTCTTTAACGAACGCTCGCTGTTCCGGCCGGAGGCACTGCTTTGAACGCTGCGTCCGCTGTCAGGTCAGTTCCAGGAAGCTGTGCGTGTCCATCAAGCATCCCATAATCGCGGTGACCGGATCCTCCGGCGCCGGGACCACCACCGTCATGAAGAGCTTCGCGCACATCTTCCGGCGCGAAGGCATCACGGCGCAGGCCATCGAGGGCGATTCCTTTCACCGCTACAACCGCGTCGAGATGCGCGAGCGCGTGCAGGCGGCCGACCGCGGCAGCGGTCCGCAAATCAGCCATTTCGGCCCGGAAGCAAATCTCCTCAGGGAGCTGGCGGATACCTTCGCCGAGTACGGCGCCTCCGGTCGCGGCAAGGTCCGTCGCTATGCTCATGACGCGGCCGAGGCCAAGGAACTCGGCTCCGACCCGGGCACTTTCACCGACTGGCAGCCGATGACGCCCGACAGCGACCTGTTGTTCTACGAAGGCCTGCATGGCGCTTACGTCGACGATGGCGTCGATATCGCGCGCCACGTCGATCTGCTGGTCGGCGTCGTGCCGATCGTCAATCTCGAGTGGATCCAGAAGCTGCATCGCGATCGCCATCATCGCGGCTACAGCCAGGAGGCCGTGGTCGACACCATCCTGCGGCGCATGCCCGACTACGTGAACCACATCTGTCCGCAGTTCAGCCGCACCCACGTTAACTTCCAGCGTGTGCCGACGGTGGATACCAGCAACCCGTTCATCGCCAGGGACATACCCACCGCCGACGAGTCCATGGTGGTGATCCGCTTCGCCAACCCCAAGGGCATCGACTTTCCCTATCTTGTCTCCATGCTGCACAACTCGTGGATGAGCCGGCCGAACAACATCGTGGTGCCGGGGGGCCAGATGGGGCTCGCGATGCAGTTCATCTTCACGCCCATGATCCTGCGCCTGATCGATCTCAAGCGACGCGCACAGTAGGGAGCCTGGCCGCATGAATGCCCAAGTCAGACCGAAGGCCGTTGAGCGGCGGGAACTGTGCAATGCGCTGCGCTTTCTCGCCATCGACGCCGTGGAGGCCGCCAACAGCGGTCATCCCGGCATGCCGTTGGGGATGGCGGAAATCGCTGAAGTGCTGTGGCGCGGGCACCTGAAGCACAATCCTGCCGATCCGCTCTGGCCCGACCGCGACCGCTTCGTACTGTCCAATGGTCACGGATCGATGCTGCTGTATGCGCTGCTGCACCTCAGCGGTTATGCACTGCCGCTGGAAGAACTGAAGCGCTTTCGTCAGCTGCACAGCAAAACCCCCGGGCATCCTGAGGTCGGAGTCACGCCCGGGGTGGAAACCACCACGGGGCCGCTGGGGCAGGGGCTGGCCAATGCCGTCGGCATGGCGCTCGCCGAGCAGTTGCTGGCGGCGGAATTCAATCGGCCGGGTCACACGATCGTCGACCACCGGACGTGGGTATTCGTGGGTGACGGTTGTCTGATGGAAGGCATCAGCCACGAAGCCTGCTCGCTCGCCGGAACGCTGGGGTTGTCGAAGCTGGTGGCAATCTACGACGACAACGGCATCAGCATCGACGGCCGTGTCGAAGCTTGGTTCACCGACGACACTCCGCGGCGGTTTGAGGCCTACGGCTGGCGTGTCATACGCGAGGTCCCCGGCCACGACACCGCGGCCATCGAGGCAGCGCTCGTGCAGGCGCGCGCGGACTGTGGCGCACCGACGCTCGTGTGCTGCAGGACCGTGATCGGTCACGGCAGCCCCAACAAGGCGGGCACACATGAGATACACGGTGCCGCGCTGGGCGCGGCCGAGGTCGCAGCCGCCCGCGCGGCTCTGGGCTGGACGGCCGAGCCATTCGAGATTCCCGGGGAGATCCGCGCCGCCTGGAACGCCCGCGCAACGGGTGCGGCGCGCCAGGCCGAGTGGCAGCGCCGCTTTGCCGCCTATGCCGAGGCTCATCCACAGCTCGCGGCCGAATTCGAGCGGCGCGTGCGCCGGCGCGCACTGCCGGCGAACTGGTGCGACGCCAGTCAGCGGCTGCTGGCCGCGACGGTAGCCCAGGCGGCAGGCATCGCCTCGCGCAAGGCCTCGCAGAATGCGATCGAGGCGTTGCAGCCGCTGCTGCCGGAGCTTCTCGGCGGCTCGGCCGATCTGACCGGCTCGAATCTGACGGCGGGCCGCAGCAGCGTGCCCGTGCGCCGGGGTGGCTGGGGCAACCACATTAACTACGGGGTGCGCGAGTTCGGCATGGGCGCGGTGATGAACGGCATGGCGCTGCATGGCGGCTACATACCCTACGGGGGCACCTTTCTCACGTTCTCGGATTACAGCCGCAATGCTGTACGCATGGCGGCGCTCATGCGCCAGCGGGTGATCCACGTGTTCACGCACGACAGCATCATGCTCGGCGAAGACGGTCCGACGCACCAGCCGGTGGAGCAGGCCAGCAGCCTGCGCCTGATCCCCAACTGCTCGGTCTGGCGTCCGTGCGATGCCGTCGAGACCCAGGTGGCGTGGCAGGCCGCGATCGAACGACTCTATGGCCCGACGTGCCTGCTGCTGTCGCGCCAGAACCTGCCGCACTTCGTACGCAGTGCACAGCAGCTCAATGACATCCGCCGGGGGGGCTACCTCCTGGCCGACAGCGACGGTCCGGCCGCGATCACACTGCTCGCGACCGGTTCGGAAGTCGCCCTCGCCATGAGCGCGCGCGAGATGCTGGGGACGGCGGGCATCGCCGCGCGCGTGGTTTCGATGCCCAACTGCGGCGAGTTCGATCGGCAGAGTGCCGGCTATCGCGCGACCGTGCTGCCGCGGGCGCTGCCGGTTCTGGCGATCGAGGCGGGCGTGAGCAACTTCTGGCGGGCCTATACCGGCTTTGACGGTGACGTGCTCGGCATCGATCGATTCGGCGAGTCCGCCCCGGCGGCGCACGCGGCGGCGGAACTGGGTCTCACGCCGCAGGCGGTTTGCGCGCGCGCGCGAGCACTGGTGCAGGGCAAGCGGCCGTCGTGAGGGTGGGCGGGGCGGATCAGCTGTCTGCGCGCTCCCTGCAGGCGGTGCTGTTCGACCTGGACGGCACCCTTCTTGATACCGCCGCGGACATCAGCCTCGCATTGAATCGCGCACTCGCCGAGCAGAGACTCACGAGCCTCCCTGAGGCTCAGGTCCGCGTGCTCATCGGGCGAGGCGTGCCCGGTCTGATAGAGCGCGCCGTGGCGCGGCTTGCAGCTGCCGGAGAATCGGCCGACGCCGGGCTGCTGCTCGAGCGATTCCACTTCCATTACGAGCGGATTCATGAACTCGATGAAATCCAGACGCGCGTGTACCCGGGGGTGGTCGCGGGACTCGCGGAGCTGCACGCGCTGGGCCTGAGCCTTGCGGTGGTGACCAACAAACCGAAAAAGGCGGCCGTTGGCCTGCTGACTCGATTCGGCTTGAGTCAATGGATTGACGTGGTGGTGGGTGGGGATAGTGGCATGCATCGCAAGCCACATCCGCAACCCCTGCTGAGCGCTTGCGAGGAACTTGGAGTTCGGCCAGCTCAGGCGCTGATGGTGGGTGACTCATTGACCGATGTGCTCGCGGCGCGCGCCGCCGGGCTGGCCGTGGTGTGCGTACCCTATGGTTACAACGAGGGAGCTGACCCACGTGCGCTAGCGTGCGACGCGTTCGTCGAAAGCGTGGGCGGTCTGCCTGCACTTCTGACTGCGGCAGACCGTCCGTCGGCCTAAGCTTTCGTGATCAAGGCCTTGCTCTGGGACGTCGATGGCACGTTGGCCGAAACCGAGCGCGACGGGCATCTGGTCGCTTGCAATCGCGCGTTTGAGGCACTGGGCGTGCCCTGGCGATGGAGCGAGCAGCACTACGGCGGGCTGCTCGCGGTGTCAGGAGGCCGTGAGCGGCTGCTGTACGACATGAGCCGCAGAGCGGAGGCTCCCGGCGATGCGCGGCAGCGCGAGGCGCTCGCCGAAACCGTACATCGCCTGAAAAACCAGATCTACGAAGGGATCGTACGTCGTGGCGACTTGCCCTTGCGTGCCGGTGTCGCGGAACTGCTGTCGGAGTGTTCCCATGCTCACCTGCCAATGGGAATCGTCACCACCACCAGCCGCGGCAATGTCGAGGCCTTGCTCGCACGGCATCTCGGCAGCCGCTGGTCGCGTCGCTTCGCCACGGTCGTCTGCGCCAATGAAGCCCCGCGCAAGAAGCCCGATCCGCAGGCTTATCGGCTCGCACTTGCAGCGCTGCGACTGCACCCGCACCAGGCCGTGGCGATCGAGGATGCTCCGGCCGGCATCGAGGCCGCGCAGCGCGCCGGCGTGCCCGTGATGGTCACGCATAGCCATTATTTCCCCGCCTGCGCTGCCGCTGGCGCGTTGGCAGTCGGTCCGTCGCTCGGGCGCAGCGAGGGTTGGCAGCCGGCCGCCGATCCGCGCGCCATGCGGATCAGTCTGCAGCAGATCATGCAGTGGTATGCGCACCGCCCCAGGATCACATGAGCGCTGACCGAGCCCAGACCTCGGAGCCTGTCGGGTCAATCTGTCCTTCCGCAAGGTGCGGCAGCGAGGCAGATCGACTCGCGCCGCATCACGATCCCGGTCCGCGGCGTGTGCCGCGGGTCATGATGCGTAGCCGATGCACACAGCGCCGAGTGCGACGACCAGGCACGCCAGAATACGGCGCGGGGTGAGAGCTTCTCCAAGCACGATACGACCCAGCAGCGCGGAGAAGACGATGCTGGTCTCGCGCAGCGCTGAAATCGGACCTACCTTTCCCAGGGCGAGCGCGGCGGTGATTGCTCCATAGCTCAGGAATGAGACCATGCCGCCTGCCAATGCCTTGCGAGTCTCGGGCGACCGCAGGTCGACCGTGATTCCTCGCCTCAGGAGCACGAACGCAAGGGGCATGAGAGCGCCGTAGATCAGGAAGATCCAGGCCGCATAGGATTGGGCGCTCCCCGCAACGCGCACACCGATGCCGTCGGCGGTGACGTAGCTCGCCACCAGCAACGCGGTTGCGAGTGCGAGAACGACCGATTTTGCCCCCGCTCGCGCTGCGCCAGAGGCGAGGCTGATGATCCCAAGGCAAATCAGCGTCACGCCCAGCAACGCGGAGCTGCTCAATCGCTGACCTGCGAGAACGAAGCCGCCAATGCTCACCATCAGCGGCACACTACCTCTGACGATTGGATAGACCTGTCCCAATTCTCCGTATCGATAGGCACGAGCCAGAAAGATGCTGTAAACGACCTGTAAGACCGCCGAGATGCCCAGATACATCCAGCTCTTCGGCAAGGGCAGCGGCAGGAGGAGTACGAAAGGAACAGCCGCGAGCGTGGTCGCAAAGCTCATGACGGTGATGAACCACAACCGGTCGACGCCGCTTCGTAGTGCGGCGTTCCACGTCGCATGCAGCACTGCTGCACACAGCGTCAGACCGATGACAGTCGGGCTCACTGTCTGCCGCGCCCCTGCAAGCGCCCGGTAGGTTTGAATCGTGCGTCAGGTCGCGACACTTCCAAGAGTATAATTGCGACCGGCCAATTCGGAGAGCCCTCATGCCACAGATGATCGACGTACGCAGCGATACCGTAACCCGACCGACTCCGGCGATGCTCGAAGCAATGCTGCAGGCGCAGGTAGGTGATGACGTATTCGGTGAGGACGAGACCGTCAACGAGCTGCAGAGGAAGGCCGCGGATCTGTTTGGCAAAGAGGCCGCGTTGTTCTGTCCGACCGGCACGATGTCCAATCAGATTGGCATCAAAGTCCACACCCAACCCGGGGATGAGGTGATCTGCGACGAGCTTGCGCACATCTACCTGTACGAGGGCGGCGGCATAGCGGCGAACTCCGGCTCATCCGTGCGCCTGCTGAGAGGCCAGAACGGGCGATTCACCGCCGCGCAGGTGCGCGAGAACATCAATCGGCGCGACGATTCCCACCTTCCGTGGACGCGTCTCGTGGCCATCGAGAACACCGTCAACAAAGGCGGCGGGTGCTGTTGGGACCTGAGGGAGATCGAGCGCATCCGGGTGGTCTGTAAAGAGCACGACATCGCCATGCATCTGGACGGCGCGCGGCTCTTCAACGCACTCGTGGCTCGCAACGAGACTCCACGCGACTATGGGAGTCTCTTCGAAACCATCTCGATCTGCCTTTCCAAGGGACTCGGCGCTCCAGCCGGTTCGCTGCTGCTGGGATCGCGGGCACTCATCGCCAGGGCGCACCGACAGCGCAAGCTGCTGGGGGGCGGCATGCGGCAGGCGGGATATCTGGCGGCCGCAGGGCTGTTCGCCCTCGCGCACAATGTGACGCGCCTGCAGGATGATCACCGCAAGGCAAAAGCTCTGGAGACCGAGCTGCGCTCGCTCCCCTACGTTGCGAGCGTCTTACCCGTCGAAACGAATATCGTGATTTTCACCCTTCACGAGCGGCTTCCTGCCGAGCTCTTTCTGCAACAGCTGCAGCATCAGCAGGTTCGCGCTCTGAGCATCAGCCGCCAGGCCATCCGTTTTGTGTTCCACCTGAATGTCAGCGACGCTCAACTCGAGGCTTTACTCTCGGCCCTGCGTGGCATCCGGGTGCCGGCTTGATTGGCACGCATCCGACGTAGAGCAGCCGCAGCGCCCCACGCTCGTTCCAGCGTCACCGCTCGTAGCGTATGAAGGATGTGCGGCGAGCAGCTGCCCTCAAAGAGAGCGCAGAAAGTTCAGCAGATCCTGCTGCGCGGCATCGCCCAGATGCTCGAAGTTCTCGATGACCCTGTTCGCCTCCGATGGGGCGAACTGCAGCGTGCCGCTACTGGCGTGCGCCCGGATAGCCTGCCCAAGATCGGTCGTGCGCCCGTCGTGCAGCAGAAAGATCCGCTGACCCAGACCCCAAAGCGGCGCGGTGCGGAATTCGTCGGGCCCGGCGTTTCCTTGCAGGATGTTGTCGGCGAGCTTGGGTCCCATCCCGTGCACAGCCAGGTCGGAGAACAGCGCGACCGGCTGGTTGCTCAGCGCCGCGACCTTGGTCACGCTCGTCTGCAACGTCGGCGTGTGACATAGGGCACAACCGATGTCGCTGAAAACCTGCCGTCCGTGGGTGATCGACGCCGCTCCCCCCGGCACTGTGGCAGACGGGGCCGGGGGGGCGAGGAACCGCATGAAGAGGGAGAACTTCTCTATGTCGCTCAGCAGCTGGCTCGGGTCCGTGATGGCTATCCCCCCGCCCGTGATGTTGTTCGGCACCTGATCCGTCTGACAGTTGGCATTCTCGTCGCGCTCGGTCGGGAACAGCTCGCTCGTCAGACCCATCTCGACGTTGTAAGCCTCGCCGGCGAACAGCAGCAGCGACACGTTCTGCGCCTTCCATCCGAAGCGCGTGGCCCTGCCGTCGTTGCCATTGGTGTTCAGGTGGCCCCTGATGCCCAGTAGCGCCTTGAAAAACGCGTTGCGCGCCAGATTGGCGGCGAGCGCGTTTTGCGGGATGTTCTCCATCAAGCCCGTCCCGAAGACCGGAGTGGGAATGCGCAGTGACACATTGCCGCCCGCGAAGTGCGCGTTGAAGTCCTCCTGCATGGCATTGCAGTTGACAGCGCTGCCGCTGTCATCCAAGCGCCCGCTGATGACGAACAGAGAATGAACGCCGCCGTCGCGGGCTCCGCCGGGTCTGAACTTGAACCGCGCCTCACGGATGGGTCCATTCGCGGTGATGAACGCGGGAACGACGTTACGCGCGCCGGAGGCGGTTGCCACGGTTACCTGCGGGTTCACCGCCGGCGAGGTTCCTCCGGTGGCGGGGAAGCTGTGGCAGCCGCCGCAGCTGTCGAGGTTGTAGCGGGGACCCAGACCATCCCCTACCCCCTCCAGTTCGTTGAAGGCGTCCTGCCCGATCTGGAACAGCATTGCCTCGTTGGTGCTGAGTCCCGGGATCGAATTGCCGGCGTCGGTTCCCGGGCGAACGCCGGGATCGGTAGCGGCGTTGACCACTGCAACCGCCGCCATCCAACCCAGGATCGTCGCGACGACAGCAAGCGAAACCCTCGAGTTTCGAGACTTCATAACTCCCCCCTGATCCGGCCCGGGAACATGATCCGTGCCGCGGGCAGGCTCCAGCAAAGCCCGTGCCACGCAGGCATGCGCCTACCGATTTGCCGTGGCAACGGGTTGAATTCGCACAGCAAGGTTGTGTTGAGAGACGTAGGACGCTACGACCAAATACGCCAGGTTCTGTCGCGCGCGGCAGACGTACGCGAAGGGCTGAGCTCTGAACCCGTTGATTTGGCGCGAAATGCGTTGTCGCATTCCGCTGACCTCGTCGGGCGCAACGCGGTTGCAACAGCGGTGGCAGGACGGCGGTTAAGGGGTGTTAGCGCGCGCGTTCCCTTCACGAGCTGGTCAACGCCCCCGCCCACCACGCGTCCGCGCGCGCCGACGCCACAGCCGTGCGACAGGAGTGGGTAATATGTTGAAACCGGAAACCCGCGAGGGATGGGTCCCGCGGCGGCAGCGTTACTGCGCCACCGCCGTGTTGGAGGGACGGCGCGCGTTGACCCGGGGTCTGGCCCCACTGTACCGAGACAAGATTGCCACCCGCGCTAATGCGGCCGTCGTGGATACCCGGCCGCGCTGACCGCGGGCAGGCTAAAAGTGATACGCGGCCGACAGCAGGTAGGTGCGCCCGATGATCCCGGACCAGTACAACGAGGTCGGGCTCGCGAAGTTACCTCCGATGCCGGCCAGCGCCGGGAACGGCGGTTCCTTGTTCGCGACGTTGTTGATGATCAGTCGCGTCTCGAACGACCTGGTGAACTCGTAGCCGATCGTCGTATTGACGAGCCACCAGTGGCTCACGCCCGGGATGTTCTTCGAGTTGGCCGTGTCCTTATTGTCGAAATTGAAGGGACCGGTGTACAGCCCCTGCCAGTACCACTCGAACCCCCCGTTGCGATAGTTCACATCGATCACGCCCTTGCCGTGCGGGGCGGCGAAGGTCGTCCCCAGCTCGCCGACCAGGCTGTTCGCGCTGGCGGAGCCGATCTTCTGCAGGAGCTTGTGTGTATCCAGCCAGTTCGCGCGCAGCTGGAGCCCGCCCCACCGACCCGGCATATGCACGCTCCAGTCCGCACCGAACGTGACGCCCGAGAAGTCCAGCAGTCCCGCGTTCACGAAGCCATCCTGGAAGCCCGTGATCTGATGCGCCGCGTTGCGCGTGAACTGCGAACAGGACGGGTCGTTCGGGTAGTTCGCGGAGTCGTAACAGGCATCCAGGATCTCGACCAGGTTCAGCTGCTCGATCGCGTTCGAGAGGTTGATCTCGACAAAGTCGACCGACAGATTCAGGCGCGGAATAAACCGCGGGCGCAGCACGACTCCGTAGGTCCTCGACTCTGCGGTCTCGCTCGTCAGGTCGATGTTACCCGAGGTGAGGCCCTGAGCGGTGGCGTTGACCACGTTGGACACGAAGGTACTGGTGTTGATGCCCGCGGCCGCGCAGTTCTTCGCGCGGGTGGCTGGCGCCGTGCCCTGACCGACATAGTTCTTGTCGCACGGGTCGTTGGCGAACTCGAACGCGGTGGAGGCGGGCAGGAACAGCTCGGTGACCGCCGGCGCGCGGATCGAGTGCGTCCTGTTGCCGCGGAACTGCACGTCCTGGATCGGTGACCAGCGCAGGCCTTTGGTCCAGGTCGTCGAATTGCCGGCGATCGAGTTGTTGACGCGCCGAACCGCGCCTTCCAGCTCGACCTGATGCAGCCCCGGAATCGCCTGCAGCGGCTCGAAGATCGGAATCAGCGTTTCGGCGTAGAACTCGTTGGTGTGGTATCCGCCCGAGACCGCGGATGCCACCGATTGACCGGCGCTAGTGGTGTAGAAGGTGTCCGGCCGGAACTCGGCCGTCTCGCGGCGGTTCTCGTAACCGACGGCCGCCTTCCACTCGCCAGCGGGCAGCTTGACCACGTCGCCATTGATGTTGGCGGTCGCGTCCCGCTGAGTATCGATCGATCTCGCCAGCGCGTCGTGTGTGATGTATGCACGCGCCGCGGCGCTCGGGGACCCCAGCCCGAAAATGTTCAACGGCGCGCACGTGGGAGAGCCGGTCACGATCGGCGAGCTGACCGGGTTGCCGGCGCAGACGATATTTCCCGAGGCATCGCGGGTTGCATTGAGCGCGTTCTGCACGTTCTGGAAGACGTATAGCGGCGTGTGATTGGTGTCGCGCGAATAACCGTAGTTGGTCGCAATTTCCCAGTTGTAAGAGCGCGTGCCAAGGGCGAAATCGCCGTTGATGCCGAGCACGCCGCGCGTAACGACCTGGTCGACCACCGCCGCTCCGCTTTGCAGATCGGTGCTGGCGCGGCTCACATAGAAGTGACTGTTGTTCCAGTTCCGATCTGCCCGGCTGCCAGGCGGGACGGCCGCCCCGTAGGCGTTGAGCGCGTTCTGGATCGTGGTCCGGTCGGCGGCGGACAGGAACGGGTTGTTGACGGACATCACGAAGTTGCCGAACACCGTGCCCGCGCCGCCGAACAGATTGGTGTTGTAGGCAGGCTGGGCGATCAGGTTCGTGGCGTGCTCCTCGGAGAACCAGCCTTCCGCGAAGGCGGCGAAGTGATCGGTGAACTTGAAGTTGCCGAGGGTGTCGAGGTTGACGCGCTTCTGCGGCGACAGCAGATTGGTGAACTGCGATAGGCGGATGCCGTCACCGCCCTCCCAGAAAATGGGATTGCCGGTCTGCGTGCCAAGGTTGTACGGCTTGAGGGCGCTCGAACCGGGAGCCCACGCCAGCGGCTGGCCCGCGCCGTTATTCACGCCGAACATCTGGGGCGTGAGCCCGAACGCGGGTGCGAAGAAGACATCGTCCACCAGCGGAATGCCCGAGGTACTGACGCTCGGGACCGAGCCATTGGGTGTGAGCACAGTCGTGAACGGGCCAGGAGTGAGCGGTGCATCGAACCCCAGGTCATTGGCCACATTCCGCCGCGCGGTGCCGACCAGACCGTCGCTCTTGTTCACCTCCGCGACGCCGGTGACGTTGCCCCGGCCGTCGGCGAAATTCATTCCGCCGAGCGCGCGGAAGCGGTAGTTCCAGCCGTCCTTGGCGTTTGACACGCCGGTCTGCGCGTCAAGGTCCAGACCCTGGTAGTTCTTCTTGAGGATGATGTTCACCGTGCCCGCGATGGCGTCCGCGCCGTAGATCGGCGCACCGCCCACGGAGATCGTCTCGATGCGATCGATCAGCTTCGTCGGAATAACGTTCAAGTCGACCTGCTGGCCCGGGGAGGTGGCACCGTTGAAGAGGCTCGCGGTGCTGGAGGAGACGAAGCGGCGGCCGTTGATCAGGGTCAGCGTGCGCTGCGACCCGAGTGAGTACAGATCGACGAAGCTCTGTGCGACACCGAATCCGGATTGCTGGTTCACGGCACTCGAGGGCTGGATGCCGAAGGCTGGCAGCTCCTGCAACGCCTGGCCGACATCGGTGTAACCGCGCTCATCGAACAGTTCGCCGGTCACCACGGTGGTCGGCTCGAGGCGGTCGAGGTCGGGGCGCGCGATGCGCGAACCGGTGATGACGACTTCCTGGAGCTTGTCATCGGATTTCGTCGGTTCCCTGGGCTTTTCCTGGGCTTGCGCGCAGATCGCCCATGCGACCAATGAGCCCGCGGTGACCAAGTCCCCCGACAGACGGCGGGGCGCGGTTCTGGCGGCCATAAGAGATCTCCCCTGAATTCCCGCTCGCGGCGTTGTATTTCTGGTGCACTACACTTGTACTCTAGTATCCGCGAAACCCTAATGGCCCGTAAATTCGCGGGAACGTCGTCTGCCCCAGAGCAGCGCAACGGCTGTCGCGTCAACGCAACAGTGGAGGGACTCATGGATCGCAGAGGCTTCATCCAGGCGGCGGGGGCCGTGTCTCTGGCCGCGGCGCTCGAGGAGCTCGCAGCAAGCTCCGAGCGCGCCTTTGATCCCACCGAGCAGTCCATTGCTGCGTTGCAACAGACCCTCGCGTCCGGTGCCATCACGTCCGAGGGTCTGACCGCAGCGTATGTGGCGCGTATCGCCCGCTTCGACCACCACGGTCCCGAGTACCGGTCGGTTCTCGCGCTCAATGCGGATGCCCCAGCGGCCGCGCGCGCTCTCGACGCGGAACGCAAGGCGAGAAAGCTGCGCGGGCCACTGCATGGAGTTCCCGTTATTGTCAAAGACAACATCGAGACTTCCGACCCGATCGCCACGACCGCGGGATCCCTGGCGCTGGCGCGGTCGCTGCGCGCGACCGATGCGCCGCTCGTCGGGCGGCTGCGCGCCGCCGGCGCAATCGTGCTCGGCAAGGCGAACCTGAGCGAATGGGCCAATTTCCGTTCGACACGCTCCTCGAGCGGCTGGAGCGCGGTGGGTGGCCAGACCCGAAATGCCTACGCCCGCGATCGCAACCCGTCCGGCTCGAGCGCCGGCTCCGGGGTCGCCGCAGCGGCAAGCTTCTGCGCTGCCGCCATCGGCTCCGAGACCAACGGCTCCATCCTGTCGCCGTCGTCTCTCAACGGCCTCGTAGGCCTCAAACCCACGGTGGGCGCCGTCAGCGGCAAAGGCGTTGTGCCGATCTCGCCGCGCCAGGACACGGCCGGCCCCATGTGCCGCACGGTGGCGGATGCCGCCGTGCTCGCCGCGGTGATCTGCGAGCGCCCTCTTGGCTTCGGCGTGCACGGCACCAACCTCGAGGCGTTTCGGCTGCACGGCGTCAGAATCGGCGCGATGCCCGTACCCAAGGAGGCGCATCCGGACACCGCCCGCCTGTTCGCCGATGCGCGCGCGGCGCTCGAGCACGAGGGCGCCGTGATCGTCGACCTGAAGCCGCCGGCGGGCTTTGAGGAGATGGACGCGCCCGAGCTCGAGGCGTTGCTCTATGAGTTCAAGCCCGCGATCAACGCCTATCTCGCGACGCTTGATCCTTCGCAGGTCGACTGCAGGACACTCGCCGACCTGATTGCCTTCAACCGCGCGCACTCGGAAGCGGAGCTCACGGTATTCGGACAGGAACTCTTCGAGATGGCAGAGGCGCGCGGGCCGCTGACTGACCCGGCTTACCAGAAGGCGCTCGCGACCCTCCAGCGCACCGCCGACACTGACGGGCTCGCGGCCCTGCTTGGCCAGCAGGGCGTCGAGGTCCTGCTTGCGCCGAGCAACGGGCCGGCGGAGCGGATCGACGAGCTATGGGGTGATCGCAACGGCGGTGGCTGGCCGCCCATCGCCTCGGCTGCGGCCATCGCAGGCTACCCGAGCCTCACGGTGCCCGCCGGGCTGGTGAGCGGCCTGCCGGTTGGGATCACGTTCGTCGGCCCTCGCAACCAGGACGGCCTGCTGCTGCAAGTCGCGAGAGCCTACGAGCGGGCGACGGGCGCGCGCGTGCCGCCCCACCTCGTGATCTGACTACGGCACGCTCTGGATGAGCGCGTCAGCCGCCTGGATCAGGTTGCGCGCCTCGTTCTCGTCGATGAGCGCGTGGTCGAACGCCGCCGACTCTACCCGCGCCTGACAGGCGGGCCGGGGGGCGTTATAAGGAACACAGAACTCACAACTCAGGTTTGTATGAAGGGGGAAGAGCGATGTGGATCACCGTCCTGATCTTCGCCGTTGCCGCCATCGTCGGACTCACCATGGCGCTGGCCGTGTTCCAGGGTCGATTGCCGCCCATCGCCAGTGCCATCACGCACGGAGTGCTCGCGGCGACGGGTCTGGTGCTGCTGATCGTCGCGGTCTGTCATGGAGCCGCCGGCCCGGCCCGCTGGGCGCTCGGGTTCTTCCTGGTGGCGGCCCTGGGCGGATTCACCCTGGTTTTCGCTTACCACGCGCGCAGGAAGAACCTCCCCGCCAACTTCGTAGTGGGACACGCGACGCTCGCGGTGATCGGGTTGCTGCTGCTGCTCGCGGCAGCCCTGCACCTCATCTAAACAGGAGGTCGCGGACGCGTCGCCCGGCCGAGCAGCAGGCCAAGCGTCGCGGCGAGCACCGACGCCACCAGCACGGCGAACTTGGCCGCGGCGAGCAGCGGCAGATCCTCGAAGGCGAGGTTCGCGATGAAGATCGACATCGTGAATCCGATGCCCCCGAGCAGGCCCACCAGCAGCACGTGACGCCAGCGTACCCCCGCGGGCAGAACGCACAGCTTCAGGCGCACCGCGGCGAACGAAACCAACACGATTCCGATCGGCTTGCCGAGCACCAGCCCTGACACGATCCCTGCGCCCACCGCCAGCGGCGCCGCGGCGCGCAGCTCCAGACCCTGCAGGCTCACGCCCGCATTGGCCAGCGCGAACAATGGCATGATGCCGAAGGCTACCCAGGGGTGCAGCGTCGCCTGCACACGCTCTACCGGCGGCGCGCCCGCGCGCCGCGCGCCGGGATCGCGCGGCACGCGTCCGAAAGCGCTGGTGGCCGGTGTCAGAAGGCCGAGCAGCACGCCGGCGAGCGCCGGATGCACGCCGGCACGCAGCATTCCGAACCACACCACCGAGCCCGGCAGCACATAGGCGAGCGCCGGTTGCACACCCAACCACTGCAGCACGAGCACCCCGAGCACGCCCGCCGCAACGATCAAAAGCCCCCCGACCGCGATACCGCTCGAGTAGAAGAACGCGATGATCACAATGGCCGCGATGTCATCGATGATGGCGAGCGTCAGCAGCACCAGCCGCAGCGCCGGCGGTACGTCCTTGCCGATGAGGGACAGGACGCCGACCGCGAAGGCGATATCGGTCGCCGTGGGTACCGCCCAGCCGCGACGCGCTGCCGGGTCGGAGTTGATGAGTACGTAGAGCAGCGCCGGAATGGCCACGCCGCCGATCGCGGCAACGACGGGAAGGGTGGCGACCCGCGGGTCCGACAGTGCGCCATCGTGCATTTCGCGGCGGATCTCAAGTCCAACGACCAGGAAGAAGACGCTCATCAACCCGTCGTTCACCCAGAAGTGCAGGTCGTGCGCCGGAAGGTATTCCGCAACGCCGAGGCCGAGCTTCAAATGCCAGAGGCCCTCATAAGCGTCCGCCCAGGGAGAATTCGCCCACGCGAGGGCGATGGCGGCGGCGGCCAGCAGCGCGACACCGCTGACCGCCTCGACACTGATGAAGCGCAGCGGCCAGAGCTCCGCGTGAGCAGGGGCGGGGGCGGGTGGTGACAATCCCGAGGGCCTTCAGTGACTTAGAGTGGGTGCAAAAAATCCTGGCGGTCGTGTCGATTCTCACCGGTCTCGCTCGTCGTACACACATATAGACGAGACAACGCCCAATTTAACCGACGGAGGAGTCAGTCATGCGAGTCATGGTGATCGTGAAGGCGAACAAGGAGTCCGAATCCGGCGTGCTGCCCAGCCAGGAGCTTCTCGCCGAGATGGGCAAGTTCAACGAAGAGCTGGTGAAGGCCGGCGTGATGCTCGCGGGCGAAGGGCTGCACTCGAGCGCCAAGGGCGTGCGGGTCAGGTTCGGCGGCGGCAAAAGCACCGTGACGGATGGCCCGTTCACCGAGACCAAGGAGCTGATCGCGGGCTTCTGGCTGTGGCAGGTGAAGTCCATCGCCGAGGCGGTCGAGTGGATCCGGCGCTCCCCGTTCCAGAAGGGCAACGAAGAGATCGAGATCCGCCGGGTGTTCGAGGCCGAGGACTTCGGCGCGAACCTGACGCCGGAACTGCGGGCGCAGGAAGCGCAGCAGCGCGAGCGCATTGCCTCCAAACACTGACCAACCGCCCACGCACCAGCCAAGCGCACCCAATTCACATCAAACGGAAGCTACCCATGCAAACCAGCACCCACCTGCACTTCAACGGCAACTGCCGTGAGGCGTTCGACTTCTACGCCAGGACCTTCGGCGGCAAGATCGTGTTCTCGATGACCTACGGCGAGTCCCCTTCCACGGAGCAGACCTGCGCGCAGTCGCGCGACAAGATCATCCACGCACGGATCGATCTCGGAGGCCAGTATCTGCTCGGCTGCGACGCGCCGGCAGAGCACTACCACACACCCGAGGGCTTCAACGTGATGGCGGCGGTCGAGCAGCCCGCCGAGGCGGAGCGCATCTTCGCGACGCTCGCGGACGGCGGCAAGGTCACCATGCCCGTCCAGGAGACCTTCTGGGCGCAGCGCTTCGGCATGGTCACCGACCGCTTCGGCACCCCCTGGATGGTCAACTGCGAGAAACCCCTGGGCGCCGTGACCGCCGCGGCCCGCAAAAGCGCGTGAGGGAACTTGGCTTGCGCCGCGCACGCGACGATGGTGTCATCCGTGGCCATGACGGCCACGGATGTCCATCGCACCATCGACGCGCTCTGGAGGATCGAGTCCGGGCGGCTGATCGCAGGTCTTGCACGCCTGGTGCGCGACGTGGGCCGGGCGGAGGAGCTGGCGCAGGACGCGCTCGTCACGGCGCTCGAGCAGTGGCCGCGCTCAGGTATCCCCGACAATCCCGGCGCCTGGCTCATGGCCACCGCCAAGCATCGTGCCATCGATCATCTGCGGCGCGAGCGCATGCTCACGCGCAAGCATGAGGCACTCGGTCACGAGCTCGAGATGGAACAGCGGAGCAACGGCGGCAAGCTCGAGGCGAGCGCGGACGACGAGATCGGCGATGATCTGCTGCGGCTGATGTTCATCGCCTGCCATCCGCTGTTGTCCACCGAAGCAAGAACCGCGCTCACGCTGCGGCTGCTGGCGGGACTGACCACGGAAGAAATCGCGCGCGCCTTCCTGGTCCCCGAGCCCACCATCGCGCAGCGCATCGTGCGCGCCAAACGCACGCTCAGCGACGCGCACGTGCCCTTCGAGATCCCGCGGCGCGGTGAGCTCGCCGGACGGCTGTCCTCGGTGCTCGAAGTCATCTACCTGGTGTTCAACGAGGGCTATTCCGCCACCGCCGGCGAGGACTGGATGCGGCCGGGGCTGTGCGAGGAGGCGCTGCGCATCGGGCGCATCCTCGCCGAGCTCGCGCCGCGCGAGCCGGAAGTTCACGGACTCGTGGCGCTGATGGAAATCCAGGCGTCCCGCATCCGCGCGCGCACCGGGGCGAACGGCGAGCCGGTGCTGCTCATGGAGCAGAACCGCGCAGTCTGGGACCGGCTGCTCATTCATCGCGGATTGATGGCGCTGGCGCGCGGCGAGGCGCTCGGTGAGGCGCGCGGACCGTACCTCCTGCAGGCGGGGATCGCCGCCTGTCATGCGCGCGCCGCGACCGCGGCGGACACGGACTGGGTGTACATCACCGCGCTCTACGATGAGCTGGCGCGCCTCACACCCTCCCCGGTGGTGGAGTTGAACCGGGCGGTCGCAGTGGCCATGGCCTACGGGCCGGCGGCGGGACTGGAGCTCGCCGACCAGCTTGCGGCGCAAGGCTCGCTCGACTCCTATCACCTGCTGCCGAGCGTGCGCGGGGACCTGCTGGCGAAGCTCGGCCGTTACGAGGAGGCGAGCGGGGAGTTCGAGCGCGCGGCGACACTCACCCACAACGCGCGCGAGACTCGCCTGCTGCTGGATCGTGCCGCCGCCTGCAAGCGCGGACGAACCTGAAACCTTTATCGGAGAGATCATGCCGTACATGCTGTTGATCGTGGAACCGCAGGGACAGCGGCGGCTGCGTTCGGAGGAGGAGGGCCGTGCGGTCTACGAGCGGATGCTCGCATACACCGCGGACCTGAAGGCGCGTGGTGTCCTGCTCGAGAGCAACTCGTTGCGTGCCGAGTCGGTGCGGCTCGACACGCACGCCGGCAGGCGCAGAGTGACCGATGGTCCGTTCACCGAATCCAAAGAGCTGATCGGCGGTTTCTTCCTCCTCGACTGCGCGACCCGCGAACAGGCGCTCGGCTTCGCAGCGCAGTGTCCGGCCGCGCAATGGGCCACGATTGAAGTGCGCGAGGTAGGTCCCTGTTACGACTGACGCGCGGGCGTCGCGGCGCGGTGCCGCTTCGGGGCGGGCGGGGTGTCTTTAGGCAACCTGCGCGGGGGTCGCCGGTGCGAGCGCCTCGCAGGCGAGTAGTCTGCGCGTGAGATAGTCGCGCTCGGCGCCGTTCACCGGGCACTCGAGCGCGCGCCTGAGCGAGTCGCCGGCGTGCGCGGCGCGCCCGAGCTTCAGCAGCAGATCCCCGCGCGCGGCGTGGTACAGAGCGTAGTGCGTCAGCCGCGCGGTGCCCGCGAGCGCATCCAGCTGCGTAAGTCCGGTGGCGGGACCCATGGCGTACGCGCACGCGATGGCGGCGTTCAAGCGCACCACCGCGGTGGGCTTGAGCTCGAGCAGCGTGTCGTAATAGCGTGACAGCGCCGCCCAGTCGGTGTCTTCGAAGCGGCGCGCCCCGGCGTGCACCGAGGCGATACCCGCCTCGATGTGCAGCGGCGTGAGCCCGGTGGACGACATCGCACCGCGCAAATGCACGAACCCCTGCGCAATCAATGCGTGATCCCAGCGCGAGCGGTCCTGCTCGGCCAGCAGCACCAGATCGCCCCGCTCACCGGTGCGCGCCGCCGCGCGCGCATGATGGAAACACATGAGCGCGGCGAGCGCGTGTGTCTCGCCGGTCGCGGTGGCGGCGTGTTGGGTGAGAAGCGTGGCGAGCCGCAGCGCCTCCGCGCACAGCTCCTGCGCCATGAGCGGCTCGCCTTCGGCGGCGGTATAACCGCCGTTGAACAGCAGATAGATCGCGTTCAGGAGCCCCGGCAGGCGCTCACCGAGCCGGGAGCCTTCCGGAATCTCGAACGCCAGCCCGAGTCCCCTGATCTTGCGCTTGGCGCGCACCAGGCGCTGGGTCACGGCCTCGGGGGTCGAGAGAAAACTGCGCGCGATCTCGCGCGAACTGAAGCCGCACACGGTCTGCAGCGTCAGCATCGCCTGCTCCTCCGGCGCAAGCGCCGGGTGGCACGCCACGAACATGAGCGCCAGGGTATCGTCCGGCTTACCGGTGTCGTCCGGGTTCGAGAACCCGAGCCGCCAGGCGGCGGCTTCGTTTTGCGTGTCGAGGGAATCGAGCCTCATGTCGCGCTTGAGGCGATCGAGGGCCTTGTTGCGCGCCGCGACCGCCAGCCACGCCGCCGCACGTTGCGGAGTGCCCTCGATGGGCCACTGGGTGAGCGCTGCGCTGAACGCGTCCTGTACCGCGTCCTCGATCAGATCGAGTCGCGCCGGCCCGAGCAGACGCACCAGCCAGGCGCAGATGCTGCCGGCTTCGCGCCGGAACAGCGCGGCGAGCTCGTGCTCTGCTGCGGGCATGCGCCTCTACAGCTCCTGTACCTGGCGCACTTCGATGTAGCTGCCGTACTTCACATGCGGGCAGCTCTCGGCGATGCGGCAGGCGTCGGCGTAGTCGGTGGCGGAGATGATGAAGAAACCGCCGACGAGCTCCTTGCTCTCGGCATACGGTCCGTCGGTCGTGGACAGGCGGCCGCCATCGGTACGCAGGATCTTGCCCGCGTCGTCGGTGAGCTTATTGGCCCCTTTGAGTTGGCCCTGCGCGCGCATGCGATCCGCCCACTCCATGTATTCCCGCGTCATGTGCGTGAACTCCTGCGGGTTGGACGCGGTCTGACGGGGCCGGTCCGCCGGACCGTGAAGCAGCATCATGAAACTCGGCATGGGAGACTCCTTATATCGTTCCATCGTTGCGGCGGTCGCCTGGCGTCACACCAGCCGCCTGTCCCAATGTCGATTCAGGCGGCCTCTGACCGACATCGGCTCTGCCCGAGCCTTCACATCTGCGGCGCCCACCCCGTGCACCACCCGGCGGCCCGCACCTGCTTGCCAGGGAACAGCTGGCACGGCCCCTGCGCGGAACCCTCAGCGCCCTGGTACAGGCCGCCGCACGTCCTCGACGTATTTCACCGCTTGCGCTTCGGGCGCGGTGACTGCAAGTAGCGGTGCATCCGCCGCAAACGCCGAGCGCCCGCTGCCCGGCACCACCGGCGCGAGCGATGCCGCGAGCGCGAGCCGGAGCAGGCGCCGCCGGGACGGAGCAGGTGGGTTCATGCGAGTCGGCTAGGGTAGCAGACGGCGAGTTCTTCAGGCGCCAAGGCCGCCCGAACCGGTGGGCGACGCTTCAGCAGGCTCGGATGCCCCGGAGGACCGTGGCTTCAGCCCGAGGCCTGGGCGAAGGTCTCCATCATGAGCCCGGTGCCGCCGCGCGAGACGTGCGCGACCACGGCCGTGCGGCGGTGGAGCTTCGTGATGACGCCGAGATTGATGGCGAAGGACAGCACCACCTGCTGCCCCTTGCGCAGGCCCAGGTTCGTCGTCTCGATGAAGACACCGGTGGCGCTCAGGTTGACCGCCTTGCAGAGCTTGCGGCGGCCGCCCGGAGCGGTGATGTAGACGATGGTTCGTGCCCGGTGTCTGGTATGCAGTCGGCGTTCCACTGCTGATCCTCGAGGACTTTGTTGTTGTAGTTCCGGCCGGCGCATTATGCCTTTCCCGGCGCGGTTTGCCGTGCTCAGTGAACTTATTTCGCGGCGACCTTAGCATTGGCCGCAGGCATCACATAAGCTGGCCCGCGCCGCCTGCCGCCGCTGCTCATCCGCCGCCCAGAAAGGCGCCGATTTCGCGTCCGAAGGTGTCGAGGTCCACGAGGAAGGCGTCGTGCCCCTCGATGCATGGAAGCGGGGCAAAGCGCGTGGCGACCCCTGCGGCCGCGAGCGAGCTCGCGATGCCCTGCTGCTCGGTCACCGAGAACAGCAGGTCCGTCTGCACCCCGATCACGAGCGCAGCGCTCAGGCCGGCGCGCCGGAACAGGCTCACCGGCTCGCCGTGCGCGCTGAGATCGAAGCGGTCCATTGAGCGGGAGATGTACAGGTAGCAGTTGGGGTCGAAGACGCTGACGAAGCGCTGCGCCAGGGCTTCCAGGTAGCCCTGGATCGCGAACTCGGAGGCGAACGGATCGCCGCGCATCATCTCCTGGCGGATCGGCTGGCGTCCGAAGCGCTGCGCCCATTCTGCGGCGGAACGGTAGGTCACGGTGCCGAGCTTGCGGGCCAGGCGCTGGCCCGTGACCGGTGCTCGCTCGGGGGTGTAGTTGCCGCCCTGCCAGTCCGGATCATGGGTGATCGCCTCGCGCTGGATCGAGCGCAGCGCAATCGCGAAGGGCGCCGCCGCGGCGGTCCCCGAGATACACACCAGCCGCCGCGCCGCGCCGGGAAACTGCGCGGCGTACGCGAGCACCACCATGCCTCCGAGCGAGGGGCCCATGACCGCGTCCAGCCTCTCGATCCCGAGCGAGCGCACGGTCTCGTAGCCCGCGCGCGCGATGTCCTCGACCGAGAGATCTGGAAACGTCAGCCGGTAGGGCTTGCCGGTTGCCGGATCGATGGAAGCCGGCCCGCTCGATCCGAAGCAGCTGCCGAGAGAGTTGACGCAGATGACGAAGAAGCGCTCCGAGTCGATGGCCAGTCCCGGTCCGACCATTCCCTGCCACCACCCGTCTGATGGATCGGCCGGGGATGAGGCGGCGTGAGCTGGCGGCGAGAGGCCGGTGAACAGCAGCAGCCCATTGTCGCGCGCGGCATTGAGCTCGCCCCAGGTCTCGTAGGCGATGCGCGCGCCGTGCAGCACCCCGCCGCGCCACATGGGAAAAGGGTCGGGCAACGATGCGTACTGGCGCGCATCCATGGGATCGGCACCTGCGGCGGACCTGGATGGCCCGACCGTAATGCTCTAGGGCTCCGGATCGCCGCCCTCGGCGATCCCTTCGAACAGCACCGTGGACAGGTAGCGCTCGGCGGTGTCCGGGAGCATGGCGAGAATCACCGCGCCCTGGGAGGCTTCGCCGGCGACCTTGAGAGCGGCGGCGAACGTTGCGCCCGAGGAAATGCCGCAGAAAATACCCTCGCTGCGGGCGAGCGAGCGCGCGTTTTCCACCGCCTCCGTGTCCGTGACCGTCACGATCCGGTGCGGCACCTCGCGCTTCAGCACCGCCGGCACGAAGTCCGGCGTCCAGCCCTGGATCTTGTGCGGCGTGAACGGCTTGCCCGACAGCAGCGCCGCGCCCGCGGGCTCCGAGGCGATGATCTGCACCTCCGGCCGCGCCAGACGCACCATCTCGCCCGCCCCGGTCAGCGTGCCCCCGGTGCCCCAGCCGGTGACGAAGTAATCGAGCCGCCTGCCGGCGAAGTCCTGCAGGATCTCCGGCCCGGTGGTGTTGCGGTGGTAGGCCGGGTTGGCCTCGTTCTCGAACTGGCGCGCGAGGAACCAGCCATGCTTCTTGGCGAGTTCCGCGGCCTTGCGCACCATGCCGCTGCCGCGCTCGGCGGCGGGCGTGAGAATCACCTTCGCTCCCATCAGGCGCATGATCTTGCGGCGCTCGACCGAGAACGATTCGGCCATGGTGGCGACGAACGGATAACCCTTGGCCGCGCACACCATGGCGAGCGCGATCCCGGTGTTGCCGGAAGTGGCCTCGACCACCGTCTGGCCGGGCTTGAGGGCGCCGCTGCGCTCGGCGTCCTCGATGATGGCGATCGCGAGGCGGTCCTTGACGGACCCGAGCGGATTGAAGAACTCGCACTTCACGTACATGGTGACGTGCTTGGGTGCGAGGCGCTGGATTCCGACGATCGGGGTCTTGCCGATCGTGCCGAGTATGTTGTCGTAGATCATGACGTCCTTCTACGCTCCCTTTGATTGCACCCACAAGCATGGCGGGGGTATCTGCTTAAGAGCGCCGGTTATGATCGCATGATCAGATTGCAGAAGCTGCTGGCGCAGGCGGGCCTGGGGTCGCGCCGCACCATCGAGGAGTGGATCCGCGCCGGGCGCGTGAGCATCGGCGGCCGCCTCGCCCAGCTCGGAGATCGCGCCACCAGCGCCGACGAGGTGCGCCTCGACGGGGCGAAGCTCGACCTCGATCGCGCTGCAGCCCCTTCCCGGGAGCTACTCCTTTATTACAAGCCGGTCGGCGAGGTGACCACCCGCAGCGACCCGCAGCGCCGGCCAACCGTGTTCGAGCGGCTGCCGCCGCCGCGCCAGGGACGCTGGATTGCCGTCGGACGGCTGGACGTGAACACCGCGGGGCTCCTGCTCCTGACCACCGATGGGGAACTCGCCCACCGCCTCATGCACCCCTCGAGCGAAGTGGAGCGCGAGTACCTGGTGCGGCTGCGCGGCCGGCCGGGGCCGCAGGTCCTGAGCCAGTTGCTGGCTGGAGTGCAGCTGGAAGACGGTCCGGGGCGCTTCGATCGGATCAGCGGCCCGGACGAAGAGGGCGCGGGGCGCGGCCACAGCACCCTGCGGGTCGTGCTGCACGAGGGGCGCAACCGCGAGGTGCGCCGGCTGTGGAGCGCAGTGGGTTTCGAGGTCAGCCGCCTGCTGCGCATCCGCTACGGCTCGGTCGAATTGCCCCGCGACCTGCGCCCCGGTGAGGCACGCAGCGCCGATCCCGCCCTGATCGAGGCCCTGGAACGCTCGATCCGCGCCACCGGGCGGCCCCGCTCGCGGTCCGGGTCCCCGGGTGAGCCGGCCAGGCATGAAACCCCGGTTGAGGCCCTGCGGCGGGGGGGCCCAGCCCAGCGCCGCGGGGCGAACCGGCCTCCCGGCGGCCGACCCCCAAGCAAATAACGGGCCAGCATGCATTGACACGCCAGGACCCCGAAATCAAAATACGCGGCTCGTTTTGCGGAGGGGTACCCAAGCGGCCAACGGGAGCAGACTGTAAATCTGCCGGCTTACGCCTTCGAAGGTTCGAATCCTTCCCCCTCCACCAGACGGCGCGGGGAAGGACGCGCGGGCCTGTGAGGTTCGGCCGGCAGATTGGGCGTCCATCAGCGCGGGTGTAGTTCAATGGTAGAACCTCAGCCTTCCAAGCTGATGACGTGGGTTCGATTCCCATCACCCGCTCCAGCTTAGGTCCGCAGAGCCCATGTAGCTCAGTTGGTAGAGCACGTCCTTGGTAAGGACGAGGTCACCGGTTCAATCCCGGTCGTGGGCTCCAGTCGACCGGGTAACCGGGGTTGAGTTGAGAGTTGGTTTGTCGGGAATTTTCGGCGCCGCGCTGCGAGCGCGTTGCGCCTTTTCGAGGGAACTTCCATGTCCAAAGAGAAATTCGAGCGCAACAAGCCGCACGTGAACGTGGGGACGATTGGTCATGTGGACCATGGGAAGACGACGTTGACGGCGGCGCTGACGAAGGTGATGGCCGAGACCTACGGCGGGACCTTCGTGGCGTACGACCAGATCGACAAGGCCCCTGAGGAGAAGGCGCGCGGCATCACGATATCCACCGCGCACGTGGAGTGCCAGAGCAAGAACCGGCACTACGCGCACGTGGACTGCCCGGGGCATGCGGACTACGTGAAGAACATGATCACCGGGG